>JAKSDI010000230.1 GCA_022360175.1 Chitinophagales bacterium
GTGAGGTGTCTGTGAATTTTATGTTTAATCAAGGCGGAGGTTCCCGCGCATAGCAGCGCTACGCAAGGGGTTCTCTAACGAAGAGTAAGCATAAAAGACACCATAGATTACTCGTCTTTTGATACTTGACAGAGCACTAGTTAGATTTATTGAGCTTAGCACGGATACGGCTGAGTTGGATAGGAGTGATACCCAGATAGGAAGCAATATGGTACTGCGGAATCAGATTTTCGAGATGGGGAAACTGCTCTCTAAAAAGCATATAGTTGGTGGTAGCATCATTGGTTACCATTTGAATATCATGCCTTTCTTTTTTGATCCACACATTTTCTAAAATCTTTAAAAAGATGCGCTCCAAACAACGATGTTTGTCAGACAGCTCTTTGAATTTGTAGTATGAAAAACCAATTAGTTGACAAGGAGTCAGAGCCTGAAATGATAATGCTGAAGGAGTATCAGATAGCAAAGCAGTAAGTGGAGTAGGGAACATGCCTGGAGTAAAGAAAGTCTTATTGTATTCGTTTCCTTCTTTATTGTAGTACACTCTTACAACACCTTTCGTAAGTACGTAACAATGACTTACCCTGCTACCCTCTCTCACCAGGTATTCATTTCTTGTTAATTCCAGAGAAGTGAAAAGAGGGAAAAAATCCGCCCAGGCTTCTTTTGTAAGGGGGCTCAACTCATTAAATGTCTTGAATAACTTTTCAGTATTCATAACAGGAATGGATGATGAAAAAATCGATTCCCAAATTACAAAATTTAATCAGCCTGGGCGAGACAACTATTGACTCAATTTTTAATATAGCTGATGTGTTAAATCCATATTTACGATTGCTCCTGCCATATTTCCAGAAGCTACTGCGTTTGCTACAGAGCGAATGAAAGTTGAATTATCTCCGCAAGCATATATCCCTTCAACACTAGTTCTTTGGAACGGATCAGTTTGAATATACCCATGCTCTGTGAGTTCACACCCTAATGAGACTGGTAGATCCGTATGTTGTGTAAAAGGAATCACAGCGTATAATGCTTGAAAGTGAATGCTTTTCCCGTCCTTGAAAATCACGTTCTTAATACGCCCATTTTCATGTTCAATTTCACTTATCTCCGTTTCTACAATTTTTACGTTGTGGTCTTTTAGTTTGTTGATTTGTTCTGTACTAAAATCAGATTTAGCTTGAGTTAGAAGACTTAAATCTGTAGTCAAATTGTTGACCAGGGAAGCCAGATGAAAAGCTTTCTCTCCATTTGCCATGATCCCCGTTTTTTGACCACGAATCTCATAACCATGGCAATATGGACAATGAACTACTGAGATACCCCAGCATTCTGAAAATCCTTTTATATCAGGCATTTCATCTTTAATACCAGTAGCAAAAACTAGTTTTTTACCCTGAAAAATTGCCCCTGATTGAGTGCTGATTTCAAATCCATTTTCCACTTTTTCACTGCTTATTGCAAGGTCGTTGTGAAATGTTACGGTTTTATATTGCTCTACCTGTTGCTTAGCAAGGGTAGAAATTTCTTTAGGTGTACTTCCGTCCTGGGTGATGAAGTTATGTGAATGTGGAGTTTGCCGATTACAAGGCATACCACTGTCGATAACTAAAGTATTTCTTAGGGATCTCCCTAAAGCCATTGCAGCAGAAAGCCCTGCGTAACTTCCCCCAATAACGATAACATCGAATGATTTGCTTTCTGTCATAAGTCTATTATTCAAATAAGATGGATCAGGAATGAGGAAAGTAGATAAAGCTAAGGTGGTGCCCTGCTTTATAAATTTCCGCCTTGGGATATCCTTGTCCATCATTATTTTTCTGCAAAATAAGGGATATTTTTTGTTTTTGCAACATCGTTGCAAAAACAAAAAATAAAAATTATATCTCCGCTTGAAATAAGGTGGTTTTTTGTAGTAAGTAAGAGAGTATAATTAGCTTGTTTTATGAACGATCAATTTCTTTGATCATTCGCTTCATCATACTAGGCACTACCATTTGGTGAAAAGGCTTCACAATGAAGAAATAAACTCTACCCAGCCAATTGTTATATTTCACAACAGTACTACATGTGAGCCGTTTTATTCCATTGTCTTGTGGATCTCGTTCTTGCAAAAGGGATACCTTAAAATTCAAATGCTTATCATCTTCCCCAAAGAGAATCTCGTCTTCCGTTTTTGATAATACTTTGAAGAAACCGACTTGCTGAGATGGTTCAAAAGATAAATGCTCAATATTTTCTCCCATTTTACGGTCTGGAATCTTGAGTCCAATTTTAGCAACTAGCTTATTGCGGATATTAAATAGCACACTTATCCACTTAGGTGGGGGAGCAAAAAATGCTTTCCCAAGTTCCGTTACAGTTATCTCATCGTTTTTGTCATTAAAAGTACCCTGGAAACAATCATGATAATGAAATTCCTGTGGGTCGAGTAATGTTGAACCTGGGAAAGCCACTCTCTTAATCATGTTGGCGTATTATTAGTAAGGTTTGCATAATTATATTAATTAGGTCAAAGGTACTAATAATTTGCAATTAGGTCAAGAGTACTAATTTTTAATACTTCCTATTAGCCAGGAAAAACAGATTATAGGTTTGCTTTTGGAATTAACATCATTCCTTATCCTCAGTGATTTGAATGAGAGACTGTCTTGTTCTATTAACACTTAGTTTCGTTATGTCAGGCCTGGAGTAATGTCCTACAGGATCAAAGTTTTGTCGTTCTTGCAAGACTCTGTTAAAATCTATTGAACCTATGATGAGATCTTCTTTATCTACTACTGGAGGAATAATCCATTTGCCATCAGGCCCAGATATACACGATCCTCCATTAGCTAATATGGAAGGAGCATTATCCACAATTTTATCATAGTGAGGAATGTCATGTGGAATATCTTCCTTCTCCAAATATCCGCTTACAGAAACCACAAACGATCTTGATTCTTTGGCAATATATCTTGTTATATCATGGGTATTATGCTTTGAACCTGGCCATACTGCTATGTGCAGGTTTTCACCCATACCATAAAGTGCTGTTCGGGATAATGGCATCCAGTTTTCCCAGCAATTCAGCCCGCCTACTGTGAAGTCTTTTAATTCGTGTACCCTCAATCCATGCCCATCTCCTGGTGCCCATGCCAGCCTTTCTTCATAAGTAGGTTGAAGTTTTCTATGCACGGATTTGATTTCTCCATTTTCGTCGATATATACGAGCGAGCAATATAAACTATGCCTGCCTCTGTTAAGTGCTCGTTCAATAGTACCGAGGTAAACGGCCAACTTATATTCTTTAGCCAGTTGGCAAATTTCACCCAAATCCCCTTTTTCAATTTCTACAGCATTCTTTATATAATGAGCATGAATTTCTTTTTGAACAGTGGAATTAAACCTCGCTCCATCCGTAATCGATAACCAAAATGGATAACCAGGAAGTAAACCTTCTCCAAATACGATAAGATCACACTCATTTTGCCCTGCCTGAGTGATGTATGACTTTATCTTTTTGATGGTTTCTTTTTTGTTTAACCAGACTGGCGAAATTTGCGCCATCCCAATTGTGAGCATGTTCTTCATGTTTTAAGAATGTTTGTTGTTGTCTTCAGTTCCTCAATATATCATTATTTGGGAGTATATTTTTTAAAGACCAAAGCCGCACAATGTCCTCCAAAACCAAAGCTATTGCTAATGGCATATCGAATTTCTTTGGTCGATTTTTTGCCTAGTGATAGATTGAATTCTGAAGGAATACTACTATCAACATCCCTGGTATTAATGGTTGGAGGAATCCAGTTCGTTTGTACTGATAAGCAGCTTGCAATTGCTTCAATGGCACCTGTACCACCTAATAAATGCCCCGTCATAGATTTAGTACTGCTGATTTGCAATTTGTTTAGATGAGGTTTGAAGAGCCTTTCAATAGCCTTGATTTCAGATAAATCTCCTATTCCTGTTGAGGTTGCGTGAGCATTGATGTAGTCTATCTCGCTTTCAGATATCTGAGCCTCATTGATTGCTGCTTTCATTGCCAGATATGCGCCTTTCCCTTCAGGGTGAGTGCCTGTAATATGATAGGCATCTGAAGATTCTCCCCCTCCTACCACCTCTGCATATATTTTGGCACCTCTTTTTATTGCAGAATCCAGGCTTTCTATCATCAAAGCTCCTGCTCCTTCTCCTACTACAAATCCATCTCTGGTAGCATCAAAAGGCCTGGAAGCTGTTTTGTAGTTTTCATTATTAGTAGACATTGCTTTCATTGCATTAAATCCTCCTATAGACGCTTCTGTAATAGGAGCTTCAGAGCCACCAGCAATTATAAAATCTGCTTTTCCTAAGCGGATGTAGTTAAATGCCTGAATAATACTTTGCGTAGAGGAAGCACAAGCCGTTACAGGGCAGTAGTTAATGCCTTGTAATCCGTATTTAATTGAAATCTGGCCTGCTAGGCTATTCGGTATTATTTTAGTAATAAAGAAAGGGTTGAACCTGGGCCTGAAGTTAGAATTGGTATAATCTACTACTTCCTTTTCAAAGGTTTCAAATCCACCAATGCCACTTGAAAAAATGACACCGGCACGAGTTTTATCGTGTTGACTAAAATCAATTCCTGAATCAGTGATAGCTTCTCTTGCAGCAATCAAACCATATTGGCTAAAGCGATCTAATTTTCTGGCTTCTTTTCTATCAAAATATTCCAGTGGATCATAGTTTTTTACTTCGCAGGCAAATTGTGTTTTGAATTGGCTGGCATCAAACCGCTGAATTTTTTCAGCACCAGATATTCCTGACAATAAACTGTCCCAGTATTCTGTAATATTTTTGCCAATAGGTGTAATGGCTCCCAGTCCAGTTATTACTACTCTTTTCATAGATTTGTATTTGTTATATACCTTACGGTATATGAATGATCAAAAAAATTATTCTTCCTTAACACCGCTCTTTTGGTAAATGGAACAAAGCATTACAATTATATAGTAATGGCTCTGATTTTATCTTCAATGAGTTCAAAATTATCTAATAAGATTTGTGGGGTTTTGAGGATTTTTGCAAGTAATACACTGCCTTCTATCATTGCAATCATAGAATGTGCAAATTTTGTCGTGTCTATATTGCTTATTTCTCCTTGTTCTATACCTGTGTTTAATATTTCAGCAATGGTATTGGTCCATCTATGTATTTTATCGATTACCTCTCCTCTTAATTGTTCGTTGCCATCATCAGCATCTACTGCGGTATTCAAAATGGCACAGCCTCCATTTTCAAAGATTTCATCATATCGATTCTTATAATGATTCAGGTATGCAAATAATTTCTTGTCGGCTCTTTGTTCTTGCTGGAGTACGGCCTGTATTTGAGCAGTTTGGAATTTATAATTATGACGAAATGCTTCCACGGCTACCTCGTTTTTATCTTTGAAATTGCCATATATACTTCCTTTTGTTAGGCCTGTTGCATTTGTTAGGTCGGAAAGGTAAGTACCAACATATCCTTTCTTATTAAAAATGGAAGCCGTTTTTTCTATGATGAGCTGACGTGTTTTTTCATTCCTTATCATAGCACAAATATACCGATAGGTATATTAAATACAAATATCCATTTATTTTTGAGCTATGAACTTGTCTAAAAGCCTGTTTGTCCGCTGTTGGATTTTCTTTTTCATAAATGGAGACCAGCCCAGTAATAAGCCAGAAAATCCTAAAGCCTGTTGGGTCCATTTCCAAAGGCTAAAGTGATCCAGATGTTTGATGATTTTCCCATCTTTTATGGTCAAATTTGCAGTGATGTTGTTAACTACTTTTCTTTTTTGAGGCCCAAAATAATAGGAAGCGATCCAGTTGACCTTACCTGCATCAGGAGTATGTTCTAGTATTTTAAATGAGACATTTAAATCGCTTTCTTCATTTGCCAACAACATTTTCCACATAGCTTTTGCTCTGTCTCCCTGTAAAGTGCCAAATGCAGGATCTGTAAAAACGATATTATCATCATAGCATGAGAGCATTCCTTCAACATCTTTTTCAGAAAATGAAGTGTAAAATTGTGTTAGGATGTCTACTGTTGTCATTATTTATTTTGCTTATAGGTAACTTCTCTCATGACGAAAAGAGAGTAAATAGGCTGTTTAAATTTAATTGATCACGAGAGAAGTTACCAAAAAATCCTGACAAGCTTTTACTCTTTTATAAATGTAAATGCTCCCCCTCCTTGTTTTAGGACAAATGATTTTTCAGTCGGATTAAATTCCATAACAACTCCTGCCGGATCAAATTGGAAGATATCTTTTTCTGTAGCATCAAGTGGAAAGGATGCCTGGCCAGTTGCTTGTGCAATTAGTGTATTTTCATCTTTGGTGATCGATATTTTTAGTGGAATTTCCTTAGAGGAATATACGCCTAAATATTTATCTAAATCTTCAGAACTTAAGTCATATACTTTAAATGTTGGAAGTTCATAAGCTTTGTCATAAACAGCACTTAAGGTAGCAATTGAAATGTCGTTATTATTGAAATTACTTCCATTGGATACAAGTGCATAAGAAACATTTCCATCAGAAAAATGAGCAAATATAGACGAGAAGCCATCGATGCCACCAGTATGCCCATAAGCTAGCTTGTCATGGAAAGGAATTTGAAAGAGGCCAATACCGTAACCATCTTCAATAGTCATCATCAAGTCAAGGCTTTCCTTGCTAACAAGCTTTCCTCCAAACAAGGCATCACTAAACCTTACTAAATCACTAGGCGTAGAAACAATTCCACCAGCTCCCAGAGGGATTGAAATATCTGTTTCAGCCTCCAATTGCCAGCTTCCAGAGAATCGATAAGATTTACACTCGTTGTTTTCAGGCTTTATTTTGCTTCCCAGGTAGGTGTTTTTTAATCCGATAGGCTCTGTTATGTACATAGAGACTAACTGGCCATAAGGCTTCTGATAAACTTTTTCAAGAATATAGGTAAGCAAGACAAAATTAGAGTTGCTGTATTCTGCTCTGCTGCCAGGTTTAAAATCACTCCCTTTTTGGGAAATCATCGCCACCATTTCTTCTTCTGTTTGAGCTTGTGTATTCCAGCTCAAATAGTCTTCATCATTGGTGAAGTTGTGTATACCACTTCGATGAGATAGCAGATGCTGGATAGTAATTTTATCTGCTTTGGGAATAGCAGGAAAATAGGTCTCAATAGTTTGAGAAAGGCTTAATTTTTCTTTTTCAACTGCTTGGAGAGTCAGGACAGTTGTAAATGTTTTTGAAATGGAACCAATTCGATATTTAGACTCTGCATCTGCTTTTATATTGTTTTCTATATCAGTATATCCTATGGTTTTTGTGTACACTATTTCTCCATTTTCAGAAATAGCTACGCTACCTATAAACTTGTTGTTCTCTTCGAGCAAATCGAAATAGCTATCTAATTTGGCCTTGTCAAAATTTTGAGCAAATCCAGTAAAGCTTGATAGTAGGATCATTAATAGGGGGAGAATGTTTCGTTTCATTTTAAGGTTTCTTTTGTACTCTTAGGTTGTTTGTAAAGCGAGCAAATTAGATGATATATGCTTAGGAGAGACTTTTATACTACACAAGTTTAAGAAAGCTCGACAAACTGCTATATGTACATAATAGCCTGCTTGAAGGAGTATCAAGCAGGCTAGTTATATGGCACAGAGAATTATTTTAGTTAAAGCTTTTCCTATTCTCCCGACAGCGGAATAAGCTGTGCCGACAGATCAGGGTCAGCCATATCCGCATCTAATGGATACATAGGGCGTTTGATTCGTTTATAACCCAGTCGTTCCAAATCCTGATCTACACCACCAGGGGTTAATGCCATTATCCAGTCACCCCGCATGTCATATAATTCAGGTACTAAATAGCCTATTTTGACAACGACAATATCCGTTTCTCTAGGGTTGAGCCCCAGGCGGGTGAAATCTGCTTCTTTGTGATATGGTTTACGTTTTTTTGTCACAATCACATCTATGCTTCCTACCCTTACCACTACTTCCGTTTCTGCATGTTTGTCGCCATGTTCAATCGCCATGATTGTACCAGTAAGCGCAATTGGAGGAGCATATCTATCATCAACGGCAGCGCCAACGTTTGCAGAAACTTCCTTCCCTACGCCAAGTTTTATGGCTTCTTCTACCAAGTCAGGGCCAGGAATGGATGCGTAAATCAGAGAAGGACCATCTGCTGATTTAAATACGTCTCTATTGAGCAATTCATTTAATGTCCAGGTCACATCACCAGCTCCACCAGCTGTTGGGTTATCGCCCATATCACTTATTATGAAAGGCTGTACTTCGCTATTCAGAGCCTTTTCCAGGCTTTCCTCAAATGTAGTGGTAGGTGCTACGAATACAAACTCATCTCTTACTTCCCAAAAGTATTGGGCTAGTTCCTCAGCAGATTGTACTACCTTTTCTTTGTCGTCTCCAGTAACCATTACTACTGCATGGTTTCTAGGCTCATCAGCCCAGGCATAACCTACCCAGATAGCGGCATCAATAATACCCTCCTGAGCTGCAATAGGTGCGACCTTAGCATAAAGGCTCTTTCCTGGTTCTATGCGTGTGCTGGTCTTTTCGCCTGGTAATAATATTGGGACAGGAATCCAGGCTTTATAAGGAGGTTTGCCCTGGCCGCTTTCCAGTCGGTCTAGCAAATTAGCAACAGCTCTCCTTTTAGATTCCATCGCATCTTCGTGTGGTGCCAATCGATAGCATGTCATTATATCAGTATTTTGGGCCAGCCTCTCAGAAACATTACCATGCAAATCCATGCAGGTTGATATCATCGTTTCATGTCCGATTACGGCACGTATGCGTTCTATCAGGTCTGCTTCAGGATCATCCAAATCAACCACACTCATGGCGCCATGTATATCGAAAAAGAGACCATCATAAGGGCCGTTGGCCTGGAGCATTGTCAGGATAGTATCTACTAGTGATTCATAAGCTTCGCGTGTTACAATTCCTCCTGGTAGAGCGTGCCCCTTTAAGGTAGGTATCCATTCTGCTCTTTGGCGTAATGAAGAATCTGCATGGAAAAAGGGATAGTAATCCATGACATCAGCTCCTATCCTTGGGTGGAATGCTGCTGCTTCTGTTTGTGCAGGAGAAAAAGTACTGGACTCTATCGCCAGGCCAGCAATAGCTATACGAGGTAGTTTGTTTGTTTCTTTTGCTGAAGTATCAGAACTACAACTGGGTAAATATGCGAGTAAGCAGATTAGAAGGCCAAGCGCCAGCAGATTGAAGGTTTTGTTCATTTTGTATAGTGGTTTTCGCTATTTGATAAGCTATTTTATCTCGAAAATAACATTAGCGAGTTTTCAATCATAATTATACCTATTATAAGGAACTTCATTGACCCAATTGAAGCCTCGATTTAACAAGCCAAATTTATCCAGGCTATAATATTCTAGACTTACGTTTAAAGTATCTTCTATTATTATTCCATCAAGTCCTAATTCTTCACCTTTCTGCGTGTACTCAAAGGTGTATTTATTAGTAGTGTCACTCCATTCGGATAAAATGATGGTATGAGCAATAGTGTCAATATCGGTTCGATAGCGTTTTACATGATCATTCATTAGTATTACAGATGTGAAGCTTGGGTAGTCAAATAATACTCTTTTCCATCTTACTGTATCTGTTAGTAGTGGTGGTATAGTGTCATTATTGTGAGAAAAAGTATTCACATTGTACACTCCATATAATGCTGATTTTTCTCTGTGTTCTCCGTATCGTTTTCTTGCGTCTATTCCTCCATCAATCTGACTGTACAATACAAGTCCAATGAATAATAATTGAACACCTAAAAGTATTCGTTTACCTCTTTGTGATCGGACTAAAGGATACCTTTGATATGGAGAAATAGCTTGATTCGAAATAAAAAAGGCATACAAACGCTTCCAATCCTGAGCTGCTATATATACTCCCATTATCATCAACTGAAATGAAAATAGTTTGACTGGAATGTCATAGCTCATGTTCATCATGAATACATTGAACATCACACCAATGGCAGTTAATGCTCCTAAAGTGCGAGTTCTGGAAATGAGTAAAAGTACTCCCGCTAAGGTTTCAGTAAAACCGGCAAATACAGTATAGGTCTTTGATGTACCCATGAATGTCCACATAAGGCGCATGGGAGAAGCTTGCCCAAAAGTCTGGAAAAGCCTTTCCAGATTTGGAGGGCCAAATTGTAAATAAAAGAGTTTAATTATTCCATAGAACAGCATGTAATAGGCTAAGTAGTAGGTTATAATGAATACAAACCAAGCCCGTAACTTTTCATAATTCATTCTTTTTTGATCCACAAGAGACCAAATACCAGCAAAAAGGATAGCCAAAATAAAGGCACAGAAATACAACATCCAATCATACAGCTTATCTCCACTACCTGTTATGGAATGAGTAATGGGTTCTTCAATATCAAGGAAAATATTGGCTGCAAGATTAATAGGGGCTTCCCAGGCTTTAGCTATTAACTCAGTGAGTTTGTCAGTACCAGGAATGACATCTATAGGGAAAGGAAAAATGATGAGTAAAAAGAAAAGGAAGAGAAACCGAAAACTTACTTTTTCCCAGCTTTTCCAAATTGTGTCGGGTGCGGTGTTTTCCATTTTATATTTTTTCGGAATGAGAAAATTGCAAGAGCTTTTAAGCCTAATAGCCTACCGTTGGCAAGGCATTTATTAGGCTGTTTTATGGATGCGTGCACGCGAAGAAAAAATTCGTTTAGCTTTAAAAGTAAGGTTTTTAATTCATTAATTCTCCAAAATGATCTTCCGCCTTTTCTTCCATCATTGTTTGAATATTGGAGGTAGAGATGGAATCAATGAGTTGTTGATCCACCCCTCTACAGGAGAGATATTTTTTCAAGTCCTGGATATTATCGTTTGTGATGAAGTTCTCCTCCATCGTTATCATTTTGTATTTTTTAAATGATTTTTGAAAAATATATCCGTCACAGTATGATGCTAAAGTAAAACCTGGATAGCCTAAAGAATAATAGCTATCTGTACTTTTTAGCTCTCCAAATGGAGAGTTGAGTACATCAAAACCGATAGGCTTATTACCCAAGGTGTTCATAATAGAATCTATTTGTCCATTTACGGGCAATACAGGAGGTGCAGACCAGCCCTTATTAGAAGTCCAGGCAGAATGGAGGTAAATATTGAATACTTTTTCTTCTAGAGAGTCATAAATGATATTACCCATTCTGGTAGTGTTGAAACCCAATAAAGAGTCTTTGTTAAAGCTATAAATGGGTTGATGATATCGGGTGAATGAATGGTGGTTGCCTGCATATATCAGTGCGGGCTGATTTTTACTTATGATCTCCTTAAATATAGTGGATGCCATATATGCATCAGGATCAATATCTTTCCAGGCGCCTCCCTCTTTGCATGGATCATAATGTGCGGCCAGATTAATTACCCGAAATTTTTCTTTCCCTTCAGCAGTGGATTGGTTTACCTCCCAGGCTGCCTTATAAATATCAATATACTCTTCATATCCCCAGTCAGGGCTACAGTTGAACATGATTTTTTGCGCTAGCTGCCTGTCAAAACGAGGCAGATTAAGTAAAGAATCTACTAAATGCTGATCTTGATAATCACCAAATTCAATACCAAGATTGTAAATTCCTTTTTCGTGTAATTTTGGGATGAGCGCCAGTATTAAGTCAACATCGTGTTTGAGGCGATGATACTCTCCTATGAAGACATAATCATGGTCGTCAAACTTTGATATTACATATGCTTCCGGAGACATCCAGTGGTCTTTTAAATATCTTATTGGGTCTTGAGATGGATTTATTTTCTTTATTGCTTTTTCCTGACAAGCTGTAAAAAATAGAACAATTAAGATTGTAAATACGCGCCAATTACTTTTCATCTGTATTATTAAGCTGGTTTTTAATTACTTCTCACTCTTGAAGAGAAATCGTTCAAAACTTCTAACTACTCTCAGGAAAATTTATTTTCAATAAGTTCTCTAAATCTTCAAATAAAGGAATGTTGTATTTTTCACAAACGATATCAACATTTCCTTTCCTCCAAAATCCATTTGGACAACACACTAATAACTTCCCACTTCTTGCAAACAAACCTAACTCCAGCAAAGAAATTGGTGATTTAGTATCAGGGCTTAAATACAGGATGATTATATCTGATCTTTCCAGGCCATTTAATTCCCAATTGACCTGCTGAGAAAAGTTAGGGCTTTCAAATTTTTGCTCCCAACTCGAGTCCCAATTATCTCTTCTGGGATTCAAAATGGTATAAGTATTCGAATCTTTGAAATAATTTTCGACTTGAGCCTGCCAATGCTCTGCCTGCCCCATGTCTATTGAGCCGGCTAGAAAAATGAGTTGGCCTTTTTTATGATTTTTTGAAATACTATGTGGAGGTTTAATGACTTTCATAGAATGGATTTGAGTTGGCACTCAAAATAAGATTTTTGGATTGGCAGGAGAAGCTAGAAGTGTCTTATCTGGTTTTTGATATACATTCCTTCGATTCAAATGCCTATTAATGAATCATTATTTCTTCCACCAAATGTGTAGGCTTTTACATCTATCAGGATAATGTACAACATGAAATTTCTATAAATGAATTCAAAAATAATATGTTGTTTCTGTTGGTTACTTTTGGTTTCGTGTAAAACAAAGGCAGATGTAGAGCTTGGTGAAACTTCAGTACTGTATATCTAATATAATAAAAGCAAGCACTGTACTTGCATATACAGCACTTGCTTATAAGCATCGGTTTATTTAAATAGGCTTTAATGTGCTAATAGCAATCCTGTTCCAGGTGTTGATAGCACAGATGGTCATAATGACTTGAGCCAGGTAGCTTTCGTCAAAGACTTCAATGGCTTTTTGATAGGTCTCTGTGCTTAAGCCATGCTGGTGGATCAAGGTGATCTCTTCTGTTATCTGCAAGATGATTTTTTCTTCTTCATTGAAGGCTTCACAATGCTTCCAGGCGTCTAGCAGAAAAATGCGCTGCATCGTCTCTTGATTTTTTAAGGCTTCTGCTGTATGCATGTTGATGCAGTAAGCGCAGCCATTAATCTGTGATGCACGGATTTTAATGAGGTTAGTATGAGATGGGCTAATGGAACCTTTTGCTATATATTGCTCAAGCGCCATTAATGGTTGATAAGCTTTGGGTTCGACTTGATCGATTTGAATTCTTGACTCCATGTTTATTGTTTTTGAATGATGATACAAAGCTATGGAGCCATTTTTCCAGTCTTCTTAAACTGGTTTAAGTAAATACTTATG
Organism: Chitinophagales bacterium; assembly: GCA_022360175.1. Classification (GTDB taxonomy): domain Bacteria; phylum Bacteroidota; class Bacteroidia; order Chitinophagales; family Saprospiraceae; genus JAKSDI01. The sequence goes on from JAKSDI010000230.1 coordinate 13,295, forward strand.
TACGTTTTTTTGATCGGATTTCACTTACATATTCAGGGGTAAGCCCTAAAAAGGAAGCGATCAAATACTGAGGGACTCGATTGGCAAAGGCAGGAAATTTTTCAATGAAATGGAAGTATTTATATTCTTTTGAAGACTGCATCTCTATTTGTACTCTTTTTAATGCAGAGCCATATGCTATCTGGTACATTATTCTGAAGTATCGCTCCAGTTGAGGAAATTTAGAAAGGACTTCTTCTTGTTGAGCATAGGAAATGAGGGCAATACTACTCGACTCTATAGCCTGTATATAGAATTCGGAAGAAGCCTGCTTGTAAAAAGCCAGAGCATCATTTAACCACCAATTTTCCAATGCAAACTGGACCGTCTGATTAACTCCTTTTGTGTTTATAAAGTACATATGCAGGCAACCTTCCAGCACAAAATAATTTGCTTTAGCAGCAGCATTTTGCCGTGCAATTGTTTCTTTTTTGTTGAGTTTAATGACTTCAAAGTAAGGACGGATTTGTGCAAATTCTTCCTCGGAAAATGATATGAATTGATTGATATGTTGAAAAAGATTTAGCATTATTTTTCTGGTGGTGATATTTTATCAATGAATAATAAACCATCAAAATGTTTTGACAAATCCATTTCATTAGACCTGCTCAAGTCGATGAAGGTATCATTCACTATAATTTTTTCAAAGGCCCAGGAGTTGCGTTTGTTAGATTTAGAAGGAATTGGGAAAAAATTCACTTTACCATCTAATGAAGAGATCACTTCCTTGATATCCAGCGCTTCACTATCTATAGGAGATAGTTGCTTTTCCTTTCCGGAGTTTCCTGAATAACTTCCCTTACCGGCAAATATACCAAGTATGTACATTGCTGAACCGTATTTCGGTTTTAAAAACTCACCCATTACTTCTTCTTTCTCATTGTATTTTGCAATATGAAAGTTGTGAGCTATGATGATTACTTTTTCATCTTTATAAAGATGCTCCATTAGCCATTCTACATTTGAAGCCATGATAGAATCGCGAGCTTTCCATCTTTGATTCCAGTCTTTATTTTTTGCGAAAGCAAGAAAGTATTTTAAATATCCGATACGATTGTGAAGCGTTCTCTTGACGAGAGCAATTGTTTGGTCCTGGTCACTTTTTAAATCTATTTGCTCCAGCAATGCTTGATAATCCTCAATCAATTTTATAGTTGCTGGTTTTACCTCTTCGTATACCGCTTTACGATTGTTTAAGCTGTTTTTTTGTTCTCCAAAGCGCTTTTCAATATCCTGATATAGGTTGTTGTCAATACCTAATTGGCTAGCTGTTTTTTCTAGAAGAGGATCAAAACTCCTGCCGCTTCTCTGCACATCAAATCCACTAATTGATAGGTCGTGCTGTTGTACGTATTCCATAAGGTCAACAAACTCTTTTGTTCTCCACGGGCCAAACAGGCTTGTAGTCATTTGTGTTGGACTTATGTTTTCTTTATTGTAATTAATCTCGATTAGTTCGCCTATACCGGACTCGAGTAGGATGGTGTTAAACCCAAGATTTTCGTGCAGGTATTTTATTAAATCATTTCGGGTATCAAATATTTGTTTGGAACCATGGTTGAACTCTCCAAGCAAGACAATTTGCTTGTTTTTGAGATGCTTTTTGATTGGTTTCCAATTACCATCCTGATATAGATGATTTACCTTTAAGGTGTGGCTATTCTTTTTGAGGTAGCTTATACTTGATTGGTCAAGATGTTGTGCTTTTACAAATGGGAGGGCTGAAAAAAGCACTAGTAATAACAGTTGGGTTTTAAGTATCGCTTTCAATTGCTTATTATTTTATTGGTCATTATTTTTTCTTTTTTGTAGGCTTGGGCTTTAAGCTCGATACATATTCATAACTCAGTTTTAAATAATCAGATAGCTTACTGGTGTTTCTTAATAAATCAGTGGGAACCACAACATATTCTTTCATTACTCTTCCATGTTGTTCCATTAGTTTGCTATTAAAATGATGTATGAAGCTTTCGCGATCTTCCTTTGATAGTCTTAATCCCATATTACCTTCTTTATCTAAAAAGGAAAACATATGGCCATTTACGGAAGTATAAGGCATGGTTTTTCCTTTCCGTTCTATCATAGGAAATTGAGCGATCAATTCATTATAGGCTTCTAAAATATCTGTTGGTATCATAGTGGATCGATTGTTTTTCAATTTACAAACTCTCTTTGAAACCGTTCTACTATTTTGTCTAGTCGTTTGATAGATCTTTTGTTTTTTAGGTAAGCGTCTATCCTTGAGTCTCCAAATGTTTGCAGCCTGTATTCGGGTAAATCTTCCTTAAAGTTTATCAGGACGATATTGTCAATTATTCGCTCTTTTAGAGGGTGAGGAATATTGTACTTGTTCATAATGGATGCTTCAGTACCTATATGCACGATTTCGTGAATAATGGTATTGGAAGGATTGTCGTATTGTTTGAATGCTCCTTCTTTTGTTGTATAAATCAGGATTGAACCTGTTTCGGGATCATAACTCCCTCCGGGGCCGTAGAGTGTTAGTTTTACTTCGTATTGCTTAAATTCTTTGTAGTGCCAATCTTTCCTTACAGCACCAATTTCATTGATCATTTTGTTTAGTAGGGCTTTATTACTTTCTATTTTTCTATATCCTTTTTCGTAATCGGTTTTTTGGTATATAGTAGACCTCATATATTGTTCTAGCTGTTGATAGTCTTCATCTGTTAGCTGATTTAATTTGGCCTTCTGTTTCAATTCTTCTATTAAATCTCCTTGTGGTAAACTTATCTCATAATTGTGCTCTTCAAAAAAATTAATATCGGCTATTGTTCTCCAAACATACTCGGTTTCTTCTTCTACAGTAGGGACTGTTACTTGTATTCTGTCTTCTACAGGTAATAAGAAACTCTGGATGATCAATACTAACATTATTTTCATATACTAACGGATTTGTGGAGTGGTAGTATGAGGTTGAAAAATCTGGTCATTCATGCGTTGTGTGAAAAACTCATTCATATATTTCATTGATCCAGGTATTGCCAGCTTTCTCCATGATGAGTAAGCCTTCTTTATTGGGGCTTAACTGTGCTCTATTTAATCCTGTATCATCCCAAAAACTACTTCTTCCTCCTGCTTCTATATTCCATAAGTAGCCTGAATAGTTGGACATCAATACTGAAAACGAATATTTCTGAGCATATTCTGATAATAAACGATGCCCTTCATTGATACCTTTTTTTGAGAAAAAGATGCTTGGCATGTATATAGTACATTGATTGCTTTTGGCGTCTTTAGGATGTTGTTCATTATCAATATCTGCACATATAGCAAAGATAATTAGTTCATTATCAATTTTTATTGTTGGATTATAATCAAAGGAGCTGGAATAAAATTCCTCTTCTCCTTCATGGAGATATTGTTTGGTATAGATTTCTGTATTACCATCTGGTTTGAAAATAAACGAACCTATATATAGCGCGTTTTCTATTGCTATTGGAGCACCAGCTACTATTATTACCCTATGTTTTTTAGCACTTTCTTTTAAGATATTTAGTCTAGCATCAGCTTCTGTTAATGCTAATTCTTTTCCTTCCTCTCGACAGTAGCCAGTAATTGACATTTCGGGGAAAACAATCAAGTCAGCCTGACTTTGTGCAGCGAGGCGGATCATCTTTGAATGCTTTTTAAGATTTCCTTCGATGTCTCCTACTGTCGATTCTATTTGAGCTGATGCTAGTTTCATGTTGGTAATAGCAAAGTTTTAATAGATATCTAAATATATATTTAACGCTTCAGGAGTTTTTTGAATATCAAGATATGCAAAAAAATGATTGTTGCAGGAGCAAATGCGGGAATCCAGCTAAAAGGAAATGTGCCAAATCCTTGTACACCTGCTTCGCTATTTTCTATTGCTTGCCTGGTGGTAATAATTGCGCTGCTAAGAACCGATAATATATCAGCAAGGCCTATGATATTCCAAATCCAAACCAGTGTAGTGGCATAACTCACTTGCCTCTTCATAAAATATAGAAGAGGGATTGCCAGTGCTGCGGTAAGGATATCTCCAGCTCCTCCAATAAAAGCAAATGTATACGGTATCGCATCATACATGTAGGTGAGGAAAAAATAAATGCCTACAAATCGGAAGAGATGGATTTGAATAAGCTGTTCAAGTCGAATATGTTCAAAAGAGATCTTAAACCATCCCATTCTTTGGACGATAAACAAATAAAATAAAAATAAAGGAATGGCCGTAGTGACGATAATTCTGGGGGGCAATAAGTTTTCTGCAAAAAAACCAGTCAATGATATGAGGCCTACCAGAAAAAAGAAGGCAGCATAGAAGTAAATGATTTTCCTTTTTATATCCTGCCCACCTGGTATATTGCCTTGATCGTATGCCGCTTTTGCCGCATTAGCAATTAAAAGTGGAGGTATGGAAGCAAAGAGAATTGCAAATGAGATAGAGACCCAATAGGGGACATTGGTGATGTATAATTCCATGACTTTTTTGTTTTACACAAAGAAATATCAGGCATGGAATTTTTGAGTTGCCATATGACAACTTCTCACATTGACGAATCAGAAAGTGTAATTTCTTTTCTAATTCGGCTTAAAGAGTGTTTGGTGACCCCTAGATAGGTGGCAATGTATTTTAATGGTATCTGACTAACGATTTCTGGTTTGTTTTTCAATAGTTCGAGATAACGCTCTTTGGCAGTGTACTTGTGAAAGGACAACATTCTATTGTATATGTCTACATAGTTTAGGGTCAGGAGCATTCTGCCCCATTCCCTAAACTCTGGAATATTGTGAAAACAGTATTGGACATTCTCATGGTTGATAGTCCATACTGTACATGCTGTTTGTGTTTCATAATTTTCTTCACTCGGTTTTTGCTTAAAAAAAGATAAATAATCGTTTAAAAAATCTGGAGAGGAGTAGAATCTGGTAGTAATTTCATCTCCGTTACGGTCATAGATATAACTCCTCACAATTCCGCTTTCAAGGAAATAAGATTTTTTACTGGTTTTACCTTCTTTGATAAGAAAAACTCCATTACCTATGACCTCTTTTTCAAAATACGAAGCAATAAGGTTAGCCTTTGGCATCGGCATTGGGTTCAGCTTGATTAGGTGTTCTTGTAATTCCAAAGCAACTCAATTAATAGGTTTTCAAATCATTTGAGAAGGAGCCTTTGTATAGATTTCCCTAGGAATGGATTAATGGATCGTTTTGCCTTTTGAAGTGTGAAAACGGCAACAGTAGAGTTGGTATCTGGCGAATACATGACACCTGTTCCCCACCAGCCACCATGATAGTAAGCTTCATATCCAAAGTTAAAATGAAAAACCCCCAGGCAGTATTTTGATTCTTCTTGTGGAAGTACGTAAGTGTGCATTTGCTTTAATAGGGATTCATCCTCAACGATTTTTCCTTCAAACAGATGTTGAAAAAAGAGAGCTGCATCTTTAGAGTTCGTAGCAATTCCACCACCTCCGTACAAGTCCCAGGAAGGGTTTATGTTATAAGAATCCCAATCTTGCTGATCCGAATATTGATGAGCAAGAGGAAGTGTATTGTCGGGGATTGGCTCCAGGCCTTCAAACCAGGTATGTTGGATGTTTAATGCATCAAATTTTAACAAATCCTGCATCGCGGTATAGAATGGCTCTTTAGTTTCCCTTTGTATGATTTCGGTTAATAAGAGGTAGTTAATATCCGCATAACTGAATTTTGTGCCTGGGCTGGATTGAGGCTCACCAATTTCTATAGTTCGTTTTATTTGCTCTTCCTTTAGCCATTGATGTTGTGGGTTTTGAACGACGAAATTAAAATAATCATCATCAACATAATCCTGAATGCCTGATGTATGCGATAGTAAATGTTTAACGGTTATTTTATCTAAATCATAACCATCGCGTATGAATAATTTGCGTGTCTTTCGGCTTAGCAGTTTTTTTATAGGTTGATCCAGTCGAATTTTCTGCATTTCAACCAATCGTAAAATACTTGCAGCTACGTAGGGTTTGGTATTACTTGCAACGAGCACAGGTTGATCTTGATGTAAAACCTCTTGTGTTGATCGATTGGAAAGGCCAACTGCGGATGTCCAGGATATTCCATTGTCTGGAGACTCTACATGGACTAATACACCAACGGCATCTTCATTGGCAGTATAAACAGAGTCTAACAATTGCTGAAACCGGGCTTCGAGAGATTGAGCCTGTAAGAGAATTGGAAATATAATTAAAGGAAAAAATAATACGTGATGTTTTTTCATGGTGATTGCTTAGTTTATACAAAGTTATCCATCAATTCTCAATTTTATAGAAACACCAGCACTTCTAAGGATTTTTTAGCAAACTTCCTACGTATTTGAATATAGTACTTCTTATTCTGTTAAAATCTTTCTCTAGAGAGTCATTGCCATACAAGCTGTTATTTATAAAAATAACAATTCCTGCATTTCCCTGAGTGGTGAACAGGGTCCAGCTTACAATTCCTGGGTCTGCTCCATTCATTGTGATATTGTCTCCTTCTTCATTGACAGACCACATTAAGCCTTTTGATGTATCAAATTGTCCATTGGGGAAGTATGCTTGGGTTAATTGATTACTCATCATTTGTTTGTAAGACTCAAAAGTTAGAAGGCGCCCTTCTTTATTTAATCCCTTGATCATGTCAATTAAAAATAAAGAGAAATCGGCAATACTAGTGAAAAGGCCCCCATCAGGATAAGTTATGAGTTCATATTGAGGAATGAGCAACCCATTTGACAAATAATGTGAGGCTAAATGTTCACTGGGTATTTTTGAAATATCCCAGAAGCTATTGTTCATACCGAGCTCATCGAGGATTTCAGTTTTTGTATATTCTGAAAAGGATTTACCAGAAACTTTTTCAATGATGAATGCTAATAATGTGGCTCCTAAATTCGTGTATTGATATTGAGTGCCAGGGGTAGATTGATTGAAGTTATCATTGCTATACCATTCTCCACTTTCGCAAAATGTATTGTGCAAAAAACGCTCCATTGATATAGGCTTGTTTTTGCGATATATTTCGAAATACGCTTCATATCCTTCGGGTAGCTCTTCTTTCTTAAAATTGATAGAGTCGAGGAATAAATACGTTTTTTCAATCAACATATCATCCAAGCCATCTGTCAGGCTAGAGGTATGGGTAGCTAGTTGTCTAATGGTGATATCTACATCAGGGTGATAGGGAGTACGTATATTAAAAGGTAAAAACTTATTGATGGGGTCGTCCAATTTAATTTTGCCCTTATCAATGAGTGTCATTAGTGAAACACCAATAAGTGTTTTAGTAATCGAACCTATATTAATGATCGTATTCTCTGTAAAAGGAGTTTGTTGTTCCTGGTTTGAATATCCAAAGCCTTTTTTATAGAGTATTTTTTCTTTGCTGACAATGGCTATTGAAAAACCAGGTATTTCGCTTTCCATTGCAATATCTGCTAAGTCATAAGTCAAAGAGTCTTTTACCGATTGTGCAGATAGATGAAGGCTTATCGATATTACTACTAAGGTGAAAATAGTTCTCATTTCTGTTTTTAACAAAAATACCTCAGCTTCATAAGTTAAAATAGGATTATTGAGACACCTTTATTTAAAGGTCCAATAAAGATCTCTTTCGCCAAATTTTTGAATGCTTGAAAATACTTGCTTTGGATTTTGACCTGTTTTCTTTTTGAAATGCTTGATGAAATCAGATTGGTCATAGTAGTTGTAATCATAGGCCAATTCTGTGAAGCTTGGCTTTGGAAATCGTTGTAAATAGTCATCCAAAGCAGTCCGGAATTTAACTACTTGTCTAAATTGTTCTATGCTGCAACCCAGATGTTTTCGAAAAAGCCTTAAAACGGTTCTTCTATTGATGCCAAATTGTTGATCTATGTGAGCCTGAGAAATATTCCCTTTGTACTCCATTATTACTTTTATGATCTGTATGATCCGGCTTTCATCAAAAGCTGTTAGCTGTTTTAAAAAAAAATCATCCATCAGCTCAACTTTAGTATCGACCTCTTTTTCTCCAAAAACATGTAGCATAATATCATTGAATCCGGTCCAATACTCCTTAAGCATCATTACTGGCTGGGGAGCAAAAGAACAGAAGTTTTCTTTGAGAAAATGATTAATTCCTAAAACAGTAAAATTGACTCCTATAATGTTTAGTTGCCCTTTGAGAACTGCATTCTTTGATGGGCTACAGTTATTGGTAAAGATTGCCGAAATACCTTTGGGAGCATGATGGCTGAGTATTCGAGTGCCTTCGTTTAGCTCAATTCGGGTCTGAAAATGAATGTTTAAAGTAGTTCTATAATGCGGATAATGTCTGAATTCTGTGAAGTTATCAGGGCTGGTCTCAATAAAATAATAGCTGTTTATATACTTGGATAGAATATCATTTTTGGGTACAGCATGTTTAATCAAAATCATATGACTAATTTACTTGCATTAGACCTTCAGCTTCTATGATGGTAAAGATAGCCTTCTCTTCATGAAGACGGATGCTTTGAAGATGTTTTCATACCAGATAAAAACAAAAAAGTGCCTCACATAGTGAAGGCACTTGTAGTTTCAATGGTTGAAATTTCCAAAATAAACTTAAGCAAGTTCATCTTTAGCTTCAATCAGATAATGGTGGCTTACAGAACCTTCTGTACGTGCTTTAAGATGAGGGGCATATTCTGGATCGTTCATAAAAGCCATCGCTGCTTCCTTCGAAGGCCATTCGAGAATGATACGAAGTGCGGCTTCCTGGGTTTCTCCTTCCACTTGTTCGTGACTGGCTGTACGAGCAAGGTATTTTCCTCCATGTTTAGCAACCAATCTATTGGCAGTAGGTAAATAATCAGGAATCCATGAATCGGTAGATGGTGTAACATCTAATACTGAATAATAAGCCATGTTTTAAATTTTAGTATTTATAATACTGCAAAGATGACGGCTTTGGCACTGCTTGTCGAGGTACCAAAATTGGTTGTTATGGTATTGGTAGAGGTTTTACTGATCAATCATAGAAAATGTACTGTTTGAGTGAGGTAAGACTCAATAGTTTACAAGCTAATACTCTTTTTACATTTCTCTCATTATCAGGTGTTGACAAATATCACCCTCTAAATAGACAGGGTTGACTATTACTATACAAGTCACTTTTTTCTATATTTGGATGTAGTAATTAAAAGTACAATTATGGCACGCCCGGATTTTAGTAGAATCGAATTAGATACCAGCTTGTTGCGTGAAAAAACGCCAGCGGTAGCAAGAGAAAATTGGGAAACTCCGGAACAAATCAATGTTCCACCAGTATTGGGGCCGGAACATGTAAAAGGTTTATCTCATCTGTCTTTTCCAGCAGGATTACCTCCTTATTTACGTGGCCCTTATAGCTCTATGTATACGGTGCGTCCCTGGACAATACGACAGTATGCGGGTTTTTCTACAGCAGAAGAAAGCAATGCCTTTTATCGTCGTAACCTGGAACAAGGACAAAAAGGGCTGTCGGTAGCTTTTGATTTGGCTACACATAGAGGCTATGATTCCGATCATGAGCGGGTGACTGGTGATGTAGGAAAAGCGGGGGTAGCAATTGATACAGTGGAAGATATGAAAATCCTTTTTGATCAGATTCCGCTGGATAAGATGTCAGTATCTATGACAATGAATGGAGCAGTGATTCCAGTTATGGCCTTTTATATCATTGCTGCGGAAGAACAGGGCGTTGCTCCGGCTCAGCTGAGTGGTACCATACAGAATGATATTCTGAAAGAGTTTATGGTGCGCAATACCTATATCTACCCACCACTACCTTCTATGCGTATCATTGCTGATATCTTTGAGTACACGGCTCAGCATATGCCGCGCTTTAATTCCATTAGTATTAGTGGGTACCATATGCACGAGGCGGGTGCTCCTGCACATATGGAGTTGGCTTATACACTGGCCGATGGGCTAGAATATATCCGTGCAGGTATTAAAGCAGGGCTTAAGATTGATAATTTTGCCCCACGTTTGTCTTTCTTCTGGGGGATTGGTATGAATCACTTTATGGAGATTGCCAAAATGCGTGCAGGCAGAATGCTTTGGTCAAAAATTGTAAAACAATTTAACCCAGAGAATCCGAAGTCTATGGCATTGCGTACGCATAGCCAAACATCTGGCTGGAGCCTTACAGAGCAAGACCCATTCAATAATGTAGCACGCACTTGTATAGAAGCATTGGCTGCAGTATTAGGAGGTACTCAATCACTTCATACTAATTCATTAGATGAGGCCATTGCATTGCCTACAGACTTTTCTGCCAAGATAGCTCGTGATACTCAGATATACCTGCAAAAAGAAACAGATGTAACCAGATCTGTAGACCCCTGGGCAGGCTCTTATTATGTAGAATATCTCACGGATCAACTAGTAAAAGGAGCCTGGAAGCTAATTGAAGAAGTAGAAGGTTTGGGAGGAATGGCAAAAGCCATAGAAGAAGGCCTGCCAAAACTACGTATCGAAGAGGCTGCCGCTCGCAAACAAGCCCGTATAGATAGTGGTAAAGACCAGATTGTAGGGGTTAATATATTTGACCAGGTAGAGCAAGATCCGATCGACATATTAGAAGTGGATAATACTGCTGTACGAGAGGCACAGATCAAACGCATCAACGAAGTAAAAGCTAATAGAGATGAAGCGGCTGTACAAGAAGCATTGGAAGCTTTATATCAATGTGCTAAAACAGGGGAAGGGAATATATTAGATAAGGCCGTAGCCGCAGCCCGCCTTCGAGCTACATTGGGAGAGATATCTGAAGCGATGGAACGCGATTTTGGTAGGTATGTAGCTCAAACTAAATCTGTATCAGGGGTTTATTCCAGTGAAATTAGTGCTGATGAAGCTTTTCGCCAGGCACGAGTTTTAGCAGATGAATTTACCGAACTGGATGGCCGCCGTCCTCGTATTATGGTGGCTAAACTGGGGCAGGACGGCCACGACCGCGGTGCTAAGGTGATTGCTACCAGTTTTGCAGATTTAGGTTTCGATGTAGATATAGGCCCTCTTTTCCAAACACCGGGAGAAGCTGCTCGTCAGGCTGCTGAAAATGATGTACATATCCTTGGTATTTCATCTCTTGCTGCAGGACACAAAACTCTGGTGCCTCAAACTATCGAAGCCCTAAAGGCATTGGGTAGAGAAGATATTATGGTTGTTGTAGGAGGGGTTATCCCTGCTCAGGATTACGAATATCTGTATGATCATGGTGTAGCAGGTGTATTTGGGCCTGGTACTAAAATTGCAAAAGCTGCAATGCAGATTTTACAAGTTTTAATAGAAAGTGAGCCTGTGTAAATCTGAAATAAGCTCTAAATTAAAAAGTACCAGCAGGGTTCATTCCGAAAACCAGATTTTTGGCAATCATAAATGAACCCTGTGGCACAAGACAAATAGCAATTAGGTATTATTATTCTTTGATGCTTTATTGCCAGACGCTCAAGCGACCACTTTGTTCCATCGCTTTTAGCTCATTAACCAATCGATCATTGGCATTAGGAGCAAATAGGCTTGCTTGCTGTCGGTCATCATGTACTTCAATTTGTAATTCTTTGGCAAATTGTTTTGCTAAATCACCAAGATTACGAGCATAAGCTTCGCTTTTCCCCATACTCATGAAGAGGTCAATGATAGCAGTACGGATCATTTCATGTTGATCGAGTTGCTGCAACATTTGCCTTTGAGATTTTCCTCTTGCTTCTTTCCCTTGAGACATTAGCTGTCGTCTCAGTTTATTAGCAGAGTATCCCATCAGCTGGGCGCGGTATTTCCACCAGTTGCGGGAATCACCACCATTGCGCATTTCGTATACTTTCAAATGACTCTTTTCAGCAGCTTGCTGGCAGGAGACCATACTCATAGCTTTGGTCAATTCCAATACTTTAGTTACCTGCTCTTTGCTGAGTACATCAGTACTTTCTATGGTATCTTCCATATTGGATAACCACTTCGCAAATTTCAGCTTTACCTTGCTGCGAGAGCCTAGCGTAATTTGCTTAGCTAGCTCAATTGTGAGGTAATAATCCCTGATGAGTGTATTGGCACCTTTCAATTTACGTTGTGCATAATCTCTCATCTTTTCAGGTCTCCTGATACCATCATGGAACTCATAAACATCCTGCAACCAACGTTTTATATTAGTAGCGTAGTGATGATCTGTAAGTTGTAGTGCTTGATGTAATTCTGTAGCAGCTACCACTTTTGTTCCCTTTTTGCTGATGTATACTTGAAGTGTCATAGTAGTAAGAATACTGATTACAAAAACAAATATGCACAATTTGTTTTGTTTTTGCAAATTTTAAAACAAAAAATATTAATTGTTTTTACCTTCTACTACTTTTACTGTATCTAGTGATATATTTACAACACTTCCGGTATCCCCCATGATTTCATCTATAAGCCCATAATCCAGCGCTTCCAGAGCGTTCATAAAGCGATCTCTCTTAAAATCAGCCTCGATTTCCTGCCAACTGTGACGGCTGTTTTTTCCAACGATATAAAACAATTGTTTTTCCAATCGTTCTTGTTCGTGATAGGCAATGCGTACATCTTCGGTGTAACCTTTTGCTCCTCCTCCTGCTGGATGCAGATGAACAGTAGCATGTGGCAAGGCATACCTGTGCCCTTCTTCACCAGAGGTTAGCAATACGGTGGCCATACTGGCAGTTGCTCCTACTGCAAAAGTGTGCACAGGAGATTTGATCATCTGCATAGCATCATAAATTGCGAGGCCTGCATAAACACTTCCCCCTGGGCTATTGATGTACATATTGATTGGCAGGCTGCTATTCTGGCTGTCCAGATAAAGTAATTGAGCGACAATCAAGTTGGCAATCTGGTCATTAATGCCAGTACCCAAAAAAACGATTCGCTCTTTGAGCAAAAGACTGTAAATGTCATAAGCTCGTTCGGTACGCCCATTGGCGTCGATTACCATAGGCACAGCAGCACCTGTGATGTTGTTAGTCATCATAATTAAAGATTATAAAGGTTGATGTGTAAGGTTTAGAAAGTGAAGTACGGGGTACGAGGTTAAGGTACCGAGTATAGGGTTTAAGGTAGTTTTATGTTATTAAGGTACTATGGTTAATGAAGTATACTGAAACCAAGAATTGGAAGTCGAAAATCTTCACAACATGTTTATCTTCGAGTTGTATCTATTAACACCGCTTACTGCTTACCAAAAATCCTGTTTACTTCATTGACTAATGCACTATCTGCTTCTTTATGGAGCAAATGGTGATTGATTTTCTGCAAAGATTTTCGAACTTTTTTTCGCCCATACCAGTGAGCCGCTTCATAAGCAATTTGTTGACTTTGCAGATTTGCTTGTAGATGAGGATCACTGCTTAATTTTTGCCGAAAGGCATGGCGCAAAAAGGCAGGTAATTTTCCCGAAAGAAAAGCATCTATTGTTTTAGGATCATTCCACCACTTCTTCATAATTCAGCTTTTTTTGTTTTACTTGCTTTCTTACTTTTTCCAGGCATTTGTGTTTTTGCACAGTGGCGGATCGAGCAGATCGAAAACCAAAATCATCTGCTAATTGCTGAGCAGAAAGATGTTGATAATAAAATGCTTGAAGGAGTTCCATACACTTTTTACCAACTGCTTCCATGAGCTTGAAGAAGCGCAGTTTAGGGCGCTCAGGTACTTGAAAGATCGTTTCCGGAATGCTTATTTGTGGGTTGAGCTCTAGCAAATGGGCATCATTCCTTTGTTGCCTTACCCACAGATGTTTGGCAATGCCCAATACATATGCATTGACACTAGATTGGATATTCAAGTTTCCCAGGAGGGATTTTTCATAGAGTACCAGCAGGCAATCCTGGAAAATATCTTCCGCATCTACCTGATTACCTCCTAATGCTCTGACCATGCGCGCTACCTGTGGAAAGCAGTTGCGATAAAGTTGTTCAAATACAATTTCCCGATTAGCCCTAAAATGAGATGTTATATTCTTGGCAGTTATCTTCATCATCAAGCCTTTTTATATAGTAGTGCCAAAATATAGATAAGTATCACCGAAGTTAACGTAAAATATAAAATGAGGCAATGTAAAATGTAGAAATAATGCTTGTCTATTTTCACATATCTATGATTGCTTCTGCTGCCAGCCTTCCTGCTTTCATTGCTCCGTTGATAGAACCATTTAGCATATGATCTCCACAGATAAAAAGTTGATCAGATAGCCTGAAGTCAGCTGTAGAGCGCGAATGGCTTACCTTTTGTTGGACAGGCAACGCGTATTGAATGTTAAAAACCTCAATTAATTTCCAGGCATCTACCTCTGAGCCAAACCACTTCCCAAGTTCCATTTTTACTTGATTAGCCAGCGTGATATGATCTAAGGAAGTTTGGCCGATAATAGAAGCAGATAATAATTGTTTGCCTGCTGGAGCATAGGAAGGGGCAACCTGGCTTATTACAGTGAAATTGTTCACCAATTGATTGGGTTGTGTATTAAGGGCGATAATTGGTTTATTTAAAGGGGCTCTTACACTTGAAAAATACAATTGTGTTGTGCTTACAAATTCTTGCTGTTTGACAGGAATATAGGTAGCTGCTAATCCTATTGCCTCTGTAGCCAGCAATATACAACGACCTTCATATATTTGTCCATCCGCTGTTGTTACTTTACCGCCATCAATGTCGACTACTGATTTATTTAGTAAAATACTATCCTTTGGAAGATTAGCAGCCAATTGATTGGGAATAGCTTGCATACCCTGGGCTGGTACCACTACATCATCTTCTGCAAACATTTTGAAAACAAAATCAAACATGTAGCGGCTGCTTAGTGATCCTTTCTCAAGGAAAATACCACTGAAGAAAGGTTTAAAAAAGTGTTTAATAAGTTGTTGGTCAAAGCCATATTCCTCTAGAGCCTGTAGATAGGTAGATTCCTTATTGCTAAAAATATCTTCAATCGATTTCTTGCTAAGATGCTGTTTTAGTTTAAGTATATTTAATTTACTATTTAATGAACCTGCTTTTGCAAAAAATGTGGGCAGCAGGCTACTCCAGTCTCTAGTCGGATCTCCTATTCTATCTATCTTGCCATTGCCTTGTAATAAAAATGCCCCTGGCAGAAAAGCGTGTAAATCCAACTTTTCATAATCGAGTAATGCTTTAGCTTCAGGGTATGCTTTTGCAAAAACCTGAAAACCATGATCTAATAAGAATCCGTCTTTTGTACTTGTTTTTATCCGGCCACCGACTTGGCCTTCTGCTTCTAGGATTAGAAAGGATAGTTCTTTTTGCTGTAGATAATTAGCAGCCGTTAAGCCAGAAAGGCCAGCGCCGATGATGATAACGTCTTTCATGTTTGTTCTGGTTTTGTTCTGAATAATGATCGCGTTCACTAATTCACAACCAAAACGGGAAGTGCATACTATGGTTTAAAGATTTATAGAAAAGATAGATACTAACGCATTGCCTTTAACATTCGCCGATTAATACCATAGACCAGCGCCAGAATAGAAAAGGCAAAGGCTATCAGCACTAGCGCATACTGATTAGCTAGCGTATAATTGAGAGCTTCTACTTCATCATAAATGGCAATAGAGGCTACCCTTGTTTGTCCTGGGATATTACCTCCAATCATTAGGATCACACCAAATTCGCCTACTGTATGTGCAAAAGCGAGTACGATACCTGTAAGCAATGATGGTTTAATATTTGGTAACTGAACCTTTAGTAATGTTTCAAAACGAGATTTGCCCAGGACATAAGAAGCTTCCGCTAAATTTTCAGGTAAATTTTCAAAGCCCGATTGTATGGGCTGTACCATAAAAGGGAGGCTGTAAAAAATAGAACCTACCACCAATCCCGTAAATGTAAATACCAGCCTTATACCAAAAACGTTCTCTAGCCAGGTACCCAGAAAACTTTCAGGGCTAAAGGCAAGTAGGAGGTAAAATCCAAGTACCGTGGGAGGCAATACTAAAGGCATGCTAATGAGTGCCTCCAGAAAAGGTTTGATACGACTTCTACTTTGAGAGAGGGCGTAAGCTATAGGGATACCTATAAATAGTAATAGCAGAGTAGTTACAGCGGCTAGCCGAAAAGTAAGGCCCAGTGTTTCCCAAAACTCGGGCTTCATCATTGTACATTCTTTTGCTGTTGCAAATAGTCTTTGATGGCTTCTTTTTCGGCTGGGGTATTCGCATTGCGAAGGGTGTTCGCATCTTCAGGGTCTAATAATTCTATATCTGAATTGATCAGTACTTTGCGAGGGCAGGAATAACCTTGTGCTAAAAACTCCAGCAATCGAGGATAACTGCGGGGTTCCCAAATGGCAATTAGTGGCTCGGGAAATTCTGTTACCGGACTGTTGAAAGCAGTTGCTACTTTACTATGATTGCGATAGGCCACCAGCTTTTCCAGCGTCGCTTCGTCCATCAGGGGTAAATCGCAGGCCAATACGAGCCAGGCGGCATTTGGGTGCTGCTGAAAAGCAGAAAGAATGCCTCCAAAAGGCCCTAATCCAATGAAGGTGTCAGCTAAAGGATTAATCATATCATCTGCCTGATCCGGACGACAGGAAGTATAGGTCTCTTTACAGAAGTTACTTAACAGTTGGTAGACGTATTTTCGCTGAGGAATACCATGGTATTCTAATGCTCCTTTATCTTCTCCCATTCGTTGGCTTTTGCCACCCGCCAAGACTAATCCATATAAAGGAGCCTGTGCCGCCGAGAGCTGCTTTTCAATCATAATAGAAATGCCAGCTTCATCCTCCAGTTTCATTTTAGGGATATCATCGAAATTACTCAGTACATCCTTTAGCCAGGGATAAACCACTTTCTCATCGCCAGCCAATAGGATCAAAACGACATTATCCAGTCGTTTCAATTTTCGCTTGAGGCTCTCTTCTTTTTTAGAGTCAATTACTACAATTTGCCGGGCAGCATGGAAGTGGTTACCATTTACGATGACAGCATCCTGTTCCAGAAACTGCATTCGATATTGGAAAGGAGTCATTTGGGCTTCTACATCAAAACGATGGTATCCTATTTTGTCAGTATACACCATACTGGCCCCATGTTTACGAGCACCTTCCTCTTCCTTGCCATTCTCTTCGGATGCATGATCAGCATCTACATAGCCTATTTTATAAGTATCAGAAAGCCGTTCTATAATAGTATCTGCCAGTTGCTGAATATTGCCACATGGAGTTCCTACAATACCCCATTCCTGTCGGTGAAATTGTCCGTAAGAAGGCCGGGCTAGTTTGGCGTGTTTCTGATGTTGTTTTTTATGAGAATCCATTATTATTACTTCTATTGTTGCTTGATAAAGCAAAATTGTACCTATTTGTGAGGGATTAGACAAGCGTTGAAAATGTAGTGATTATTACGATGCTTTACAAATATACGAGACCTGTGGTTAATCGTAGGCTTATAATAAGTTTAATATCTTGTAGAGTACAACAAACAAAATCAAATGAAACGATTATTAACATTGGTCTTTGTGCTTACTGTTTATGTGAGTTTTTCACAAACCATTAAGGAAATGTACCCTGCTTTGGGAAACTTCATAGATAAAAGCCCCGCAGGAGAAGTAGAGTATATTAAAGGAAAGCAGCAATGTGAGTTGTTGTATGAAAAAATTACTGATTATAATGATCTTGAAAAATTGAGCAAGGCAGAACGTAGCTTGTATGATAATATTTGTAATGACGAAAAAGAAAGTTACTGGGATGTCATAGGAGCAGGATGTAGTTGGTATTGTGGCGGAGGGCTAGATACACTATCTGCTAGTTCGTCTTTGAAGGCATATAGAGGCATTACCTATTCATCATCTAATGCTCATGATTTAAGCTATAAAACAGCATGGGTAGAAGGAGTAGAAGGGTACGGTATCGGAGAGTCAATAACTTATCATTTCCCACCTCAAAATCCTCGTATTACAGAAATAATTATTGTAAATGGTTACGTAAAATCAGAAAAAGCGTGGAAGGATAATTCTCGAGTGAAAATATTAAAAATGTACCTGAATGGCCAGGCTTTTGCCATTCTTCATCTTCAGGATACCCGTCGTGAACAACACTTTTCCTTTGAGCCAATAGGCAATGCAGGCCGAGCAAATTGGGAGCAATTAATCAGCAAACCCTGGTGGACAATAGATTTTGAAATCATGGAAGTTTATAAAGGAGATAAATATGCGGACACCGCAATTACAGAAATATATTTCAATGGTATTGATGTGCATTAATCCTGCCATATAGGAATGTTTTTCAATACACATTATTCTCCATTTGCTAAACCCCTGCCCTTTGCCTAACTTTCCGGCATAGTACTTAAAATATGAGCTTAAGAATTATTTCTGCTGGTGCCGGAAGTGGCAAAACGTATAGGCTAACTAGTGAGATGGTAAAACTGCTGGAGGAAGGGGTTCGTGCCAATGGTATTATCGCTACTACTTTTACCCAGAAAGCAGCTGCAGAATTGCAGGAGCGGGTGCGGGTACGTTTGTTGGAAGCTGGTCATAGTGAGCAGGCAGATCAGCTAACGAATGCGCTTATTGGCACGGTGCATGGATTAGGAGTAAAGTTATTACAGCGTTTTGCTTTTGAAGCAGGGGTAGCTCCCGATGTAAGCATTATTGCTGATGAAGACCAACAAATTCTTTTTAATCTTTCATTAGCGACGGTGTTAACTCCTGAGCGAGTCGAAAAAATGGAGCACTTGAGTGATCGACTTGGCCTTAATAAACGAGAACGTTATGATTGGCGAAGAGAAGTACGTAATGTAACAGACATAGCACGTGCGAATGACTTTGACAAAGCTGTATTAGAAAAGAGCAAATTACTTTCTGTTGAGCAATTCATGGGGTTGCTGGATGTTTCTGGGGTAACGCAGCCCGACTCCTGGGAGGAATACTTGAAACTCTTGCTTAAAGAATGTATTGCTCGCCTGGAAAACAATGAAGATGGTACTAAAAAAACAAAATCTGCCATTAGTACATTGCGGGCAATGCTGCGCAATCTGGAACTTAGAGGTTACCTCTATTGGCATGAATGGGCCAAACTTTCTAAGCTGGGTGTAGGGGCTAAAAGTAAAGAAGATATAGAAAACCTTATTGAATTTTGTACCAACCATTATGCTCATCCGGATTTCAAAAAAGATATCGAAAACTTTATTCATCAAATTTTTGCCATAGCTATTGCCGCTATTGAAGAGTACGATCGGTATAAAAAACAAAGAGGCCTCATTGATTATACTGATATGGAAACGCTGGTTAATAAACTATTGGATAATCAGCAAGTCAAGGATGTATTAGCAGATGAAATTGACCTGCTTATGATAGACGAGTTTCAGGATACCAGCCCCATCCAATTGGAGATTTTCCTTAAACTCTCTCGTCTGGCGAGCCATTCTGTATGGGTAGGAGATCCTAAACAGTCGATTTATGGATTTCGCGGTGCCGCGCCAGAGTTAATGCAGGCCATTATTACCAAAACAGGAGGAATTAAAGCAGAAGATATTCAGGAATATTCCTGGCGGTCGCGAGAAGATGTTGTATATGCTACAAATGCTCTTTTTTGTAAAGCCTTTGATGAATTACCAACAGAGCAGATTGCTCTGAAGCCAAAGCGTACCAAAGCAGGTAGTGCTCCGATACCACCAGAACCCATTGACCTGGGAAATGCATTGCATCATTGGCACTTTGTACATGAAGGAGGAGGAAAAAGGCCTCCTGGAAAGCCCTGGTTTGAAAACTGTATAGCTTTTACCATAAGGGAAATGCTGGAAAAGGGTGTAAATATTGTCCCTAAGGGCAATAGCGATAGCCGGTCGGTAGTAGCAGGTGATTTTGCTATCCTTTGTCGGTCAAATGCAGAATGTCAATTAATGGCAGAGGCTTTACATCGAGCAGGGCTTAAGGCAGCTATTTCCCGTGCGGGCTTGCTGAATACGGCAGAATCAAAATTAATTTTGGCATGCCTGAAGTATCTTCTTCATCAATATGATTCTCTTTCTGTAGCTGAAATTATGCTGCTGGCTAGTGGCAAGCATGTAGAAACTATAATAGAAGAGCGGTTAGAATTTTTAAAAGCAAAAGGGCAGGAGGGAAAAGCGCCACTTCCCTGGGGGCATGAAGATGTTTTTATTAACAAGCTCAATGAGCTGCGTAGTCAATCTATTGAATTGTCTAGTGCAGAAATGCTAGACCTTATGCTGGAAGAGTTGGATTTGCGCCGCTTGATTGCAGCTTGGGGCAATACACAGCAACGCCTGGACAATGTAGAAATTTTACGAAAAATGGCGCTGCAATATGAAGAAGCGTGCAATCGATTACATACAGCAGCTTCTACCGGTGGTTTCTTATTATGGCTTACAGAGCAGGAAAACAAAGGAGGAGATATGCAGGCCTCTGGCCAGCAGGCAGATGCTGTTAATGTATTAACTTATCACAGGAGTAAAGGGCTAGAATGGCCTATTGTCATATGTCATAGCCTGGAAGGCCGCCTCCGTGCAGATGTCTGGGGGGTAGATATTCTTTCCGAAAAAGAAGAAATAGACCTCAATAATGTACTTGCAAATCGCTGGATGCGCTATTGGGTAAATCCCTATGCAGATCAGGGACGCAATACCTACTTGTCAAATCAGCTGGCAGAAAGTGCAGAACAAAAAAGGGCTACACAAATGGCTTTAAAGGAAGAAGCCCGCTTACTGTATGTAGGGATAACTCGTGCTCGAGATTACCTTATTTTCCCATCGCGAATGGCTCCTACTCGCTGGCTCAATCGTGTATGGCATCAGGGAGAAGAAGATTTTCCAACGCTGGATGCTGATAGCAACGAGAGCCCCTGGCATTGGGAAGGGAACTACCTTCCTATCCAGTCAGGTACCTTTACCTTTGAGTTAGATTTTGCACATATAGAAACTCCTGAGAAAGAAATTACTTATCTGGAGGAAAGGGCTGGAAAAAAGGACTACTTACCTGCCAATATTGATGTAGGCCAAGAGGATTTTAAGGGTGAGGTAGAAATTACTATAGGTGATACGCTTAGCTATAATAATCCTATTAAGCTTCCTGAGGGGATTGATCAATACGAATTATCAAAAGCGATGAAGGCCTTTATGACTGCTTATTATGAAGATTATTCTATGTCCGATAAAAAAGAACTAACAGCAGGAATCATTGCACGTTATGATTTAGAGGGAATGGAGGTAGATGACTTTATACGTAAAGGAGGGCATTGGCTGGCTTTTGTAAAACGACAATTTCATCCTCTTAAAGAATATAGGAAATACCCAGTGCAGTATTTTCATCAAGGGCGCCGCTTTAATACCTTCATTGACCTGGTGTTGGATACAGGGCATCAAACTATTTTGATCCAGAATAGTGGGTTTGCAGGTACAGAAACCAGTAGGCAAAGAAATCGTGCATTGAAAAACCTGGGTAGTTGGTCCTATCTGGCGCGAAAGGCAATAATGGCTATACTAAAAGATCAGCCTTGTCGAGTATTTGTTCACTTCGTTATGAGTGGGCAGTTGGTAGAGTTAGAAGTGAAACAATTGCCTGGAAAACAAACTAAATTACCTTTCTAAGCAACCATTACTGTAAATAAGTCCGTCTTCTTGATTACCAAGTAGTTAAAAAAATTAAAGGTGTACTTCCAGGCCGCTTTTGCCTAAGATTGAAAAAGCTTATATTAAGTAAGAGATTAATTAAATGTGTTCTCTTACTTAGATATTTCTTGATCACTAAACTCGTAGTAATATGAAACAGCGCTTTACACTTCTAGCCATTTTTATGTCTATTTTTTATTACAGTTATTCTCAAACGTTACATCATACCTATCATGATCGTGCGATTGATGTGAGCCATGTGCTTGTCAAAGGCCATGGGGGACAGTGGATAGTAGGAGGGGCGACAGGTACTTTTCAAGGCTGGCCCAATTTTTTACCATACCTTATGGCTGTAGATGAAGAAGGGCAGGTAGCATGGGATAATTACTTTGCTAGTGCCGGGCCTACTGAAATTGGATTGGTATCAGATATTATCTATGATGAAGCTGCTGCCGCTTATTATGTGTCAGTTTATGAATCGGGTTGCGATTACGGATTGCCTTCTTATATACACCAATTGGATACAGAGGGAAATATTAACTGGACGGTAGAAAATGAGTCCTTTTATCATTTTGATAATATGGAAGTAATGCTCGGCTTGGGTATACTTGGCCAGGCTCCTTATTCGGCGGTGCTGTCTCTCATTAGTGATGAAGGAGTTTTGATAAAGGAACATAATTTTTATGATGAATATGGCCTTTTTGCACAAGACATAGCAACGATGGGTTATGGTAAAGCAGCTGTTATAGGCACGGATGTTTTATTGATTACTGATTGGTTGCCACAGGAGGTCGAAATTACGGCATCATTTGAAGTAGAAGAGGGATTAGAAGTAGAACTAATTCCTTCTAATCAAAATATTGCGGTACTCTGCAGAGAGACTTTATACCTTTTGAACCAAGAGCTTCAGGAACTCGAATCTATAGATATTGTAGATATGGGAGTGCCTGTTAAAATGAAAAGTACTACGGAGCAAGTCCATGTTCTCTTTTTTAAGAATGATAAATACCTCATCGCTACTTATGATTCATCACTTAACCTGCAGACAACAACCAACCTTGGGGCAGGCTACTATCAGCCCACAGATTTTGTGATAGATAATAATCAAATTACAGTAGTAGGTAATACTCGTTCACGGATAATAGATGCCCCCAATAATTATGGAGGGTATAATGGATTTTACGATAATCTGGGGAGTGATATTTATCTGCAGACCTGGGATATGGGACAGAACAACTCTAGTGGAGTAGATGTGGCTCTGGATCCTTTTACGTTTACAGATACATTGACTTTATTGGAAGATGAATATTGTGGTTTCAATGGGCTTGGAGCTATGTCTATTCAGATTGATGGCATAGAAGTAAAGGTGACCAATAATGGAACCGCTACGATCAACAATTTAGAATTGAACGCAGGTAATTTTCCTTGTGCATATATTTGTCCTACTACCATTACGGCTACTTATTCCTATGATAATCTGGATTTAGGCCCGGGAGAATCAACTGTACTCTCTTTCGGTGATTATCAAACCTTTTTCATGCCTTTTGATTCTCTCTATGAGTTTTGCATTTGGGCATCTGGGGTTAATGATCGCCTGGATGATAACTTTATAGACAATAAATCCTGTCTTCTTTTTACCCCTGGAGGATTAGTAGATATAGATGAAAAAGAGCAATTATCTTTCGATTGGTCAATGGCGCCTAATCCTGCTAATAACATATTGAATGTATTTGCCAACAACCCCTTGCCAGAAAATAGTGTTGTTTATATACAGAACTTAGTAGGACAAACTGTTTCTCATAAAGATGTAGAAGAAGGCAGTAATCAAGTAATGTTTGATGTCAGTATGCTACCTGGAGGCACTTATTTGTTGAAGATAGTATCTGGAACTCAAAGTAGCAGCCGCTTGTGGATGAAGTACTAAGTAAGCGAGCATAGTTAGGTTGCTTTTTGGTGGATCAGCTTTTTGCTCAGATCAAGGCGCGGCGGAGTGTAATAGCCACAGTTATTAACACGAGTACACAAGGCAGATATGGGTAAAAAGATGCCACCATAAAAAGATTAATTAAATGTGCTCTCTTAGCTTAATTAAGTGATCAAATATAGTTTGTGATTCTGATCATGGAGGTTTTTTTCTTAATCAAGGCGAGGGTTCCCGACCTTAGCCTGAGCTAAGGAAGGCGGTTCCTCAACATAGAGTAAGGAAAAAAGAACCCATCAGAATTATTAAAGTAATATTGATCACTTACTTAAATGCCTAGGGGGGAAATTCTTGCTTTTATACCATCTATACTAGATATACGACAAACAATCATTAGGGATAATAAAAAATGTAGGTGGAGTAAGCTAATTTTGTGTCTTATATAATATAGAATCGGACTTTATATCTGCGAAGTAGTTTCAAAACAACTTCTATCAAAAGAATATTTGTAGTATTTCTGCTATGATGAGAATACAAATTGGCATTACTGAAGCAGGGTTTTTTAAGGTTAAATGGCCTGCACAACGACACAAAAGTGAAACTTAAGCCGGGTAATTTTTTTTTGATAGGCACTTAATCGTTATTTAGATATAAAATTTTGACTTTTGTCATTCTCTAAAAATGGATCGGAAGGATAAACTTGTTTTTTCGATCGGCATCATTGCCTTTTGATGATGTATATAGCATACTAAAAAATCAACCATGAGGTACTTTTTTACTCTACTTGTCGTAGTGACAGCATTACTGCCTGCTGTTGCGCAATCCAATTTCTGGCAGGATTTTGATGAATCCAGAATTTTCCTTCCTGAAAATGCTGAGATTGAAATCAGCGCCAAGAAATACAGAATATTATCCTTGGACTTTGACGCCCTCCGTGCAACATTAGAAGATGCACCGATGGAATTTACACCCGAAGCAGCAGAAAATCCTATTCGCACTTATTTGCCTTTACCTAATGGTGAAATGGAATTAATGGAAGTGGTGGAGTCTCCTGTAATGGCACCAGAGCTTGCTGCTAAATTTCCTTCTATTCGTGCTTTTGTGGCGCGTAGTGTAAACAATAAATTGATTAGCGCTCGCCTGGATTATTCTCCTAAAGGGTTTAATGCTGTGATTTCTACTCCAGAGGGACGTGCATTCGTTAACCCTTATGCTACAGAGCAAACACGTTTTTGTATAAGTTACTTTTACAAGGATATAATTATCGATCCGGAAACGGTGCCTGAACTGTCTTGTGGCTTCACGGCATTTGATGAGGAAGAAGAATTAGACTGGGCGCAGCAACAGGCGCTTAGTGAACAGGCAAATCTTTCCTTCCGCAATAATAATGAAGTAGTTCCTTTGCGGGAATACCGACTTGCTTTGGCTTGTACAGGTGAGTATGGCGCTGCCAAAGGAGGTACCGTAGAAGCAGTAATGGCTACCTACAATACTGCGCTCAGCCTCTTAAATCAGATATTTCAACTGGAATTTGCATCACGGATGGTATTGATTCCAGGAGTAGAAAATGTTATTTACCTTGATCCTAATACCGATCCTTATATTGATGCAAATAATGGAGAAGCGCTACTTGATCAAAATACAGAAGCCCTGGCCATGTTCTTCCCTGTAAGCGCTTATGATGTAGGGCACGTCTTTACAATGGCCTGTGAAGATGTAGGAGGTATTGCAGGTGGCACAATTTGCTCTTTTAATAAAGCTCGTGGTGTGACCTGCCATTATAATAACATTAATGTTATAGTGACACAGGTCATGGCCCATGAAATCGGCCATCAGTTTTCTTGTGGACATAGTTGGAATAACTGCCCTCCAATTTTGGAACAGTTATCTTCTGCTAATGCTTTTGAGCCTGGTAGTGGTAGTACGATTATGTCTTATCAAGGTTCTTGTGGTATAAATGATATTAATAATGTTCCACTACCAGGTGGAGATTATTATAATATTGGTTCTCTTGAAGATTTTATCTTCTATGCTCGTCAGGGAGGGGGTGCAGGAGAAGACTGTGGTACAACTATTCTGACAGACAACCACCAACCTGTTATTACACTACCTTATGAGGATGGGTTTTGGATTCCTATTTCTACTCCATTTGAACTGGATTGTGAGACAGAAGATATAGATGGTGATGCCTTGACTTATTGCTGGGAACAATATGACCTCGGCCCTAACACCAACGTGGGAAGTCCAATAATGGATTCTCCGCTTTTCCGATCTTTTCCCCCAACACCTGATAGTAAACGTGTATTCCCAAGAATGCAAAAAATAGTAGGGAACTATTCCGATGTGTATGAAGTACTACCTACCTATGAGCGCAATCTTACTTTCCAGGTTACTGTAAGGGATAACAACCCCATGTATGGCGGTGTTGTTTGGGAAAAAGTAGCATTCCAGTCAGACGGAAGTGCTGGCCCATTCCTTGTGAGTTCACCTAATACATCTGATGTTTCCTGGAAAGTAGGTGATTACGAGGAAGTAACATGGGACGTGGCAAATACGGATAATAATCGTGTGAAGGGTTATTATGTAGATATTAAACTATCAGTAGATGGCGGGTATACTTATCCCTATACCCTAGTATCTAACACACCTAATGATGGTAGCGCTTTCGTAACGGTACCAGATGCAATAAGCAATACAGCCCGTATTAGAGTAGAAGCTTCTGATAATATTTTCTTTGACATTTCTAATGAAGACTTTGAGATTGAAGAAGCAACAGAACCGGGTTATACATTCGATATTAATCCAGTAGCAGTTCCTCTTTATTGTGCACCAAATGGGCCAATAACAGTAGATATACTTTCTTCTTCGATTCTTGGTTATGATAGCACACTTACGCTAAACCTTATAGGTGATTTACCTTCTTATGCGACCGCTTCTTTTGCAGAGACAACAATTACTGCTGGTAGCTCAACGACTCTAACGATCGATTTTGATGATTTTATAGGAAGGGATACTATAGACTTAATGGTAGAAGCTGTAGAAGAGAATGCTAATAGTATCTTAAGAGAACTGCGGATTGTTGCACTGTCTAATAATTTTTCTGGTTTGGCAATGGAGTCTCCTGTTGATGGAGCAACCTCGATTGTATTCACTACGGATTTCTCCTGGACAGAAGTAACTGCTGCGAGTACCTATGATATAGAAATCGCTACCAGCCCTTCTTTTGCACCAAGCACTATTGTGGAAACTGCAAGCGGATTGGAAGTGACAGACTATTCTCCAGAATTCATCTTTGATGAAAATACTATCTACTATTGGAGAATTCGCCCTGTGAATGATTGTGGCCCTCAGGAGTATTTGGTTCCATTTGCTTTCCAGACTTCTACGGTAGATTGTGCAATCAATGTTCCTCAGGATTTGCCAATTGCTTTGCCAAACAATCCTACTGTTCGTACTTCCAATATTTTTGTGCCTACTAATGGTACCATTAGTGACCTGAATATTACAGATTTAAATATCACGTATAATCCAGTTAATAGCATACGGATTACATTGGTTAGCCCCGCAGGTACGGAAGCAATACTGTTTGATCAAAACTGTCTCAATACGGGCTCTATTAACCTGGAGTTTGATGATGAGGCTCCTAATGATATTATCTGTCCTCCCATTGGTGGGAACCCAATGCGCCCAGAAAATCCATTGTCCGTATTTGATGGAGAGGATACCTTTGGTGATTGGATGTTAGAGGTCAGAGTAGTGACCAGTGGTTTTGGTGGAGGTTCTATCAATAACTGGAATATTGAATTCTGTGCTACCGTTAGTTTGACACCACCTAGCCTGATCCGCAACGAAACATTGGCAGTGCCTCCTGGGCAGAGTAATGTGATCAGTACAGATTACCTGGAAGTACAGGATGAAGCATCCACTCCAGCTGATATCAGATATGTTTTAATAACAGTGCCTTCTAATGGACAGCTATATCGTGCTGGTGATAATGAACCGCTCACACCTGGTGAAATTTTCACTCAGGAAACTATCAACTCTTTTAATTTGAGCTATGTACATGATGGCTCTGCTACAACGGAAGATAAATTCTACTTCTTAGTAGAGAATGAACTTGGTGGCTGGATTCCTTCACAAGTGTTCAATATAGAGATTGATGAAAATGCGGTGGTCAACACAGACGATTTAAATATAAATAATTCAATCGAACTATTCCCGAACCCAGCAAATAAGATGGCCCAACTTCGATTGCAACAGCCTTTATCTGAAGATGGACAAATCTATCTGAGAAATACACAAGGGCAGATCGTTCAATCACTGACTATGAAAGCAGGAGCTACAGCTCTGGAAATTAACACTAGCAAACAAGCTGCTGGTGTATACCTTGTAGAAGTACATTCGGGAGAAAATGTTCTATCTAAAAAGCTGATGATTCAGCACTAGTAAAAGTATAAAAACAGAATCATGAGATCATTTCTAACATTTATTTTCGCGCTTATATCCTTAAGCACACTATGTGCCCAGCAAAATTTCTGGCAGGATATATCAGAACAGAGTATGGTGTTATCACCTAATGCTCATCGATTGGTTCCTACCGATCAACACAGAGGCTTACAACTTGATTTCGAATCATTAAAAATGGAATTAGCAGCGGCTCCAATGGAGTTCACCGCAGCAGGCAGAAACAATGCTATCCAAATACAACTTCCTTTACCAGATGGCACCATGGAAACATTTGCTGTGGTCAACTCCCCAACCCTGGCACCAGGTATAGCAAGCCGTTATCCATCTATCCAAACGTATAAAGGGCGTAGTATCAAAAATGCCTCTGTTACTACACGTTTTAGTATGAGCCCACGAGGCCTTCATGCTATTATTAGTAGTGAGTCAGGTATGATCATGATTGATCCTTTTGTGCAGGGACAAACTGCTTTTTATGGTGTTTATTATGCCAGAGATTCTGATGTTTTTCTCGATGGGTTTGAGCTACAATGTGGGCATAAACCAAATGCGAAACTGGAAGACATGGACATAGAGCCCAACACCCCTAATCGCAGTGGCTCAGAAGCTGTTAGCCTAAGTGTATATACCTTTGGACTGGCTTGTTCTGGTGAGTATGCCAATTATCATAATGCAGATACCAAAGAAGAGGTATTGGCAGAAATGACTCAAATCATTAACCGAGCGAATGAAATCTTACAGCGTGATGTGGCAGTTCGCCTGGAAATAGCAGATCAAACAGATAATGCTATCTTCCTTGATTCGGGCTCAGATCCCTATACTGATGGGAGCGATGTTTTTGACTCCTATGAGCAAACACCAGATATTTTAGCTGAATATATCGGAACTGCCAACTATGATGTAGGGCATTCATTTATTGCATCCTGTGGAGCTGGTACAGTAGGTATAGGTGGCGGTAACGCCTGTAATGAGAATGTTAACACTGGTGATTTTAAAGGTTTTGGTATTTCCTGTCAATTTGACAATAACAACACATTTGCTGTTGGGTTGGTATGCCATGAGGTAGGCCATCAATTGAGTGCAAGTCACACTTTTAATAATTGTCAGGGTAATGAACAAAATGCAACCCCTTCATCAGCTTATGAACCAGGAGGAGGTACCACGATAATGGCCTATACCAGTGCTTGTGGCTCACAGATTACACAATCTTATGCAGATGATTATTACCACACGATCAATGTTGAACAGATTCGTGAATACACACAAGTTGGTCATGGCAGTACTTGTGCTGAAGTAATACCAACAGACAATAATATGCCAACCATTAATCTTGCTTATGAGGATGGCTTCCAGATTCCTATTAGTACTCCTTTTGAGTTGGAAGCGGAAGGTGGTGATCCTGATAATGATGAAATTACTTATTGTTGGGAACAATTTGACCTTGGTCCTATGTCGTCTATCGGTAGTCCTATACTTACGGCTCCACTATTCCGTTCTTATCTGCCTACCACTAGCCCTATAAGAGTATTCCCACGCCTGGACAAAATCATCGCTAATACTTCTGATAATACAGAAGTACTACCTACTTATACACGGGACCTTAATTTCCGTTGTACAGTGAGAGATAATGATACAGAAGCTGGTGGTGCGGTATGGGCACAAGTAGCGTTTAAAGCAGATGAAACAGCTGGTCCATTTGTCGTTACCTATCCTAGTGGTTCGGGCATTGTGATGACTGTAGGAGACTATAACGAAATTACCTGGGATGTAGCTAATACAACCAACACTCGTGTAAATTGCCATAACGTAGATATCAAGCTATCTATAGATGGAGGTTTCACCTATCCGTATACGCTAGTAGAAAATACGCCAAATGATGGAGCTGCATTTGTTACTATCCCGGATGCGGTGACCACTCAGGCTCGCATACGTGTAGAAGCATCAGAGAATATTTTCTTTGATATCTCGAATCAAAACTTTGAAATTGAACCAGCTACTACAGCAGGATACGCACTAGATGTTACTCCGGCATCTATTCCATTGTACTGTTTACCAGCAGATCCTTTGACTTTTGATATTAGCACTACTGCTTTACTGGACTATGCAATGCCAGTAAGCCTTAGTCTTGTAGGTGACCTGCCAGCAGGAGCAAGTGCTAGCTTTGCAAGTGACGAGCTAACACCAGGAGAAAGTACTACCCTTACCATTGATTTGGGGGATTTTAGTGGCAGAGATACCTTCCAGTTGCAACTAGAGGGGACTACAGATGACCTTGGTACTTTTGAAAGAGAAATACACTTTATAGCAGTATCAACAGATTTCTTGGGTATGGAACTTCAAATGCCAGCAAACGGTACAGAAGGCGTTTTCCTTACTACAGATTTCAGCTGGGCAGATATTTCCGGAGCAGATAGCTATGATTTTGAATTGGCAACAAGCCCTGCTTTTGGTGCTACAATAGTAGAAAGTGCGGAAGGTCTGACAGAAAGTAACTACACTCCTCAAATACTTTTTGAGGATGATGAGTTGTACTATTGGCGAGTGCGCCCACATAATGCATGTGGAGGAGGAGAGGCTACCGTACCATTTGCATTCCATACAGCAACAGTAGATTGTGCAGGAAATGAGCCATCAGATTTACCTATATCTTTACCATCGAACCCAAATACAAAGATCAGTACCATCTTTGTAGCCGAAAGTGGTACAATCAGTGATATTAATGTTGAAAATATCAATATCAACTTTAACCCGGTAAATAGTCTTCGTATTACGCTGGTAGGGCCTCCGCCTGCGAATACAGAAGTAGTACTATACGATTTGAATTGCTTAAATACAAGCTTAATAAACTTAAGCTTTGATGATGATGCACCAACGGATATCCAATGTCCACCAGCATCAGGCAATCCAATGCGCCCAGAGAATCCTCTTTCAGCTTTTATAGGAGAGAATACGCAGGGAGAATGGCAGTTGAAGGTACAAGTGGTTAATGCAGGATTTGGTAGTGGAAGTATCAATAGCTGGGGCGTAGAGTTTTGTTCTACAGCCACCCCAACTCCACCGAGCTTGTTGACAAATGAAACCTTGGAGGTGCCTCCAGGACAAGGAAATCCGATTACAAATACTCATCTGGAAGCATCAGATGATAATGCTTCGGATTCACAAATCAAGTTTATCCTGATTACAGTACCAGAAAATGGATCTTTGTATCGTGCAGGTGATAATGAGCCACTAGTTCCAGGAGAATCGTTCACACAGCAGACGATTAATTCTTTCAACCTTAGCTACGTGCATGATGGCAGTGCAACGACTACTGACCAGTTTATCTTTATCGTAGAAGATGGAGCCGGAGGTTTTATTCCAAATGAAGTGTTCAATATAGAAATTGATGAAGGTGCGATGGTCAATACGGATGATTTGAATGCAGATAATGCCATCGAATTATTCCCGAATCCAGCTCGTGATATGGTGCGCCTTCAAGTGAAAACACCACTACAGGAAGCAGGACAACTTAAGGTACTGAATGCTCAAGGGCAACTTGTAATTAAGCAACTGATGTCTCATGGTGCACAACACCTGGATATTA
Organism: Chitinophagales bacterium; assembly: GCA_022360175.1. Lineage (GTDB taxonomy): Bacteria > Bacteroidota > Bacteroidia > Chitinophagales > Saprospiraceae > JAKSDI01. The sequence continues at coordinate 44,912 of JAKSDI010000230.1, forward strand.
ATACCAGCCAGTTGGCTAGCGGTGTTTATCTTTTGGAGTTGTATTCAGGCGAACAGTCCTATACTGAAAAACTGATCATTAATAAGTAGATCATATAAGGATTTATTATTAAAAAAATGAATGGCTCTGGGGTATACTCAGGGCCATTTTTTATTGCTTTTCTTCTGTATAACTCGAATGGTCAAATTTTATGAATCTCTACGTTTTTGCAACTTTGTGCGATGAGCAACTGTAATAAAAATACCTTATCTTTATCTACATGAGTACAGCAGTAAGTATACCAACCACTCTGGAAGAGCGCTTGAAGATGGGAGCAGAGAGTCTTCGCTATCCCATTGCCTATAGCGAGTTCCTGGATCTTTTGGAGCAAGCAGAGTACCCCATTGAATATGAAAACGGAGAATTGATTATTATGAGTATTGCTTCAGATGAACATGAAAGAATTGTTGCAAATTTATTAGGAGTATTCTTTGCTGAATTGAAAAGGCAACCTGATTATGGACGCTACGGCAGCAATCGTCATATATATATTCCTCCATTAAATAAAGCGTACTCACCAGATGCATCAGTTGTAAAAGGGGCACCCACTACGCATGAATATGCTAAAGGCAAAGCTGCCTATACCAATCCCTGGTTGGTTACTGAAGTTATATCCCCTTCCAGTCGTAATCGCGATTTTGGAGAAAAGCTCTTAGGGTATAAATCGATAGATAGCTTGCAGTATATTTTGTATGCAGAACAAGATCGTCCTCTTGTAACTTTATTTGAGCGCATTCCTGACTCAAACCGCTGGCGCAGTACTGATTTTAATGAGCTTAAGCAAAAGCTTGAAATAGGTCACTTTTCGATTTTAATGGAAGATATTTATGATAATGTCTTTTAATCATTTTTACTAAAACTCCATTTCAAAAAGTCATTCATTGCTTTTCCCCAGGTCTTTGGATTGTGCTCCCCTTTCTGTACTTCCAGGTAGCGCATATCTTTATTGCGGTCATAGCCGAGAGCTGCCAGAGCATCTATCAGTTGTAATGTATCGTCAATGGCATCTATAATTCCATTATTGTTTCGATCTTCTTTCTCATCGCTAGTGCCTGCCTGAAACCAGAATTTTAATCCCTCTTTTTTAGTACCCGTTTCTACCATTGTTTGGGGAATTCTGTCAGCATCTGGTGCCTCAGGACGGAAAGGAGCAGATCGCCACCACAGGGAACCGGAAAAAACACCCACTTTACCAAATACATCAGAATGTTTCCAGGCAATATCAAAGGCAGACAAACCTCCTAATGAAAAACCAGCAATTACTCTATCCGATTTATTTGTCGAAAGGCGATAGCGCTTTTCCAGTTCGGGTATTAATTCTGTTAGGATGAAATTAGTATAGGCTGCCGCTTTGCTTCCTCGTTTTTTATAATCAGCTTGTCCGGCCGTTCCGTACTCTTGCATGCGATTACCAGCGTGGATGGCAGCAATAATAACGGGCCTTATCGTTTTTGTTGCGTAAAGCTTTTCCAGAGTGCTTAATAAATTTAGAGCAGCTACATCTTGGCCATCATTAAGTACTAATAGGGGATATTGGAGTAGAGCATTCTGATAATAATCAGCAGGTAGTATTATATCTACTCTTACGGGGCGCTTTAGCGTTATAGATGGATAGTCCAGCGATTCCTGAATGGCTAGTTTAGCACTCTTATTAAATAATAAATGCTGGACGAGCCAATTTTTTTTTTCCTGATAACCAATTTAGAAAACTCATTGAAATTTGAAATTAAGCATGATTTAACAAGATGTAGGCAAAATAAGCTTTGGTGTATAGTAGAATAGACTGAATTTTTGTAGTGTTTATAAAATAGATGTTTGTTTGTAACTTTTTGATCATCAGTGTTTTATTGTTTTATAGTTGAGGAAAAGTACTACCTTTGTGCAACTTCCAACTCTTCAATAATAATACACGGTGTAAGGAGTTTATTACCAATAGTATTCACCGAGTCTCAGCAAAGATATTGAAATGCCAGTGTATGAATACAAAAGGTATAATGAGTGTATAAATTTAGATCTAACAGAGGTCTTATAATTGATATGAAATAAATTATCCAATAAGCTCACTATATTTGGAATTAAACAAAACTAAAACCAAGTTCACTCTATGAAAAAGATTGGCATCCTATTTGGACAGGAACGTTCTTTCCCTCAGGCTTTAGTAGAACGGATCAATTCAAAAAATGTAAAAGGGATACAGGCAGAACCTTTGAGCATTGATAAAGTAGTACAAAATCAAGCTTGCGGATATGCCGTTATTATTGATCGGATTTCTCAGGATGTCCCTTTTTACAGGGCAATGCTCAAAAATGCAGCAGCTACTGGTACGGCAGTTATTAATAATCCTTTTTGGTGGAGTGCTGATGAAAAGTTTTTCAATAATACTTTGTCTGAACAGGTAGGAGTACCAGTACCTAAAACAGTATTACTTCCTTCCAAAGAGCATCCTGACGATACAACAGCAGCCTCTTTTTCCAACTTGGCATTCCCACTAGATTGGGAAGGGATTTTTGAGTATGTAGGTTTCCCTGCTTTTATGAAGCCATTTTCTGGAGGTGGATGGAAGCATGTATATAAATTGGAAAGCGTCGATGAATTTTTTGATAAATTCAATGAAACGGGGCAGTTGGTAATGATGTTGCAGGAGGCAATCGACTTCGAATCTTATTTCCGCTGTTACTGCATAGGTGGAAAATATGTACGCATTATGCATTACGAACCGAGAAACCCTCACCACTTGCGCTATGCTGCTAAACATGAAGTGAGCGATGAGATGATGAAAACGCTTGAAGATTATGTATTGCGCCTGAACCAGGCATTGGGATACGACTTTAATACTGTTGAATTAGCGATTCGGGATGGCATCCCATATGCTATTGATTTCTGTAATCCGGCACCAGATGCAGATTTGCATTCTGTGGGGCAGGAAAACTTTGAATGGGTAGTAGAGACCGCAGCTAGTTATGCAATTGAACGAGCTCAGGCGCAAAAAGATGGACAGGATAATTTAACCTGGGGAACCTTCTTGCGCAATGCCATCGGACAATCTACACCAGCACCGAAGAAAAAAACAAGCCGAAGCAAAAAGTAAGTCAATAGTTCTCATATAGGGGAGCGCTTGCTTTATTGTTTCTATACTATGGACAACTGAAAAAAAGAATGCATTCATTACGACTAGCAATATTGGACATGTACGATGATACTCCCAATCAGGGGATGCGTTGTATAAAGGATATTATTAAACGATTTGAGCACGCACTGGACTGGGAAGTTTTTGATGTGAGGAATAAAGGAGAAGTGCCAGGGCTTGATTTTGATATATACATATCTACCGGAGGGCCAGGGAGTCCACATGATGGTGATGGAAGTTGGGATGTAGCCTATTACAACTGGTTGCAAGCGGTGTGGGAGTGGAACCTGGTGCCTGATAATCAGAAGAAGCAGGTGTTTTTCATTTGCCACTCTTTTCAGATGGCGATGAAGCACTTTAAGCTTTGTGAAGTAACAGGACGCAAATCACAGTCGTTTGGGACATTCCGATGTCATATGACAGATGCAGGAGTATCAGAACCTTTATTTGATGGACTGCCTAATCCATTTTATGTAGCAGATTTTCGTGATTGGCAGTGTATTCAGCCAGACTTGGATCGCTTTGATGCGATGGGGGCAAAAATATTGGCATTAGAAAAGATTCGTCCTCATGTGCCATTAGAGCGGGCTATTATGGCAGTGCGCTTTTCTGAAGATTTTTTTGGCGTACAATTTCATCCAGAGGCTGATCCAGGAGGAATGTTAGAGCACTTTACAAAGCCAGGAAGACGTGATGCTATTGTTGATGAACATGGCAGGGAAAAGTATCTTCGAATGATAGAACATTTGAATGATTCGGATAAAATAGGCCTGACTCACGAAGTGATTTTACCCATGTTTTTGAATAGGGCAATCCATAAGTTGGAACTGGAGGCAGTGATGGCATAAGCGTATGGAGTGGTTTGGGTTTTTCTTTTTAGCATCTTAATGCCTATTCCTAGCTGACCTCTCCAGTCATACGACCCGTTTGGGAAGGGTATGAGTGTTGTGCTCCCTTGGGGGAGCTGCCCACAGGGCTGAGGGGGATGCTCTATAAGATTAAGCCAAAACTCATGCTCTAAGTTGGAATAGAAAAGAGGAGTCAAGGTGTAGGTTTATCAGAGTTTAATAGTATTTCTTTTGTTTCCATTTGTATGGATGGTAGTAGCTTGCTATGCCCCATATATATACTAATATAGGAAAACAGTAATACCATATCACTATATTACAACATCACCATATCGCAACATCACAACTAACTCCCTATGATTACCTCATTGCGCCAACAATTTAATTCCAATTTTGAAGACAAAAATTATCAATCTTTATTAAACTGGGTGGAGAGCCAATACAATTATCGTCCTCCATTTCGTATTGCAGAAACGCCGGTCTTTATTCCGCATAAGCTAAAAAATCAATTGATAGAAGCCTGTGAAGAGATAACAGATGTTATTGTCAGGTCTGATTTTAAAGAAAGGTCTCAGGGGGCGGTCTTGGCCGGACAGGAAGTTCCTAATGAAACAGAACACACTACATTCTTGCAAATGGATTTTGGGATTTGTAAGAATGCAAATGGAGAGCTGAAGCCACAGTTAATTGAAGTACAGGGATTCCCTTCTTTGTATTTCTTTCAGGATTTGATAGCCAGAGGCTATAAAAAGCATTATAATATTGATGATAAATTTACGCATCTCTTTGGTGGGCTAAACTCTTCTTCTTACATCGAACTACTGCGAAATGCCATCATTGGAGATCACAATCCTGAGAATGTCATTTTGTTGGAAATAGAGCCTGAAAAACAAGTAACGGCTATTGATTTTATAGCAGCTAAACATTCAATTGGGATTGAACCGGTATGTGTGAGTGATCTGATCGTGAGAGGAAAGGATGTTTTTTATGAAAAAGAGGGGAAAGAAATCAGAGTAGAAAGAATATTCAATCGGGTTATTTTCGATGAATTGATCAAGCGCGATGATTTGCAACGAGAATTTTACTTCACGCATGAACACAATGTCTCTTATGTGGGGCATCCTAATTGGTTTTTCCGTATTAGTAAGCATACCTTACCTCTTATAGATAGCCAGTATGTACCTAAATCCTACTTCCTGAATGAACTGGATGAATGGCCGACTGATCTACATAATTATGTCCTAAAACCACTGTATTCCTTTGCAGGGACAGGAGTGATTATCAATATTAATCGACACGATCTGGAAGGGATTAAAGACCCTGAAAATTACATTTTGCAACGAAAGGTGGAGTATGCTCCTGTTGTAACGACTCCATCAGAGCCATCCAAGTGTGAGATTCGTATGTTGATGCTTTGGGAAAAAGGAGCCCCCCGCCCAGTCATTGTAAACAACCTTGCCCGCCTTAGTAAAGGCTTGATGGTAGGGGTGCGTTATAATAAGAATAAAGACTGGGTAGGAGGGAGTGTAGGTTTTTTTGAAGATTAACTACCGATTCTTCATCCGTTCCAGCATTTTTCGGGCATTGTCATTGCGCGGATTTAGCTCCAGGGATTTGTTGTAATGCTGGCGAGCTTCATCCCATTGTTCATTCTTCATATAGGCTTCGGCCAGGCTATCGTATACGTTGAAAGAATGAGGAAATGCTTTGACGTTTAGCTGGAAAATAATGATTGCATCTTTCATTCTGTTTTGGCTCATTAGCTGATAGCCAGTCCAGTTCATGCGGCTTTCTTCAAAGAAAATCCAGTTGGGAAAAGCTTGACTGGTTTCATCATAAAGATCAAAAGCAGCTTCGGCTCCTTCTCCTTTTAAAGTATTTATGAAGTCATCATAGTTTGGAGGTACTGGTTTGTTGAGCGATTGATAGGTTGTTCTCAGTTGATTGTATACAGTTGATTCTCCTGGATAATACTTAGTACAAAAAAGGAGAGCATCGGCTGCTTTTTGATGTGCTCCTGCCTGACTATATGTTGCTGCCAGATTTTTAAGTTCGCCAACGAAAAAAAGAGACTCAGGCTTTTCTAATTCTTTTTTGAATTTACTTTCAGTTTTGCTAACACCATGCGCTTCTAAAAACTGGATAAACTCGTTTTGATAATTCATCAGGCCTTCTTCAGGAACCCATTTATCGTATTCCATATTAAAAGCGGCGGCTTTGGCTATATCTGTCCCTTTGATTCTGGAAATGAGATGTAGCGTTCCATCTATGCCCGCGGAAATTCCCGCAGTGGTAATAATACGCCCATTGTCTACATAACGGACATCTCGAAGCAATTGGCAATCATCGCATAATCTTTGTACATAGTCAAAAGCATTGTGGAAAGTAGTCGCTTTTTTCCCTTCAAGAAGCCCTGCTTTAGCTGCAATGGAGGCTCCTGTACATACGGTTAGTACAATACCTCCTTCGTCATAATGTTGTTTTACCCAATCAATGGCATCTGGTTCGTTAAGTAAATTGCTGGTGCCACCGCCGGGAATGAGGATGATATCTGGTTTAGGGCAATTCCGGAAGCTATAGTTAGGAGTAATAGTCATGAATCCCTGGCTTTGGATTGGTTCTTCTGTGAGGCTGACAAGGTATACATCAAAACCAGGTGCCTGAGTAAAAGCTTCCCCCGGCCCTGCAAAATCAAGCAACTCTGCACCATTGGGTACAAATAAGGCTACTTTGTATTGTTGACTGTTTTGTAGTGGTTGAGAAAAACTTTGGCTGGCGATTGCCGTCAGTATAGTAATTAAAAAATACAATTTTTTCATTGTTGTCGGGTTTGATTAATAAGTAAGTAAGAGAGCATAATTAGGTTGCTTTTTTGATCGAGCAGATTTTTTTGATAGTTAAGGCACACCCGGAGTCTGATAGCCTAAGCTATCAAGGCGAGGATGGAACGCAAAGTATCGGAAAAAGATGCCATCATAAAAAGATTAATTAAATGTGCTCTCTTACTTAAGCTACTTTAGAAATAAATGATTCACCAATTATGGCTGAAAATGACCGTATAATGTCTGAAAAGCGATGGGATAAACGTTCGATAGTCTTTTTATTTTTACCTAAAGTACACCTGCTAGACCTTGGTGGACCAGTACAGGTTTTTTATGAATCCAGCAATATCTGTAATTGCCCGGTAGATATATCTTTCACCTCTTTTGAGCAAGAACTTCAGTCGGAACAACAATTAGGGATTGGTCCTTTTAAAGATCCTATGCAGATTAAACTGGATCGGAATAGCCTGATTTGTGTGCCAGGAGTAGACTTTAATGCTTTCCGATCAGGAGAGTTAGAAGAGGCAATTCATAAAACCATTCCCTGGCTGCAGCAAGCTTACAAAAAAGGAGCTAATTTAGCATCTATCTGCTCTGGAGCGCTTGTTTTGGCAGAGGCTGGCCTTTTAAATCATCGTAAGAGCACCTGCCACTGGAAATGTCTGGATTATTTTAAATCACGCTATCCACTAACAAAAGTACAGACCGAAAGTATATATACTGAAGATCGTGGTATTTATACTTCTGCTGGCATGACCACAGGGATTGATCTGGCGCTTTTTTTATTGGAGAAATGGTATGGTGCTTTTGTAGCTGCTCGGGTTGCCCAGGAGATAGTGGTTCCTTTCCGGCGGACAGGTGGTGCCAGCCAGGAACATCTCTATAATCAAATGCAGGGAGGTTTTCATCCTGCTATCTTTAAAGCTCAGGAGATTCTTCTCAATCAACCAGAAGCCAACCCAAGTCTGGAACAGCTGGCTGAACAGGTCCACCTCAGCTCGCGCCACCTCTCGCGTTTGTTTAGAAAATACACAGGAAAAACGATTCACCAATTTCGGCAGGAAGTCCGCCTGGAGCTAGGCAAGCAGCTACTGAGTCAGGGGCAGTACACCGTAGAAGAAATAGCATCGCGATGTGGATATAGTACTGCACGACAGTTTAGGAGGCTATGGAAAGAAAGATATGGAGTGCCTCCGTCAAGGCGGGCTAAGATATAATCTACCTCATTCTCATTACTTCATTCCTCACCAACTCACTCTTGATATTCAAAAAATATAGTACCCATTTCCATACTCTTCACGTCTCAATCAATACAGTCGCACATCCCGCAGGAAAGTGTTGCAAAAATTGTAGATTTAAGTAAGCGATCAAACTTACTTTTTAGACTCTAAAGAAATGTCAAAAACACATACCATGGAAAAACCAGTTTTTTTACAAATCAGGCTTTATATCGGACTATTGCTCGCTGCAATGTTGATGCAGTCTTGTGCTATTAATCCTGTTACAGGAAAGCGTCAGTTGATGCTATTGAGTGAAAACCAGGAAAAAGCATTGGGTACGCAATCAGATCCTAGCATTGTTGCTACCTATGGGGTTTATGAAGATGAGAACTTGCAGAATTTTATTACATCCAAGGGAAATCTTATGGGGCGCATTTCTCATAAACCCAAACTAGGCTATGAGTTTAAAATACTGGATTCTCCGGTAGTCAATGCTTTTGCACTACCTGGAGGCTATGTATATTTCACTCGTGGGATAATGGCACATTTTAATAATGAAGCAGAGTTTGCCGGAGTATTAGGGCATGAAATAGGACATATTACAGCACGCCATTCCGCCCAGCAATATAGTCGTCAAATACTGGCACAGGTTGGCTTAGTGGCCGGAGTTATCCTTTCTGAAGACTTCCGTCAATATGCGGAGATCGCTAATACAGGAGTAGGCCTGCTTTTCCTTAAATTTGGCCGTGATAATGAAAGTGAATCCGACCGCTTAGGTGTAGAGTATTCTACAAAAATAGGATACGATGCCCATGAAATGGCAGGCTTTTTTAGTACCCTGCATCGACTCAGTGAGCAAGGTGGAGGTAGCATTCCTACTTTCTTATCTACTCATCCCGATCCGATTGATCGAGAAAAAAATGTAGACCAGCTAGCGGCTCAATGGCAAAGAAAAGTCAATCGCCGGGAGTTTGATATAGAGCGCAATAAGTATCTGCGTAGAATAGATGGCCTGGTATATGGAGAAGATCCTCGCCAGGGATACTTTGAAAGCAACAACTTTTACCATCCAGAGCTAAAATTTCAGTTTCCTGTACCTTCTAATTGGCAAACAGCCAATATGCCTACTCAGGTACAAATGGCACCAGAAGGAGGAAAGGCACTGATGTTGCTTACATTGTCTAATGAAAAAAGCCTCAATCAGGCAGCAGATGCTTTATTGCAGCAGAATCAATGGCAGTTGGTAAGTAATAAAAATGAAAGAGTAAATGGACTAAATGCTATGTCCGTATTGGCTCAGCAAGTAGATCAGCAAAGCCAGCAGGCTATCAAAATTCAGGCTTATTTAATAGAGTATAATGGCTTGATCTACCAGCTGATAGGAATGGCTTATCAACAGGATTTTAATAACTACCTGACGCATTTCAACCGGACGATGAAAGGCTTTAAAAAGTTGAGCGATGCTTCGAAAATAAATGTTACACCTGAGCGTATAAAAATAGTGGAAATACAACGAGCTACGACCTTACAGGCAGCCTTGAAGAAGAATGGTATATCTGGTAAACGCCTGGAAGAATTTGCTATTTTAAATGGTATGCAATTGAATGACCAATTAGCTAAAGGTGTTTTAATTAAGGTAGTGGAAAAGAAGAAATAACATTATTATTGCGAAAAACTTAATCAATCATGAGTAGAACTATTATGATCGCCCTTGCTTTTGTCTTATTTACCGCAGGCAAGTGTGGCTCTGACAAATATGAGTATACAGCAGAAACTTCCATCGAAATGGTAAAAACCTCCTGCTTCGGTACTTGCCCTGCCTATACCTTTAACTTGAATGGAGATGGCAGCGCAACATTCAATGGTCGTCAATTTGTAAAAATGGAAGGCAAGCACAATCGTACATTTCCAGCTGATACTACCAATTTTGTATTTACACGATTAATGGAAGCCGATCTCTTCCAGTATGAAAATGAATACACAGATAATGTAACAGATTTACCAACAACTTACTTGACTTTCAAACATGAAGGACGCCAAAAGAAAATGAAACTATACTATGGTGTTCCGGCAGAATTAAAAGCAATTACTAAGGAATTGGAAGCATTGGCCTTTACACAGGGCTGGAGTGAAGAGGTGGTAGATAAATAATAATTGAAAATACATCGTATGATGATAGAACTCCCACAGGCTTGCAGTTAGTTGTAAGCCTGTGGGAGTCTTTTTTTAGCAAGAGCCTACACAAAATGTCGCCTTCCTTTTTCCTGGCTAAATTTCTCTTGATTATACGTTTTAGATGCTCCTTTGGGAATGCTTAATGACTCCCATTCTCCAGCTTTTGCCTGGCGGGCAAGGTACACTATTTGCCCTACGTGATAACTGTAATGGCCAAGTTGGCGATTGATCGCTTCCAATACAGTATGGCCTTCATTTCGGATATAAATAATCCTTGTTAAATCTTCTGCCTGTAATGGGTTGATAGCATCAAAAAGACAGTTCCATCCTTTTTCCCAGGCTTCTTTGATCGCTATTTCAGTTGTTAGAGTGTCTTCAAATTCCTGATCGCGTTGTCGCCAGGTTTTTTCTCCATCGGAGGTTAGAAAGTCAGTCCAGCGCGATAGCATATTTCCATTCATATGTTTGACTATCGTCGCTATATTATTACTATCGTCAGTAGGACAGTATCGCAATTCATCTTTGGTGAGTTGAGCCATCGCTTTATCACCCAGGCCCTTGTAATAGGTGAATAATTTGCGCACACTTTCCAGATAATTGGCATTGCTGTTTTTATTCATTTTTTTATGGTCAAGATAGCGTTCTTTAATATTAAATGCTTTAGTATAGAGGTCAAATAGTTTATTTAAATCTCTTCGATTAAAATATGACAAACATGATAGATATAAGCAACCTAAAAAGGATTGGTATCTGTGCTCACAGTTATGAAGGTGGAGCACTATGTTTCTTAACAGCCTGTAGAGAAGGTGCCAAAGCATTAGGGCCTCATATGCATCCTAATATCGTAGTGAGTGCAATACCCATGGGTTTGAGTATGCCCGCATGGGAATCTGATGATTATGATGGAGTGGCCATACATTTAAGTCATGGCGTAGAAGAGCTTAGAAAAAGTGGAGTGGATTTTTTTATATGCCCGGATAATACAGCACATCTTGTGCTCGACAGAATTATACACAATCTCCCTCTCCCGGGGCTTCATATAGCAGATGTTGTCTGCCAGGAAATAGCAGATAAGGGCTGGCAAAAAGTAGCTTTGCTAGGCACTAAATGGACGATGACTGGAAGCGTTTACACAAAAGCCTTTGAGAAAAAGAAACTGACTCGATTAGTTCCTGATGAAGCAGTCAGAAAGAAGATTAATGATGCAATTTTTGATGAGCTTTGTCAGGGAATATTTAAACAGGAAACAATAGATGTTTTTACAGGAGCTATAGAGGAATTGAAAAGCCAGGGGGCTGAGTGTGTAATTTTAGGGTGTACAGAAATCCCCTTGATTATCAATGAAGCCAATTCAGCTCTTCCTGTATTAGACTCTACACGTTTATTGGCAAAGTATGCAGTGAGTGTAGCTATATCAGATAGCGATTTGATCAGCCATGGATGGATTGATCCAGGACAGATCGTCAGAGGAGAATAAAACCCTAGCAATGAATCCCAAAATAGATAAGTACCTCATAAATGGTTGTATGCGCTGCAAATTGGGAGCAACCCCCGATTGTAAAGTGCATAAATGGACTGTTCAATTGGAATTGTTGAGAACAATAGTACTTGATTGTGGATTAAATGAGGAATTAAAGTGGGGAGTACCTTGTTATACCTTTCAAAACAGCAATGTACTTATTGTGAGTGCTTTTAAAGAATATTGCTCCATTAGTTTTTTCAAGGGAGCATTATTAAATGATACCAATGGAATATTAGAAAAACAAGGAGAAAATACACAGGCTGCCCGCTTAATTAAGTTTACCAATGTTGAAAAAATAAAAGAACTTGAACCTGTGCTGAAAGCTTATATTTATGAAGCGGTGGAGGTAGAAAAAGCGGGTTTGAAAGTAGCATTTAAAAAGAACTCTGAACCGATTCCAGAAGAACTGGAAAAGAAATTTGAAAAAGACCCTTTTCTCAAAACAGCTTTTGAAGCATTAACGCCCGGACGGCAAAGAGGATATATCCTTTATTTCTCAGCACCCAAACAATCTAAAACCAGAATATTAAGAATTGAAAAGAGTATCCGTAAAATTTTAAATGGTGAAGGGCTTAATGATAAGTATAGTCGTAAAAGATAACCGTAAAAGAAGAATTCTATAAATGAACAACAAAGCAAAAGACGCGCTATTAGGAGTAGCAATTGGAGATGCGGTAGGTGTCCCGTTTGAATTTAATTCAAGGAGTGAGATGAAAGCAAATCCTGCAAAAGGAATGATTGGATATGGGACGTATAATCAACCTAAAGGAACGTGGTCAGATGACAGCTCATTGACCTTCTGTTTAGCAGAAGCATTGATTAGCGGGTATGATCTAAGAGATATAGCTCATCTATTTATCCGATGGAAAGAGGAAGCCTACTGGTCTGCAAGAGGGAAAGTATTTGATATAGGGATGACAACATCAAGAGCGATTTCCAGATTGAGGCAGCTATTGATTAAAGATGATCTCGAGGAATTGAAAAAGCAAAAGTATTACGGAGATGAGTACGATAATGGGAATGGATCACTTATGAGAATCATACCCTTATTGTTCTATATAAAAGGGAAACCCATTACTGAGCAGTTTGATATCATATGGGAAATATCCGCATTGACTCACAGGCATATTAGAGCGGCGATGAGTTGTTTGATTTACCTCCGATTGGCAGAAAGGCTATTGAATGGTAAAGAGAAAGAGATTGCTTATCAGGAAATGAGGCAGGAGATATTAGAGTTCTGGGAGCAAATGGATTTTTCAGAGAGAGAGAGAACATTTTCAAAAGCTCATTCAGAATGATATACGAGCAACTTCAATAGACGACCTGAGATCGGGAGGTTATGTGATCGAAGTGCTGGAGTCCAGCATTTGGTTTTTCCTAAAGAAAGACACTTATCAAGATACGATCTTATCTATTATTAATATTGGGCATGACACTGATACTTCCGCTGCCATAGCTGGTGGGCTTGCTGGTATATATTATGGACAGGAGGGAATACCCGAAGACTGGATCGCATCACTGGCAAGAAAGGAAGACATCTTTAATTTGGGAGATCAATTGAATAGAGTATATTGTACTTGATTTAAATCCTTTCATGCTCTTAAAATGGAGCAATACACTTTTGCCATTCATCATATTTGTAACAAAAGCAGGTAGTACCTGAAATCGCAATGTTGATCTGAATTTATTGTGGAGGAGCTATCTGTTCTGAGGGACTATAGAAATCTTGGATTAGTAGTTAACTCAATAAAAACAAAATGATGAAACGTACTAATTACCTGGCAAAACAATTATTGATTCTTTTCGCACTAAGCTTTTTTACCTTTTCTTTTAGTTGGGCACAACAAGATGGAGCTTCGGCCACAACCAATTCGGATTATAATGAGGTTGGATACCGTATAATTGAATATACCAGAATTGATGAAACTGATTCTGAGGAGACAAGGAATAAGCTGATTCCTGTGAATTTGTGGCATCCGATTTCTGAGGAAACTTCCGAAGGACTGGAAAAAATGACTTTCAGTGATTATGTCAAAGTCATAAAGAAAGACAAGACATATGCTGAAAACAAAGCCTTATTTGCCCGGATGCTGAATTCATTCGGGACAATTGATTCTACTAATCAGGAAGTACTGATCAACGAATTCCTGAATGCATCAATTTCCGTTTATCATACTTCAAATGATCTGGAAAATCAATATCCACTTGTCATTATAGGAGGCGCTCACCCTATCTATCATGCAGATTTAGCTGAAACCATTGCACAAAATGGATTTGTGGTTGCTTCCTTCCCCCGCCTGGGCATGAAAGCAGGAGAAAGATTACCATTTAGTAGGGAAGGAGGTGAGGAATATAGAAAGGATTTAGAGTTTGTTATATCCTCTTTATCGCAATTAGAGTTTATAGATAAAACTCAGTTGGCTTTTATTGCCTGGAGTTTTGAAGGCGTCCCTGCTTTAGAAGCGGCATGTGCTAATAGTGCAACTAAATTATTTGTCAGCCTGGATTCATCTATAGGCTATCAATATGGCAATGATCTTCTTACGGACTCTACTGCAATTTATGAGCAAGAGATTATCTTTCCTTTGTTTCATTATACCAGTTCTTCCATGGATCATGGAAAGGATTTGGGCTTGTTAAATGAACTACAAACAAATTCAGATAAGGTCGAAATTGATAATACAGTTGAACTGCCTCATGCTAAATTCACATCAATGGGCTCAACAACTGTTAATAAAGTGAATAAAACAGCAATCAATTTGTCATACAGTTCATTGATACTTGATGTATTGGATGCATTGATAAATGCCACGACTAATAAAGGCTAAGTAAGCTGTTAACTTCTTTTAGAGCTCTATAGCTAGTATGAGCAACAAGTAGAACAATATGCAGTTGGTCCACGAATTACTCTAATTGCACCAAAGTCATGAAAATTTGTGTAATAAGTGTCATTCGTGGACCTCACCATGAATGCACTAGCATTTGATTCTCAAATTCTGCGATTATTTTTTGGCTTTCAATAAGCAACATTTTTTTATTGTAGTCTACGAATCTTTCTCATGAAGCAGGTATTGCCTAAGAGGGTATCTATAATTGGAGAAATTTGGGTGATTTACTCACTTGGCAAAGCATTAGGGATAAAATACCCCTCTTGAACTACTTCTCTTATGAATTGAGAAAAGGAGATTTTGAAGTTGTTTAAGAATGTCTGATGAGTCGATTGAGATCAGGTTTTTTCACTGATTGATATTTTTTTTGAGCTTCGTACCTGTACCGGAGAACTACGGTAGTGGTGCTACGGGGCGATAAAAAAATGAAAAGAAGGGGAAA
>JAKSDI010000270.1 GCA_022360175.1 Chitinophagales bacterium
ATCCAATACTTCAACTGTTGTTCGTTCATGTAGGAGTAGCCTCCGGCTTAGGCTTGGATTGCGACCCAATTGAAATACTTCTAACTCCCCATTCCCGGAGTAGGAGTAGCCTCCGGCTTAGGCTTGGATTGCGACTCTTTCTTTGGCAGATATTTTCTTTGCCATAATGCGTAGGAGTAGCCTCCGGCTTAGGCTTGGATTGCGACCCGATGAAGCTAGTCAACACAGAAGCCTTCTCAACGTAGGAGTAGCCTCCGGCTTAGGCTGGATTGCGACAAACTACTTGGTGTACCAAGCAACGCAGTGTGCTGTAGGAGTAGCCTCCGGCTTGAGCTTGGATTGCGACGTTTTTCGAATACTTGGAAGGTAGTTGCCATCATACGGTAGGAGTAGCCTCCGGCTTAGGCTTGGATTGCGACTTGCTTTCCTTTTACATTAGTTTCACCTCGGAAGGTAGGAGTAACCTCCGGCTTGAGCTTGGATTGCGACCATGTTTGGGCGAATTGCAATTCGCCCATGACAGTAAGAGTAGTCTCCAGCTTAGGCTTGGATTGCGGTCATGTTTGGGCGAAAAATTTGCAATTCACCCATGACAGTAGGAGTCACCTCTCGGAGCACTGCAGAGAGATGGCCAGGCAGGCTTGTCAACTGAAGCCTTAACACAGCCTGGGATTATTTAGTTTGCCTGCAAGAAAATCATCATCAGTTACATCATATAAGTGAAGAAACGCGCCAATAACATGAAGAAACAAACATATCAAAGGCATCAGAAAAATAAGAGTATCATATGCAGCATTCGTTCAATAACCGAGCTATGTCAATTATTAAAAATTAGCAAACGGAAGTTGGAATTATTAGCCGCGCAGCCTAGCTTCAAAACTTTTACTGTACCTAAAAAAGATGGAGGAGAACGATTAATTGAAGCCCCCAGTAAGGATTTAAAAATAGTACTTGGAAGGCTAAACAATTACTTACAGAGTGCTTACTATTTTGAAAAATCAAGTGCTGCGTATGGTTTCATCGTTGGAGTACGTAATGATGAAGATAGACGCAATATTTTTTCCAATGCAAAAAAGCATGTCAACAAAGAGTATCTACTTAATATAGATCTTAAAGATTTTTTTCACTCTGTAAATCGAGATCAAGTACTTTCTATTTTTGAGGGGCCTCCTTTTAAATTTAAGCGGCAATTACCAAATATAATTGCGGATCTGACTACTTATAAAGGACGTCTTCCTATGGGTACTCCTACTTCTCCTGTCCTCTCTAATTTTGCATGTCGCAGCATGGATGAGCAGCTCAGCCAACTGGCAGAAGAAATGTTATGGAACTACAGTCGCTATGCAGATGATATGTCTTTTTCCTCCAATCGATATATCAATGAAGAAATGAGGCGGTCTATACTTCAAATTGTCAAAGCAGAAGGTTTCCTTCCAAATCCTAGAAAGATTAAACTCTTTGGCCCAGAAGAGGACAAGATTGTCACAGGCTTATTGGTAAACGATGATGTTCATTTAGCCCCTGATTATTTACCCAGGCTAAAAGAGGATATAGAACAGCTACAAAGCATTTTTCGAGCACAAAACGAACAGGGTCAAATTTCTACTAAATGGCTGGAACAGTATAAACAGCAAGTGCGTGGCCGCTTAAGTTTTGCCGGTTTTGTACTCAGAAGAAATGATGAAGAATACATAAGCCTGAAGGATGCTTATTATGTAGCAATCAACCCACCACAAGAAGATTTTGGCGCCGTAAGCTGGCGCGGTTTCCCTTATAACATCTAAGCTATGCAACTCGTACTAGATACCAAAAACATTGCCGTCACCAAAAAGAATGGCATCTTCCATATTGAAACGGAAAAAAATAATAAGAGTATTAGCCCTGCCAAGTTAAGCAGCATAGCTATTACTGCCAATATTACCATCAGTACAGGAGCTATTATGCTGGCCATTCAACACGAGATCCCTATTTTGCTTTTTGACCGCATTGGAAAAGCTAAAGCCAGATTATGGAGCCCTTATTTCGAATCTATTGCTACTCTTCGTCGCAACCAGGTCCGTTTTGCAGATACGCCTGAAGCAACAGCCTGGATCATTGATCTTTTCCAGTTGAAATCAGAAGCACAGGTACAAACGTTAAGCTTGCTTCGAAAAAAACGTTCTTTTACAGGGCTTGGCCCCACCATAGACAAGATTAGGCTTGATAGTAAAAATTTTGAACGAGTCAGGGGCACACTGATTGAAGAATGCCGCAATCAAATCATGGGCACAGAAGGAAGTTTGGCAAAAATATACTGGCAATCGCTAGGTAGTGCCCTACCCCGCCTCTATCAATTTAAAAAGCGAAGCCGCAAACCTGCTCAAGACAACTTCAATGCAGCTCTTAATTATCTATATGGTATGCTGTACTCTGTGGTAGAAGGAAGCATCTTCGCTGCTGGACTGGACCCTCAACTGGGTTTACTTCATGCAGATGAATACCGTAAACCTACGCTCTCATTTGATTTGATTGAGCCATTTCGTCCCTGGGTTGATGCACTATTAGTACAGCAATGCCTGGAAAAAAATGTAGCAAACAACTTTTTTTCAAAAAACCAATTTGGGATTTTCCTCAATAAACATGGTAAAGCCTTCTTCATTCCATTATTCAATGATTTTCTACGATCTGATCGAAATTTTTTACATCAAAATACGACTGTAAAAAACCATATTTATTTTTTATCTGCCCGCTTGGCTCAACGAATACGCTCTAGCATGCAGTAAAAATGATGCTCTTTTTCCCTAGTCTGATAACGCGCTCTTATGAAAACAATAATTCAATCAGCGGTACAATTGATCCGCCTGAATAAACGATACTCTAAGCGATTATTACCATCTACTGCCTGGGCAATAGGAAGCTTATTGCAAAATCACCTCATCAACAGGAGTTTATGTGGACCTTTAAGCCAGGCTTTTAATAAAAGTATTAGTATACACTCATTGAAACAGATGAAGCGTTTTTACAAGCTATTCCCTGATGGTACACTTATTTACAATGAAATCAGTTGGAGCCATTATCAAATCCTAATGTCAGTCAACACTGACCAAGAAAAGTACTTTTATCTGCAAGAGGCTTTAGCCAATCATTGGACCTGTAAACAATTACATCGGCAAATCAAAGCTGCTTATTATGAACGAATGGAATGGGTTTATAAAACACCTGTAAAAAGACATTATGTATTTGAATTTACGCTGCTTTCGCAAAAAGAGAATAAGCTTATAGAATTTCAGTTAGAGACAATACTCATAGAGCAGCTTCAGGCACTACTCCTGGAATTAGGAAAAGGATTTGCGTTTATTGGCCGGCAAAAAAGGTTGGTCATGTCCTCTGATAAAGCTGTTTTTATAGATCTTGTTTTTTACCACTACTTACTAGACTGCTTTGTATTGATAGATATAAAAACCAACAAATTGGATGAACGCGCGATTACTCAAATGGATAAGTATGTGCGCTTGTTTGATGAAAAATATAAACAAGAAGAAGATCAACCTACTATAGGGATCATACTCTGCCCTCAAATCGATCAAAATTTGATCAAATATTCCATTATCAATGAGAATAAGCAATTGTTTGCCTGTACCTATCAACTTCATTTACCAACAAAAGTAGAACGTTTTAATCTTATCAAGCAAAATGTAAACCCATGACTCAACTTATTTGCTATGATATCAGCAATAACAACTTAAGAACTCAGATAGGCAAGAAGATCATCAAATATGGATTAGATCGCATCAATAAATCTGTATATCTGGGAAGTATTACAGAAAATGCTTTGCAGGAACTGGAAACTCTACTATATCAACTTATCCTTCAAAAAGGAGAACCCAATGACAGCCTTATCATTATCCCCGTCACTCCTAGCCAAATACAAAATATGCGCATCTATGGCCATAATGATCTCGATAAAGACGAATTAGCTGGTGACAAGACTACATTGATACTTTAAATTTCTATATCTTTAGAGAAAGAAGTTCTTTGACATGTAATATGTGATGTCTCAACTGCGCTTAGCAGCTACGTCGGGTAAAGGGTGATTATGATATTAAAACTTGTTGTGAGATGAATCTTTTTTGATTTAAATTCCAACAGGATTTTACCCTAAACCACCTAAACCACCTAAACCACCTAAACCACCTAAACCACCTAAACCACCTAAACCAAAATCCGGAC
>JAKSDI010000190.1 GCA_022360175.1 Chitinophagales bacterium
CATGTTTAGGTACCATAATATGATGCCCAATAAAAGTACCTTCCTTCGATAAATTAACAGCATCCCCATCAACGTAAAAAGGTTGGTCTGGAAATTGTTTACGTAGACTGGCATAGGCAAATAAAGTACCTATTCCCCCATCAATATCAATCCAACTATCTCCTTTAGTAGCTCCAGTTAAATAGCTTAGAGGATAATATTTCTTTCTAAGATCATAAAGGTATAAAGCCAATTTTTTGAGCATCAGGCCACGTTCGCGGAATGTCATTCTTCGAAGATTGGCCCCTCCTACTGTTCTGCCATACTCCATAATGGAAGTATAGTCCAATCCTTCGCTACCACAAGTAGCAATCAATTCCCCGGTAACTGCATTATACTGCGGGATTCCCTCGCCATCATGTGGTGTCCATTGGCCAAGGAGATAATTATTGGTGTTATTCGACATCGTTAGGTTAATTTATACTGGGTGGAAAGTAAGTGCCAGGACAAAATTGAGTTACCATTATATTGAGAAGGATTTTTGTTCCAAGTAAGGCAAAAAACGTAAGTGAAGTGGTGCTTCACTGAGGCTTTTTAACACAGCATGGAATAAAAAGCAACTCAAGATAATATGTGATTTAATTTGTCCTGGCACTTCCTAAATTTTTAATCTTAATCCTTCTTCTGCAACATGAAAACCAAGTGACTTCACTTTTTGTTTGGCTAGACTGTTTTTTCTTAATAAAGGGTTGGTATGATTGAAGTGAATAAAATAAATTTTTTCTTTTTCAGCCGTACTTAGCGATTGAAAAAGCTGTAAACTTTCTTCTACAAACGGATGAGGGATTTCACTCATATCCCGGTTAGGTATCTCGCCATTAGCATAAAAAGTAGCATCTAACAAAGCATAATCTACTTCTTTTATGAGCGCCACAATATCTCTTTCCCATAAGTGCCATTTATCAATATCAGGAATATAAACCGCTTTTTTTTCTCCTTCAATCAAATAACCGACTGTCTCAGAAAACTCATCCCTGTGAGGTACCAGAAATGGAGTTATTTGTAAACCAGATGCCAGGCGAATAGTAGAATCTGCTCTTAGGGAATACAATGTTATATTGTTCAATTGGACCAACTGGCTCCAGGGCCCATTCTTGGATATAAATTGCTTCATCTGAGGCATAACATACACAGGCACTTCATTTGCCCCCATCGCTTCCCTACCCAAATACATCAAACCCGTGTAATGGCCTATATGCGCATGAGTCAGGAAAATACCGGAAAGCTCTCCATGTTTTTTGAGAAGCTCCAATTGTTGTGGAAAATCTGGTGTTGCGTCCAGCATCCAGCTTTGTTGATTAGTTTCATCTACAATTCCTATACAGGATACTTTAGCTCCTTTCTGCCCTTTTTCCTGTAAGGTACGACAACATTCCCTGGCACAATTGGCCTGAGGATAGCCTGCATCCTGGGCAACGCCCAATATATCGATATACAGATTTTGTGAATCCAGAGAACCGACACCAAGTGTAATAAATATACTGGCAAAGAATAATCGAAAGTAATACATAGATTTTCTTATTGACGATAAAATGCAATCCAACTTGCAATAAATGACAAAGTTGCAAATAAAGCAACCTTCGCAAGATAAACTACACATTACAAACAATACTGTTAATACTTTTGCCCCAAACCAAAATAAAATATGTTAATATGAAAAGATTTTTATCCGTACTTACTTTGATGGCTGTTATTTCAGTTGCACAAGCACAATTGGGTACTGCTCATGATTTCACAGTAACTGATATTGATGGCAATGAAATCCACCTGTATTCTATTCTTGATGAAGGTAAAGTAGTAATCCTGGATGTTTCTGCTACCTGGTGTCCTCCATGCTGGACCCTTCACCAAAACCACTATCTACAAGATTTACATGAAATGTATGGCCCGGATGGGACAGATCAAATCAGAGTAATCTTTTATGAAGGTGACGCTAATACTAATATGAATGATCTAAACGGTACTGGTAGTAATACACTGGGCAACTGGCTGGAAGGTGTAACTTATCCTATCGTAAACGAAAGCCCTATCCAATTGGATTTAAGCGTTTATGCACCTTTTGGATTCCCTACAGTTAGCGTGATCCGCCCTTCAGATCGTGAAATCACTGCGGATATTTACAATTACAATCTGCAGCAAATGATCGATGCGATCAATGAGATTGTCACTTTAGGAAGCACTAGCAATGTAAGCGAGGCTGCAGTAGCTGCCAACCTAGTTGATATTGCTCCTAACCCTGCTACTTCTTCCCTTAATGTTGATTTAAGCAAGCTAGATCAAAACATTGAGCAATTGATCGTTACTAATGCTCTTGGACAGCAGTTAATGCGTCAGCCAGTACAAATGAATGGCAATGTTCAAGTAAACGTTTCAAATCTGGACAACGGATTCTATTTCCTACACCTTATGGCAGATGGTGAAACTGTTGCTAGCAAGAAGTTCATAAAGGAATAATAAGTTAGAGCTTATTTGGAAATTATAGTGACAAGTTTCACTGTGAACACCTTTAAAAAATAAGTGAAGGGCAGAAGGGTTTAATAACTTCTGCCCTTTGTTTTTCTAGCGCTCTAAAAAATGTAGTATCTAAAATAGCCTCTCTTCACAACTTCTATCACAAACAAGAGGTGCGAATTTTGTGCGGATGATTTGACTAATTCAAATTGCCCAAGTGCTGTGCTCTCTCGGTCTTCATATTAGCAAAAGAATTAATTTTAAATAGGTACTAAATTGTCACACATCATTGAACAATCAAAGCATATAATATAATAATATATAACTCAACACTAATAAGTCTGAAGATTCAACTCAAAAACACAAGCGTACATACCTGTCACAAAATCAATATCAGTTCAATCAAAAATAAATACCAAAAACACAATCCTTCTAATTAAAATTAATATCATTGCACACATTAACATTTCAATCACTTTTCAAAACCCTCAAAATGAAATCAAAATTATTAATGTTTTTTGTTTTTCTCTCTATTTTCAGTTGTAGCAAAGATGATGTCAACAAATTAGAAGTTTCCAGTAAAGAGTATGTCAACACTATAACCAATTACTATGAAAATTGGCGCAGTGATTTACGCTCAGAAAATGGCATCCTAATTTTCAAATCCTGGGATCATTTTAATACAACTAATGAAGAGTTGATCTTAATGGATTATGAAGAAGTTCTTGCATTTGAAAATGAGTTGAATTTTTACTCTCAGCGCACTCTTTTAGACAAAATCATATTCGAAGAGGAAAAGCTGGCAGATCAATTTTATGCTCCTTATGCAGATTTATCTGACGAAGAGATAATCGCTCTAAACTTAACTGAACCTCGTACTGAGATTTACTTAAACGCTGTAGACAAAGGCCTCATAACGGTTGAAGAAGATTCTGATGTTGCTCATGTTTACCATCTTAGTGTGGTCGATCCAACTGCTGCCAGGCTTATCAATCTAGATGGTTTTATAATGATTGATAATGTATTGTGGCAATACACTGATTCTCAAATCAAATATTGTAAAACGTGCACTATCAATGACATAGCACTGCTAGGTAGAGCAGAGATTACAAGTGATGATCAGAATATTGTAACTTTTACAATCAATAATGGTTCTCGTAATACCTGTAACTGGGATGGCAATTTGAACAAAGGATGGACTGATGTAGAAGATAAAAGACGTGCCAGATATGAAAGACATGGTTATTCTTCTACTTCCGACAATTGTGACCACTGTTTCATGATTGTAAAATACTATCTGCACAATGAAGCGCAGCGCAAAAGATGGGGTAAATGGAAATATAGAAGTTCCTACAAGCCTTGGTTCCGCTGGGACGGCAGCTGGTCTGGAAATGGTAACTACTGGTTCTGCACAAATGATCCGGGAGCGCCTCCTTCTTATCAGAACTTCACGATTCCTTTAAGTGACTTTACAGTGCCTCTTGGGGTTACAGCTACACCAATGTCTAATCGCAGATACTCTGGTAATAATAATACAGACGTAAAACTACACCCTCATTCAGACGGACAATGGCCTCCTCCACCAAACAATTATCCACCATACAATGCTAGTAAATGCTGGGGATCATGCCTCAATGTTTATAGTATTTCTATTGATGGTAAAATCGTACATAGTTATAGCAATCCTAGTACGAAAAAAGATTTACCTGACGGATAAGATTTTCTTTGCATCTTATTTGTGTGTATAAAAGAAAGTTAATAAAAGAGGAGGAGGTAATTTTTATTACCTTCTCCTCTTTTAAGTAAGAAAGCACATTTAATTAATCTTTTTATGGTAGCATTTTTTACCCATATCTGTCTTGCGTGCTTCTTTTAAATAAATTCCAAACATGCTCTAATACTATTTCAACACGAATGTATATATGCATAGAATAAAGTCTTTGTATTTGCTAATTATATTTTTGGGAGGATGCACTAAACCACTCGACCTGCCTCTGCAAGATGAAGTAGAGGATCTGGCAGTGATAAGTTGCTTTTTCACTCCCCATAAGATGGAAGTATATCTCAATTCTTTTCATCCAATTCTCCAAAATGAATCTCTTCCAATCGAGACTGCTCACTTAGAACTTTGGCATAATGATACGATCATTGCTCCTTTAACACATCTCAATTCAGGCGTATACAGATATAGTGGGGCTCCTTTATCACCTGGGCTTGATTATGAAGTCACCGTTTCTTATAATGATCAGGTCATTTCTGCTACCGATCAACTTCCTTTAAAGAAAATAATTCCTAAGACTGCTGCCTACTCTTATATAGAAAAAGAAAATGGAGATGAATATCTAGACATTAATTTTTCTTTTGAGGACTCCCCCAACACTGCTAATTATTACGAATTTTTAGTGCTCAATACCTACTATGATGCGCAAAAAGACTCTACTTCAATTTCTTATGTTGCAGATATGGCCGTTCCGGATGCTGTAATTGATAGAGAAGGGGATCTATTTTTCTCTCCTGCTTCTTATGTTTTCTCAGATGCTATTATAGATGGCCAGAATTATGATATGAATCTTCGTTTTGAATTTTCTTCAATAAGTAGCGATATATGGATACCTGGAAAGTATCAAAATAATGCATCTACTTATTACCTCATATTCCGGTCAATTAGCGAGAATTACTACAATTTTCGAAAATCCTGGTTTAAACATCGCTCTAACCAATCTACTGATAATCAATTCAATAATGAGATTCAATTATTATTTGGTGGAGAGCCATCCCCCCTGTTTTCAAATACATCCAATGATGTGGGCATCTTTGCTGGTTATCATGAAATCATTATTCCTATAGAAGAATTTTAGCATGAATAAAAGATATCTTTTCATTCTATATATTTGCTTATTTACCTCCCTAAGCTATAGTCAGTCAATTAATATATCAGGTACGGTGTTGGATGCTTCCTCCGGAGAGCCTCTGGTAGGAGTCATCGTGCAAGATCAAAAGGGTTTGTCTTTTGATATCACTAATACTACTGGATATTTCAACCTATCCTATCAATATACAGATAGCCTGACCATATCATTCCAACACATTGGTTATCAAGACTATAATCACACAGTCGCCGCCCCTGAAGATCAGGTCCTGAATATAAAACTTACCGCAGGAATCAATATACAGACGGTAGAAGTAAATGCTAGCCGTAGCCTGAACAAACCAACCTTTGGAATATCTACATTAAGCACTGAAGAAATTCAAAGCTTACCTACTTTATTAGGAGAAGCCGATGTGCTCAAATCACTACAAATACTACCTGGAATATCTGGCGGACGGGAAGGTACCAGCTTATTGCATGTAAGAGGAGGAAGCCCAGATCAAAATCTGATATTAATAGATGGAATTCCTATTTATTATCCTACTCACCTTGGCGGTTTCTTATCTGTTTTTGAGCCTCGCTCCATTCAACAAATAGACGTATATAAAGGAGGCTTTCCCGCAAAGTTTGGCGGGCGCGTTTCTTCTGTAGTAGATATTCAGTTAAGAAATGGGGATTACAATAAAACTCAAAAGGAATTGGGTTTGGGTATCCTTTCTTCCAGGCTCTTTGTAGAAGGCCCTTTAAAAAAGGGAGTTAGCAGTTTTCACTTATCTGTACGCCGTAGTTTTCTGGATATTCTTTACAGTGGAGTTCAGCTTCTTATTAATAATGGTGATGAGCGTGTAAATTATAATATTATAGATGGAAATCTGAAGCTAAGACACGAGATCAATCCACGCAACAGAATCTTTATTTCGTACTATGGAGGAGGAGATAATATCCGTTTAAGGTACAAAGTTGAAAATGATAACTACAATATAAAAGAGTGGGCAAATATTTCCTGGGGCAATCAATTAGCAGGTTTTAGATGGAGTCATTTAGGTAAAAGATGGGCATGGAACAACAGCATCTCATTTACTAGATTCAAATACGGGACCAGCTCTACTTTTGAAACATTTGAAAAAGCTACGGGAGATGAGACAACTGAAACGAATTCATTTGCAAGCAATATCCTTGATTACATATATCATTCTTACTTTGATTTTCGATTCAACAATAAAATAAAATTTACTACCGGATTAAAGTTAACCCGCCATCGTTTTCGTCCCAGTATCACTAGTTTTAAAACTAACAGTAGTACCAATCCAGCCGATACCAGTAATATTAATAGTTTCATAAGCCATGAACTAAGCTTTTATGGTGATTTTAATATCCCACTATACACCAATTGGGTACTGGAAGTAGGTCTTCACAGCAATTATTACAAAGCTACCACCACCTACTTTGACTGGTCATTCCAGCCTCGTGTGAGTATACAGTATACTCCGTCCGATCGCTTATCTTATAGTGCTTCCTTTAGCCAAATGAGACAGCCCTTACATTTACTTTCCAATAGCAGCGGAGGCTTACCTGTTGATTTATGGGTTCCAGCCACTTCTAATGCTCCTGTAGAACAATCGTCTCTGGCATCAATAGGAGTTACCTATACGCCTGGAGATTGGCAAATCCAAACCGAGCTATACTATAAGACATTAAACAAGCTGATCACCTTTGAAGAAGGTGCTTCCTTTTTTCGAGGGACCAATGATTGGGAATCTAAAATCGAGGCCTCTGGCGAAGGCATCAGTTTTGGTGCAGAATGCCTAATTAAAAAGCAATGGCCCAAACATGATATCATTATAGCTTATACTTTGTCTAAACATGAACGTTCATTCCCAAGACTAAATAAAGGAGAGCCCTTTCCGTACAAATATGACCGCCGCCACGATATTGCCCTCAATTGGCGTTTCCGCCCTAAAACCAATAAGCAACTTTCCATTCTTTGGGTATATCATACGGGTGATGCTTTATCTCTCGCACAGGCAGGCTTTGATATATTCACATACGGTATAGATAAGTCAGCATATACAGGTTTAACCCTTTTCGAAGGCTTGCATGAAGGTCACTATTATGGCAGTCGCAATAGCTTCCGAATGCCTAGTTATCATCGTCTTGACATTAGCTGGCAAACTGAAAAAACGCTGGAAAAAGGCACTAGAAAATGGGTATTCGGATTGTACAACAGCTATAATCGAATAAATCCGTATTACATCTACTTCGATGAAAATGAAAAAGGAGAACGCCAACTTTATCAGTTTGGCTTATTCCCACTATTGCCCGCTATTAGCTGGATTAGGAGCTGGTAATTGAATCAGTTAAGTAAGTGATCAAATATAGTTTGTGATGATCTTCTATAAAGCCCTGGAGGAGCATAAACAAGTCCTCAAATTTTATGACGTCTTCCCTAAGATATCTTTCGACTAAATTATGGTAACGTCTGTTGGGGAGCCTACATGAATGTCTTACTTTTTTCGAGAAGAAGTCTGTTATAATTAGAACGAAAAAAAGGGTCGTTGTACAAAACTGTAGTATCTAAAAAGACATTCATATTTTTTGCTATGGTTTGTTTTTTATTTTTTATTGCACCCAACGTTGGCATAGAAGACGTACGAGGCGTATGCCGAGTATGGACTCTCTATGCTTTGTTAGCAGCAGGATTTCATTCTATGGTTATCAAATAATTTAAAACTGAATTTACTTCTTGTTTTTTATACAATCCGGGCATCCAAAAAGTATTTTTTATTTCTTTTGTGATTTCATCTAGTGATATTAAATTTCTAGCATCTAATTTTGAATCAATAATTTTCACTAAACCAACGGATCCATCAAGTTTGATTTCTATACGTACCCAAAAGGCTGTTTGTATAACTGGAGAAATCCCAGTTGAACTTAAAAACACAGAATTAATTCTACTCGCATTAAATTTAATATTCTTTTTATCTTCCTTTTTTGATTCAGAATTACTCCAATTTTTCCTACATAATTCTTCAAAATAATTTTCAAAATCGTGGAGACATATAGTTAAATTAGTAGCGTATGATTCAAATTTTATCCTTGGCAAATAATCTAAGGTATTATCATCAAAATAATCACCATTCTTCAACATTTCATCAGCCTCTTTTTCTGTTTTTAGAATAAATCGACATTTTTCAAAATTATTCTCTTTTGCTATTGACTTTTCAACTTGACAAAACAACGATTGCATTACAATGAAATACAATATTGAACTTAATAGGATTCTTATTTGCATAATCTACAATTTTAACCTTATAACGTTCTTTGAGCTCATTAGGTATTTGTCACTTAATACTAAGAGTTTATCCTATTAACTAATTTTACTTTAGTCCAATTGCTTTATATTTTCATTTTAAAACATTCCTTACCTAGTCTATGGACAAATGATTGTCAAATTGTTCTAGTGCTGAATTTGTCCAGGCGACTTTTTTACTTTTTTGCTGCTAACGGCAGTTTGTGAAAAAACTACCACTATCATTTACTCTATTTCATTTATGCTGCGATAGCCCACTGTGGAGTATCACAACTGCTATTAATTTTGTGACGCCTATTAGAGCCCACCGCACATTTCAGCACAAAAAAGCGCAGATTTCGACCTTTTAGCTGTTCAATGATCTCTTTTACGCCTAATATGGACACTACTCGCCTAAAGTTGTAGCTAGTATATATTAAGCCAAATTCACCCCCTACTTTTTCTTTACCTTTCATGAGTGTGTAGGTGTAGCCCCAGG
Source organism: Chitinophagales bacterium (assembly GCA_022360175.1). Lineage (GTDB taxonomy): Bacteria > Bacteroidota > Bacteroidia > Chitinophagales > Saprospiraceae > JAKSDI01. The sequence goes on from JAKSDI010000190.1 coordinate 9,148, forward strand.
AACGTTTCATTGTACCAAAGGGATGTTCTACGATGGACTGCCGCCTTCTGTACTTCTCCCAATTTGCTTTTACTCGTTCTGCATTGGCTACTACATAATCTTCATATTCTGATCTTTCTATCGCTCTGCCATGGCGGTTCTTTTCCATCGTTTTGGTCAAACAGGAAGATTTGACTGGGCATTGGCTACATACTGGATAAGGGCTGACGTAACGCTTGATCTTATAAGATCGCCGATGCTTTCCATTGTTCTTTTGATACCAGCTTCCATTTGTTTGTAGTGGCTTCCCTGCTGGACAAGTATATTCGTCTTTTCCCTTATCCTTCTTTGCGTTATAATTCTCTTTGGGCGATACATAAGTTGTAATCTGCTCTTCCCTACAGGCTTTCAGTTCTGATCCTGCATGATAGCCTTTATCTGCCAATACTTCTAGTGTATCTACCTTTAGAGCTTCTTTTGTTTCTATGTTTTCTAAAAGTGCAGCATTACGGTTTGTTGGCCAACGCCTGCAAAAACAAAATGCTGGCACAAGCGCTGGCTGCTCTGGCCAACAAGAAACTTCAGCTTTCTTCCCGCAGCCAGCGAAGAACCCTTGCCAAGCAGCGTCTCTTTGGAAAAGCTGCTGATAAATGCCCC
>JAKSDI010000158.1 GCA_022360175.1 Chitinophagales bacterium
AAAGGATGAGTGAGGTGTCTGTGAATTTTATGTTTAATCAAGGCGGAGGTTCCCGCGCATAGCAGCGCTACGCAAGGGGTTCTCTAACGAAGAGTAAGCATAAAAGACACCATAGATTACTCGTCTTTTGATACTTGACAGAGCACTAGAAATATTTATACACTTCTTGTTATCATTTTTCACCATTACGAGGGTATCCTCTTCCCTACCTATCACATTAATCAGTGATTTTCCAAATTATTGATTTGATCTCACAGCTTTAGATTGGAATACACTATTTCACCCTTAAACTCCTAAACTCATGCGTATAATAAAAAAGTATAAATACGAACATCTGTACATCGATATTGACAAAAGAGGTTTAGCAACAGTAGTATTAAACAGGCCTGAAGTGCGTAATGCCTTTAATCATCGTACCGTCATGGAAATAAAGCACCTTTTTAAAACCCTTAATTACGATGATGAAGTAAAAGCCGTTGTTCTTCAGGGCTCAGGTGGTACATTCTGTGCCGGAGCTGATTTAAACTGGATGCGAAGCATGATACAGTACAGCTTTGAAGAAAATTTCCGGGATGCAAAGAATTTAGCAGCTATGTTGGAGCAAATAAAAATATTTTCCAAACCATTCATTGCTAAATTAGAAGGGGCTGCAATTGGTGGAGGATCAGGAATATCTTGCCTTGCAGATTATGTAATTGCAGAGAATAATCAAAATGGCAAAGGAGTCATTATGGGATTTCCAGAGCCCTCATTAGGTATACGTCCATCCACCATATCTCCATATGTAATCGAAAGGCTAGGAACAGATGTTGCTTTACGATGTTTTCTTTCTGGACATATCATCCATTGTAAAGAAGCTAAGCAAATAGGCCTTATTGATGAATTATGCTCTAATAAATTCATAGATGCTGCTGTAGAAAAGAAGGTAGGCTTAGCCCTAAAATATGGCAAAAGAGCATTCCAGCGTTTACCCTCAAATAGTCAGCCTCCTACCAATCCCCAACAAAACCTCAGTGGCAATCTTGCAAAGATCCAGGATCTTGTCTTCAATGTAGTAGATATACTAAATGACCCTTCAAAAACTAAGGAGGATTTGATGAATTATACCGCCTCGGATATTGCTATGGCTCGTATCAGTGATGAAGGACAATTCAAAATGAGGAGGTTCCTGGAAAAGAAGAAAAGACATGCTTTGTGATTTAGAGATTGCTTTGCCAGACCTTATACAAACAGGCAAATACACTTTCAATCTTGAGTAGCAATTATGTGACTATCAAAATATCTTCATCATCTTCTTAAATAGTACCTTTAGGAAAAAAGGCACTATTTGAAATGGATTTCTTTCACACTATCAGGAAAAAATTGGTGTTAGTCTTTTTGTTGTTCGTTTTAACGGGCAGTCAATATGCTCAGAATTCCATAGTCGATAGTTTACAAAACGAACTTTTAAAAGCCCAGGAAGATACCACACGTATCCTTTTGATAAATGAAATAGCATCTAAAATCTATAAAACTCAGGCTGATAGTGCATTTCTTTTGCTTCAGGAAGCTATTTCAGAAGCAAAAGAACTCAATTACCAATTGGGTCTATTTGAGTTGTATCAAACACTTGGTCAATACTATGCATTCCAGGATCAAAGAGACGAAGCACGTACTTACTTTGAAAAGTCTTATGAGGCTGCCCATAAAGCAAAAGATAAAAAAAGAGCAGTCATTGCATTAGAGACCTTAGCTTATCATTATAATTTCATGAATAAGAAGAGGTTATCAATAAAACAATATGCAAAAGCGCTAGCATTAGCCAAGGAAATTAATGATGTAGAACAGCAAGCCAGCGTTGCAAATAATATGGGCTCTGTATACTCCTATCTGGGGGTGTATGATACTGCTGATATGTACCACAATCAAGCATTGGTACTTCAAACCAATTTGGGGAATAAAAGAACCCAGGCTGGTTTACTGATGAACCTGGGTAATAACGCAGCTCGTAGTAACAACTTAAACAAGGCTATTGATTACTATCAGCGATCCAATAAAATAATGCGGGAAATTGGTGATCCTAAAGGTGAATCTCTAGTATTTCAAATGATGGGATATAGTTGTTCTGTAATGGGACAATATCCTGTTGCACTAGATTATTATCAAAAAGCCCTGCATCTTCTAGAAGACAACAAAAACCCGAATAGCTCCATATCCTGCCTTAGAGCCATGGCCGAAATTTATCTTTCTATTGAAGATTACTCAAAAGCTTTATCTCTAATTGATCAGGCTTATAAAATCGAAGAAGCCAATAGAGGAGTAGAAACCCGGGAATACGACCTCCTTGTGAGAAAGGGGAAAGTGTACATCTTAAAAGGAGATTATGAAACCGCTCTACAAGTGTTGAATTCCAGCCTGTTGCTCAGAAAAATGGCTAATCAACATCTTGACAATTTTGAACTTCATTTTAATTTAGGCATTTGTTATGAAAACTTCCTTCAACTCGATTCTTCATTATATTTCTTCAAAAATGCTCACGAAATAGCGGTTCCGGCAAACAACCTTTTAGAAATCGCTCAGGCTTTACTTAGTATAGGACGAATTTATCTCAAACAAAATGAAACCGACTTGGCTATTTTAACACTTGAAAAAGCGATCCAAGCTTCGTCTAAATCGGGCAACAAAGAACAAAAAATGGAGGCATTCCAATTGCTTTCTGAGGTTTACGAAAATCAAAATAACACGGTACAGGCCTTGCATTATTTCAAATTATATCACCGTCTTCAGGATACTTTATTTAATGAGGAAAATGTAAAACAAATCGCTTTCCTGGAAGCTGGTTATGAGTTTGAAAAAGAAAAGCAACAATTAGCCTTTCGGCAAAAGAATGAGATCGACAAGCAAAAATCTTTTCAGAAAATTATTCTTATTGCCCTGGGAATTGCCCTATTGTTCCTCGCTATAGTGATTTGGTTTTATCGCTCCAAACAAATTTCGAACCAGAAACTCAGTCATCTGAATGAGGAACTATCCCAGCAAAATGCATTAATCGAAGAGCAAAAAGAAAAACTTGAAGAACTAGACGAAGTCAAATCACGCTTCTTCACCAATATTTCGCATGAATTCAGAACTCCTCTAACCATCATTTCCGGCATGATAGATATGGTCAAAAACAAACCAGATCAGTGGCTGGAAAAAGGAAGCGAGATGATTAAACAAAACTCGGTAAATTTACTCAATCTCGTCAACCAAATTCTGGATTTGCGAAAGCTAGAATCCCAAAACATGGAGCTTGATTATGTACAAGGTGACATTATCCAATATTTGAAATACATCACAGAATCTTATCAGGCTTTTGCTCAAAATAACGGAATCCAGCTTCATTTCCTGGCTACTGAGCCTTCATTACAGATGGACTATGATCCAGATAAGCTGGTGCAAATAATCTCTAACCTATTATCCAACGCCATAAAATTCACCCCCGATGGAGGGAATATTTACTTCCAACTCGATCAGAAAACAGAAAAAGGAAATGACTGGCTCCAAATTAGAATTGAGGATACAGGAGTTGGAATTCCAGAAGATCAGTTAAAAAACATATTCGACCGTTTTTATCAGGTAGATGACTCAACTACACGAAAAGGAGAAGGAACAGGAATAGGGCTGGCATTGACAAAGGAGTTGATCAAACTAATGCAAGGAAGTATTGATGTTCAAAGCCAACTTGGCAAAGGCACTACTTTTTTAATAAAATTGCCTATAAGGAAAAACGCTAAAATCCACGAGCAGGAGAGTGTCTCTAGTCCAAACATTTTAGAAAGCGATTTGACAACAAATATAGCCTCTACTATACAAATCAATACGGATACTGCATCATCTCCCCTCCCTAGTCTACTGATTGTTGAAGACAACCCTGATGTTGTTCAGTTTTTAATTGCAAGTTTGGAAGATGATTACCAATTAGCCCTCGCTAAAAATGGACAGGAGGGCATCGACTATGCGATAGAGCAAGTTCCAGACCTTATCATTAGTGACGTAATGATGCCAGAAAAAGATGGCTACGAACTATGCGGTACTTTAAAAAATGATGAACGAACCAGTCATATTCCTATCATTTTATTAACTGCAAAGGCTGATCTAGATTCTAAAATTGGTGGTTTGGAAAAAGGAGCAGATGATTACATCAGCAAGCCTTTCGAACCTAAAGAACTATTAGCTCGATTGAAAAACTTACTGGAAATCCGGCTAAAACTGCAAGAACACTACCGTTATATTGCTCCATTAAAAGCTGAAAAAACGATAGAAGATGAGTTCATACAAAAGGTGAGGCAAATCGTGCACAAAAATATCGACGATGAAGAATTTGGCATTATACATCTTTGTCGGGCATTGACGATGAGCAGAACACAAGTACATAATAAAATAAAAGCCCTGACAGGTAAATCTACTTCTATATTTATCCGTTCCATTCGCCTTTACAAAGCCAAAGAACTATTAAAAACCACCAACCTAAGTGTTTCCGAAATCGCTTATGAAGTAGGATTCAAGCACCCAGAGAATTTTTCCAGGTATTTTTCGAAAGAATTTGGCGAACCACCTAAGCGAACACGCAAATAACTAATAATCAACATACTACTCTTCTTTCCTTTTGTATTCGCTGAACAATATTACAGTTTCTCTTCAGCTACTAAACAATATATCAAGTCTTTAAAACACTGTTACAGGCACTTATTTCAGCCTTCCTTCAACTTTGTATCAAGCCGTTCGAAAATGCTTTCACAAGCATAGAAATTAAAAGTGAACACTGAACAAAGTTTTATGAAACAGGAAGATCAAATCCTATTTAAACCACAACAGGCAGAAGAGAAACTCCAACGAATTTTATCGAAAATTCTTGATCCTACTACTAAAACCCTCTTTGAAAAAGTGCCTTTCAAAAAAGGTATGCAGGGTTTCGTTTGGGGATATGTTTCGAATAAAAAAATGGCGCTCCTGAAAGCATTTGTTGGCCTGGGAGGAAATATAAAAAGTGCTGGTTTCAAGCAAGCTCAAATCGAAAAAACCAAGATTTATGACTTTGTATACAGTGGCCTTTTCTTTGGTGAATTTGGAAAACCAATTACTTTATTTACCCAGATTTACAACAGTTTAAAGCCTGGCGGATTTGCAATAATAGAGGAATTGGATTATTCACAATTTCAATGTTTCCCCCAAAATATGGCTTTCGAACGCTTTGTTGAATTGCTTTGTAAATGTAAAAATCAACAAGCCACCAATGTTAACACTGGCAAACATACTTATACACTTTTCCAACAGGCAGGTTTCCAAAAATGCCAGGCCCAATTGCATAAGCCAATCTTTTTAACCGGAAAAGACAAAAGTATTGCAGCATTGGCTTTGGAAAGTATTGCTAGCCAGGTACTCCAACAACACCTGGCCACTCCTACGGAATTACACCGCCTATTGTCTGAACTCCGTGCATTTGAAAAACAAAAGAATACTTCAATTACACTTCCAGGAGTATACCAAAGCTGGGGAGTTCGGATATAACATTTCATACAAAAAACTAAAAGCTTTATTTATCATGAAACAGATCACTTCATCCTTGCACTCTTTTTTGTTACTCTTATTCAGCTTTTTATTTGGCATGAACTCTATGGTCGCACAAGAAGCAACCATCACGGGATTTAATTCGGATTATCCAGATGGATTTGGACTATTATTGCTACGTGATTATAGTGAAGGGGAACATATATTCATTACGGATAAAGATTATGTCCCGGCAACCAATTCTTTTGATGACTTTTTTAATGATTTTATTCTTCGATATACGATCCCGGCAGGCGGCTTATCAAAGGGCACGGTCGTTACCATCGAATCAGGAGATCCATCAGCCCCTGTAATAGTAGTATCTACTGGTAGTGTATTTGTATTCGGAAACGGAGGCAGATTAGGTTTTAGTGGTGCAGAGCCCTTAAGCATTTTTAAATCGAATAATGCCAATGATCCATTGGCAGGTGTTATAGAGATTTTTGGTTATTTTCATGGAGGGGATAATTGTAGTCCCGTTCCTAATACTGATGGCGATTGTCCATGTTCCTCTTCTTTTATAGTAAGAAATTATTGCGCTGAAAGCAGAGATCTTGATGGAGCTCACTATACCGGCCCAAGAGATAATACTACTTTTGCACAATTCACAGACCCTGATAATTGGACTACCTACGAAGATGATGTTATCATAGATGCCACCCCATTTACGAATCTACAATTTGGAACAACTACTTGCAATGATATAGCCCCTCCCGTTATCAGTTGCCCTACTGATCAAAACAGAACTCTGGACAATAACTGCTCTTATACGCTTGAGGATTTCACCAGCCTGGCGACTAATGTATCTGATGATTGCACTACTTCTCCAATACTTACACAGTCGCCCCTGGCTAATATTACCTCTGCTACTTCTGCAGGTATCATCCCTGTCACATTAACCGCTACCGATTCTGATAATAAAACGACAAGCTGTACCTTCAATGTAATAGTAAATGACTCCCAAGCACCCAATATGGTGTGTAATAACTTCAACCTGGAGCTTACATCTGCTTCAATGACTATCACACCAGAACAGGTAGATGGCGGCTCGACGGACAATTGTGGAATTTCCAATCTGAGCCTGGATAATAATACCTTTACATGTAGTGCCCTTGGAGCACAAACCCTTGTCCTTACAGGTACTGATGCCGCAGGTAACTCCAGCTCCTGCAATGCAACAATCACCGTAATGGACAACATACCTCCAGTGCCTATTTGCAAAACAACCACTGTAGAAATTCAATCCGGAGGCACTTATACCTTACAGGAAGCGGATGTTTACGATGCCAATGCCAGTACAGACAATTGCAGCATTACGAATGTAAGTTTTACATCAAGCACTTACGATTGTGATGATAAAGGCCAAAGTTTTACGGTAGGAGTTGTTGTGACGGATATGGGGGGTAACACGGCCAACTGTAATGCTTCTGTATATGTGGCCGTAAATGATGCCCTACCAGATAACTGGGTGGTATCCGATATTGGAGATTCAGGCAGCATGGGCAATAACACTAGCTTTGATCCATGTTCTTCCACGACTTCAGGCAATGAGGAATTTATCATTACTGGAGGAGGCAATAACGCTACCAGTTCCACCACGGATAATGTTGCTTTTGCAGGCCAAACCATCTGTGGAGATGGCACCATAACTGCTAAGATAGAAAGCGTGGATGCTAATGGTTATGGTGGGCTAATGATTCGTGAAACAACTGATGCAGGAGCAAAGCAGGCTGCTATATTTTCTAACTTAAGCAACATACTTCGCCATGAAGCCAGATATACGGCCAATGGTATGAAGCAAGTAAGCAGTTTCTTCAAACCCAGCCCTGTCTGGTTACGCCTACAACGACAAGGTGACTGGATTTTTGCTTATTACAGCAGTAACGGAGTCAATTTTCAATATGCACATGGGGTAATGGTATCGATGCAAAATTGTGTAGAATACGGCCTGGCTAGCTTCACTTATTATCCGGGACAACAAACGAATGCTACTTTCTCAAATGTCACTGTTATAGGAGCATCCACAACTACTGCAGAAGTACCAGGTTTTATAGATCACATACCAACTGTAAAGCTCCAACAAACGCCCATTTTATATCCAAATCCAGCTACCAATATTGTAAATCTGGCCTTTCCTGATGGATTGAACAAAGCAGCAATTATTGTACTTCGTAATCAATTTGGACAAGCCATTGAACAACGCACATTAAGCACAGACGACATTACTACAGAATGGAATGTCAGTGCATTAATAGATGGTATGTACTTCTTTGAAATTTACCAGGATGGAGAAGTATTGCAAATATTGAAATTGATGAAGGTAAGGTAAAGGGATCGTGTGTGGGCTTTTGCCCACACACAACACTATTGGTTATTATTAGAGGGCGTAATATTTGGAATATCATCCAAGTCTATTTCAATTTCTATTTGATACGAGTTGTTTTTTCCAATGTAATTCTTCAGCGTTGATTCTTCATTTAATTTCTGAATCTTACCACTTACTTCCATAGGCTTTAGCAATGATCCAATTTTGCCATTAGTTGAGTGATCGATCTTATCCGTTAGCAGCTTAACAGGCCCGGTTAATAAATTCACTCCTTCCTGTGAGATATAATATGTAGATGAAAGAAGTTTCAAATTAATCTTCAGCGTGAAAACCAAAACGAAGCACACTATCGAAACAAAAATATCAATTGTCAACAAAGAAATTGAAGCGACAATAGGTGTAAAAAATCCTAATAAAAAGGAGACGATCTCTGTTGCTGACTCTGTCTGTGTTGAGCCTGTATACAAGCGCTGATCTCTTAGAATACCAAGTTCTCCTTGCCAATAAGCAAAGAGGAATAATATGCCCAGAAATAATACTCCCATAGTAATTTTGATCGTATTTTGTGGCCGGTGTAAGGCCATGGCTTTGAGTGCCGACCAATCTTGGATATCTTCATGATGGATAGGCTTTTCGAAGAGAATTTCCACTAGTAGTTTTTTCATACCCAGCCATTCCAAAGCCAAAAATCCTAATATGGTTGCTATTGACATATAAACTATAGCATTAATAGTAGATATTGGCATATTTATTCCAGGGATAATCGCCCCATGATATGCATGATCCAAAATTCCCTGCAAGGCACCAAACTCTGCTATTAGCATAAAGGTTGCACAGATAGCGACTAATATATTTAAAATAATTTTGGTGAAATTTAGGTTTTCAATTACAGAGTGCGTTTTTTCTAGCTGATTAATTAAAAATCCAATTGGATTTGAAATAGAGTTTAGGATTGCATTAAACAATGCAAAGAATTGCTTCTTCATTAAAAAAATGAGAATATATCCAATCAACAGAAAAATGATATTAGTAGAATTCATAATGTTAAATTTTTAATTACTCTGAGTAGGGTTGAGAAAATCAAAGGAAGTTGCTGCTGCAAAGAAACTCTCCCATTCTTTTTTCAGTTCTTCATAGTCATTGGCAGAGTGATCATCGTCAACCACAAATTTTGCTTGTACTTTAACTCCAGTGAAATCAAATGGGAACTCACAATCAGTAGATGAAGGAAAGGAATTTTGCAAATCAGAATAAATGACTAATTCCTTAGTAAAGCCAAGATATTTTTGTGCTTTTATATCCTGATTACAAGCTGCTAAAGCTCCACATAAATCTGTATGCTTGACAGAGCGTAAAGCATAAGTAGATTGGAAATTTGTAATTTCTTCAATCGTTTGCTGTTGAAATCCCTGTATTTTTAATTGGTTAATACTATCTTCCTCCACTTTCTGCTGTCTATACTGTTCCAAACTAAAGGGATCACAAGGCATAGGCACTGAAAAATACAAATCTGAATTCGTCAAATCTAATTGGGTTATAAATGATCGGGTACCCCAACTACGTTCTCCAATGAAACGTATAATTGCTACACCTCCTACTCCCAAAACCAATAAACTATCTTTAATTTGGCGACACGCTAAATCGAAGTAATTTCTTTCATAGAATATCCCCTCTTGCTTATTTATTCGATTGAAAGAATTGCTAGCATCAACTAAGAATACTGTTACTTTTTTTTCAGGAAAATCCACAGGTGATTGCTCACAAGGTTCGGGAGTACAACTAAAAATGCTTATACATAGAAATAGAAAATACCAATTCCTTTCCATAACGTCGGATATTAATCCCACTCCATATTTCTCATAACATGAGCGATTCTAAACAAATATGTTAAGCATGGAGTGTTTCAGGTTAATAAATAAATGCTCTAAAAGGATGGGTAATAAACAAAGGAGAGGTAACCTATATGCGAGAAAAAATAATGAGAAAGTAAAGCTTAATTAGTTAACGTTAAATCCGGTGAGAATGCTTATAGATAGTGTGCGTTGACAACCAATCCAACTAAGAACCTACCTGAAAGTCGAAAAATAATCAATTGGGATTTTGAAGCGAATACTGCCTTTTCCGTCTTCTCACAAACCACCACGCTATAATCATAAAACTCAAAAATGAAATCCCTGCAAGATAATCCCTGCTCTTCTTGTTTTGATAGGCTGATAATGGCTTCATATTACCAATTGGGATAAAAGATGCCCAGAAATAAGGATGGGCAAATTCCCCATTAGCTGCCGTTATAGAATCCAGAAATTTCAGTTTTGCCTGTCGTAAGGCTTCATCTTTAGACATGCCCTTTGCTAAAAAACGATGAAACAATCCTGTGATTTGATTAGTAGGATCTTCTTTTACACTCCAAAGAGTAGGCACAACAGATTGACTTCCGGCATAGAAAAATCCTCGAGCCAGACTAATCACACCTTCCCCACGATTGAGTTCACCTTTTGCCCCTTGGCAAGAACTCAGAATTACTAATTCAGCAGGAATGCTCATACCATATAACTCCTTAGCATATAATAAATCTTCTGATGTAGGCCCCAGGAGTATAAAAGAGAGTTCACCTGATGTATCGTTTGCGACAGCATGGGTAGCTAACTGAAGAATTTGGCAATTGCCTGTATTATCTGTAAAACTATCCTTGATATTTTCATACAAATTGAGCGCATCCGGCTTATAGGTTTCTGCTAGATTACTAACCAATGCTTTATTACCTGATAATGCCCCCAAATGTATTCCATGTATCTGTATTGAATTAGAAAATTCTGGAGCTATACCTACAAAAGAAAGATCATAATCAGAGTTACCTTCATGCGTTTCCTGACTCAAAGAAATAGAATACTGATAATTGATCTGGTACTTAGAAATTAAGTAAGGAGTTTCAAATTGATAGAATTTCAGATAGTTAATATGAGGAGATTCGTCAGGCATTTTTAATGGGAGCATGTCAAAAGAAATATATCCCAGAATATCATCCGGAACAAGGCTTATCCTCTCTTTCAACTTGTTTTCCAATGGGCGAAACAGCAACTCATAAAGCTTGTATGCAGGTAAGAAAAATTCACTTGTCGGGTTTTGGATATGGTGATTTATGTCATTTACCCAAACCGTCAGTTCCTTAGGCCTCTCCCATCGATAGAAAGCAGCTCGTTCATTTTTATTAATTACAAAAGCATAAATTGCATGTTCTCCAACAAAATACTCCAGTACAGAGGTATTTACATCCAAATCATTCTGTATATGCTCTATACCCAAGATAGTAGCTTGTGAAAGATAACGATTGTAGGCAGGATAAGAATGGATCAGCATATCACGCATTTCATCCCACTGCCTCCTGAAAGCCGTAACCGTTGAGCGTAGTTCTCCTATTCTTGCAGCGTTTTCATTACCTGATTGAAGGGCTAAAGCAAGTTGTCCTTCATGATAATGGAGTGCCAGGCGCAAATCCCGTACGCTGGCAGCTATTTCTTCCGGCAAATTAAAATCCGCATGTAGATTAGTAATCGCTTCGTATAAAATAATGCCTCGACTTCCTTCAGAAAAATTAAAAGCAGAAGCTAAGAATTGTTCCTCTCCTGTCATATCATATAAACGCCAACACAACTCAATAGCCTCTTCATAGATTGGTTTAGTCCGATCTACCAGTGACTCTTTAGACGCATCCGGCCGAAAGTCCTGCCGGATGGAGTCAATTAGTTGAATCGCCAGGGTATAAGTTTCTAAAGCTAATTTTAGACTATCAGGAGTATTATATAATTTGCTCTGAGTTGCTGCTAAAGAAGAAAGAGAAACCTCCATACCTCTTCTATAATTGGTAAGTTGTTGATTTAAATTGGGATTTGTATGTCTGGATGGATCAAATTCCGGAAAGAAGAAGGTAAGTGCTTTATTATCCAATACCAGGCTGTACCTTAAATTTCCTTGCAAATAAGCCACATCCCCCATATTGTCATAAATCAGGTCCAGATATTCTCTGGATTGGAGAGAATCTATAACAATTACACGAGCTCGTTCCAAGCTTTGTTTAGCCGATTCATAGTCCTTCATCAGTTTTTGTACAATGCCTAAGTTATTGAAATTACGGACTAGTGCTCTGTTTCTTCTTAAATCCTGATTGAGTTGGATAGCTTGTTGTAAATGCCACTCCGCACTTACCAGGTCTTCCTTACGCATCAGAGCAACCCCTAAACTATGATGAAGTTCAGGCAAAAGATCACTATTGGGCTTTGAAATATTTTGTAAAATCTGCTCCGCTTCCCATAAGTACAAAAGCCCCTGATTCACTTGCCCCAATTCATTAGCTAAAAGTCCACCAACTTCAGTAAGAGCCCGTACGGTATTCATTTTAATGGCTTTTTGATCCTTATCATAATACCTTTTTTGAATTTCAATATCTCTGACCGCTAAATAGCTATTCAGTGCGTTGTCCAAATCACCAATGGAATGATAAGCACGGGCTGTATAGATCTGGAGTTGCTGGACTATTTTAGCAATATCTTCAAATGGTTCATATTGATTGATAAACGCTTGTGCAGATTGACTGCTGCGGATGGCTTCAAATGGCCTTTTACGATATTGATAGCATCCTGTAATATTACTATGCCCTCGAATGATATCAGGCAATAATTCCCTATGATGCGTTTTTACATACAGCTGCTTTCTTAAGCTTAGAGCCTTTTGGTAAAAAACAATAGCAGTTTTGTAATCTCGAAGCTTGAAATATACAACTCCCCTCTTATGAAGGAGCAATGCATTAGCATAGGATAACTCGCCTTTCTGACGGACAAGTTGTTCTCCTAAGGTTTCTAATTTATCATCCACTTCCTCCCATGAAAGATTTGTATTCTTAAACCATTCTACAATTTTAGCTTCCACCTCTTCTAATGGAATAGAATTATTAGCTAAAGATGGCTGACAGCCCATTTGCATCGGAATAAAAAAAAACATCAGGAATACATGGAGAATGCTATAATCAATTTTTGGAAATAAGAAATTGTACATAATCAAAAAGTTTGCAACAGACCTATTCATATATAGAAGTGATTTAAACTTATTTTAATTAGACACTAAAACCAGAATGTTCAATTATTAGTATGCTAACGTATATTCCTCCGCACTTTCAGCCTTTCACTCCAATCATATCGTTATCAGATAGAAGTAACTTCCTAAGGAGCTGTCAGTAAGGTCGAGGAAATATTCTATAAGTTTAAATCACTTCCTGCTTAAAAGTCTATTGAGATTATTCGAAGGAACATCTTATTCTGACCGTTTAGAAATATTTTAAAATTAATTCATGATAGAATTAAAGGCAATTATATTAGGGGGATGCAAAAGATTCTAATTCATAAAAAGTACTTGAATCATTCAATAATCCTCCATAACGTATCCCGTTTATATTTGGTAGTTGCATTCCAGCTAATTCTTTTATAAAATCAATGATACTCTCCACGGATTTTGATGGCTTTGCCGCTTTAAGATAACCAACTAGTAATGATACAAATGGGGCTGAATAAGAAGTCCCATCTCTTGGTTGAGATTGTGAATTACCACCATCACTTCCTAAAACTTCTACTTCTTTCCCTAAAGCAGCCACAGAAACTCCCTGACAACCATAATTTGAGAAGTCAGCTAAAGAACCATCATTTGCTAGCGCCCCAACTGAAAGGACGTTAGGGTATTTTACAGCAAAATAAGCTGGATAAAAATTGCAATTATCTATATTTATAGTATCATTCCCTGCCGCCGTTATAACAGGTATTCCCCGAACTATAGCCGAGTCAATGGCTGCTTCAATTAATAAATAGGAGGTATCATCTGGCTCTGCATAAAACCCCCAACTCAGATTTAAAACATCTGCCCCTTCCTGCATTGCATAATGCATTGCACAGGCTGCTGTAAAGGTATTACTTTGCCCCTCTTTATCGAAAATTTTACAATCCATGAGTTGCAACTGTTTTTCAAGAATACTCTCATACTCCTTATAAGCATTAATAATTACACTTGCTACTTTGGAACCATGTTCTAATGCTCCACTACCCAGAGGCAAATTTAATATAAAATCATAGCCATAAAAATCATCAACAAAGCCATTATTATCATTATCTATGTGATCAATGCCATATGGCAACATAGACGGACTATAAGCTTCATCTTGATTGGTCCATTTATAATTCCCAAAATAATCTTCATCCAAAGCAATTCCTCCGTCAATGACGGCTATTACCATATTGTCCTCACTTATAGAAGTTGGTTGGGATGGAGAAGAAAGTTCCATGTCATGGAATACTAAATTCTGATCCAACTCTATAGTATTAAGGTTGAAACTTGCATTACGATAAGCTGTAACAAAATGTTCTTCCTGATCCATCTCACCTTCCGCATGAGCGACTCGTTCAACTGGTGTAAGACCATTCATCGCCTCAACTCTAAATAGATACATTTTTGGAATAACTGAACAGCTATCTAATAAAGAAAAACCTGCTATCATTCCATCAATATAATTATTAAGTATTCCTGAACATTTCCCGTTATTAAAACAACTATCATTAACAACCAATATAAATTCGTCTTCTATTACTTCAATCGTGCCTGCAGGACAATCTTCAGGACAGGAGACTAAAGGCGCTGTTTCCAATAAGGTATCACAACTTTGATCAATAAGATCACGCAGCAATAGTTGATGAATGTATCCATCTGCGGGTAATGAAATTGTATCTAGTCCGTTATATAAAAATGTATCCACTACTTCATCATCAAGCAATACTTCATATCCAGTACTTTCATTGTTAGCATTAGATACCTCCATTTTCACCAAATAATATTCATCTCCTGAAGAACACAGGTCAGGATCAATACACTCATAAGAAATATCAGGAATTATTCTACATGCAGAACATGGAATAAGAGGCCCCACTACCTCCTCCGTAGAACACTCAACACTCCCTATATTGCGAAATAGAAGTGTGGGACTGCTTCCATCAGCTTCCAGAATAATAGTAGCAGTAGTGCCATAATTAAATGGCCCGAAAGTTGTATCATCTACAACTACCTCATATTGAGTACTTGAATTATCCCCGTTGATATCTGCTGAAAGGCTTATCACATATTGATCATCTCCCGAATCATCTGGAGTTCCATTATTATTACATTCAACACTCACACTAGAGGTAATGGTGCAAGACTCTTCAGTAACGCAACAGAAACAGGAAAACTTAAAGTTTTCTCCTTCAGGGCAGCAACCTGATATAGTAATTACTAGATAAGATAGTAATGCATAAAATAAAAAATAAGAGTTTCTCATGACAGTTTTTAAAATTATGGGTCATAGGCTGATAATATATAATCACGTCATACCTATAAAATATTAAAAACATGTACTGCAGGGGCATAAAACATGTATAAGATATGATAATATCGCCACATTGTCAATATTAACGTAGCAACTTAAACAATATACAATGTTTTTACAAGTGTGGTATATAATTTATCATTTTGCATATGTATTTCATATAAAAAAACACAACATTCCCTTTATGTCATTATATTTACCTTAATAAATACCCTTATTAATGGAATGGGATAACCATAAGATCAAGCAATTGATAGAAGATATCCGAAGAGGGGAAGCAAGAAGGGAGAAAGCTTTAAAGGCTGTCTTTCAAAATCAGGAGCTGAGAGAAGTTGTCAAAGAAGTAGTACTAGATGGTGGTGGAAAGACGCTACCTGCAATGTATATATTTATGGATTGCATTGTTTTGTTTGATAGATTAGTACGACTCTCCCCTCTTACAAGGCTAGAAAATATAGAATTAAAATCTGTCTTTAGTTTTCTGTCAAAACGAAAGTGGGGCAATAAACTCGAAATTGATTCGATAGCTCGTTCTGAAGCTTTGGATTTTGTGGCAGAAGATCAATCCCTTTTAGGACAGGTAGAAGCAAAGATTGTTTCTCAAGGCGGGACTCAGGAAGGAGCACAAGAAGCCTACCAAAGTGGAATGCTCAAGCTGGAAGAATCGCTCCGTTTGGGGAATTATAGAGGAGGGGCTATTAAAGGATACTTTGTCCAAATTTGTTATAATTTGTGGAGGAATTCGAATAGAAGAATGCGGCTCCCATATTGGGATAAAGAGAATACCCCAGAACCCACAGAATATGAAACTCCTTTAAAAATTTTGGAGAAAAAAGAGTTAAACGAACGTCTTTTACAACTTTTTAAGCGTTTAGATAAAGGGTGCCAGCAGATAATCCTCCTTAAATATTATGTGGTTCCCCCTCTGGATATGAAGGGGATTGCTGATAGGATGGGGTTAAAGAGTGCCCAAGCGGCCTCCAACAAATTAAGTAAATGTCGCAGAAACTGGCGATCACTTTACAATAAAGCCTAAATATGTAAGTATGTCACACCATAATACACAAGAAGACCGCATTGCTCTTTATCTATCTGGATGGATGGAAGAAGAAGAAAAGCAGATATTCGAGCAGGAAATAAAAGATGACCCAAAACTTGCATTGGCTGTACAAACATTCGATGAAGAGAGAACAGTAACAGAACATTATTTAGAACAAGATCTTCGTCAAAAAATGGAGCAGTGGAGCAGTGAGGAAAACAATCAGCATACATTAAAAAAGAATCGTAATAATTACTACTATTGGGTTCTATTTTTTTCTGTCCTGGCTATTATTGCTCTGCTTTTGTTCATTAACCCCAAAACCCCCACAGAAGAAACACCTACAGAAACAGAGGAAGCACCTACACAAGCTGAAGTGACCTCCGTAGAAAGAGCTATAGCGGCACTTATGATAGCTCCTGAGCTCCCTTCTAATTCGCTTGGCGAAGCTGACTGGGAAAACGCAAAGGCTGCTTACGCAGAAAAAGACTATCAAGGCGCTGTCGATTTATTAGGCATCCTGACAAATAGCAATACAGAAATAGACTATTATCTTTCCCATAGCCTTTTACAAATTGGTGAGTATACTCAAAGCCGGGATATTTTCTTGAAAATATCAGAGGGCAATAGTATCTATAATCAAAAAGCCGAATGGTATTATCTTATAGCTCAATATCATACGGGTGAATTTGACAAAGAGGATCAAGCCTTATTGCTAAAAATCAGTCAGGATGAATTCCATCCATTCCAACAACAGGGAAAAATATTAAGAGAATATCTTATTCCAAAATCAGGATAAAACGAACTCGAATTGACTATTACATATTAGAGTTCAAATCTCTTTATTTTCTAACTCCCCTGTATCCGTTCTGCTACAAAGTGTCTTTTCCCTTTTGTGATAGTATCTAACAAGGCTATCCAGCATTCAGTATGTGATCAATATTGTATTGTTTTAACATTCTTTCTTATAAGAACCTAGAGCTATAATTTCTCTATAGCTTTCCTTATTTTTTGACAAGAATTGCTTCCCTCTTCTCTTAATTTATTTGTATTGACCCTCTCCCCTTCTTTATCAGAGACAGCTGTGGAAATAACCAGCTTATCGGCTATACTGATAAGTGGTCAATATTCATTCTGATAAAATATTAGACAGAAAAAAATTAATTCATGGTTATATCACCATACCCATCTTACCCTACGGTATGAAGGCAGCTGAAAATTGAATCAGGACATAAGCCTGTGAAACTTCTGCCATGCTGAATATCACATTGCATATTCAGAATATCTATTAACCATTTAAAAATTAATTTTATGTCTACTAAACAGAAGCTTAGTGCTAAGAGCTATGTGAATGAACGGGCAAATTTCAAGCAGCTTTTAGCAAAAAATCCAAACTATTTCGGAAGTTTAGCCCACAGCAAATTTAAGGTAGAAAAGGCTATTGCCGGAAACACCTATTATGAAGAATTAGATTGTGTTGGTTACAATCCCGAACTCAATGAACTTTACGCCACTTTTCTCCAAAAACAAGAATCAGGCTATCGCTCAAATTTGTGTGGCCCTGGTTCTCGAGAATACGTTAGTTTCTTTGTAAACTACGGTAGTGGCTGGCTTGAGCAAGGTTGTGCTGCCATTAACGTACACAATATTAAGACGGGAAAGGATTGTAAAAATGATCCCGAGAAACCACTTTGTTTCACTGCATCTGTTCCATTAAAAGATGTAAAAAGACGTTTTTGTCGTACAGAGGTGTTACCTCGTGTAAGAGCTATTCTATCCTGGGAAGTGCCAGTGAAGAATCCCGATCGCAAGCCTGTTTGGGGCAATGTCATGGAATGCCAAATCCAGCTAAAACCTTATGTAATCAATATTCCACAACTTGAGAATATGGATTACATAGCACAATTTCTAGAAGCCGCTACCAATTCGCCACACCTCAGCGCAAATCAGATATCTACTATATTAAATGAAAATCAGGAGAAGGCTAAATCTCTTCATGATTATACCCCTGAAGCAGCATCGCTGACCAAGCTTGCAACAGCATATAGTACAAAAAATGGTTATACGGTAGAACCACCACGATTTAGCTTACCATTTGTAACACCATTGTTGGAATCCCCTACTGAAGAATTTAATGCCTTTTACGATCTTGCTAATACTGTATTTGGTGAAGAATTTGACCCGAGCACTATTATAGAAGCTCTTAATAATACTGAAGCCAATACCGATTATGAAGAACTGGAATCTCTTGGCTTGGATTATAATAGAGAATTCCTCACTGCAACATATAAGATTAAGAGGCAGTACGGCTATTCCGGTAACCTTTGTAATAAAGGTAGTAAAGAATATGTAGCCTTTTGGTTGGATTTTGGAGATGATTGCAAATGGGAATTCGTTGGCCAAACAGCTGTTAAAGCCCATGATCTTAAAGAAAATGATCGTAAAGGAATATGCTATACAGCAGTATTACCATTCAACTTTGATCGATTCCGTCAAAGGTGCCAAAAGCCTCAAGTCATTCGTATGCGGGCAGTATTATCGTGGGCAATACCTAACTCAACTACTAATCCTGATGCTCTGAGCTACTATGGCAACCGATTAGATACTCATATTCAAATCAAGCCAAAACCTGCTGTGCCAATCAATCCTGGTACTTTCACTATCATGGGTGGCATCCCGGTAAATTACATTAATCCTTTCAATGGACTAACGACTCCTGGAGCTCATTTTGCAATAAACGATATTCCAGTCAAAGCAGGAAGCCCTTTTGGTGGCCGCGTTGTTTTGCAAGGCCCTAGTATTCCGGGAAAAAAGTATCGCGTACAAGTACGGCCAATCGGCTCTTCAACCTGGACTAATGTAGTGACAAATATGATGCTGACAGGTTATAATCCACTGACAGGAGCGGTCTTCCATACATTCGCTTCCGCCGATGCTGCCAACTATTTCGATTACCAGCCTGATCATCGGAACATTAACAATGTATTAGCTTGGTGGGATACTACTGGTAATGGACTTTGGCAGGTAAAACTAGATGTACTTGGAGAGCCCGGAGTTTTCATCAGAACCATTCGGTTGAATCATCAGAAACCACTTGGCGCTATCAGTATTGATAAACCAGGCCAACCTGGTGCAGGTGAATGTGCTGATTACAAGCCCGGTGATACTATTAAAGGCCATTTTGTAGCCCAATCACCTTTCTTACTTAGGTATCGATTATACTCAAGTGTACCAGGAACAAGTATTGTACCAGGCACAGGAACAATGAATACCACATCAAGCCCTGGAAACACCTGGAGTTTGGGACTCCCGGCAGGTACCACAAACTGCGGTTACTTTGTTGCTTTACGGGTAGAAGATAAAACGATTATTAATAGTACCTCCGTTGGATTCGAGGTTTACGATAACGCTGGCTTTTGTGTCCGTGATTAAATCTATTTGCTACCCGGCAAAAGAAGGTAACAACCCAACAAATATTTAAAACCAGGCCAGGTTTCTTATGAAGCCTGGTCCATTCAATCAACTATATTCAACAGAATCACATACTTAAAATTCTTTAACATGAAAAAATTGTTTCTTGTCTTAAGTGGTGGTGGTGCTAAAGGTGCTTTCCAAGTAGGAGCATTAAAATACATATTTGAAAATGGTTTACATCTTGACGATGAATATATTCCTGGAGACCAGGTTCGCTTCGACTACATTGCAGGAATATCCGCAGGTAGTCTAAATGCCTTGATGGTAGCGATGGGAGAATTTGACCAACTATTCGAGTTGTGGACAAAGACTGTAGCAGGAAAACCGAAGGAGATTTGGACTTCAGACTTTGTCACTCCTGATCTCAGGATTAACAAAGCAGGTATCATCAAACGACTTTTACCAAAAATAAATTTAGGAAGAATGCTAGGACTCATTTTCTCAAAGGAAAAAGCATTAAACAAATTAGTTAATGCCTTTACGAGCAGTTTTTCTGAAATAAAGGCATTAGCTTCCAATGCCCCATTAAAAGAGAAACTTGATCGCCTGGCTGATCTCAGAAAAATCAAGGATACAATACTACGTGTAGGCTATGTCAGCCTTGAAACAGGTAAGTATCATAGTTTTCGACACACTGAATTTAACGGCAACAATGAAGAGTTTAAAAAAGCCATCCTAGCCTCTACTGCCATGCCTATAATTTGGCCACCAGTTGATTCTATTGAAGTTCATAAAAATGGGGAAATACATAAGCATTTAGTAGATGGAGGTTTAAGGAATATATCCCCCTTAGGTGACATTATCAAAGATATCAACGGAGATATAGATTCTAATACTGAATATTACGTTATTATCATCAATAACCAAAATGAGCATATTACAAAAAGTGATGAAGAAAAATCGAATATTCTAAATATTGCGCTTCGTTCTTTAATGGACATAACCCTAAATGAAATTTTCATTAATGATATTAAAGAATTTACTCGCATCAACCACATCATCCACCAAATGGATGATTATAAGAGTACATACCATCTTCCTGCTTCATTGAATTTTAAAACTCCTAAAGGCAGGCCATTACGTAAGTTTCACCACCATATTATACAGCCTTCTAAAAATATGGAAATAGGTAACACTCTAGATTTCAGTAAAGAAAAAATCGAAGAGCGTATTGCATTTGGTTTCCAAAAAGCAAAAGAAGTACTGAAGGAATCACCTTCTAGAGGCTGGAATAGTATTTGGGCTCAAAACGATTCTTAAACAAGTTCTACCAGACAGAATAATCAAATGCTTAAAAGCTAGAAGGATGGAATTTTATGTAAAATCGAATTCCCTTCAATGCTGGCAGAAGTTAATAATAACTACTGAGACAATAGCCATTCAATTAATTTGGGTGGCTTTTTTATTGATGGCATCAAATCTATTAAGAGTAATCACAACTTAATGATTTTTCACATACGTCTCCCCCTTACTCTATTACCACTCTACGAACTACAGTGCCATTATCGGCGCTTACTTTCAGCCAATAAACACCTGTAGGCAATTCTGGTAAGTCCAGGTGGTTTATGCCTAGAGGCAAAGCTTTGTTGAGTACCAGCAAACCCTCTAGATTATACAATTGTACTTGTGCATTAGTAGTTAAACCCTCTAATTGCAGCCAATCTTGTGCAGGGTTGGGAAAAAGTTGTAAAGGAATCTTTTGATTAACATCTTTTGTATCGACTATCCAAGCTGCAAAGATTCCAAAAAACAAGGCAGTTTGGATAACAGCAGGCTCTACACATTCACCATGATCGGCTGAAGAATTCAAGTCTCCGGTTAGGAGATCCGTTGCTCCTAGTGCTTGCATTACGGAATCAGCAAATACACTATTTCTGTAGTGCACCTGGTCATCTGCCATACAATAAAAAATTCGGGTGGGCTGCTGTGGTGCCCATTCGTAAGTATCATTATCTTTTAGGGCCTCTAAAATTGGGTGGCCAGACTCCGGGTCTTCAAGAATCGCTACAATACTATCCTGCAACATATGCCGAGCAATTGGTGCACCGTGTTCCTCACTAATCGAATTGATCAAAAAATCATTGAGATTAGAAAGCCCAATCGTACCTTCATAAAAGTCCTGAATAGCGGCGACATATGCCGGTTTAAATACTTGCTCAAGTTCATCATACAAACCGTATACGTAGTTATAGGACAAATAGATGTTGGGTAGATAGGCCAGGTAATTGTAGGGCTCATCCCCTACCATTACTTCCCGCATGACGCCGCTAACACTATAAGGCCCGGAAAGATGTGCGGCAGCAGTTAGTTCTATTTCATCTGAGAGTTCCAACTCCAGAGCCTGATGCAAAGCCATACTTGCATGTCCTCCCTGAGAATATCCGGTTATAAAGAGTTGATCATTGAGAGATACATTCATTTCGGGAGCATGAGATCGAATGGCACGAATCATATCGACTGCTGCGGAAGCTTCTGATGCACGATGTACATAGGGATGAAATCCCCGAGCTTCACCCGCTCCCAGATAATCCGGAGCTAAGCTTACATACCCCAGGCCACCAAACACCTCTGCTATCTGATAACCTCCCTGAAGGTTGGAGGGTACATCTTGAGGACCATCAACAGTCCCATGCTGATATACAAGTAGCGGATAGATGGTCATTTCATCTCGTATAGGCAATACCAATAGCCCTGATGCCGTATCCAGTTGATTAAAAACATCGGGAGTAGTATAAGTTACCTTCCAAAGCTCCACGCCATTCTGAAACTGGATACCGTAAGCCGCTGTTAGTTCTGCCTGTGTGCGTTCTCCTTCAAATTCTACGCTAACTACATTTTGAGCTTGAATGGAAAAAATGAAACAGCAAGAAATTAAGCTTAGCCAGAAAGCATGCAAAGTGGACATGAGTTTTCATATTTATTAACCAATAAAATATAAAGATTCCTTCAAATAAATTAAAATTGTATTTCTATTACGCACACAAAACAATTGAGCAAAGTCATTTTTTGGAAGTGATTTGCATCAACTTTTTTTCAGGGAAGAAATCTGTATTTGCTTATTGAAGTTAATATAACTAAAGTTTTAAACAACTTCGTTAATAAAAAACCTAACCAAGCATGAAACCAATGCAAGTTGTTGACCTTGTAGATCAATTCATGGAAGATTTGATCAATCGCAATCCAGGACAAGAAGTATTCCACCAAGCAGCACAGGAGGTGGCAGAATCATTAATGTCGTACATCCAGGAACATCCTGAGCTTCAAAAAGCTCGTATTCTCGAACGGCTCTCCGAACCAGAGCGTCTTATCAAGTTTCGAGTATGCTGGGAGGATGATGAAGGAAATGTACAAATGAATCGTGGCTATCGGGTACAATTTAATAGTGCTATTGGTCCATAT
>JAKSDI010000267.1 GCA_022360175.1 Chitinophagales bacterium
ACAAAGAATAGATATTTAATCAGCGTTTGTTAATCCAACTACCCTACTTTGTGTGAGGGCAGTTCGATCAACAATCTCAGTTTCTTTGGCTAATGAAAAAATGAAATCGTATAATCAGACACAGTTTAATGAACTATCCCCCTATTCTATCAAAATACTTGTGCTAGGCGATTCGGAGAGAATAGAGTTCATTGCTACATTTCGACCATTCTTGTATTATTTATTTCATTCTGTTGATCTCGCTTTAATAATTTGACCGCTCCCCACCAATTGATCATACCTCCAAATACTCCATATATAAGTTCCTGATGGAAAATTATTAAGATTTAGCTCTATTTCCCGTCCAGGAATCAGCTGTAAAACCTCTTCGTAAAGTACGCTCCCTTGCTCATTGTGTAATAGCAATCGATAAGGAAAAAGCAATGGGTTTCCCTGATATTCCATATAAACAACAGATTGAGTAGGATTAGGGTATACCTTTATCGGGAAAATAGTTTTAAACTTTTCTTCTACTGGAGTAAATGCTGGCCACAATTGCGCCATATACAAATTAGTACTGCCAGTACTATTGAATGTTTGCTGATCAAAAAATGCGGTATTGCCAAAGCCACCTCCCACAAGTACTCTCTGGGTTTCACTAATAGAAATGGAACTTGCATTTGAAAAGTTATCTGCGTCTACTTCTGTCAACCACCTAATTTCCCCTTCTGTATTAAATCCTGCAATAAATGCATTAGGTGTTTGTCCTGTATTCAATTGCTTATCATCTACTATCAAATTTCCTTGGAAAATGCCTCCAACTACTACTAAGCCTTCCCTTGCACGAATATCTAATCCCTGTTTTGGAGAAGCACCATGTTCCCCTCTTCCCCACTGTGGAACACCTTCTGAATTGTATTTGATCAAAAAGAAATCTGGATTGCCATCATCCGTTTGAATACTAATATTATTGCCCAGGCTCATTACGCCTACCATCTGACCAGTAGCATAAATATTTCCTTCCTCATCAACCGTTAAGGCACTTAATTCCTCATCGATTACGCCTCCTGCTTTACGTGCCCATAAAGCTTCTCCATCTGGATTATATACTGCCAAAAAAACATCTCTGTCAAAAGAATTAGCAATGAGTAATGTATCCGCTATAGTAGTAGTATCATTAAAAAAACCACCTATAACAACACTACCATCGGGCAAGACATCAACATCATTCGCTCGGGTAGCCTTATTACCTCCCCCTGACTGCACCCATTCTAAATTTCCTTCTCCACTCAGAAGAGCTGCAAAACTATAGGTTGTTTCATCCTCAGTTCCTGATATTAAAGTAGAATCAACCAGTTGCAAGCTACGTTCCCAAAAACCAGCAATTGCTATCTTGTCATCATCACGAGCAGCAACACCATTTATTTCTTTCAGCCCATCCCCATCATGTATTTGTATCCAACGCAATTCTCCTAGAGGAGATAAGCGGGCTGTAAATAAGGCACGAGGGCTATCTG
This sequence comes from Chitinophagales bacterium, assembly GCA_022360175.1. Lineage (GTDB taxonomy): Bacteria > Bacteroidota > Bacteroidia > Chitinophagales > Saprospiraceae > JAKSDI01. The sequence continues at coordinate 1,497 of JAKSDI010000267.1, forward strand.
TGCTACTAATTAAGCTATCAGCAAAAGTCATCTCAAACCAAAATGCACCTGTACATACGATATCTCCATCTGGTAAAATATCGATAGCACTTATGAAATCGTCCTCTATTCCTCCCCCCGTCAGATACCATTCCAACTGCTGATCCGATGAAAAAGAGGCGAGAAAATAATCCGTCCCGCCAGAAGAATTAATGTTTTCTTCTCCCATAATGATACTATCGTCAAATGCACCTCCTGCTATCCACCCTCCTGTTGCATTATGTACAATAGCACGGCAGGCTTCATTACCTTCTCCATCTAACTGAGTGGCCCATGACCACTGTTGTCCGACTAATAGGTTGACTATCAACATGGATGCAAAAACTACAAGGAATTTCTTTTTTGTTGGCATGATTACCTAAACTTTGTGTGAACTGATGAGATTTATATTATCCGTATCTTTGTATTTTCAAAAGAAAAATGTGCTCATGAAAACTAAACAATGGTTCTTATTATTATGGTTGGCCGTAGGCCTGGTATTAACAGCTTGTAATTCCGAATCCGAAGCGACAGAAGAAACACCACCAGCTATTGTTACCGGTAATCCTGCAATTGACGGGCTGACTCAGGAAATTATGAAGAACCCAGAGGATGCAACTCTATATGCTAAAAGAGGAAAGGTATTTTATGATAATAAAGGATATGATGAAGCAATTATTGACTTCACATTCGCTGTAAAACTGGATTCAACCCAAATTGAATATTACCATCTACTAGCCAATACCTATATGGAATATTTCAAATCCAGGAAAGCCTTACAGGTAATGAAACAGGCTGCCCAGCTTTTCCCGGATGACATAACTACTTTACTCCAACTCAGCGACTATCAACTCATACTGAAACAGCATGACGAGTCTATGAAGACTATCAACGGAGTACTAGAAAGAGATCCTCAAAACGCAATGGCTTATTTTATGTTTGGTATGAACTTTAAAGAAACAGGTGATACCATACGTGCGATTAACAGCTTCCAAAAAGCGGTAGAATTTGATGCTGATATTACCGATGGATGGCTCAATCTCGGAGAACTATACGAAGCAATAGGCGATCCCTTGGCTGCTCGCTATTATGATAACGCTATACGCATAGCTCCTAATGATATTATTGCAATACATTCAAAAGCGGACTACCTATCTCGTCAAAACGATTTGCAGGGAGCTATTGATATGTATCGTCAAATTGTAAGAATTGACCCTCAATACGAAGACGCCTATTTTAATTCTGGCCTCATCTATCTGGATATGGATTCTATTCAACAAGCTAAGCAACAATTTGACCTTACTGTAAAGACCTCTCCTACTCATATACGGGCCTATTACTATAGAGGGCTATCTAGTGAAATGCTTGGGGCTAATGATGCTGCCAAAAACGATTACGAACAAGCTCTGAAAATGGCTCCTAATTATGAAAAGGCGCAAGAAGGATTGGAAAGACTAGGAGGAAAATGATGTGGTGATGTGGTGATGTGGTTAATATCTGATTATGAAAGTAAAACGAGATATGGCTTTTAGTCAACGATAGAACAAACAGCTCAGCTGAGGGATTTTTTTTGAACCACTCTCTTTAGAGCAACTACTAGCTGAGATGCCGAATATTGAGTAATGACAAAAAAAATTACATATAATGCAACCCCTTGTAAATGCCTCTGTCTTTCATAAATGAAGCTGAGAACATATAACAAGACAATGCATGCTATAAAGCAATCACCCGCTGCTGATAATAAACGCCTGAAATTGGATTACGCAAGTACACACAAGGACATTGTCGAAAAGTGCAAGCGTGGAAACAGACGTGCTCAATTTGAGCTGTACCGACTGTATTCCCGTGCCATGTATAGTATATGCGTAAGAATGGTGCAACAAGAGCAGGAAGCGGAAGACTTATTGCAAGATTCTTTCGTTGATATATTTACTAAACTCCATACGTTTAGATACCAATCCTCTGTGGGAGCCTGGATTAAACGTATAGTAGTGAATAATTGTATCAATCATTTGAAACGCAATCGTCTTCTATTTGAAGAACTGGAAACAAGGCATACTGGCATTATCGACGAGTATACCGATAAAGAGGAAAAAGAATTACCTCTAAATGTTGCATCTGTGAAAAAAGCCATTAGCAAATTACCAGATGGGTATCGAGTGGTTTTTTCCCTATACATCATGGAAGGTTATGACCATAAAGAGATTGCGGAAATACTAGAAATAACAGAAGCTACTTCTAAATCTCAGTATAGCCGTGCAAAAAAGAAACTGAGAGAGATGTTGGGCTAAGTCCCAACTTCACTCATCAGCTATGTCGGGCAAAAGATGAATAGTGAGTAATTTTTTTTTCTTTAAACTTTTCCCCTCAAAAACCATTAAAAACGTATAACCTTTATTTACATGAAACAGCGTGATCAACTCGAGCAGTTTATTTTGGATAGGCGGGATGCATTTGATGATGCTGTACCCGGTCTGAAAGCATGGGGCGAAATCAGCAAAGAGCTGGATCGCCGTAAACACAAAAAACATATATTGTGGCGTGCTATAGGAGTAGCAGCTTCGGTACTGATACTTCTTATGAGTGGTGCCCTAATGGGAAGACATTACACTCAACAACAATATGCTGAAGCTCCATTAGAAAAAGTAGCCCCAGAGTATGCACAGCTAGAAAAACAATACCAAGAAGAGATCAATCAGAAATATGCCCAATTGGCTAGTTTCAACAAGGTAGGAGTTGTTGATCAGGATTTGGCTCAACTGGACGAAGTGATGAAAGAATTGAAGGAAGAATTGTTAGTGGCCCCAAGAGGTAAAGAAATGGAAATTGTAGAAAGCTTGTTGAATAGTTATCAAGCTAAAGTAGCCATCCTTGAACGGGTACTGGAACGTATTCAACCTACTAGCCCGAATAGTGAAAAAGGAGAATCAAAAGATGAAATTAGTATTTAATAAACATAATCGTCACACTAAACGCAAGAAGTTCAATAGCCCGCACTCTTCTCTTTCTGCTTTTATAAAAAACAAATACCTATTATTCGTACTGCCACTCTTGGTCTGTGTATCTTGGAGTAGCTCCCTTCCTTTTCGTCAACAAGTACCACAACCTGACGACCATGAATACTCAAAGATCATCAAAAAAGAAATCCCTTTTTCTCCTTACGGACAGGTTAGCCTTAGTAATAAGTATGGTAAAATTGAAGTAGCACCCTGGAACAAAAACCGTGTTAAGGTAGCTGCTACCATCCTGGTAAGAGCAGGTGCTGAATATTATGCTGAAAGGGTATTTGAACGCATCAAAATCCAATTTTCTCATCGCGGCGATGTATTCAGTATCGCTACTGACATTTTGCCTCCTAAACAAGAATGGTGGCTCTGGGGTGGAGAAATTCAGGATGATTATACGATTAATTACAAGGTCTATATGCCAGCCACTGCTGCTATCAAAATCAATAATCGGCACGGAGATATTGAAGTGCGTGGCATTCACGGCAAAGCGAACCTGTTTGTACAGCACGGCAATATCAATATAATTGACCTGGGTGACGAAGCTTCTATTTATATAGAAGATGGTCATGCATTCGTTGGGAAAGTAGGGATACTTAAAGCTGATATACGCCACGCTCGCGTAAGACTGGAAGAAGCTCGTCAACTTGAAATTGATAGCCGCTTTTCCAGGCTAAGGCTAGAAAATGCCGAAGAAGTAATCAGCAATTCCAGATATGATACTTACACACTACAGAAAGTAGGTAGATTCATTAATGAAGGCAGATATGATGATATCGAAATTGAATTTGCTGAAGAAATTGATGTTACAAGTAAGCTTTCCGATCTTTTTATAGAAGAAGTAAGCAAAAGCCTTTTGTTAGATATTGATAGCAGTAATGTTCAGGCTGCACAAATAGGTGAACATTTTCGCCATGTAGACCTTAGTGGTAAATTTACTGACTTCAGTATAGGTACTTCCGACATTCGCCAATATCAATTAGATGCTATTGCTAATTACGCTGGCATCCGCTATCCTCATAACCTTTCTGTTGAATACGAACGCGATCTTGGCACTAAACATGAAGTGAAGGGATGTAGAGGAAGTAAACCTGCTCCAAGAATTATCCGTGCCCGATTGAATTACGGTTCTTTAAAATTAGAAGATTAAGTACAACTTTCCCTTGTAGATTTCTAAAAAACACTTACCTTCGCGCCCTCAAAACATTGAGACAAACCAAATAGTGTTTGTTTCACTACCCAACCCTATCCATATTTTCAGAACAAAATTTCAAGATTCTTATTTTTTACAAAATATAAGAACCGATAACGCATTGCCATGAAAAAGTTATTTAACCTTTTTGATCTTAGTCAGAAGGTAGATTACAAAACTGAAATCCTATCGGGCATGACGGTCGCGATGGCCCTTATTCCTGAAGCAGTAGCTTTTGCCCTTATCGCGGGCCTATCTCCTCTCACCGGCCTATATGCGGCCTTTATGATGGGGCTTGTTACTTCGGTACTTGGAGGCCGTCCGGGTATGATTTCTGGAGCGACAGGTGCTGTTGCTGTTGTCATTGCTTCTTTAGCACTTTCCCATGGAGTTGAATATGTATTTGCAACTGTAATTTTAGCAGGTATTATTCAGGTGGCGGCAGGCATGCTCCGTCTGGGTAAGCTAATGCGATTAGTACCTCATCCTGTTATTTTTGGTTTTGTTAATGGCCTGGCAATTATCATATTCATGTCTCAATTAGAGCAGTTTAAAGCTCCTTCCGGAGAATGGCTCAATGGCAATGAACTCTATTTATTATTAGGCTTAGTGTTTCTTACCATGCTAATTATCTGGGGACTACCCAAGCTAACAAAAATAGTACCGGCATCTCTCGCTGCAATTCTTACCATTTTTGGCTTGGTAACTTTTCTTGGTTTGGATACTAAAACAGTAGGTGATATCGCTTCTATTCAAGGAAGTTTTCCTCCATTCCATATCCCTATGGTACCTTTTACGTTTGAAACTTTTATGGTGATTATTCCTTACGCAGGTATAATGGCAGGAGTTGGCTTGATAGAAAGCTTGCTTACGCTAAATATTATTGATGAAATCACTGAAACAAGAGGGCGAGGCAATAAGGAAGCAGTAGCGCAAGGGACGGCTAATATTCTTTCTGGCTTATTCTCAGGTATGGGTGGATGTGCGATGATTGGACAAAGCCTTATCAATATTTCAGCTGGAGCAAGAGCTCGTTTATCAGGGATTGTAGCAGCAGTAATGCTACTGGTATTCATCATGTTTGGAGCCAATCTAGTTGAAAAACTCCCTATGGCGGCACTCACTGGCTTAATGATTATGGTAGCTATAGGTACTTTTGAATGGGCGAGCCTACGTACAATTAATAAGATGCCTCCTTCTGATATTTTTGTGATGGCTTTAGTTACGTTAATTACAGCTATACTACACAATCTGGCACTTGCTGTTTTGATCGGCGTAATCATTGCTGCACTTGTTTTTGCATGGGATAATGCCAAGCGTATTCGCGCTCGTAAACGCATTGACGAAAATGGTGTAAAGCACTATGAAATATACGGCCCACTATTTTTTGGCTCCATAGCTGTTTTTAACGATAAGTTCGATGTACTCAATGATCCTGATGAAATCATTATCGACTTTCGCGAAAGCAGAGTAGTAGATATGTCTGCAATAGAAGCACTTAATAAGATTACAGAACGCTATCATAAAGTTGGTAAAAAAGTACATTTACAACACCTCAGCCCTGATTGCCGTAAGCTACTCAAAAATGCTGAAGCTATTATCGATGTCAATGTAGTAGAAGATCCAACGTACAAATTGGTAGTTGATGTAGTCTAACCCCAAAAAGCTCTTATATTTAGAGGCAAAACACCTTATGCGTTTTTGCCTCTTATTTATTTGCTACCTATGTGCATGCGGACTTTATGCTCAAATAGTTCCCGATAGTATTACCATTATCCGTGACCAATGGGGTGTACCTCATATCTATGCCCAAACAGATGCCGAAGTTGCTTATGGTTTTGCCTGGGCAACTGCTGAAGATGACTTTGAAACCATTCAGAAGCAACTATTGCCAACCAAAGGATTACTAGGTCAGGTGGTAGGCAAAGAAGGAGCTATATTAGATGTCGTAGTTCACCTACTAGCTGCGAGAGAGTTGGCTGCTAAACGCTATGAAAAAGACTTATCTCCTGAGTTTATTGCAGTACTAGAAGCTTACGCGAGTGGATTAAATGCCTATGCAGCAGCTCATCCTCAAGAAATCCTTCATCGTAAATTATTTCCTATCAATGGCAAAGACATCATACCTTCCTATGTATTGGGGCTTGCTCTAATGTCTAATATACAAAAGCCTTTGGAGCAAATCCTGGAAGGTGGTTATCCCATTCAATCAGAAGAACACGGCTCTAATGCTGCTGCCATTGCTCCACATAAAACCACAACAGGAGAGGCCTTTCTATTAATCAATTCTCATCAGCCATTGGAGGGCTTATTTTCATGGTATGAAGCTCATCTTTGTAGTGAAGAAGGTTGGAATATTCTAGGTGCAACCTTCCCGGGTGGTGTCACAATATTTCATGGGGCCACCCCACATCTAGGATGGGCACATACCGTTAATCATCCAGATTTCAATGATGTATACCGCCTTGAAATGCATCCAGATCGTAAGTTTACCTATAAATATGATAATGAATGGTTAGAACTGGAGCCTTATCCATACAAAGTACGAATCAGGCTACTAGGTTTCTTACCCTTCGGTATCAAGCAAAAATATTATCGAAGTAAATATGGAGTTACATTCAAAACAAAGAATGGCTTTTTCGCGCTGCGTACAACAGCCAATCAAAATATAAAAGCAGCTGAACAATGGTATCGAATGAATAAAGCAAGGAACTACTCCGAATTTCGTAGTGCCCTTGAAATGCAAGGCATCAACAGTACTAACATCGTGTATGCTGATAAAGAAGGGAATATATATTATATCAGCAATGGCTTGTTTCCAAAACGGAATCCAAGCTTTGATTGGAAAGAGGTTGTACAAGGAAATACTTCTGCTACTTTATGGAAAGACAACTTCTACCCTATCGATAGCCTTGCTCAGGTGAAGAACCCTCCTTCAGGCTATGTTTTCAATTGCAATCATACTCCTTTTTTGTCTTCTGGCTCTGGTGATAATCCTGATACTACAGCAATACCAATCACAATGGGCTATCAACGCCCGAACGAGCTAACCAATCGTGGAGTGCGTTTTGACTATCTAATCAGCCAACATAAACTGTTAAGTTATGAAGATTTTAAAAGCATTAAATACGATCAGGCCTATGCCCGACCAATGCCAGCCGCTCCGAAACTGGAATCCATTTTTACTCTTAATCCTCAAAACTATCCTGAATTATCAGAAAGCATTACATTGCTCAATCAGTGGGATCGGGTAGCAGATATAGATAGTGAAGGAGCATCTATTATGGTTCTCGTTTTCTACTTCCTTTATGAAAAACTAGAAAGCCCTGATAGTTTCCTTAAAGGAGATGAAATCAATGAAGCCTTATTGGTGGAAACCTTAATGGATGTTCAAAAGTATCTGAAAAAACATTTTGGAAGTATCAATATACCTCTTGGGGAATTGCAACGCCATAGCCGTGGCAATATAAATCTCCCAATGGGTGGAGCCCCCGATGTATTAGCGGCCATCTATAGTGAAAAATTATCCAATGGACATTTACGGCCTGTCATTGGAGAATCTTATATTCAAATGGTACGCTTTTCTGATGAAGGAGTCAAGATAGAAAGCATTAATGCTTATGGTGCTTCCAATAAAAAAGAGAGCATACATTATACAGATCAAATGGAAATGTTTACCCGCCAGCAATTAAAAGAGATGACATTGGATAAAGAAAAAGTGATAAAAGAGGCTAAAAAGATCTATCATCCAAAATAATATAACATCTACCTTTTTCGATAAAGTACTTTTTCAATATATTGCCAATGTCAAAATGTCCAAGCAATATAATAATTTATTCTTTTGACTAAACAATGACTTAAAATCGATTTATTATTCTGCACGAACAAAGCATAAAGTTATATTTATATTGTTTTTTTATATAATTTTGTTATTCCATACTTTTGAATGAGGCATTAATTTCAAAGGTGACAGGCACAAATGCATACCACTTACGAGAAAATATACATCAAATCACTTCAACAATGTCAGATCCCCCCTGCATTGTCCTATTTCGATCATGAACAAAAGTCCTACCTTGCTCAACAAGACTACGACCAACATGTAAAAGCAATTATATACTGGGCTAGGCTTAAACTGCTCATTTCTGAATATGATGCTGTTAAAAATGTACTCGAACATATTTTTGAATGCGATTGGTTTAAATTAAAAGTCAAACCATTCACCCAAGCCAGGCTCAAATTAATTCATGGTAAGCTATTTTATGCTCTAGGCAAATACAATGCTGCACATGATAAAACACAGGAAGCTTTACAGCAAGCACAAAATAATGTCACAGAAGAAGAAATTCCTTTTGTCGAAGAAGATTACTTTTTTTGCCGCGCATATATGGTCAATGCCAAAATCAACTGGCAACTCAAAGATGTATATAGAGCCAAGCTATTTATGGCTCTGAGTTGGGCATACTATGATAAATGCAATAAAATAGAAGGCCATTACCTCCCGGCTCGTTTACAATGCCACTACGGGCAGATATATCTACAGGAGGAAAACACGGAAAAAGCATTAGGTTTTTTCGAAAATAGCGAAAAACGATACAAAGCAGAAGGGTATCAAAAATACTTTTACAGGCCTGAAACACTTAGTTTGTTTGGCGAGTGCGCCATCAAAAAGAAGGAGTTTCAAAAAGCAAAAAAATACATTCTTGAAGGACTTAGCTTCTTATCAGACTATTTTGATAAAACCATGATTCGCAGTCATGCTCATCTAAAACACTTATTAGCAGAAGTCTATGTAGGCCTGGCAGAAGAAAGCAATTCAGATGAACAAAGGCTAACCTATTTAAAAGAAGCATCCAAATATTTACGTGATGAGCAATCAATCAGAGAGCAGCTATTTGCAAATAAAGAGCATGCTACTTCAGCACGTATTCACAATTTTCTGAGTAAAGTATACTGTCTTAAACAAAAATATGACGAAGCTTTACAAGAAGCCGATAAAGCTATTGCTCGAAATATTACAGAATATAAAGGTAGCATTGATTCCTATTCTTTCGAAGAAATAATCGACCAAGCAGGTTCTGCACATCGTATCCTAGTTTCGCTACAACGAAAAACGGAAGTATACTGGCATAGATATAAAAACCGCCCTAATGATAATGACCTCCAATTGGCATGGGAAAACATAGATATTTGCCAACAGTTGATCAACGCTATCAGAGGAAAGTTTTATGCCCATGATTCTAAAGTAAATGTTTGGACATATGCACGTGAGATTTTCGAATTGGGAATGGAAATATTATTAGAACGCAAAAGAAGAAAAGCCTGGTCAGCCTTAATGGATAAAAAACTCCATGATGACATCTTTGTGTTATTCAGAAATAGTAAATCGTTTTTGCTTCTTCAGGCACTCCATCCTTATTCCATGTCCAGTATTTCTGGTAAACAAAATAAAAAAGGACGATATACTCCTGAGAACCTCCGTAAATTAATGGCTCAGGTTAATAATTGTTTTACCAGCAATTTTCAAAATAAGACTTTTAAAGAAACATTCATTTTAAATGTTTTAGAGTCTAGCAAAAAAGATATTGAAGAAGAAAAAATTACTCCTTCTGGTTTTGAACAGGTAAACTTGCAAGCAGTTTATAATGCGCTGAATAAAGAAATCGAACCGGGAGATATTATCAGTTATTTTCTAGGGGACAAAGGTTTGTATGTGATGGTCATCCAAGGAGGAAACCGAAACCTGCAGTTTGAGCAGCTACTATTAGGAAAGAAAGCTATAAATGAATTGCGCTCACAAATAAAAAAATTAGCAAAACTCTTCAATCAGTTCGATAGAGATGATGTAAAAAATGAATTTCCAAGGACTCCTACAATTGCTATAGGGAAAGAGCTATTACAAGACCCCAACATTTGCCTTCTGTCTTATTCACAAGCACTTTATAGATTGCTTTGGTCAAAAATAAAATTGTCTCAAGGGGTCTCCCGTCTGTATATTATTCCTGACGAAGAATTATTTAATGTACCTTTTGGCTTTCTAACTAGGCCTATGAAGCCTTTCGAATACGCTTCCAGTTTTTCTGAATTACCCTATTTGGCACTGGATTATAAAATAAGTTACCATATTTCTACTTCATTGCTTTATGAAAACCATGAGCGAAAATACATAGTTGAAGAAGAAAGTCAGCCTCTATCATATGAAATGAGCCCTACTCCATTTCAATTATTTAGTATTGCTGGAAAATTGTTTAATAAGGACGTGTTAATAGGAAATCACACATCCCACAACTTAAGAGCGGTACTCAAAATTGCACAATCATTAAATGTTGACAACTATAATGATCCCCAAAAGGGAACTGGCAACGATATCAAAGAGCAGCTTAAACAAGTAGCTCCTTATCTGGATTTTTTCCATTTCTTTGGACACAGTCATAGTGATATCAATGCAGAATCCAGTTTGCAAATAGAAGAGGACATCAGTGCACCCGACAACAATATTTTAATAACCCAAGCGGAGATACAACACCTCGATTTGAAAAATAGTAGATTGGTACTCATAAACGCTTGTAAAGGCGGGGATGGCGCGACGGGTAATGGAGAAGCTCCTGTTTCTATATTTCAAGCCTTTTTGAAAGCAGGAGCTCGAAATATTTATTATTCTCTCTTCACTATAGATCAAAGTGCTGCCAGGAGCTTTTCCACTCTATTCGTAGATGCGCTTATGGATGGTAAATCCTTTATAGATGCAATGCATCAAACACAGATCAAGTTGATAAAAAGCGGTACTAAAAAGAGTCATCCTACTATTTGGGCTTCTCCTTCTTTCATTGGGAATCAGATGCAGGTATTAAAACATTTAAAGGATCCTCTGAATTCATAACATCTTTTCGGACAATGAATGTCAACCATTTAGTTTTATAATAGGACTCTTCAGGTTCTTCCATTAATTGAGCATAATAACGGCCTGGTCCAATAGGAGTATCATTGGGAATATTAAACACAATCCTTGTTGATTCTTTAGCAATAGGATATTCAAAAATAGGATCGTCTATGTTATTACGAACTGTAAATATCAAATCTCGCTCCAAAAGAGCATCAAATTTCAGAACCAACTCATCATCGATATGAGCTTGATATTCAAAATTTATAGGTATCTCTTTTAAATCTTCTTTTTTTCTTAATCCTTTATATAATGGGGTCTCTTCATAGGCCCTATTTTCAATTTTCTCATTAATGTGAAACTGCTTTTCCAATTCCTTTAAAGCATCATACTGGCGCTTTACCGTATTAGCTTGAAACTTGCTATTTTTGGAAGTCAGTACTTCTTGTTCATTAAGTTCCTTAGATATTCTATAGTCAGAATAGTCAAACTCCTCTTTGTACTTCTGTATAAGTTTTCTTGCTCTGACATTATTTGGATCTAAATCTGAGATTTGCCGTTTTTTAAGTTTATTTTTTTTCAGGTTTTCGGTACTAGTCAGAGCCTTTACGGCATTGCTTTTCTTATTTCTAGATGTTTTACGCTGATGTTCAAGTGTTTTTTTATCCAGTGATAAAGCAAGTTCCTGATTTTTCTTCTTCTGTTCAAAGATGCTAATAAAAAAACCTATGTTATCCTTATCCAGATTGTCTAGGCCGTTTATTTTAAATTCAACATCTGCATCTCTCAACAAACGTAAATAATCTAAAAATATACTCTCCTTGAAATGCTCTAAATAATTATTAGAATCAATGACTAAAAAGCCATCGTCAAAGCTCTTTGCCTTGTTGATGGCCTCTTTTAATTTCAATTCCAATGAAATATCTTTTGCCGCTCTTGTAGCACTAGTAATAAGAGGATGGTAATATGTGACAGAAGCTTCGCCCATTGGGGCAGCAGACATATCTTGAATTGCATCGTTTTCGGCAGTGGTCCGCTTCTTTTCACTAGAAAGAATCATTAATCGGACGATACCTTGTTTCATGGTGGTCATAATTAATTAATCTACTTGTCTTTTCGCTAAAATTATTTTGCACAATCAAAGTTAAACAGTTCTAGCCTACCTATTTATATGCCATACTAGTGACCAAATAGCTTAAATGAATTTTCTCTTTCTGTTTTTTTAAACTTGCTGAGGTTCGCTCATCTTAAATAAAAAGAGCTGCAGCCGTTAGTTAACATCAGGATTATGAAAAGTTTTTTATTGACAGATTCGTATAAACAATTTAGGTGGGGGAAATAAAGCAACCAGCTACTACTTCCATAAAATATACTGTCCCATCCACATTATTGGATAAACAATAATGTTCACCTGAATTATTTGCCTCTAATTATAGAATCTATCAAAGAACTTAAAAGCTATGCAAAGCTAGATTTTTTTTGGAAAAATCCAAATTATTTACAATATACATTTACTAAAAAAACAAGTTTGCGTAATTAACGCGTACAATATCTTTCTAGTATATGTAATGTATACGTAATATACATACTTTGTTACAATTTATACTAAATATTTTATAAATACAACTAATATCCGGCCGGATTAGTTCGATTTTTCTGCTTTTATAAACGGTAATTGTCCGCTAGAATTCTAAGATTCATTAAATCATTTTTTTTAACTTTCCACACAAAAAACTCAATTCACTGACAATCAATAAGTTAAATTAAATAAAATATATACACGTACTACAAAATAAATAAAATGTAAACAAATCACTTGCTTTTATAGAATCTATACGCTAACTTTATACACGTACTTAGTAAAAAAGTAAATGTACATAAAAAATAAGAGCTGGTGTTGACGCACCAGCCCTATGGTTTAACGCTGACATTACTTTTGGCATACGCAATATCAGCACAGACATATGCAAATTAAGAAATTGCGGGAAGAAGAAGTAATGAAGGCATCCAAAACATAAAATCATGATGAACCATGTTAAAGATTTTCTGGATGAATACCATGACTACAGACTTAACAAGTCCGTTATGGCAGTAATAGTTCCATTTATTCTTGTTGTTGCAGTCATAATTGGAGCCTTAGTAGTTGTACCTTTATACAAAAGCCGTAATCAAGCACTGGAAGCCAAAGAACAGTACCGGGTTTCTTGGGTAAACATGTCTAAGATGTATGACAACCTGGAAAGTTATAGTCAGAATCTAGAAGAGGCCTTAGCTCAAATGAAAATTGATAATCAATGGCTTCTTGACCAGAATAATGATTTGAATGACAATGTTGATGAACTCAATACTGTCGTTAACAATCTAACTACAGACCGAGATAACTATAAAGAATTATCTGAAGAACTAAGCATTCAAGTCCATAATAAGAATGAAAGAATCGAGCAGCTCCATACAGATAGTACTGTATTAGCGAGTCTCAATGAAGAGATGGAGTCCAATATCAACCATCAGGGCCATCTGATCTATAAGCTTAGAGCTGAAAACACTCAACTCCTAGGTAACTTCGACAGCTTACAGTCCAAACTTACGTTTTATGCATACCTATATTCACCACCCGGAGAACGTAAGCCTCGCACCATCTTCATGAACCTGACACCTAACGATTTTCAGTCTACCTTCAATAAGCAAGTGGAAGAACCATCTGTTGATCCAGCCCGGGTCAACGTAAGTCCACGAAAAGTTCAAAAACCTGAGCGGAGTAAAATGGGGCTATTCATTGCTCTACCGTCTGGGGGCGGTGCTGCTCTACTGGTATTTGTTATCCTCTACGCCAGAAAGCGGCGTAATAACAGTGACTACCGCCTAGCTTGCTGATACTACTAGCCAAATAGCAAAAAAATGGTTCGACGAATGTTTGAGCCGGGCTGCCTGAAAAGAAGCCCGGCTTTTTTATTTTCGTTTTTTCCGATCTCTTTCTTCTATCTCTTCTATTTCCTTCATCATATCCTTAAGTGTCATTCCAGATTCGTCAGACATTAAGCGCATGTTTTTATACTCCAAGGAATCAACTTCCAAACGATCAATCGGTTTATTAATAAAAGCTTCTATTTCTTTGAGCATATCCTTTTCATCCGGGCTACAAAAACTAACTGCCTGGCCTCGGTTTTTAGCGCGTCCGGTACGCCCTACCCTGTGCACATAGTTTTCTGCCTTATCTGGTAAATCATAATTAACTACATACTCAACATTAGGGATATCGATGCCACGCGCACTAATATCAGTAGCAATTAGCACTTGTATATGGCCTCTCTTAAAAGTATTCAGCACTTCATTACGTGCTTTCTGATCTTTATCACCATGCAATGTAAGGCTTTCTATATTGACCCGTTCCATAGCTTTAGCCACTCGTTCTGCCCGAACTTTAGTACGAACAAAAACCAATACTTTACTATTTGAATGCTCTCGAATAACCCGCTCTAAAAAGAAACGTTTATCGTCCATTTCGACAAAAGATACAAAGTGGTCCACATTTTTGGAAACAGGATCTTTTGGTGAAAACTGGATACGTATAGCATCCTTACTTACCAGATTGTAAGCCAACTTTTTAATCCGCCCATTAATCGTAGCAGAGAAAAACATCGTTTGCCGATTACGAGGAATCTTACGCTGTAAATCTCGAATATCGTGAATAAAGCCCAAGTCCAACATATGGTCCGCTTCATCCAATATCAACATCTGTATCCGTGACGTACGCATGTGTCCCTGACTTATCAAGTCAAATAAACGACCAGGAGTAGCGACTAATACGTCCACCCCCTTTTCCAAAGAAGCAATCTGTGGAGCCTGATCTACTCCTCCTATCAGTGCCAATGTTTTAACGGCAGTATGCTTCCCCAGTTTATCAAATACCTCTGCCACCTGTAGTGCCAACTCATGCGTGGGTACCATTACCAAACAACGTACCCCATCTTGGCGCCGCGACCGCTGCTTTTGCACATGCAATTGATGCAGTACAGGAATAGCAAAGGCTGCTGTCTTTCCTGTACCCGTTTGCGCTACTGCCAGTACATCCTCCCCCTTCAGTATATGGGGTATTACCTTAAACTGTATATCCGTAGGTTTCTTAAGCCCTGCCTTCTCAATCCCCTTCTGTAGCTGTGGATGGAGGTTGTAGTCATTGAATTTCATTCGCTTTCGGTTTATTGCCGAATAAAGTAAAAGACAAAGGTAAGGAGATAAATGGTAGGGAAGGAGCCTCTGCCCTAACACTTTTTACTTTTGATGAAGGAAAAATTTTACTGATATTTCCTGTTTACTCTAATAATTTGAATGTACTTTATTATAAAATGCAAAAACATCTTCATTGAATATAAACACATATGATATCCCTAAATATATCAACACTTAAAAGGATCAACAAACCCACAAACATTGAAGCATTTGTCAAAGCGCTTCCCTATTGAAACAATTTGGTGAATCGTACTTTATTTTTTAATTTAAGGCTTCATTGTTAATGTTAATGTTTATTTTGCATTATAATCAACGCCTATGAGTGATCCCTCTCCTCATTTCTTAAGCGAATATTCTGCTAAGATTAAAGAAGTATATGTAGAATTAAGAGATTTTCAATTTTTTCATAGCCCCTTTAGCGACACTCTTACGGATGCTAGATTCATAGGTAGAAATGCTGTCAAACAAAGAATAAAAAACATATTGGAGCGCTCTAAAACTCGATCAGGAACCTATTTGGTAACTGGTTTTCGAGGAATGGGTAAAACAAGTGTAGTAAGGCAGGCAATTGATTTATACAATAAGCAATCAAAACCTAAGGTATGGCAGGAAATCATGTATTTTTTAGGACCATTAATAGTATTAACATTATTAACAGTCTTCTTCTTTATTGCCATTATATCTATTTATAATAGTCTGGTTTTCTCATATAAACTAGCTCTTGCTATTTTTACTTTTTTGCTCATTGCATGTTTAAATTCTTACATCAGAGAGATCAATAATTTTAACTTTTTAAAAGTATACGAAAAGATAGGTGGTTTTATAGTTCTTCTTCTGCTATTCTTTTTTTCATATTTCATTTTTTATACTGAATTTTCTATTCCGTTTTTTGAATCTGATACAATAAATAATTATTTATCAACACTCAACAAGATAAAAAGCAATATCATAAAGATTTTATTAGTCATAATACATACTTATATATTTACCTCAGGTTTATTTTTTTTTTTACGACACTCTACTAAATTTATATTATAGGTCTAGATTTTGGTTTCCATCTGAAAAAATCAACAATCAAATAGTATATAAATATGAAAAATTTGAAATTAATCTATCACAAGATGATTTAAAAGAAATTGATGTGTTAAAGCGCATTTCCAAAGAAATGTTAATATACTGGAAAGGACTAGATTCAAGTAAGTTTCTTTCTTATAATAGAAATATATATATATTATGGATGCTGTTGATAAACACTATAAAAAAGCATAGTGAATCAAAGGGAGTAGATGAACTATATAATGACATTTTCAGAAGTCTCCTTTCTCTAAACCAAAGGATTAATGCACAAGTAACAGCTCAAAATGAAATCAATGTAACACCAAATCTATCAATAGGAGTAGCGAAGGCATTCTCTAGATTAGCACTCCCTTTAGGGAAGTTATCGTCAAAAGAATCTATGACTTATCCAATCGCTTCTTCAAAAGAAATTGAAGATGAACTAATAGATATATTTAAAAAGATTAATAAACTAGGTAAGCGTCTTAAATCTAAAAGTTTGCCTGGTTTTATTTTTATAATAGATGAATTAGATAAAATTGACCCACACACCAATTACAATCTAGAAGAAAAAGAAGCATCGAACCCTACTCTTGATGTTACTGAAAATTCGCCTGGTAGTAGTAAAATTCGCAAGAGGCAAGAAGCAGTAGCTAAACTCTTGGGCAATCTAAAAGGTTTCTTAAATGTAGTAGAAGCTAAGTTTTTCTTTATTGGTGGTAGAGAAATGTATGATGCCTCTCTTGCGGATATAGCTGATAGGGATTCTTTTTATAGTAGTATTTTTAATGATATTATATATGTCAATAGCTTTTTTAAAGACAAAGTTGCAGAGCGAGCAGGAGTCACACAAATGACAGAGAATTATTTGTGTAGGGTAATCATGTCAGAATTAGGAAACTCATCGAAGGAAAAGCCAGTATATACTGAGCATGATTACAACTTGACCGGATTGGCGAGACGATTAAAATTTTCTAAGGGAAGGCGTAAAGTATTTATTGTTCCTGAAAAGACTAAGTTTTATGTAGAAGAGGCAAAATTATCATTAATAGAAAAAGCTATGATATATAAAGTACTTTTTCTATTACAAAACTACATCATATATCTTACTTACAGAAGTAATGGAACACCTAAAAAATTGGCAAGCCTGATTGAAAATATCATTGTAAAAGGAAACACAAGATGGAATACTAGTGATCGATTAATTATTTATCAAGAGCAAAATGAAAGAAATCATAAAGCGAATAAACTTGAGATACAAGATCGTCTTTTTCTTCGTTTTAAATTCGATTTTCAGTATGAAATAGGATTGACTGCCAATCTATACAGGCCCTACATTATTGCAAACAGTAGACATCTTAAAGCTTTAGGTGATAAATTATTATTTTCCTCAGCTTTCATTATAGATCACATCCTGAAGTTTCACGCTTTTGGGTTTTCCTGGCGAAACCTTGAGCTTATCCCTGAAGTTATATTAGTAAATAAAGAACCAAACCTTCGTAGGTTTATTGAAGAATTAATTCGCTTTTTATCTCACACATATATCCGTTCTACAGTAAGTGGTATATTCCAATACCGTTTCTACAGCAAGGTGAGTCGTGAACTTATGTACCTTTCTAAAACGTCCGATTTAGGTGCTGCTGCATTCAATTTCACATTGGACGAATCACTACAAATCAAACGGCATTATAAAAGAAAGCTTATTGAACTACGCAATAAATATACTGATTATCAACCTATAAAAGGAGACAACCAATTTGTCCACTCCCTTTGTTTTGTTCAAACCATATTGGGAGATCTTTATTTTTATGACAAGGAATATGATGAAGCAGTTATCTATTTTACTGAATCCATCCAAACACTTCGTATTCCTAACAAATTAAAAGTTGAGCATATTACTCGCCATCAGCTTTATCTTTGGTTAAGAAATAAATTAAAACTAGGCCTTACACTGGAAAAGATGCGTGCTTACAATTCAGCCTTTTCCAACTATCGAACACTTATCCTCGATCTAGAAACTTGTATCAATTGTATCGTTGGCTATTGGGCAAATAAGAGTAATAAAAGTGAACTAGACAATCATATACATGGGCATCGTACAGTACAACTCCTAACGATGCCTTTTGTTGCTTATTTAAGTGTAATTGAAAAAATGAGAAGTGATGGTATTACTGCATATAATCTCAACGATCAAGAAGATGCATTAAGTAACATAATAGGCATGTTCAAAAATGATAATTATGACGAATATAGAGCGAGTTTATTGAAAGCAGATTACTACAATAATGTAGGAAGTTTATTATTTTATAAAAACTGCCATTTCCCTACCATGTATCGCTCTAAAAGTGATATAGAACGAAAAACTAAAGATTGGAGATTAACTAGGGAACATCAAAAATGGGTAAAAGAAAAACAAACTGAGAACCCTACTATTTATCATTTATACGAACAATTCCAACAACTTTATACTTCTAAACAATCAATTTATGATTTCCAGCCCTCTCTGAGTGCACTCAATTATTACTTGAAAGCCGCACAGGAATTAGTTCTTTTCCACAAGAATAGATTACTGAATATTTTGAACTCAAAAAAACAAAACGCACTAATTGAAGAAGGGATAATTTCCATTTTAGCTTGTTATCTATTTCCTGAGTGCATTGACTATATTAATACTAAACGATTTTATCAACTAGGGAACATCCTGTCTAAGGTTGGAGATACTGTATTAGGGAGCCTTTCCAGAATCGAATTCCAGGATTCGATTTCTCTGAACTTATTTTCATTGAATAGTAAAGATAACACATCTCAAGTCGAATTCATTGAACGACTTCACCATAGAGAAAATCCTTCAAACTCGGATAACAATACATTCTTCACAGTGGAGAACGTAATTGATTTATATGAATTATCTGCTGCATTTTACAGACGTTCCGGTAGGATATACAGTTATGCTTTCCAATACAAAAAAATACTTTATCTCGTAAAGGACATACTTTCTTTTTGTAATAAAGACGATCAACACGTTAAGGAAAAATTAGAGCTAACAGGACAAAATCCTTTTGAAAAAATTGAGGAAATTGCAGAAAATATTTTCCGTTCTGTAACATGGAATTTTGATGTTTCTAACCGCCCTCAGATTCTCAAATACCGCAAAATATTTGATATAAATGATAGTGACAAAGCTCGTGCTATTATCTATAACAGCCTGAACAATTCCTCTGATGTGCGAGAAACAATTATACTAGTAGAAGAAATAAAACTGAAGATATATAAACTAGGTATTGTTCCACCTAAGTCCCTACGGCTTGATAATCAGTTTATTTCCCCCTATAGCATGATTAATAGCCGCTTCCAGCGTATTTTGGAGTTGAAGTATAGATGCGAATGGAATTACTACATTGTAAAAAATATGTTAAACATAGAAGCAATTTTTGATCATCCTATAGAAAAAAACATTGATGCTTTAAATTCATGGAATCATGTACTTGAAAAAGCGATAGATAATTGTAAAGAAGATAGTTTCAAAAATTTTCTACCTTCAACTCTAGTAAACAATAATGATCTTACCTTATTCCATTTACTACGCTTTCTTATTAGTGAATCTATATTTTGTCTTCGTGAATTAATAAAAATGGTCCGCCTTTACGAACCTGGTTATGTTATTGGTTATTCTTATTTAGCAGAAGCTCACCGTAAAATGGGTAAATGGTGTCAAGGGTATGTAAATTTACGATACGTATTTGAGGAATATGCTAATCCAAATATCAATCTACCATATTCAGAATTATTAAGAGAAGATGTAAAAAAACTTATTGGAGAAAACGCATTAGTATACCTGGAACCCAATTATCATTTTGAAGTGGCTGTCCAAAATTACTATCGTGCCATACAAATGCATACTGAAGGAAGAACTTATAAAGCACACATTCTTAATTTATATGTCTTAGAAGACGATTTCAATGATAATCTCACTCACTTCAGCCTTGCAATGGAACGCCTGAGGGTAAATACGGGCGATCTACGCCAAAAAATAGACCATATCAAAGAACGTATAGATGGCAAAAGTGGATACGAAAACTACAAATCTAGGCTTTATGAATATGACTCATATTTCCCAGTAGCTCCCAACGATATTTCTACATCAAATACTATAGCAGATAATACAAAAGCTAATGAGCAATATCTCAAGACATTCCTTGATTTGCTGAATAACAAATTATTTATGCCTTAGAACACATATTACTTCTTTCTAACAACTTTATCCTCATAGAGTTTCAATAAATCTTTTATGATCTGATTCATTTGTTTTTCTGTATTTACTATATTCATTTGTAAACTACCAGGATGTTGCTGTTCTTCCTTTGTAATGTCAGTATCTGAATAATTCCGAGCACCATGCCAATATATTGCAAACATATAGAGTAATTTTTCCAAATCTTTTTTCTTCTTAATTCTGACAGGGTTTACCCTCCGAGATAACATACTCTGCCTGTAGAAAAACCCCTGAACTAATACCCAATCTTTTTTCCAGTTGCCTGTATATCTATTTTTAAGTCTTTTCATAAATAACACTTGATGTTTATTATGCATCCACCAAGGTCTGTAAAGAGGTTTATCAGATAAAAGATTAAGGCTTTCCAACTTTTCTCTTGTTTTGGGATTTGAAAAAGTCGGAATCCCATAAGATCCTAGCACTATTTCAAAAAATTTATTCTCAAATCTCCCCTCCCTTAAATCTTTGACTAAAAACCGACCTTCTTCCGATACAGTTAGCATCAAATCCCATTTATCCAAGTTGGATTCTATATTTTTTCTATAATTGTATATCCAAGCAAGGCTAGTACTCATGACATCATGATTTTCTACCCATGCAAAAAGGTTATCATGAATATTAGTATATTTTGGATTTACATTTAAAAGTCGCCTTTTGCGAATATCTTTTGAGAGCTTTTTAAAAATGTTTGAATTGCTTTCCTGAAGATATCTTCTCCTTCCTCCCTCTGAATTTAACGATTTTAAAAGATTGTCACGCAAATATTCAATTAGTAAGTCAGGATCACTAAAAGCTTCATGATCTTGAACTAGATAAGTATCATACATAAAACTTTCGTATGGGCGAAGCCCTAAATCTTTCAAATATTCAGAAATATGTCTTGTATGACGCTCTTTCTTTAGCAAATCAAAAAATTTACCCGCTCTACTCCCCGAGAGTTGACTCAAATGTATAATACCATTTGATTGAAGGATAATAATACATAACTCTATCAACAACCTATCTTGGTAATATTCAATTATGTTTGTTTTTGAAACGCCATGCACATCCAGAGGAGATAAATCTTTAAAAAAATGATTTATGAATTGATGTCGAGCAATTCCTCGAGGTTGATATGGTTCTTTAAAACATTCACTAGTTTTATCCCAGAGCGTTATTAAAGTTTTCTCTAGATTCTCATCTATTAATTCGACAGTTTTAACTTCAAGCTTATTACTATTAGGGATAAACTTGGATTTGAATCGCTGAATAACTCTGTTCTCAATATCATCTTCTGGATTAATTAACCATAATGTTGTTTTCTCTTGGTTATTTGTTAAATTATCCTCTATAATTTGATTTAAGGCATGATTCCTCATGCTGAATCCTATAATGATTAAGTTAAGAGGCAGATATTTTTGTTGCTGATTAACTACTTCTCCCTTAAATAAATCTATAATATGTTCTTGAATAGCACCTTCCATGAGAAAGGCTTTATCTCCAGTAAATCTCAGTGAATTTGGCTGAGAGATAGTTCCGTTACATTTAATGTAAATAGGTTGCTTTAGACGATTGTCAATACGAAGTTCATTTAAATCTTTTGGGCAATGTCCAGCACTATAAATAAAACGATAATCATCTGAATGGGGAATTTCTTCTTCAATTGCGTTATCTAATAGTTCGTCGTAATTAAAATTAAGGATAGCATCTATAAAACGATGTTTTAGTAAATGTGCGATAATTTCATAAACTAAGCTAGGAGTGTTCCTATTTCCACATAGCTTTTTTAGTTCTTCTACAACTGTTTTAGAGCTAAACTTTGAAAATGCCAGTAGATGAGTTTCGAAACTTGGTTCTCGAGCACTGTTTCTCATCAAGCTATTGAGGCGATGGATTTCATCTTCAAGAAGTTCATTATCTATTTTTTTTTCAAATACTTTTTTAAGATGTAAAATCGCATCTTTTGATAAAGGAATGGGATTTTCTTTAGGGGTTGCGGCGTAACTAGCTCCGGCACCAATAATGGCAATAACCCTTTCTCTTTTACATTTCTCTTCTTTATTTTTATGTTCAATAAGATGTTTATACTGTAAAATTTTCTTGTAAGGTTTTTCTTTTTCTGAAAAACTCGTAGACACATCAATCAAATTAAGAGATAACTTATGAGCTAGTGCATCAAGAGCAGTTGGATGATAACTTGACACCGAAAGGTCAGCATTAATCATTAATGTAAATTCTTCAATAAACTTATTGATTATATCCAGATAGTATTCATTAGCATTTCTATTGTCTTTAAAACTATCTCCTCTAGCCGTGCTAAACCTTCGGATGGTTGTATCAACAAATTCAGCTAAATTGGCTTGTGACCATTTACGCCCTGTTTTAAGATGAAATCTTTGCCTATCATTTTTAATGGCTTCAATACAATTATTGTATAAAATATGTAGTTCATCTACACTTCTTTTCTCCAAATTATCTCTCCCAAGCATAATAATTAAATTTCAAGTGCTGCATATACGACAAAAAGCAAATATGCATTGCATCTCTTTTTTATGCATCCAACTCTATGCACTTTTGTAATATCAATAGTGAGTAGGCGAGCAAAATACCATATTAAATTTCAACATGTTCAAATATAACAAAATACATGTTCACAAAAAAAACATTAACACAAAACAACTCTCACTATTACAGTAGCAAATCCGGACTGCGCTAGCTAAACCATTTTAACTAATCATCAGGACTATCATTTCTATCCTAGGTGTCTATTCTGGGAAGATTGCAATACCCTGAAAAAAATTAAAATTATGCAATCCATAGCAAGTTTCGGTGCATTCATTTTAATGTTCTTCTTCGCTTCTGGTGCATATGTAGTATGGACAACAGGAGGCCACAACCACAATAACAACAGCCATAATAGCTCTTCTCATATCTCAGATAAGCATTACATCTCACGAGATCATGATGTCTACAATAATCAGAGTTGGTGCGAACGTGAATTAGACAAGACAATAAAAGAACTATCTGACTCTCAAGTGGAATTAGTAAAAACTCAGGTTTTGCTTCAGCAAAAACATAAAGCATTGGAAAATTTAGAAAAAAAAACAGATCAACTTTCCAACAAATTGTTGTACACAAAAAAACAACTTCAAGATAGTTTACAAGAACTTTCTCACATAAGAAATGCCTACTTCAAAGTATACAATAGGCATAACGTTCTCAAAAAAGAATACGTATCCACCAAGCGCATTGCTAAAGAACAAAAAGAAAAGATCAATATATTACAACCGCTGGCAGATAGGACAATAACTGCTGAAAAAAAGCTAAAGAATTGGCAAATTGGTATTACATCTTTAATTTTATTGTTTAGTGTTATTGCTATATTAGTGAGACTTAAAAAACCTCCTATTGTTAAAAACGAATCTCATATAGCTAGGAAAAAAAATAAGACAGATTCTATTAACACGAATCACTTATAGTCAAAATAATAATCCTATTATATTACACAGCGCAATTAAATAAAAATATTACAATCAATAATTTCCCATTTCTTTACTTATACTCTTGATTTACACCAACAAAAGCCCCATTTTACCCCTAATTATAAAGCTATAAACTAAAACTACTTGAAACGACTATATTTTCAACCAAGACTGGAGTTAAGGAAATACATCAGGACCATCCAAATATTGGATCTACCAGATATCTCTGCTTTGAATATTGGAAATCGCTTTTTGCCAGATGGTTTCTTTGAGATTGGATTCAATCTGGGGAGTGATGATTTAAAGATCAGTTCCATTGCTGCATCAGAAATACAGCTTCAAAATCCTGTTGGTTATTTTTATGGGCAGTGTAGTGTGAGTTCCCAATTATTCTCAGGGGGGCGGGTACACATTATGATTGTCAAAATCTATCCCTGGGCAGCTTCTCTCTTTTTTAACTTTGATTTATCTGATTGTATTGATGACAATCTGGATTTAGACCGGGTATTTGGAAAAGAAGCTAAATGGCTTGAAGAAAAAATAATGGAAGCCGAAAACTATACAAACAAGGTAGACCTGGTACAGGAATATTTAATCACCAAATTACAGCAACAAAGTAAATCAATCAACCCTATACTAGAGCAGGTAAGCAAACTATTATTTCAATCAAATGGCAATGCTAAAATAAAAGATATGGCAGCCCAGGCCTACTCTACTCCTCGTACCGTTCAGCGTATTTTTCGGCAATATTATGGTATTACTCCCAAGCAGTTTGCCAAGCAAATACGTATACGCCATTTTGCATCCCAAATGTCCAGGCACAATGATTTAAACCTTGCGCAACTAGCTAATGCCTGTGGATATTTTGACCAGGCACATTTTAATCACGAATTCCAATCTATCGTGCAACTTCGTCCTTCTGAGTACTTTTTTAAGAATACTCCTTTGGTAGATTGTTTTTTGCAAGCGGACTGACGAATTTTATGCTCGTCGTTTTTTTACAATTCTATCTACTATAGTAATCCTTTTTTTGCATAAAAAGTCTATGAAAAAGATTACGCTATTGCTTTTATTATTCATTAGTACTAGTTTACTGATGAATGCTCAGATTGTAGAAACGATGGAAACATCTGCTCCTACTCCTTGCGATGACATCTTTGTTGATGAAGATGGTATCATCTACACCGGTAAGGGTGGCCTATCCAATAAAACGAATCTGGGCAGAATCACTCCAGACGGGACTACCACTGCCGTAGCACAAGGCATGAAAGGCCCGATCTCTATTGTTGAAGCCCCCAATGGCCTCTTTTATGTAACCAACTACGATGACAACTCTATCAAATCCTATAATCGGGAAACGGAAGAAGTAGTTACTGTAGCCACTGGATTAGATGGCCCTTCAGGGATTGCTATCGATTCTGACGGTGTCATATATGCTACCAACTGGGGAGGAGCTCCTCAATATAGTGGACATGAGATTCACCGTTTATTTCCTGATGGGACTTTTGAGGTGTTCATCAGTAGTCCGCTTTTTTATCGTTTACAAGGTATTGCTTTTGATGATGAAGGCTGGTTATATGCAGCCAATACACAAAATGGGAGGGTTTTTAAAATCAATACTGCTACTGCCGAAATGCAGACCCTTGTTACCATGAACAGGAATGTTGTCAACATGGAATTCAACGATGGCTATTTATATATGGCCAGCATCCAGAGCGACAAAATATTCAGAATGAATTTAGAGGGAGAATGGAATACCTTTGCAGGTACAGGCACTCCCGGTGGTACTGACGGTCCTGTAGAAACTGCCACCTTCAATAATCCAATAGGAGTCGGTTTTTCACCAACGGGTGATACGCTTTATGTATCAGATACTCCTACTCGCATACGGCGTATTCTTCTTAACCCTGTTTCCTCAACATCTCAATCACCTATCGATGATATCAAGATAAAAGTAAGCCCGAACCCTTCATCAGGAATTTTTGAAGTTGATTTGGGGAATAAAACTTATGATGATTCTCAAGTGAAGGTGGTAGATGTGCTAGGAAGGCTAATCTTCGAGGATAAAGTTGAGCAATCTAAATTTACGATTGATTTATCAAAAGCTATACCCGGCAGTTATTTTTTGGTCATCCAACAACATGACGCTTCTGCTTCTGTCAAGTTGAAGGTAAACTAAATTTTATATTTTGGTTTAGAGATGCTACACTAGCATCTAAACATGCTCGTAGGCCATTCAAGATGCACTCATGAATGGCCTACTCTTATATTATTTTGTCTTTTTAACAAACTCAGTTAAAATCACTATTTGCTGCCCATTTACCTTGCCTTCTATTTGACCCGGATTGTCTGCTACTAAGGATATACGGCGAACAGCGGTACCTCGTTTGGCCACAAAATTGGCTCCTTTAACTTTCAAGTCTTTAATGAGTGTAACCGTATCTCCCGCAGCAAGGACTGCACCATTGCTATCCAGATGTTGTACTGCATTTTCATCGGGTTCAGTAGATTTTGCCCAAGCCAGGTTATCTTCATCCAGATAAAGCATATCCAATAAATCAGCTGGCCAACCTTCACTACGCAGGCGGTTGAGCAATCGCCATGACATTACTTGTACTGGAGGCTCTGTACTCCACATACTATCGTTAAGGCAACGCCAATGATTAGCATCCATTTTTTCAGGATTTTCCACTTGCTCCTGACAAGTAGTACATATCAAGATACTGTCTGCAAGGGTCCCATTAGAAGAAGGAGGAACAGCGTATACTTGCAAACCATCCTTAGCTCCACATAACTCACAGCTATCATTACTTCGCGCTCTTAGTTCTTTTTCCAGGCTCATTGGTTTTCTCTTTTTGGCGAAGGTAAGAAGAAATTTAATGAGAGGTTTAAGGTGTTGAGTTGGGGATATTGGGTGTTTCGGTTTTATGGTTGAGAAAGGTTAGAGGTTGAGATGTATTGGGGTTGGATTATATATCGATGATACTTTGTTTAGAGGAAACTGGAGTTTACACGAGCATTAAAATGGTTTAGGAGGTGAGTGGATTTAGAACGCCTTTTTAGCATTTGGCTTAATAACTAATCACAGTGAGATAGAAAGAGAGCGACTGCTTTGGCCAAAATACCTGGGCGATGCAAATCATTAGGCAGTCCATTATAATTATTAAGCTGTTGTAAGCCTACTGCCAGATTTACATTTGACTGTAACTGATAAGGGTAGTAATTAAGTGCTTGCATACGCTGAGCCAGATATAATTGCTCTGTTTGACCTGGCGTAGGAATCAATAAAGCTTTTTTTTGTAATAGGGCTAAATCCATCAGGCTGCTATATCCAGAACGACAGATGACCACTTTTGATTGAGCAATGACTCTTAGCAGTTCCTTTCCCGTAAGGAAAGAGTATACTTCTATTTTATCATTGAGCCAATAATGTTGTTTTGTTTCTGCTTTCCCCTGAATTAGTAGAATACGTTTTGAAAGTTTTTTTGCCTGCTGAATCAGTATTTGCTCTAATCGAGTACGTTGGGGTTCGGGGCCAGAGAGGAGAAAAAGAAGATCATATATGGGAAGGGCTTTTGAATGTTCATATGGACTAAATTGGGACAAGCATCCCATATACTGTGGTGTCTTTTTGGATATTGGCCTTGATAAATGCCCTGACAGATTCCCCTCCCCTTCCATATCAGGTACCCAACAAGTATTATACTTACAAATAAGTTGATGGTTAATAAAATTAACCGGCTTAGATAATAAGCCTGGAAGAGCAATATGTAATTGATGAGTAATGAAAGCAGTATATACCTGATCCGAAAAACAGCCAAATCGATTATCAGAAAGGACTCCATTTATTCCCTTCACAGTAATGAGTTGTTTCAATACTTGGTGTTCTCGGTATATTGCTCGCATAATCTTCCCCCCCTGCAAGACCATATTCCATACCATAGAATTACTACGGTAGTGTATATCGTAAGCAGGCAATTTTACTGTCTCCAAATCAGGGAAAACACTTTTCAAATATTTCAGAGCTCGCCCATTAGTCGCTAATATTACCTCTGCTCCCTGATCCTGAAAAGCGCGTACTATTGGGACACAACGGCTAGCATGTCCCAAGCCCCAATCTAGAGGAGCAATCAGTATGCGTTTCCTTAGCGACATTTGATTATATTTGAGAATTATTCAATTATACTTATGAAGTACTGCTTAATCCTATTATCCTTTTGTTTCCTTTCTTCCTGTAAATCCTTAAACTGTGGTTGCCCAATGAGTTACCAGGAAATGGAAATGCCTGCAAAAGGTACTAACTCCCTTTCACAGGCATCTGAATTCTCTTATGAAGATTGTGATTCGTAATTTACTTTTCACCAATCACCAATCACCAATCACCAATCACCAATCACCAATCACCAATCACCTAATTTAGTCTTATTTCATCATCATTTCCATCATAAAACTTGTATTGAGTCAGATGGAAATCATTATTAGGCTGTATACGTATCCATTTGTAGAAAGTCATATACCAACGCATTTGCAGGCTTGGCCAACCTCGTCTTAAGTAAGCTTCTATAAATGGATGTACTAATAGTTTGATTTTTGACTTTGGCCTGGACTGAACAATAAAATTGAGATCACGTTCAATTTCATCTGTCACTAAAATAGAAGCATTAATAGTCCCTGTTCCTTCGCAAGTGGGACAGACTTCTGCGGTATCAATTTTCACCTCTGGCCGTACTCGTTGACGAGTAATCTGCATCAGTCCAAATTTGCTCAAAGGCAAAACAGTATGCTGAGCACGATCTTTTTTCATATGAGTACGCACCTCTTTGAGTAGTTCTTTTCGGTGCTCAGCCTTCCTCATATCTATAAAATCGATGATAATAATACCACCAATATCTCGTAAGCGGAGCTGACGTGCGATTTCTTCTGCTGCTTCCAGGTTTACTTTTAGCACGGCCTCTTCTTGATTATTGCTGGCCATTTTGTGACCGCTATTCACATCGATCACGTGCATGGCTTCAGTATGCTCTATCACCAGATAGGCACCACTAGGCATCGTTGCTGTTTTCCCGAAAGACATTTTTATTTGTTTCGTGACGCCATAGGCATCAAAAACCGGGCGGTTGCCACGGTGTTGAGAAACTATATTCACCTGATCAGGAGAAATAGACTCTAAAAAGTTTCGAATATTCTGATACAGCTGCTTATCGTTGACTACTATACGATTAAATGAATCGCTCAAGATATCACGAAGAATACTGGAAGTTTTATCTAATTCACTCAATAATTTCAAAGGAGGTTTCGCCTTATTCAATTGGCTATGGATATCCTCCCATTTTTTCATAATCAGTAGCATCTCTTCGTGCAGGTCAGCTACTTTTTTACCTTCCGCAGCAGTACGCACAATCACTCCAAAATTTTTGGGGCGAATGCTTTCTACCAACAATTGCAGGCGTTTTCGTTCTTCGGAATTGGAAACCTTTTTAGAAACAGCTACTACATTAGAAAAAGGAGTCAATACCAGATAACGGCCAGGAAGTGTTAATTCACAACTAAGGCGAGGGCCTTTAGTTGAAATAGGTTCTTTCAGCACCTGTACCAGTATCGGCTGTTTTTTATTAAGGACCTGATCGATTTTGCCAGTTTTAATAATATCTGGCTCCATTTCAAAGTTATCCAGCGTATGGGTAGGTATGCCTCCATTCATTGCTCCTTGTGTGTACTTGAGTAATGAACGCAGTTTGGGCCCAAGGTCAGTATAATGAAGGAAAGCATCCTTCTTATGGCCTATATCTACAAATGCAGCATTAAGGCCTGGCATCAATCTCTTGATTCTGCCTACAAAAATATCCCCTACAGTAAAGTTGTTGTTAGTTTTCTGATGGTGTAATTCAACTAACTTGGAATCCTCCAGAAGAGCAATCTCAACTTCCGTGGGGGTAGAATTAATAACGAGTTCTTTTTCCACGGTTTGGTTTTTTAAAAGACCATGAGTGCTAATCAAAAATAAATTTACTTTAAGGCTTGAATAGGCATTGATAATTAACCTATTAAGGATTTCCCTTCTTATATATCAGATGGGTTTTCTCCTTTTACCAAAACCGAAAAAGAATAAATTTAGCTTTCGATCAATGCTAAGCAAAAGCCCGACTAACCTCTACATCGATAAGAGGAATCATTAGCCAGTCACTTAAGCACATAGGCTATAGCCAAAAGGACGCAACAGGGAAGGATTTATATTAGGAAAAAGAACCTAGTTCTAGGTCAGTAAGCCAACAGTTTAACTACTCGGCGAGAAAGAAATCAGGCGATAATGATGTAGTGTTGTTTAAGAATAGTTGCAATGCCTGATGTATTTTTTTTGCCAATATTTGCTTTGGGATTACCTGCAGCCAGGCTTTATATTACCTGCTTTTTTATTGATCTTTCTGGCCGTAATCTCTTTTCAAAAGTTGCTTTCAATCACTTGTACTGTCGGTATTAGAAAAAGTGAGCAATGGTGCTTTCAGCAGCTCAATTGGACTTTTTCATACTGATAATTTAACTCTGTTCTTCCTGAAAAATAGTTTTATATTAAAACTAGAATATTCCTTGACAAACCACATCATATAAATTATAAAGAAGTATTCTCATACTTATTTATAAATCATTTGATTTTCGATTAAACGAAATGATTTTTGTCAAAGAACCAGTGTCAGCGTATTGTCTTTTTATGCACAATACTTCTATTCCCTAGCGAATATCCCACTGAAGCAATAAAATATATGCTTCAGTGGGTATATAGCTATAGCTAATTTAATTAGCGATTCTTCTTCTTGTGACGATTCTTACGTAAACGCTTTTTGCGTTTGTGGGTAGCAATCTTATGTCTTTTTCGCTTCTTTCCACAAGGCATAGTATAAAATCTTTTACGATTAAAAAATATTATTTATTGATTAAGCAAACGGCATTTTTCGGCAGCGGCCTGGGCTTTCACCATATCTCCGTTTGCTTCATATGCTTGAGCCAATAAACAGGCAGTAGCAGGATTGTCTGCTTCCAACGTAGATGCACGTTCTAAGCGTTCAATTGCTTTACCGTACTGTCCTGTACGAATGGCTAATCTTGCTAATGTATTCAGCACGAGAACATTATCAGGTGCTTTTTGGTTGAGCTCTTTCAATATCAGAATACCTTTCATTGGGTTATCCTGAGGAGGATTATACGTATAAGCCAGCGCCAGGTTTACCTGATGAGCCAGATCATTAGGATTGATCGAGATAGCATTTTCAAATGCACTTATTGCACGGCCAGTACAAAAATCTCTGATCTTTTCCTCTTCACTACGCTGTATGCAAATCGTATAAGTAGTACCAGTAATAGACCAGCTATGTTCTGTATTCTCAATTTCTGCTATTTGCTGAGCATAATAACCAGCTATGCCAGGATTTCCCAAATCATACCATTGGCCTGACAATGCCTTATAAGGTTCTATCTTTGCAGAATCAGCTAAAGCATCATTGAGTTCATTCTCCAAGGCAAGCACATTACTTGCTTCTAAGGCAGATAATTGTTGCTTAGCAGATTGGAGCATCGAGCCTATATCTGTGCTTTCCGCACTTAGCACTCTTGTTTTTTCAACAGCTGCAATATCCTTTGGAGTTGTTTCACAACCAAAGTACATTACAAAAGCCAATGCCACCGCTGTTCCTACTACTATCCATTGTAACTTAGTCATAATTTCGCTTCAGCAGAATGCAAAAATGAGATTCAGTACTATTTCAACAGAATAGATGTAGATAAAGATGTTTATTCACCTTCGTCTCCTGGAAGAGCATCTACATTATCTTTTACCTGCTCTACAAAAACCTTAGCAGGTTTAAAAGCAGGAATGTAATGTTCCGGAATTTCAATAGCTATGTTTTTCTTAATATGGCGTCCTATTTTTTTAGCACGCTTCTTAATAACAAAAGAGCCAAAGCCCCGGATATAAACATTCTCCCCATCAGCTAGGGAACCTTTTACTTCCTTGAAAAAAGTCTCCAAAGTTACCAATACATCAACTTTAGGTACTCCCGTCTTTTCTGATATTGCTGCTACCAAATCAGCCTTTCTCATCGTTAGTTATTGGTTTATAGTGAGTTATACACATTTTTCGATTCGTCAAATGAGACGCAAATTTCGCAATTTTATTTTTTAATAGAAAAAAAAAGCAGCTTTATTTCATTTTTTTTTGTCTAGCACTCAATTGGTTATAAAAAAACGCTTTTGAATACTTTGGTTATCTTTGGCTCTCAATTTTGATTCTTTGCCAAAAGAGTAGCTTTGAAACTAGTGATTTTAGGCGTAATTCATGCATTTCTGTCATTCATGGAGACCGTGTAATATTCCCTGATTCACTCCTGCATCTTTTCTCAAAGAAAGTCAATTATAAAAATCATTTATGCTCCTATCAATGACTGGCTACGGCCGAGTGTCGAAGCCACATGGCGAAAAAAACATCAGTGTAGAGATTCGATCACTTAATAGTAAGTACACAGATGTGCGCATCAAGCTGCCTCAAAGTTATAAAGAAAAAGAGGCAGAGCTACGAAAAACAGTAACGGATGCTGTTGAGAGAGGGAAAATAGATATGGTGATAGAAGTAAACTCTCCTGATGGCGGTGATGATTACGGATTGAATGAGGCCTTGTTCAGAAAGTATTTCCAAAAACTTTCTACACTGGCAACAGAACTAAGCATTCCAGATGGGGATATGTTACAGGCTATTCTTCGTTTGCCCAATGTAGTTGCAACAGCTGCTGAATCTATCGACGAAAAAGAATGGGAAGCGCTATACACTACTCTGAAAGAAGCCTTAGGTAAGTTCCACCAATTCCGATTGGCAGAAGGTTCTGCTATGGAAAAGGATATGACATTAAGAGTCAACAACATATCTGATATGCTGGAACAATTAGCTCCTTTTGAATCAGATCGAGTTACTCGCCTTCGTCAGCGCCTACACCAAAACCTGGAAGAGCACTTAGGTAAAGATAAAATAGATGAAAACCGCTTCGAGCAGGAAATTCTCTTTTATTTAGAAAAGATGGACCTGACAGAAGAAAAGGTACGCTTAAAGCAACACTGCAAATACTATCTTGAAGAATTGGCAAAACCTCACTCGCAGAAAGGACGTAAGCTGAGTTTTATAAGCCAGGAGATGGGGCGGGAGATCAATACAATGGGAGCCAAAGCTTATTCTTCAGATATTCAACGTATCGTAGTAAATATGAAAGACGAACTAGAAAAAATAAAGGAGCAAGTAGCGAATTCTGTATGAGTAAACTTTTTTTATTTGCCGCTCCTTCAGGAGCAGGGAAAACGACTATCGTTAGGCATCTGTTAAATAATTTTGATCAGCTATCTTTTTCAGTATCAGCTACTACCCGCCCTCGCCGACCATATGAGCAGGATGGTAGAGATTATTATTTTCTTACAGAACAAGATTTCCGCAATCTGATAGATGAGGAAGCTTTTGTAGAATGGGAAGAAGTGTATGAAGGCTTATTGTATGGCACCCTTAAATCAGAAGTAACCCGATTATGGGAAGAGGGTAAGTATATCCTTTTTGATATAGATGTAAAAGGAGCGATCAATATTAAAAAGCAATTTCCCAACGAAGCAGTAGCAGTCTTTATTCGCCCTCCTTCTATTGACGCTTTATATCAAAGATTAAAGTTGAGAAACACAGAAGATGAGGCCAGCCTTCAAAAAAGGATAGGCAAAGCAACTGAAGAAATGGGTTATGAGAACCAATTTGATTTGGTCTTGGTTAATGATGTATTGGAGAAAGCATTGGCAGAAGCCGAAAAAATTATTACAGATAACATTAAATCATAGGATATAGATCAGATGGAGGCACTTATAACAAATGGCATTAAGGTAACAGTTGTGCCTGCCTATGAGCCACAGTATTCACGTCCAGCTCATGACAAGTACCTGTTCTCCTATATCGTCACGATAGAAAATCAAAGTGAAGAAACTGTTCAACTGCTGAGGCGCTATTGGCACATATGGGATATGGCTGGACTGGACCGTGAAGTGGAAGGAGAAGGAGTCATAGGTGAGCAGCCCATATTGCGCCCTGGACAGGTACATCAATATGATTCCTGGTGCGAACTAGAATCAGGCATTGGAAATATGGAAGGTTTTTATCTGATGCAAAAAAAAGAGGATGGAAGCTTTTTCGAAGCTCAAATCCCCCTTTTTCATTTACTAGCTCCTTTCTTAATGAATTGAAAGATGCTCCGGTACAACCGCTATGCACTTTAATTCAATCGCAATTGGTGTGGGCAATGAATCGATCCCAACAGTTGTCCTGCATGGCTGATTGTCCTTAAAATACTCTGCGTAGATACTATTATATGTTTGAAAATCGCGTTTCATATCTGTAAGGAAGACGGTCACATCTACTAAATCTTCCCAGCGAGCACCACTTGCCTCTAAAACCGTTCTCACATTTTGGAATACAGAGTGACACTGGGCTGCAAAATCAAAGGAAGCATAATTCCCACCCTTTGTTAGTTCAAGGCCAGGTACCCCATCTGTTTCTGGATCACGAGGCCCGATACCAGATAAAAACAATAAATTCCCTACACGGCGTGCATGAGGATAAAGCCCAACTGGCTTGGGAGCACCGCTCGCATCAATTTTTTCTGAAGACATAGATATTATTTATTTTCTTCTCGTAGCGCCCGACGAAGAATTTTACCTACATTGGTCTTAGGTAATTCCTTGCGGAATTCTACAGCCTTTGGAACTTTATATCCAGTCAGGTTACCACGACAATACTCTATTAGTTCTTTTTCCTTGAGGCTTTTATCTTTGGCTACTACAAAGACCTTAACTACTTCTCCTGATTTATCATGAGAAATGCCAATTGCTGCACATTCTAATACTTTAGGATGACTAGCAACAACCTCCTCCACCTCATTTGGATAAACATTAAAACCCGAAACAAGAATCATGTCCTTCTTACGGTCTACTATTTGTAAGAAACCTTCTTCATTGATCATAGCCATATCTCCTGTAGCAAGCCATTCACCTAGAAGCGTTTTAGCGGTTTCATCAGGGCGATTGTAATACCCTTTCATTACCTGGGGCCCTTTTACTTGTAATTCACCAGGCTGATTATATCCAAGTACATTACCTATATCATCTACTATTCGCACATCCGTTGAAGATACTGGCAAACCTATAGTACCCAGGCGCCCCGTACCATCCAATGGATTAACAGATACTACCGGGGAAGATTCTGTCATTCCATAACCTTCTGATAAAAAGCAGCCCGTTACTTTTTGCCATTGTTCTGCTACCGAACGCTGTACGGCCATACCACCACCAACGGTAATTTTCAAATTGCTGAAATCTACAGAGCTAAAATCTTTATGATTCACCAAGGCATTGAAGAGTGTATTTACACCTGTTATCAAAGATATTTTATAATCCTTCATAGCTTTAATAACAGATCCTAAATCTCTTGCATTGGTCACAAGTACTGCTGTAACACCATAACTCATCAATGCCAGGCAGTTTACTGAAAACGCAAATATATGATATAGTGGTAAAGGGCATAAAGCAACCTCTTCTCCATCTTTAAGGAATGGAGTCATCCATGCTCGTATCTGTAGCATGTTTGCAATCAGGTTGCGGTTGGTGAGCATCGCTCCCTTAGATACGCCTGTGGTACCTCCTGTATATTGGAGTAGAATTACTTCATCAGGGCTCCCTTTATGGTCTTCCAATGTAAAGCGCTTTCCCTGTCTTACTGCCTCCATAAATGTGACAGTGTTCGGGATATTATACTTGGGAACCATTTTTTTAATCCTGCGCACTACAAAGTTGACAATCGCTTTTTTAGGAAACCCCAACATTCCACCTATACTAGTAGTAATAACCGTTTTAATATTGGTATCTCCCAAAATTTGTTCCAGGTTATGAGCAAAGTTTTCAGCAATAACAATTGCCTTAGCTCCTGAATCTGTGAATTGATGCCTCATTTCACGTGGAGTATACAATGGATTGGTATTTACTACTATCAGGCCCGCACGCAAGGCACCAAAAAGAGCAATAGGATACTGTAGGAGATTTGGCATCATCAAAGCAATTTTATCTCCTGGTTCCAGTCCTCTAGAGCGCAGATAAGCCCCAAATTGGCGAGACAGTTTATCCACCTGAGTAAAAGTTAACTCTTTACCCATACAGGAAAAAGCCATTTTACTATTGTATTTATCAAAAGTCTCTTGAAACATTTCAACAAGAGTACTATATGAGTCGGCATCAATATTGGCAGGTATACCGCTCGGATAATTTTTTATCCAGGGGCGCTGATCGGTCATAATTGATTGTTGGTTTTGTTATGTACTCTATAGCAGTTTAGCCTCCCAAATCAGCGAACGGTGTCATTTTCTTATCCGAACCACAGATTGCCAAAAGGCCGGGCTAATCACTACAGAGCGTTACTTTACATAAACACTAATGAATAGGACAAACTACGCAAAATATTGTTCCCAATCGTGGCTAAAATACAAATTTTAGTTCTTTTTATTGCTATCTATTCCTCTAAGCCTATCTAAGTGATTAATTTACAGTAATTTTTATTTTCAAATCATATATAAAAGCCTTACCTTTGCAGCCGCTTATGCGAAATGGTGCATTGTACCATTTCCATATATTTTAGGAACCATATTTTTTAACCAAAGGTGTGATGACAAATTTTAATTGGATTCATGCTGAAAAAGCATTCTTTCAATGCTAGAAGAAAAAGATGAACTAGAAGGGCAAGAAACGCCCGAAGAGCAGCCAGCAGAAAACACTGCTGAAGAGCAGCAAGAAACAACTGTTGAAGCTAAAGAAGAAACCGAGACACCCACAGAGGTAGAAGCTACTAAAGAGGTAGCTACTGAGGTTGTAGAAGAAGTCAAGGAAGAAACAAAAACTACCGAAGAAGCAACTCCTGTTGCTGCTGCTGAAGCAGAGGAAAAGAAAGAGGAAAAAAGCGATGCAGTAGAAAGTGCAAACACTGACACTACTGACAGCACAGAGGAAGAAGAGGAGGAAGAACTAGTAGAAGATCCAATACTTAGCACTGCACACGATGATTTTGACTGGGCTATTGGCAACAAAGAGCTTCCTTACTCTGAAACAGAGATCAAGGAATATACAGAGCAGTATGAGTCTACTCTTACTTCTGTTATCGAAAGTGAGATTGTAAAAGGACGTGTAACCTCTATCAATGACGGTGATGTTGTTCTTGATATCAATTTCAAGTCTGATGGATTAGTTTCCCTTTCTGAATTCCGTGACACTCCTGACATCACTATTGGTGATACAGTAGATGTATACGTAGAGCAGCAGGAAGATGCACGCGGCCAGTTGATACTTTCTCGTCGTAAAGCAAAGCTTCTACGTGCATGGGAAAACATCGTAGACTCATACGAAAATGGTACTGTAATCAAAGGTACTGTGATCAGTAAGACAAAGGGTGGTTTGATAGTAGACTGTGGTGGTTTGGAAACATTCCTTCCTGGTTCTCAAATTGACATCAAGCCAATCATTGATTACGATGCGTACGTTGGCAAGACGATGGAATTCAAAGTGGTTAAGATCAACGAGCAGATCAAAAACGCCGTTGTTTCTCACAAAGCACTTATCGAAAGCGACCTGGCAGAACAGCGCGAAGCTATCATTGCCAGCTTGGAAAAAGGTCAGGTACTGGAAGGTTTGGTCAAAAACATTACGGATTTCGGGGCATTCCTCGACCTTGGTGGTGTAGACGGCCTACTATACATTACAGATATTTCCTGGGGACGTATCAATCACCCAAGCGAGGTGTTGTCACTCAACCAGAAGATCAATGTAGTGGTACTCGACTTCGACGAAAACAAGAAACGTATTTCTCTTGGCCTCAAGCAGCTACAACCACATCCATGGGAAGTATTGGATGCAGAGCTTGCTGAAGGATCAAACGTTAAGGGTAAGATTGTAAATATCGAAGATTACGGAGCATTCCTAGAAATCCAGCCTGGAGTAGAAGGATTGATTCACGTATCTGAGGTAAGCTGGAGCAACCAGCCAATCAATGCTCGTGAATACTTCAAGCTTGGCCAGGAATACGAAGCAAAGATTGTTACTATCGATCGCGAAGATCGTAAGATGTCTCTATCTATCAAGCAACTATCTCAGGATCCATGGAGTGATATCGAAACTCGCTTCCCTGAAGGTAGCCGCCACTCTGGTGAGGTTAAAAACCTTACTCCCTATGGTGTATTCGTCGAACTGGAAGAGGGTATTGGTGGCATGGTCCATATCTCTGACCTGTCCTGGACCAAGCGTTACTCTCACCCCTCAGAATTTACCAGGGTAGGTGAGCAGATCGATATTACCATCCTCGATATAGATCAGGATTCTCGCAAATTGTCTCTGGGGCATAAGCAACTGGAAGAAAATCCATGGGACACCTTTGAGAATGTATTCCCCGTGGGCTCTTTCCACGAGGCGACTATCATTCGCAGAGAGGATCGCGGAGCGATCGTGCAGTTGCCATATGGGCTGGAAGCCTTTGCACCTATCAAGCATATCAAGAAAGAAGATGGTAACCTGGCCGAGGTCGATGAGACACTGATGGTCAAGGTGATCGAATTCAACCGCGATGATAAACGAATATTGGTATCACACCTGCGCTATCTGGAGGATATCAGGCGTGATAGTGAAGACGGAGAGCGGGCTGAAAAGCGCAAGGAGCGTGAGGCTACACGCAGGGTGATCAAGAAGACTGTGTCGA
>JAKSDI010000121.1 GCA_022360175.1 Chitinophagales bacterium
AAAATTTGTTTGTTTGTCTTTAGATATAAAATTGATCGCCCCGAAAATAGCCTCTTTTGACTAGATTCGGGGCTTTTTTATCGTTTTTCAAGCTAACAAGTTAGTCTATATTAGAGGATTAGAGTTTGCAGGGATGCCCTAGATATTGTTTTTTCTAGGCATATTGAAAAATCAGGTGTAGAGGTAAGGAATATATACGCAATGGAGGATATACAAATGTTATGTGCAATTTCCCAGAAAAAGATAATGAAACTAGTGGGAATTAATGCTTCTTAGGGATTTTAATAAAAAGTGGAGATTCGTCGTTATCAATTATTTATCGAACGGTTGTCAGAATAAACTATAGTAATTATGTCAAATATTATTTTAAAAGAATTGGAAAAAGAAATAGCAAAATTATTGCATAAAAATATTGTGATAGATTGTGGGCATACAGAAATTAGACGGAATAGGGATTCATTTGAAATTTCTCCTTCAGAATCTGAAATACATTCACTTATCGTTGGAATTGAAATCTTAGAACACCTAAAGGCTATATCCAATAAGAGTTTGGAAATAAATATCACTCTATTAGATACTATGTTGACAATAGAAGAAAGAAAAGAATTAAGACAATTGTTAGAAAATGACACAGTAATATCCATTGTAAGTGAAGGGTTTAAAACTGATTTCAAAAATATGCCTATTATCATCAGGCTGCAATCAAGAAATAGTAACATTTTTTCAAGTACTTTGAAAAAATTCAAAAAAAAACTTAGAAGAAATGGTAAAGCTGATGAATTATTAAAAAAATTCAAAATTTTGTTTTTTGAAACTGATGCAAATACCTTTGGCTTTAGTACTCCATTTTTATGTTCAGCTAAACAAGAAAACATTGCCTTAAAAGGAGATTGGTGGCTTGATGAACTTTATGACATTCATTATTCTGATTTAATTCTTGCTCCTTTTGCTAGGTTAAAGAAAAATAAATATGTTACATTATTTAGCAGTACGATAGGGATTAGATGTCCTGGTACTTACTGTGGTTATTTGCAACAATACAGTAATGAATGGAATCATATCGCAATTTATAGTAGATCGGATGACGAGTATATAGGGGAAAAAATAATTGGAGGTTGCTTATTTGACAATATATTAAACAATTTACAGAAAAATTATCTTCAAGTTTTTTGTTTTCCAAAGTCTATTAGATCAGAAATTTCTTTTGTAAACTGTGAAACAATTTTAGGGCAAACTTATGAAGATATGGAGGAATTCAAAAAAATGTTTCAAGACACATATAATCAATTCAATTTTTATTTATGATTTATTTAGATCATGCTTCTACGACATCTCTGAACTTAAATTTAAGGAACAAGCTTGTATAAAAAAAAAAAAAAAAAATCAGAAATTCATCCAGTATACACTCTGAAGGTAAAAGAGCGAAAGAAATGCTTGAAAAGGCAAGGAATAAAATAGCTGTAAATCTTCAATGTCCGAGCCAAGGAATTTATTTCTCATCTTCAGCAACTGAAGCAGCCAATATTCTCATTCATGGTCGATTAAGCTACTTGAAGACAATTGGATCAAAAAAAAACAAGATACTTATTTCATCGCTTGAACATTCTTGCGTTTATAATACCACCCAATATTATAAAAAAAATGGATATGAAGTCCTGAATATTCCTTGTGATAGAAATGGAATCATCGATCTGAACTTTTTGCGGAAGTATGTCAGCACAGATACAGCGATAGTTTGTGTGATGGGAGTGAATAATGAAATTGGTACAATTCAAGACATCAATAACATTGGTCAAATAATTAAAGAGAATTCACCTGACTGCTTTTTTATTTGTGATGTTGTTCAACAAATCGGAAAAATACCTTATAAAATTGATTGTCAATATGTCGATTCTTTTTTCTTTTCCGGTCATAAGATAGGGGGTCCAAAAGGAATAGGGGCATTTTATGTAAATGATAATTTTAGATTGCTCCCGAAATATTTCGGAGGAGGACATGAAAAAAATTATAGATCTGGAACTGTCAATGTAGAGGGTGCTTGTTTATTGAGTGGTGCATTAGAATTAGCTCAATTGAATATTAAAGAAAATTTATCTTTTATTGATTCTTTGAATAAGTCATTATTAAAGTTATTGGTGAAAAACAATATCAGATTTAAAAAAATAATCCCCAATAAATATTCATCCCCTTATATCTGTTCGATAGCTATTGAACAAATATCAAGTAAATATTTACAAAAACGTCTATCAGAAAAAGATGTATGTGTTGCTAGACATTCTGCATGTTTGAATAGAACGAAAAAACAATCGAGAATAATAAATGCAATTAAGCTTGACAAAGATTCAGCAGAGTCGATGATTAGGCTATCTTACTCGATAGAGAATACAGTTGATGAAATTCATGATTTTGTTAACATTTTATCTCAAATAATAAGCGAAAAAACTAGTAGAAATGGTAGTAAAAAACAACATTAATACAATTCCAATAATTATCTCAATCTCGTTAATGCTTATTAGGGCTATTATTGGGATTTATTTTCCTGATCATCAAAATGCAAAGGTCTTTATTCAATTTGTAGATGCATTAATAGTCGGAATGCTTACTTACGTAGTTTCAATGGTATATTCACT
Organism: Chitinophagales bacterium; assembly: GCA_022360175.1. GTDB lineage: Bacteria > Bacteroidota > Bacteroidia > Chitinophagales > Saprospiraceae > JAKSDI01. The sequence goes on from JAKSDI010000121.1 coordinate 2,631, forward strand.
TTCTAACAGAATAGAAAATATGAATTTGATTCCTCAAGTTAACAAAGAGTTGATTGAAATTTCGAGCATCATTAAAGCAAGAGAAAAAGTAATTAAAAATGGAGATAACTCTTTTGATTTATACTGGGCGATTTGTCTATTAAAAGCGAGGTCTGGAATATATGATTTAAAAGATTCTAATACTTTTGAGGTTTCAGAAAACTTAATCCCCAATTTTTGGATACAAGCCATTAATAATACTGATTTTAATTGGTTGTGTACTTCATATGTTATAACAAAAACTAATTGGAAAGAAGGATGGACAAAAATGGGGATTGAAAGTCAGAAACTTGGAATTGGCCTCAAAAGCATTGGAGTAAAAAGAATATTCATTTTTGATAATTCCTCTGATGCAAATGACATTGAATTGATTTCTTTAATGAAAAAGCACTTGGACTATGGAATTAAAGTACGTTGGATTTCTCTGGATAAAAAAATACAATGGGAACCACTAGATTGCTTTGCAGAGAAAATAGGGACGGTTGATATGGCATTAATTGATGGTAAGTATTTATTTTCGTTCTTTCAGAATTCAGAAGATAAACACTTTACATCTATTCGATGTACATCAAATAACTATCTAGTTAGTGAAATATCCATTTACTATAACAGGTTGTGGGATGGAGCCAATGAAATTAGCGAATTAAAATCTGCACATAACAATACCTAAAACGGTAATAGGCTCTGATCGCCGCCTACTGCGTTTAGCCAACCGTTATACACCATTATGAATATATCGAAATTAAGTCTTCTACTATTTATCCTGTTATTGTCTTGTGTGAATGCAAATGATAAAAATGAAAAGAACGATTTTTTAAGAACAGAGGATAAAAAAGAAAATGTAGAAATAGTAAAATTTAACACTCTTATCAAAGGAACTGGGAGCCCCACTATCATTTTTGAGTCCGGTTTAGGAACTCCTCTAAATAATTGGGATCAGATTCAATCAAGAATTTCTGATAATTACAAAACTATTTCTTATGATAGAAAAGGAATAGGACAATCACCTGCCACAGATGATCCAAGGACTATCGAAAATTTAGCGAATGATTTAGATATTTTAATCAGTCAAAACAACATTGATGGCCCCATAATTCTAGTAGGACACTCTCTTGGAGGACATATTGTTAGAAAATATCAACAGTCATTTCCATCCAAAGTAGCAGGATTGTTCTTAATCGACCCAACCAATGAATACGTATATGAAGAGGTTTTCAAACAAATGTCACCAGAATCTGCAGATTCAATGAAAACGGCATGGGATAATAGTTATAAAAAACAACCAATTGGAGTTTACAACGAGTGGAAAGAAGTTTATAACATTGACAAAATAATGAGAAAGAATCCACTACCTACAAGTATTCCAATCACAATTCTTGTCTCTTACCAGGAAAATAATTTTAATACTAAAAAGAATATCCAAATTAGGAAAAAGCTGTCTTCCGATTGGAAAAGAGATAAGCCCAATGTAAAAATATTAAACACTACTAATAGCGGTCACTACATCCATCTTGGAGAACCCGAATGGGTTATCACTGAATTAGAAACATATCTTAAAAACTTAAAATAGTGTATAATAAAGGCTAAAACAAACAATAATGAATAAAATTTTTAAGCTTTCCCTTCTACTCGCCTTATTGACTATTTATGCCAACAAGTGTTTTTCACAGAGCATTATTGAAGAGTACGAAGCATTAAGAAATGATAGCTTAAGAATTGGAACAGGGGAAAAAGACTTTTTCCCGCTAATCCAAAAAGGTTACACACTGATGCTTCCGGATAGTAAAGCAATAAAAGGTGTGTTAATTTTTCTTGAAGATTCAGGATACGATAAAAAGAATAAAAATTCAAAGCAGCTTTACAATCAGGCTTCTGAAAATGGCTTTGCGGTACTATCCGTCTCAACTGAAATACCTTTTGACTTTTATTTTTCTAAAAGTTCTGCGATCTCTTCCCATAATATACTTTTTGAAGTCTTCACCAATTACAGTTTACCAAATAAGAACATCTTCTTCATCGGAATTGGATTAGGTGGACATAGAGCAATGAAGCATATCGAATTCATGAAAGAAGATAATTTTGATTTTCAACTCAATATCAAAGGCGTTGTTGTTTGTAACTCGGTTTTAGATTGGGCAAGTGAATGGTACAAATTTGACCGTGAAAAAAGAAACCAACGAAATAATTTATGGGAACCAACATTTGTAAATTATATGTTAGAGACAAATCTTAATGGCACCCCTAAAACCAACCCTGAAAGTTATTACGACTTTTCAACGTACAGTTATTTTGATGAGAAGAATGAAAATGCGAAGATTTACAAAAACTATGCTGTCAGAGCCTATATAGAGCCTGCAATAAAATATTGGCTCAAAAAACACCTTAAAACAATGTACGACAACAATTCGCCAGATATGGTTGGGCTTATTGCTGAGTTAGAGCTTTTGGGAAATAAAAATACAGAATTAGTCGTATTACAACCCGAGGATAATCCATCACAAAAAAAGAACCCTGATTCGACTTGGAATGCTATAAATAAGGAAGAATTAATAAATTGGATTAATAATCAATCAGAATAAAAAACTACGCAGAATACGGTATAAACACAATAGTGGGGAAAGTTCTTTTTGACCAAATTGTATTCAAAATTATCATAGAAGTTTTCCCGATCATCTAATCTATGAATCATGGTATTTAAAATTTGAAGGAACATTAGGAATACATCAAGTGGAAATACCAAGAGAGGAAGTAACATAGTTTTTGAAAAATGAAACACCATGCATTCAGATAAAATACGGATAAAATAAAGACCATTTCTTCTTGATCCATTTCACAAAAACAACTATTTTTGGATAAAATACGGATAAAGAATGGATAAAAAGCTCAGATTCGATTTTCCTACCACCCAAAAAATAATCAACAAGATTGGGTTTATTGATTCCTTCAAGGGAAAATGGCTGGCTATTGAAAAAGAAGAAAACCGGTATTTAAAAGAGTTACGAAAAATTGCTACCATCCAAAGTATTGGATCCTCAACCAGAATCGAAGGAGCAACACTAAGCAATGAAGAAGTAGAAACTTTACTGGCAAATATTAAAATCAATAAACTAGAAACCAGAGATGAACAAGAGGTTTTTGGTTATTATGATGCGTTGGAAGTCATATTGGAAAACTATTCTGAAATAGGCCTCAATGAATCCAATATTTTCAACCTACATAACCTACTCTTGAAGTATAGCGGCAAAGATCAAACGCATAAAGGGAAGTATAAACAGCTATCTAATAAGGTAGTGGCAACTTATCCAGGAGGTAAACAACGAATCATTTTCAATACTACAGAGCCTTATCTCGTAAAAAAAGAAATGGACGATTTGATTGTCTGGGTCAATGAAAATCTTCAGTCTAATGAAATCCATCCCTTGATCATTATTGGAGCCTTTGTCTATGAATTCTTATCCATTCATCCTTTTCAAGATGGTAATGGGAGATTATCCCGATTGTTTACCACCTTACTCCTAATGCAAACTGATTACCCTTTCATTCAATATGTATCCTTTGAAAACCACATTGAAAAAGAAAAGCAACGATACTATCAGGTACTAATGGATGCCCAAAAACATCGTTATTCAGAAAATGAAATTATTGATAAATGGATGATTTTCTTTCTGGAAAGTCTAGAAATTCTAATCCAGAAACTGGAAGAAAAATATTCGAGATACAAAAGTAAAGGCCCCTATCTAAATGAAAGACAAAGAACTACTCTGGATTTCATTCGGAAAAATGAACCTGTAAAAACAAGTGATGTCGCTGAATTCATGAAACAGGAATCTATTCATACAATCAAAAAGGATATGCTTTACCTACATCGAGAAGGAGTAATTGAAAAGATTGGAAAAGGCAAGGCCACCATTTATTTAATCAAAGAAAACTCATTAGAAGAAGAGTAAAAAGGCCTTCTGTTGACATCCTTTAAATCGTCCATAGAGATATCTGCTGGAACAGAAGAAATACAAGTGTTTTTCATCATAAAATAACTTTTAGATGAAAAACACTGTAAAATCATCCAAACTGCTCTTACCAAGCTATTTCATCTCCATTATGAATAAATTTGCCGGTGAAATCAGCGGATGCCAAACTTACTGAGGTTTTCGCTCCTTCTGGTGCTTCCAGGGGAGCATTCTTACCTCCTAAATCAGTCCTCACCCACCCTGGGTGTGCTGAATTAACTTTGATGTTTGAATCCTTCAATGCAGCAGCTAAATGTACGGTGAATGAATTTAGGGCAGTTTTAGATGCATTATAAGCAAAAGGTTTGATACCACTCCAGGGTGAGGTTTCGTCACTTTGTACTGTATTGGATCCTAAAATGCTCGAAACATTGATGATTCTTCCTGATTTGCTTTTCTTAATAAGAGGTAATAATTTTTGTGTAAGACTCACCAGGCTAAAGAAGTTCACATCAAATGTTTCTCTAAGTACTTCTGCTTTCACAATTTCTGCAGTATTTACACCTCCGGGTTCTCCACTGTGCATAACGCCAGCATTATTAACCAATATATCAAGTTTACCATAGTTAGTATTAATGTGTTGGACTAAGTTATCGACCTCAGCTTCGTTGGTTATCTCTAATTGCACGAATTCGACCTCAAGTCCTTCATCTCTCAATTTCTGAACGGCCTCCGTGCCTCTTTCCTTATTTCTTGAAGCCATTAGGACAGCTATTCCTTCTTTTCCTAACTGACGGGATGTTTCAAAACCCAAGCCTTTGTTTGCTCCTGTTACTAATGCTATTTTTTTCATTACTCAAAAGTTTTAAAAGATTATCAAGCAAAAGTACATGGTCTATGATATAGAATGAAATTGTTTATTTTTGCTTTTGATATAAAAATATTAATATCAATGGTCAATTTAGAATGGTATAGAACCTTTAAAGCGGTATACAAGCATAAGAACTATTCCATAGCTGCAAAAGAATTATTTATCACTCAACCTACAGTGAGTAACCAAATGAGCATGCTTGAGGCTGCAATTGGTCACAAATTATTCACACGAAAATCTAAAGGAGTGGTACCTACTGAGTACGCTAAGTTTCTCAACAATCTTATTATTGAAGCATTGGACACGCTTGAAAATATAGAAGCCAGTTATAGCAATTCAGTAAAAAAAGAAGAAAAGCTTTATTCCATTGGAATTAGCGAACATCTCTACAAAAGCTTTCTTTCCAGCAAAAATTTAACTTCCTTTAAACACCTTACCATTCATTTCGAACAGGATAATATAAAATTATTTGATCTTGTGAATCAACAAGAAATTGATGCTGCCATTTTACGAGATGACAAACAAACCTTTGATACATTATCCTGCAAGGTATATAGTTCCCCATTAGTCATTGTTGGGAATCCAAATCTAGATACAGAAGAACTGAATGAATACATTAAGAATAATGATCTAAAGAAAATCCAGTATTGGCTGGAAAGCCAGACCTGGTTTTCGCACATGTCCACCAATCCATATATTAAACTATTTTGGCTTCACTGCTTTGGAAAAAAGAGGCCTAAAGTCTTTACTAATTACATCGTCCCAAATGAATATTTTATGCTTCAGGAGTTGACTAAAGTTGAAGGCGTCTGTGTAACACTAAAGGAAAATGCAAAAGAATTTATCATCAATAAATCACTTAAATTAATCTGGCAATCTGATGATTATCCCGTTAGGGATTATTACCTAGTTGTACACAAAAAACAAAACGTTCTTTTTGAATTGCTTAAAAAGCTATTAATTGATTAAAAACTAATGCACAAGCCTGCTGGGGCCTTCATTCACGATATTAGTTGCTTAAAATCTAGAGGATATACAAATATGATTCACCAATGAAAACCAGGATATTAATACTTTTTTTATTTTATATTTTATCGAGCAGTGCTATTGGACAGCATATTGACTTCAATATCGTTGTTTTGGATACTTCCGAGCACTTTAATCCTTCCCCATATGCAAATGCACGTTTTGATTCGAATTTAATAATTGATCATGATTCAATATTTAAAGAGGTGTTTTATTGGTCATCATTCACGGTAGGCCGCCCAAAATTCACAGAGGCAATTTGGCTTAAACGAAGCATACATGGTAGCTGCTTAAGCAACATTGAAAACACGGTTACAATCGATTCCATAAAACGGACTGTCACCTGGAACGCTTCTATCCAGTCCCAAAACTGTAAATCAAAAGAAACACGGCATATTGTAATACAGATACCAACTCCTCCTGCAAATTATGACATCTTGTTCGACACTACTCTTTTAAAAAATAAAACCAACCTAAATGAAATAAGCAACACCATCATTGATGAATTGGAAGTTTCTTTTTTTCATTGTGCTCTCTTTACCCTGCCTAGACATATAGACAGCAAAAGAACTGTCATTCACAATGATAGTCTATTCACTGCCTGGAATGAAAAGGGAATGAATTGCGAAAAACCTGATTTTAAGAAAAATCTGATTCTGGCAAAATCTTATGGAGGAGATTGCCACATGCGTTTAATGCCACATCCATTTTTTGATCCAATAACAAATACCCTGGTTCTAAATGTTTACAACATCTGGGGAGGGTGTAGAGCTGGTGGAAGAAAATCTATTGTTATTTTAGTAGAAAAGCCCAAAGAACAATTTAGTGTTGTTTTTCAGGAAATTCAACTTGAAAGCTGGTCTGAATATGAACAGCATATCAAGCATACGAAAAACGTAGATAACAAAAAATAGACCTCATCAAAACTATGGAATGGTTTATTAAGCCTTTAGGATTTATCTAAAAATGAAAAAAGAGGTTGACTTAGGCATGTCAGAATTTATTGAAAAACAGATAACTTTATCAAATACCTCTACGGAGTCTAGCCCTGCCCTTATTATTAATTAAAAAACCAAAAAATATACAAGATTCGAAATTTGGTATAAGGCATCAAGACAGTTTCATACCGACCTTTGTACTATTCATATTAACTAAAGACACATTTAGGGATGAGTACAAATCAATTTGGCAAAAAAGGCTGGACGCCCGAAAGATTAGGAAATTTAAGTGGCAAAACTTACCTGGTAACAGGAGCCAATACAGGTGCAGGTTTTGAAGCCTCTAAAATACTCTTAAGCAAAGGCGCTGAGGTGGTGATGCTTAATCGTAATGAAACAAAATCAGCAAAAGCAATTAGTGATTTAAAAGCTGAATTAGGTCCTAATGTTAAAGTTTCTTTTATCAAAATGGATTTGGCAGAGCTTGCATCGGTACGCAATGCAGCAGCAGAAGTAATTAAAAAGGCCTCTAAAATAGATGCCTTGATCTGTAATGCTGCCATTGCACAAGTACCCACTCAAAAGTTTACAAAGGATGGCTTTGAAAGCCAACTTGGTGTAAATCACTATGGCCATTTTTTATTGTGCGGATTACTCTACAACAGAATAGAAGAATCGAATGGACGCATTGTAGTTGTTGGAAGTGAAGGCTATAAAATGGGTATAAAAACGATTCAATCCGACGATATGAATTGGGACAAAAATTATAACCCAATGAACACTTATTGCCACAGCAAATTGGCTCAGATGATGTTTGCATACGAATTGCAAGACCGCATTAGATCAGCCAACAAAAATGTAAAAGTATACGTGTGTCATCCAGGTGCCTCCGCTACATCACTAATCAAAACCAGCGGTGGTTTAAGGGATAGAATCATATTTGGATTGATGTCGATGACACCATTGGTTCAATCCGCTGAAAAAGGGGCTTATCCCGAGGTAATGTGTGCTACAGAAGAGGAGGAAAACCTGAATCAGAAGGCATATTATGGCCCTACGGGAAGAATGCAATGGACAGGTCCTGTTGGCGAATGTAAATTAGAGCCACATGCTCAGGATAAAGCAATCGCCACTAAGCTGTGGGCTGTATCAGAAAAGGAAACCAGTTTTAAGTGGAATTTTTAAATCTAAAGACATGGAAATATTAAAAGCAGCAACCGATTGGGCAAAAGCCGAAGTTTTTTCATCAACATTTTTTATCTTTTTCGGAATCCTGTTTCTATTGGCAACCCTAGGTTTTTGGCAATTAGGGAAAACCGAATTTGCTAAGGCATTTATTTTCCCGGCCTTGATAGCTGGTATTTTACTTTTGATTATAGGACTTGGATTAGTTTATTCCAATAAATCAAGAATTGCCAATTTTCCTACTGCTTACGAGAGTGATGCCTCCGCTTTTGTACAATCAGAGATTAGTCGAACTGAAAAAACAATGGCGGAATATCAGACTATCGTTTTCAAAGTCATCCCACTTATCATAGTGGTAGCGGCATTGCTATTTGTATTCATTGATAAGCCTATTTGGAGAGCTATCAGCATCACAACAATTGCAATGATGGTTGTTATTATACTGGTAGATAGTAATGCTAATGCCAGAATAGAAGCGTACAATAAACAGCTAGAGTTAGTAGAAAAGGATTTGAAAAATTAAGAGCTTGTTTGGAAATTATTAATTGGTCTGCAAATGTCCCTTTTTTGTTTATACATCAGCTATTTTTCACTACGTACTTAATCAGTATGCAGCTCTAAATGAGCTTTGTCTAAACAAAAAATGATCTATTTTCGACTTAAAGAACAAATCCCAAACAAGCTCTAAGCGATTAGATATGCAACATTTCAAAACACTATCAGCTTATTTCGATTATATGCAATTACCCCGCCCTGAGCATCCTATGCTGAGTGTCTTGTTTGCAATAGGAAATAATTTTCTTCCTTGTCCAAAAGAGAGTTCCCCTCCGATTACAAATGATTGCTATACTATTAGTTTGAAAAAGATAGTCAAAGGGCAATTAAACTACGGGCGAACAAAATATGATTTTACTAATGGGGCAATGGTTTTCATAGCTCCAAGACAAGTTTTACAATGGGATAGCAGCGTAGTTTTTGAGCAAAAAGGTTTTTCGATAAATTTTCATGAAGATTTTCTTAAAGGAACTGAGTTAGCCCAACAAATTAAGAAATATGGATTCTTTTCTTACTCAGCAAATGAAGCCTTACATCTTTCACCAAGAGAAGAAAAACAGATAGAATCCATCGTAGAGAATATTGAAACAGAATATCACAACAACCAGGATAAGTTTAGTAAAGACATCATCATTTCCCAATTAAGCACCCTTTTAAAATATGCCAATCGATTTTATGAAAGGCAGTTTTTAAATCGAAAAGAACTATCGAATGATTTGTTAGAGCAATTTAATCAGCAATTAGCAGCCTATTTTGAGTCGGGACAACTCCAGAGAAAAGGTATTCCAAGTATAGAACAACTAGCGGATAAAATGTCGGTTTCGCAACGTTATCTTAGTGACACGCTTAAAAAAGAAACTGGTAAAACCACAACCGAACACTTGCAATTATACTTGATTGATGAAGCCAAGAATATTTTATTGAAACCGAATAAAAGTATTTCTGAGGTAGCCTATGAATTGGGATTTGAATATCCGCAATATTTTTCAAGATTATTCAAAAAGAAGGAAGGCTTAAGCCCTTCAGAATATAGAGAAAAATATAAAATGAATTAAAAGAAAAATGGATGCCAATGCTTAAGAACAAAAGTGAGTTTTAATTATTCATACAATTAGCAAAAGGGGTAGTATAAAAGAGAAAGAAATATATTTATAATAGAGCAGATACAAGTCTTGGTAGTAATCAGAAAAAATGAAAAATATTCTCACATTAATAGAAGAATTAGAACGTCAGGGAAAAAGGAAAATATATGCCCCAAAACAAGCATTTGTGAACGAAGGGGAAATACCTCATAAAATCGGGATCATCAAAAAAGGGCTTTTTAGATATTACTATTTGACAAAAGAGGGAAAGGAGTTTACCAAGGTATTCATGAAGGAGGGAGATATAATCTCATCATATACTTCGATGATTCATGGTAAAAAATCTTATTATACAATTGAAGCGATTGAGCAATCCGAAATAATAGAAATAAGTCACCATCAATGGAATAAGCTTAGGAACAAAGATTCTAAATGGGATAAACTCCTAATTTCATTTCTCGAAAAAGGTTACAGCATTAAAGAAAAAAGAGAACGAGAATTTTTACTTATGGATAGTGAAAGTAGGTATAGATCTTTTTTAAACGAATACCCAAGTCTTGAAAATAGAGTAAAGCAACATATGATTGCTTCGTATTTAGGAATTACGCCAATTGCATTGAGCAGAGTGAGAAAAAAAATGAAGTGAATAAACCTATGTTAATGCTTCTTAGATAGCAAGTTGGGAACTTTGCTTTTTTAATTAAAAGCATACTGAAATGAAAAAAGTAATTCCTCCTGTGTTATTCCTTTTTTGCACGCTGTTAATTGTTGGATTAAGTTTTTTGAAGCTAGATAATATATCTATACAATTGCCAACTTCTTATACCGGAATCATTTTAACGATTGCTGGTTTGGTAATTACCATCCGTATACAAAAATTGTTTAAAAGGATTGATACTGAAATTCATACTTTCAAAAAGCCGAGACAATTAATTCAAAATGGGTTATTCAAAATCAGCAGAAACCCAATATATCTTGGCTTTACAATTTCTTTGACTGGTGTATGGATACTAACAGCTAATTTATATGGATTCATTGGGGTTTTGATTTTTTTCTTATTCTCTAATTTTTGGTATATCCCATACGAAGAAAAAATGATGGAAAAAGAGTTTGGCAATGATTATAAATTATACAAATCCAAAGTAAGAAGATGGATCTGAAAAATAAATAAAGACCATTCCCTCTTTGTTCTGTTTCCAATTTTAGGCCATCCCTCCCCTCTTAGTCCCTTGTCATGCCATAAATAGTGACAGCCGTTTTCTTTCCTTTGAGTATCTCTTCTCCCAGGTGATGGCTCTGAATTTGCTGGTCGGCTTGCAAATATTGTAAGACCTTCTCGGAGACCAGTAATTGCTGTTGCAACTCATTACACCGGCTTTGAATACGGGCAGTGGTGTTGAGCACATCCCCATGGTAGGCAATTTCCCTTTTGACCAGCCCTACTTCTGCTACAACCACTGTTCCCAGGTGAATGCCAGCCTTAAAGAAAGGCTTCAACCCATAGGTTTCTTCATAATAATCAGATTTGGCTGCCAAAACTTCCATATAATCAAAATAGCAGTGGATACAGTGATTGCTTTCAAAACCTTCCTCTACCGGCCAACTCAGTACCGCTTCATCTCCCACATACTGATAAATTTCTACTTTGTGCTTGGTAATTACCGGGGTAAGGTCGGCAAAGCAATTTTGGATCAGGCGACTGAATTTGATGTGTCCCAGCTTTTCTGCAATCGTTGTCGAAGATTTGAGGTCTAGAAACATAAACACGCGCACTTCTTCTCGAGGATTCCTATATCGGCCAATAAACATATTCCAAAGTATACCTGGCCCAAATTTTTGGCTAACCATCCTAACAAAGGAAATAAAGCCCGCCACAAACAAAAAATAAACAAAAAAGACCCAGTACATTTCACTTCTCAATAGCTGAGTAATCTCGGTTGATTCCAAAGAAACGCCCTTAAAGGCACTGGTAACCGTTATAGCTAGTGCCATCATTATCTTAACTGCGATAAAAGAAGAGACCAACTTCCCCATAAGGATTCGGCCGTAGGATTGCCGCTGGAAATAAGGCCGATCAAAGATCAATTCTATACTACCATATACAACTCCTGCTATCCCCCCTACCATAAAAACGACCATTAACAATTGTCCCAGGCGAAGCCCTCTGATCGGGTTCTCTGCAACATCCGGATTTATCCCGTAGTTACGAAGAAACAGGAAAAACAAGGAAGCCAGAATCCAGATCAAAACAGTTTGCAGGTAAAAAAAGAAGATCGATTTTATGCTATTCTGTACCATGCGGCCTTTTTTGTAAAAGTAAGGCTTATTCCTTTTTTATCAGTGGCTAATCAAAATCTCCTCTATGAATCGGCTGGCAGCAAGGATAATATAGCTGATTTAATTCGTGGAATAGATAAAGCAACTTTAGTATGAAGTTTTTGACTTTGTAAGTGATGAAGTATGAATTAAACAAGCTAGAGTTTAGAATAGTAAAAGTAAAATGCATATAGTCCAGTGCTATATATAATGATTCCTCAAGGCTTACTTTACTATGAAGCATACTCTGGGCGCATTAAAAAAATTAAAGCTTATGAAGACATTGTTACACTCCTGTTTGATATACTGCTTTATGTTATTCACATTAAGTTGTATTGCTCAAAAAACATCGCTCGAGTTAAAAAATATTGAAAAGGTTGAGCAAATTGTCAATGCCACTGATTCTCTATTTGGATTTAGTGGCAATATTTTGATTGGCCAGGGAGATCGTATTATTTTCCAAAGTGCAAATGGATATGCAAACTTCGAGAACAACATTCCCAATAATTTAAACACAAAATTCAGGCTTGCATCATTATCTAAGCAATTCACTGCCTCCGCCTTGTTGCTATTGGAGCAAAATGGGAAAGTGGATTTCGACAAAGCTGTCTCTAATTATCTTCAAATATTAAAGCCCGAGATTGCTGAAAAAATCACCATCCACCAAATCCTGTCTCACTCAAGTGGTTTGGCTAGAGACATAGAATCACTGACAGAAAAAAAACTGGGGAAAAGTTACATTTCTATAGATAGCATTATTCAATTGATTAACACTTCAGAGCTCCAATTTGAACCAGGTACAAAATGGTCTTATTCTAATCTTGGTTATGCAATAGCTGCTAAAATCATAGAAAACCAAACAGAGCTTACCTACGGCCAGGCAATGGACAGTTTAATCTTTAAGCCATTGGGAATGCATAATTCCGGACACGAATATAGTGGTGCCAAAATTGAAAACATGGCAACTGGGCATGTTGGGCTCCCTGAGGGTGTGATAAGGGCAGATTATGAGGATAAATCTTATGTAATTGGTGCTGGATCAATATATTCTACCATTTACGATCTCTTCATTTGAAGCAGAACACTTATGAATGGAGACTTAATCAACAAAAAAAATA
>JAKSDI010000271.1 GCA_022360175.1 Chitinophagales bacterium
CTACTCCTACAAAATCGATAATATGATTAAAATCGATGGCAAAGGTCGCAATCCGAGTAAATACCGGAGGCTACTCCTACTCGTAACGATAATGGCCATAAACTCTATATTCTGTCGCAATCCGAGTAAATACCGGAGGCTACTCCTACCCCAGAATTTCCAAAACAGGGTTTAAGCTGGTGTAAATAGGAAGTATACATATTATAATTTTAACACAAGTATAGCGCCAAACTGATTTTTTTGAAAATTTTGATTTTACAATGTTGTTTTGATCCATGTCACAAATTGATTGTTATGGCATGCTTTAAATTACTGGATTTTTGCAAGTCACTGATAACCAGCTGGAAATGTATTAATATACAAAGAAAAACATATTTGATTTTTAACAATTGGCAGCTTTTTTTAATAGTGCCCTAAACCCTTATGTATTTAATGTTGATAAACAGATTAATACGAAGGGTGTATTATTAAAAATCATATACCATTTTGCAATTTTAACACTTCTTAACTAAATAACAAGAAATAGACGTATGGTAGATTTTTGTTATTTGAGTTGATGTCCGGATTTTAGTTTAGGTGGTTTTTTCTGCTGGAATTTTAAATCATAAAGAATTTCATCTTTACAACAAGCTCCAATATCTTAATCACCCTTTGCTCGACGTAGCTGCTAAGCGTAGTTGAGACATCACGACATCACCCTTACATGTCAAAGAACATTTTATAAATGAAAATGATCATAATTATACCGTAGCCGTCTTTTCTGAAGAAGGAGCTAAACGTTCTTTCTTTTGTTTTTGAGGTACCTGCCATCCACAGCCTACGCTCACTCCTCTGCCAATAGCTATTCCAGGAGGAAGTAGTATGTTGGCTTTATAGTTAACATTAAATGCGAGCATAGGGTTGCCGTGCAATCGTATGGTTTTGGTGGTGTATAATTCCATGAGTTTGACATCCAGTGTTTCAGGTAGTTGCCAGCCTACTGAAGAACAAAAAGCGAGTATTTGTGAGGCAAGAATGTTTTCTAATAACAGGGCTCTTTCTGCCAGATTTTCGCAAGCTTTCCATTTTTTATGGTTTTCCTGATTAAGAGCGAGCCAATTATACAATTTATATTCACGTAGTTCAGGCAGCATACGTAAGTAATATTCCTGTAGCTTAATATCTTCTACATTGATTGATTTTTGTTGTTTGTTCCAATTCATCACCCAATCATTATCGGTGAGTGCTCTTTGTAGTGCTTCTACGCCATCGTTAAAAGCAGTGACCGAGGCTTTGCCACTCCAGCTACGATATTGTATCATTGGATACCGATGATGGTATTCTTTATTACTCACATGATTGTGCAAGTAGTGGTGCTGTCGTTTTGTCATTTCAATGAAAGCCCCCCGCCATTGGTGTACCTGATTAGGGCGTAGTGGGTGGTCGAAAGTGAGATGGAGGATTCGGAGTGGGGTGAGGGTGGTCATAGTGTGTCGAGATTGGTTGAAAATGAAATTAATATATTGATGTGCTTCAATAGTGCTTTGCGAGCTGTTGCATCTTTCATCAATTCAAGATTACGGTATTCGTTATTTCTGATGTAGCTTTTTTCTTTATCTAAAAAAAGGCAAAAATGTTTTAGATGAGTTTGTAGCATGATGAGCCGATCCCATGTCAATTCGTTCGTTTTAGCTTTGGTTAAGAATATATCCAAAGCTTGAAACCAGTTATAAACTTCTTCTTTTTGCTGGTAAAGTTTGCAAAAGGTGGTGAAATCGAGAACATTGTAATCACCTTCTTTATCGGCAATCATCATTTCACCGATGGCTGTTAAGTATAGGCGTGGAATGAGTGATTGATCTACCTTGTCAGCGTCTGCTACGTGACGAAAATAAGCAAAACTGGTAATTGCTCTGAAAATACCATGAAGCCTTTTTTCAAAGTCTTTAGTTTTCTTAGAACGACTGAATTCCAGGAAGTTTTTTTCCCTTTCCAGTATTCTGATCCAGGCCAAAAATTCTCCAAAGCCATATAACAATGATAATTTATAATAAGGGTCTGTATTTTCATACCATCCTTTATCAATATCGCGAATATAGCCATTGACTTTTCGTTCCAAGCTAAATCCGGTTCTCAATAAAGGACTGGAATAATGCTTGACAATTTTGTTCAAAGTCCGCCTCTGTTCCAGCTTCTTTTTTAGTATATCTTCAAAGAAAAACTTAAGTGCAAGAGTGATAATACCACCAATAACACCAGAGGTAATAAGCCAGAATATAGAATGTTCCTCAAAAGATCGATAAAGCCAATCAACCATATTAGTTCACTTATTGAAAGCTGCCATAACCCAGGGAAGTTTTAGCACCTATTCCATTAAACTCTAAAGCTTCCTTCAGCCAATCTATTAATGTTTTATCTCTATATATCCAATTACCTTGTCTGTTTCCTATAATAAATTGAAAACTGGTATTTTCAACAACCAAGAAAGGTATTGGAGTAGGAGAATCATAATCTACGGGTGCTTGCTTGCCTTGTCCGCTGTAGTACTTGGAATAATGAGGATTCATAATGTCCACATTAAAGTAATTTGGATCGGGAGGCGAGACTGGAAAGGCTTCAAATGCTATGAGTTTGCCTTGATAAGCAATGCCATCACCATTTTGATCTTTCTTACCAACGTTCCTGGATGTTTTGATATACTTATTATTATTCATTTTAGGTTGTCCTTTATCGTCAAACTGTATTTTTTCAAACTTTGCAGGACAGCCAAATAAATTGCAAAAATCTACATCCTGAAATGCTCTGAACTCAGCATTGTGCAATGGATACTCCTTTTCATTTTCTGGTACATTTTCTACACCAAAAACAGATTGGATGATCCAACTTCTAAGCACGCCCTTTATACTGCTAGCTGGAATATAGGGAATACCCCATATGTGGTGCAAGGTGATGCCCGTTTCGTATACAGAAGCGGTACCTAAGCCTGCAATCAAACGGGCATCAAGTTGGAGTTCTACTTTTTTTACATTGCTTTCACCAAGTAATTGTTTGGCATGGCTTAATGTCCGCTTCGCAATGCCTTCGATATCAAGGTCGCCATAGTTTTCTTTGATTTTATACTTTAATCTACCACGTTCGGTTTTGAAAAAACTGAAGGGGTTATTACCAGATTTTTCATCTTTATTCCAGCGGGCATATTTGTTCAATTTGAGGTTGAAATTTTCTATTTCAAAGCTTTCAATATCAGCTTCCAGTAAATCTTTAGGCCCCAGTAATGCCTCATTGCTGAAGCTGTCATTTTTGAAGGCCACTCGGAGTTGCTTATTTTTAGCATCCTGTTCTTCTCTTCTTCTTTGTCTTTCTTCCCTTTCTTTTTTTCGTTTTTCTTTTTCCTGTTGTTCTTTCAGTTTATTTTCATTCTTCTTTATCTCCTTGCCTTCTACAATTAATTTGGTAACCTTTCGGTTATCATCTGCTTCGAATTCACATTCTTTATTATGATAGATTTCTTTAGGAAGATCATAATCTGGGCATAAATACCTATCGGCTTGACTTATTTGAACGATAACCGAATTTGCCCTTACTTTTATTTTACCCTTCTTCATAATTAATCAGTATTTTCGGCTTCCCCTTCAATCAGCCCATCTGCAAAACGCTTCAGCCAGGTGAGTAAAGCTAATACTTCTATAGTTACAGCTCGATAAGTGGCACTTTCCTCCTTTATTAGGCTAGCTACTAGTTCATCGTCATTGAAATCAATCAGTGCCTTATGGTCTTTTTTTAGCCAACCCTCAATATCACTATAAAGTAATGCCCAGGCTTGATTCTTCCTTTTTTTATAAAATGCAAATGACATAGTTGCACCCAGGCCATTAACTTTTATGTACATCGGCATCTTCTTGACGTATGCCTTATATTCTTTGGCATCTTTACCAAGTTGGGTACTCGCTTTTTCAACTTGATCGTAGGCGTATTTGGCACGCCCCTGTTCTAGCCCGGTTCTTATGGTATTTGACATGGCTTTGGTCTTTTAAGAGTTTAAGAAAGATTTTCCTACTCGTACTATTCCTTTTCCAATGGTGGCATTTCCTCCTATCTGGACTACTGCCGGGAGATACTTGTTGAAGAACGCGAGTACCTCTTTAGATGTTAATTGCTCATTCTTTTCCGTAAATTCATCGTGAGCCAGTACAAGATTATACATGATACTTTCCGTAGGTAGGTACTCTTCGGTAAATAAGGCTCCCTGTTCTACCGTCCCGGTATGGTTGTTGATTTTAGTGCGGGTAATTACTTCCGTAGATAGGTTGACAAAATCTTTGAAATCATCATCTGGTAGAATAACGATATCTGTTTTTATCTTTTCTTTCCAATAGCTACCAAATGTATCATTGAATAAATGAGTCGAAAGCCATTCTCCTAATGCAGTTTCCTCTTCATTGTGTTTAATGCTCACCTGCTTGTCCTCCCTGTCCAGAGTATCATGTACTTTGAAAGCATATTCCTCTAGAATGATTAATTTCTTATCTTTTAACGCCGTTGTATTATCGGCTGAGAGAGTATATGCACCGTCTAGCAATTTTCCTTTGATCCCTGTGATTTCAAAAGCATGATCATCAAAGGCAATTTTCATGTCAGATTCAAACTGTAGCAGTACTTTAGGGCAGGTAATCCAGGCGAATACCCCTTTCATGCTTTTTACTGGAAATAAGAGTAGGCGGGCGTCTGTGAATCCAATTGCACCAGCAAAACTGCTTTGGTTTTTTGTCTCAGATTGGAAGGCTGCTTTTAAATTTTCGTCCAGATCGCTTCTGAGAGGATTCTCATCATAGCCGAATATTTTGTTGATCTTGATGAGGTTATCAAGTGCATCAGCATTAGCATTTTGTTTGACGGCATGATTTTCTATAGCTTCCCGTAAAGCCCCTTTTAGTGATGAACTTTCTATTTTAGGAAAACTAGTATGGCGTTCTCTTTGAATGGGTAAGTCTACAATGCCGAGGTCAGCACCTGATCCGGCATGGAGTGGTGTTTCGCAAGTAAAGAAAAGGGGTCTTCTGTCTTTATACATAGGATGCTAGTTTTTATGAATTAAGAAAGTTCACCAACTGGAATCTCAATCCATTGGCTTTTTTCAAATGGTTCTTGGAGTAATTTGGAATAATTTATATTTAAACTTTGCTTGGATAAGTCAACGTGAAATAAACGGACTCTGAAGGTCACTTTTTTAGTATCAGGATCATTTTTTATCCTTTTTTTATAGTAATCCATAATCTCTATGAATTTTCTATTCTTCTCAACATCAGTTGAGAATGAATCATTTGAATTATCTCTCTTCATATAAGAGATTGTATAGGCGTAGTAGTGAAACTCTGAAGGTTGATAGTGTATGATTCTTGGCTTAATCTGACGATCGTAATAATCCTTTTTAGTGCCTATTTCTTCTAGTTTCTTAGCTGTAGAGCTAACAGCTTTTATTTCACAGATAATTTTTTTTGAGGGATCATCTTTTCGCTTTATTGCCAAATCAATGTCACCAACATCAAAATACTTGCCTTCTTTTTTTTCTTTCTTTATTTTTTCTTTTGTCTTTCCTTTACATTCAATGACATGATTTAATATTGGATTGTAAATGAGTTTATCATCTTCTTTGGATGGAGCGAAATAGGATTCTTCATTATCAGTAAGAGTGAAATAATGGAACAAAACCAATTCTAAATATGCTCCAAGAATACTTCTACTAATGGATGATTTATGTTCTACATACCGCTTAAAAAGTTGAGCTATAATAGTTATATGACCCTCATTACTAATAAGGTTATATTTAATAAGCTCTTTATATAGTTCTTCGTTTTGATTTTTAATATGAGAAATGAAACCCGGCTCTAGCGTATCGGTTAAAGCTTCAACTATCTCCCAATCAAAATTAATAGGCAAGGTACTAATCGTAATCACTGGAGGCAGTTTATTCAACTCATTTTCGTTATAGATGTATTTGACTGGAATTCGTTCAAGCTGCCCATAAAGAGTGAGAATAGGAGCAATCGCTTTATAACCTCCGGTGATATTAAGTTCCATCTCATCCTTTTCTTTAAATGGGAGGCACTCCTTACGAATTTTATCTTTGATCGTAGCTAATACCTCGAAAAGGTTGATGAAGCCTTCTCTGTATTCCTCTTGTTCTTGAATATTTAAGTTCTTTATGATATGCAGGCTGTCGCTTTGCACTTCCAGTTTATCAGGTACTTCAAAGCTGATGGAAATTTTTGAGCTATACTTTTTTTGGACATTATCCTGCTCAAACCAATCTTTTACTATGATAGCAGCAGCAACAGATAGGATAGTATCAGATGCGATAAGGTGTACATGTACATTGTTTTCTGTCTGTTCTGCAATTCGACGAATACTGGTGATTTCAGCAGAATAATTGAAGTCGGGATTATTGAATCCATTACTATTGGAGTCTTTGATTGCTCTAATACAATCTTCACTTATTTCCTCGATAAAGTTATGCCACTCTGTCGAAAATGGGGTCGAAGTTCTTCGGAGTAGTTCATAAGTATCATCCATATCCTCAATGCTATTCTCAAATACCGATATCCCTACTGTAGTAACTAAAACTATCATACTATTTATTATTTAAGATTGCACACAAATGCAAGACCAAAACCTTCTTTCTGTCTTCTATCTGATATACATTTTTGGTGAAAAGCATTTTTGAGCTCCTTTTGACCCCCTTTCAATAATTTGAAGTAATAAACTGTCCCAGGGGGAACGGCTTTTAACATTGGTTTAGGTTCCTTTTTCCTTATATCGAAACCGCCGATATGTATTGGTTTTCCTATAGCAGCAGTTAATAATTGTAACTCTATCCCCTTATAATTACCAGAGCCATCTTGACTTAACCATGAGGGACGCCACCCATTTTCAAATAAAGCTGGAGTAGCAAGGTAAAGTTTAAATATGTCCTTTTCTAAAGTGGGGAATGGAATCTGAATAGATCGGTCATGGTATATTTTGTAAAAAGCGGATTTGCCTTCTCCTCCAATTTTTAAGACCCCAGAAGGGGCAAGATCTAATCCATCAAAATCTATAATGATATTCAAACGGTATTGATTGCCAGCTAACCGTTGCATACCCACTCGATAAAGTGCAGACTCGTCTGAGACATGAGTATAATTGTTTCTACCTATGCCTACCTTAGGCTCTGTAGTAATTACTTTTGACAGTTGAATGAGTGATTTAGGTAAGTTGCCCGTTTTTACGTAGCTCTCTTCAAAGCCAGTTACTAGATATTCAGGACCTCCAACTGTATCCACATTCAGGAATACCCCCTCCTTTTTTTCGGGAGGAAAAAGTTGATACTTAAACTTATATTTTTGACTGTTGATATTCTTAGACATCCTAAGGTGGAGGAGATGGATTTTCTGTTTGATTTTATTCCCTAAATCAGTAGCCGAAAGATCATAAGGTGCCCAATGTATCCGTTTAAGGCTTCCATTATTAATATTTTCTTGTTCAAAGAATAGGTTACGAATTTTTAAGTTTTCACTAATTTTTATATTGTTAGAATTGAACCCTTTCTGAGAAAGGAAAGCACTTCGTAAAGCACCATATAGCACACTGGGAGGTGGAGGAAATATTCCAGTGGCCCAGGATTCATCAGCCATATTAAAAGGCTTACCATCTCGGAAAAACAAAGTATCTAAAGCTTTTATTCTGATGATCATTTTATAGTCTGGTTTTTCGGCTTATAAAATCTGCTATCTGGAGTGCATGAATGAAGTTTTGTACCTTTTCAATGTCTTTAACTTTTGTTTTCCATAGCAATATTAAGTAGCATATTAATCTCATAGTCTTGAAGCGGCTTGTTTCTTTGAATTTACTCCGGTAGACTAATCGTTTTATTTCCGTTTTGACTATTTTGTTATATTCAATCATTTCAATTTCTCCTAAAGAGAAAAGCTCAATGGTTAAATTTTGTATGAAAGTATTTGAAAAGGCAGGTTCTGCATTAGGTTTTTCAGTTAAAGCATCAACCATATATTTAAGTGCAGTCCAATTCACATTGCCTTTCCCCCACTTAAATACAGCTTCTTGTATCTCACCAGAGTGTTTCATAGTTGAAATGCAAAAGGCATTACGATCTCCATTTTTTTTAGCCTTTTTTTCAGCGGAGCGCACATTTTTCAACACTTCAGACAAAGGGAATTTATAATGAGCTATAACAATTCCTGCAGAGAATGTTAGTTCTTGACTTACTTCTTTACTAAACATTTTTCTCAGACGTTGCATTACCCCAAAGAGGTGGTTGATGTTTATAAAGCCCAGAAAGTCATCACCTCCGGCATAAACGGCTCTACCACGATCTTTTTCATTCACGTACCTAGTCGCCCCTGCAGCAAATGTGGAAAGCCTTTTCGAGAAACTTTTATGAGCTTCCTCGCCTGAAGAAGCCAGTTGTCCAAGATGTTTCCCCATTTTATCACCGTCAAACATTACCAGGGCATAGTATTTTGTTTTCAGGCTGCTTTTGAGTTGCCTTTGTAGCTGTTGTAATAAATGTAGCTGCCCCTTAACCGGGAAATTTTTTTCAGTCAGATTTTCTTCAAAGCAAGCCTGGAAATCAAATTGAGTTTGCCAGTCTGGATTATCTGTAGCATTCTGTATATTTATATCTTTTATATTTGTATCTGAGGTTAATTGGAGGCATAATTGTGTTATCTGAGATGGTTCAAATACTTTCTTCAAACAATTCAAATACTCCTCATTTTTGTCATCCAATATTTTTACGTCTTCTAGTAAAGCCACCTCAGCAGTAGAAGGGAAACTTTTTTCATCGTGATCTTTGTAGAAACGCTTCAAAAAACTAACGGCACTTAAACCTTCTCCAAAATCAAGGTTATCAGATTTATACCCTCCTAATAAGGTTGCACCGTTCTTTTCAACGAAGAATGGTTTTCTTTTTTTACCATTAACTATCCGCTCTTTGAAGAATAAAGCATTACGCTCTCCATCGAGGCTACATTTTCTACCTTGTTCACCAATGCTACCGCTATAGTCATACTGTTCAAAAGGACGTATGTTCTTAATGCTCGCCAGGTTGATTTCGAGTTTTCTATAAGCTGTCCCATAATCTCCATTTACCATGGGTTGAAATGCCCAATATATAGATAAATGCTGCTCAATTTGTTGGTCAAAACCTTTCGGTTTTTTTACGCTACCTAAAACACCATTTGCCATTTTTATAAAATGCTCTCTAACCCGTTTTTCTACTTCATCACCTTTTGCCTGTAGAGAAGATTCTTCTTTACCTTCCCATAACGCAATAAAGCGGTTCGGAGCTGAAGCATTCTTGTTTTCTTCCAAGAATTCGGCATCCGGAAAAATAACGTCTTTTTTATCAAATTCAGCTACACCTGCTTTTATCAATGCGGATAAGATATAACTTCCAGTATATAAATCCTGTGTTTTCCTCGCCTGTGCTATGAAAGATTGTACGGGGGAGAGGGTGAATAAGAATAGATATTGGTTCATGAAAAAAAATTTAGTCAGCCTTGTATTGCAATATTTGCATTTTAAACGCTTCTTGTAGTATATGATCAATTTTGCCGTTTTCCTTATCAGAAACCGTATTTAAGGTGGTAATGATAGGGTAGTGTAACCCATCCTTAGAAATGATAGATACATATATCGGAGAAGAAAATCGCCCGTTAGATGCATGCCCCAGTGAGGCTTCATACTTAGCAGTATTCTGCTTTTTAAACTGGCTGGTTGTAGTCCCAATTTTTATGATTATATCTTTAGCATGTTTGAAGCCATTTTGGCCAAATTCTATAGATTTAATCCATGGATATAATGCTTTGTCGTCACTGTAGGTATTTGAGATTTTGTTATTACTGCGGGAAAAATAAGGAGACAAAAAATGTATTTTTTGATGCAAATAATTTGCTAAATCTTTATCGTGTTCCAGGCTCTGATTGATTCCTTCTATTTCCGTTACCATAAAACTACCCATGCCGCGCCTTGACCGTTTCCCAATGCCTCCCAGGAAAGAATATACTTCAAAGAGAGAAATGACTTTTTTAATGTATTCATTTGGGCCCCTCAATTTTACTGTAAATGTCGTTTGAGGGGAAATCCCAGAAGCCGTAAAAGAATGCCTACCCTTTAATGACCAGTGAGGCAATACTTCAAATTCTGCAATATTATCTGCCGACTTATCCAGACCTACTTTTATTTGTAAAAGGCTTTTTTTACTAGTATTGCCGAATAGCTTTCCTTCAGCTTCATATAAACCCTTTAAGTCTAAATGGCAGTTAATCGCTCTAAACCAATACCTTAAACCACCTTTTATACTAGCAGCACGTAGCTCAGGAGTTGATCCATCTGCGCCATGTGCTAATATAGGGGTTGTTACTTTACACTTTATGATTGCATTTGCGTTCATACAATTACATTGTAAGTTTATGGTAAACTGTCATTGTTACTTGATGACATTGTGCAATATATGTAACCTATTTTATTTTTACAAATATTATTTTAGGCAATTGTCAAAAATGCCAACAACAATTCGGTTTAGAAGGTCGTTAATCGTATATATTTAGTATGAAATGAGCTAAAATCAAGCCCACAAAACTTTTTTCAAAAAAAATCCACTTTGTAATGACAAATTGGATATCCAATTACAATTAGTTATTGAAAGATTGATGAAACTGTAGTACAGCAAGATTTAAACTAGTTAATATAAAGCTAGTAATAAGGCAGTTTGTACTCATTTCCTGAGTTAAGCCGCAAGAGCGAGCAATTGATTGATATACAATTGATTAGCCGCCATTTTTTTAACCAGGAAAATGAATCTTATGTCTTACAAGAGAAACTACAGTGATGAGGCCATACTAGCAGGTTTAAAAGATGGTAACCGGTTGGTAGAAAATTATTTTTTTAATCGCTTAAGGGAGCGGGCATTTGGTATTTTTTGCCGCTATCAGGTAGGTAGTAAGGAGTATTTGGCAATGGAAGAGTGCCTGTCCAATTCGTTTTTAATTTTGCAGAATAAAATTCGGTTGGGTACTTATTATGACCATAACCTGGAGGCTTTTGCTCTGGGGATTATCCGTAATTCCTATTGGGATGAGCTGCGTAAATGGCACCGCAAATCTCGTGCAGGCATGGATATATGTCAAGATGAGTTTACGGAAAACAAGGCTTTTGACGATAAGTGCATTGTTGGTCTGTTGGAACAACGAGAAAATATGCAGGTACTCAGATGGGGACACCAACTTTCAGAACGTGATCAACAAATTTTTCATTTAATATTGCAAGGATATAGCCTCAAAGAAATTGCGAAAGAACTGGGTGTTGCTTACGGAAGTTTACGCAATATCTATTCAAAAAAGATTAAAGAGGCGAGAGCATTGGTACAACAGCGGGCCGCATAGTAGGAGCTAATCTATAGTCTGTGGGGCAGTTGGAAGCTGCACCACAGAAGGATAATTTTATAGCAAGCGCGATTTGACTAAATCAGTCCAGTCTTGGACTTTAATATGGTATAATCGAGAGCGTTCTTCTATGAAGGGTTTTAATTTACCCTCGCTATTTCGAAGCTTGGTAAGTATATAAAAGTGAGCGTTAACTCGTTGGCCAAATTCATTTTTTAAAGTATTTAACTTATATAGTGCCTCGTGGAACATAGGTTTCAATTTGCCTTTAGAGAAACCTGTTTTGCATTCTATGACGTGTAAGGTATTTTCATGTGTGAAAAGAACATCACATTGACTTTTAACGGTTTTCCCAGCTTCATTTAGTCGAGAGATAGATACATTACACAAAATCTCACTATCTCGTAGGTTGTATTGTTGTTTAATATAGTGGAAGGTCCATTCTTCAAACCAACCACCAGTTAAGTATAGAATATCAGCCTCGTTTAATAACCCACTTTCAGCTATAGGATAATTTACCTGATTCAGGAATTCAGTTAAAGATGGAGTAGGAGTGACTTGGATTGATGAATCCTTATCATTTGAATTATATGACTTCCTTAAACCAGTCAATTCGTGAAATATCTTCTGTTGTTCCCTTCTGCCTTTTGAATAAATTGCCTGCAAAAAGACAGAAGTATATTCTGGAGACATGTATAAATTTTGGGAAGATTTATATTTATCTATTCTGATGCCATAACAGGTAAGGTAGATGTCTATAGGGATGCAATATTTGATTTTATACTCCGCTTTTTGGTAATCAGGGTAAGATTGGATAAAAGCGTTTTTGCCAATTGGCATATAGAAAATACTACTACAATGCTGATAATGGCCTTGAGTGAAGTAGGTGAATAAGGCAATAGACATCAATTTGGTACCACTGGTTAGATTTATATAATAGGTAGTCCTATTAATAGGTAGCTTAAGCTGATCTAGTTTCTGTTTTACATCTTGCAAGTTATCCGCTTTTACAATCAGCTTTTGATACTGATTTGCTTTAAGCCCTGTAGCATTAATAATATGCTGAAGCCGATTTCGAGTTTCCATCAACTCGGTAGTAATGAAGAGATAAGAATCAATTTGCTGAAAAGCAGTATCTTTTATTAATAAGACATTTGGTACAGTTTGATCTCCTACGAGGCAGATGAGTACTTGATTCATAGGTATGGGCTTTAGTTTCGGGCATTAAATTTCAAATTCGGTGTGATTATATATCTAGCTTGATCCTCTTTTATGTTGGCATATTATCTAAATGTATAAAAATAATCAAATATTTTCCTACACCCTACACCCTACACCCTACATCCTACACCTCACTTACCTCAACCCCCTCTTCCTCAGATTCTCCTTATAAATCCGGGCATTTCTATTGTGCTGGCTCAGGGTTTTGGCAAAGTTGTGCAAACCAGAACCGTCCCCTTTGGCGCAGAAATAGAGGTAGTCATGCTTTTCAACATTGAGTACAGCATCGATGCTTCCGATAGAAGCCATAGATATTGGCCCAGGAGGCAAGCCTGCATACATATAGGTATTGTAAGGAGAATCAAATTTGGTATGATAGTGGGTAACACGTGGAGTATCAAAATCGCGGGTAGCAAATACAGCGGTGGGATCTGCTTGTAGTGGCATTCCTATCTTTAGCCGATTTAAATAAACGCCAGCCATACGGGTTCTTTCGGTGTTGACGAGTGTTTCCTTTTCTACAATGCTTGCAAGTGTGTATATTTCCGGTTGGCTCATGCCCAGAGCTGCTGCTTTTGCAAGCCGATTGTTTTTTGACCAAAAGGAATCGTGTTCTTTGATCATCCGCTCCATAAAACCTTTAGGAGAGGTATTCCAGAAAAATTCGTAGGTATTGGGAATGAACAAACTCATTAAGGTTTCCGGAGTGTAATCAATGGACTCGAGGTAGGCTTCGTCCTGGAATAATTGCCATATGGTAAGAGAGTCTGGCTCGATAAAATTGGCAGCTTTGGCAGCAACCTGCTCTGTCAGGCGTTCGTTGTGGAGCACTAATTTAACAGGAGCCTGTTTACCTCCCCTCAAATGGCGAATCAGTTCTATCATATTCCACCCCGGCTTCAGCTCATAACGCCCTGCCCGCATGGGGTTTTTGATGTAATTCATGCGTTCGGCAAAGAGGTTAAACATTTGAATGTCTGAAACAAAGTCATTTTGTTGAAGGCTATCTATTACAGTTTCATAATCAGAGTTGGTGGGAATGGTAAGTATATATGAGGAGAGCCCATTGGGTACAGCAGGGCCTTTTACATATTTGTTGTATACATAAAAGCCGGCTGCCAGGCCTAATACAAGTATGCTAAGGAGTGTGATTCGGATGATTCTACCCATTTTCAGCAGTTTTAAATGGTTTTATGGTATGGGAATGTTTGATATTAGGGTTTAGAAGCGTTTAGTGGGTTTAGAAAGGTTTAGATGGTTTAGTAAGTTTAGAGGTAAAAAAACTAAACCCCATAAACTTTCTAAACCACCTAAACTATAATTCTAAACCATCCTAAACCTTTTAATATTGTTCTTTTTCGTTTGGAAAATCGCCAGATCGGACATCGGTGATGTATTGTTTTGTTGCATCCTTTATATCATCAAATAGATTGAGGTAGCGACGTAGGAAGCGTGGCTGGAAATCTTTGGTGATGCCCAGCAGGTCATGCGTGACCAGTACCTGTCCATCTACATCATTACCTGCTCCGATACCAATGATAGGAATATGCAAAGCATCACTTACCTTTTTAGCAAGCTTGGCAGGAATTTTTTCCAGTACCAGGGAGAAGCAACCTAAATCTTGAAGTAGTAAAGCATCTTCAACTAATTTTTGAGCCTCTGCTTCTTCGCGTGCCCTTACTGTATAAGTACCAAATTTATAAATCGATTGAGGCGTGAGTCCCAGGTGCCCCATTACCGGTACACCGGCGGAAAGAATACGTTTGATAGATTCGCTGACTTCAGCACCTCCTTCCATCTTAACTGCATGGGCGCCAGATTCTTTCATGATCCGGATAGTAGACTCCAATGCTATTCGGGAGTTGCCCTGATAGGAACCGAAAGGCAGGTCTACGACTATTAATGCTCGCTTGACTGCTCTAACTACAGAAGAAGCGTGATAGATCATTTGGTCAAGGGTAATAGGTAGTGTTGTTTCATGGCCAGCCATTACGTTAGAAGCAGAATCACCAACCAATAAAATATCAATACCCGCAGCATCTAGTATACGTGCCATAGAATAATCATAGGCAGTGAGCATAGCGATTTTCTCATTATTGTCTTTCATTGCTTGCAAGACGTGAGTCGTTATGCGTTTTACATCTTTATTGACAGACATTTCTCTTTTTTAGGGCGCAAGATAGTGAAATGTAAAGGAGGAAAGTAGAATGTATACAGAGAATGTAATAGGTGGAAAGGAAGTGAAAGGCCTCTTTACGTCTGATGAACGTCATTGACTGCTAAAGTGGTTTGGAAAATTATAATCAAATGGTGTAACTTTGGGGTTTACATTTTGTTCTTGTGTTATAAAAAAAATTATCTAGTGAAGAGATTAATCCCCGTACTGTTAGGTTTAGCTTTTGTAGTATCCTGTACTACCGATTTTGAATTGGAGGCTGAGTGGAAAGATATTCCGATTGTATATGCATTCCTATCTATACAGGATACAGCACATTATGTACGAGTACAAAAAGCTTTTTTAGAGCCAGGTGGTAACGCCTTGGAGATTGCTCAAATAGCAGACTCATTGTATTATGCAGATGCTGTAGTAGAATTGGAGAATACTGTTTCTGGTGAAACCTTTACACTGGAGCGTGTCAATGCTGCCAATGAAGGTTATCCAAAAGATGATGGTGTTTTTATAGAGGCACCACATTACTTATATAAGGTCTCTGCTGATGAAGCAGGTTTTGAACCAGGAGATGAAGTACGCATCGTAGTTAATCGTTCAGGTGTTGATCCTGTAACGGCAGAAACGACTATTGTCGGAGCTATTGATACTATAGATAGTTCTTCTCCAACAATTAATACCTGGAGAGATCAAACGGATGTACGATTTGGCTGGAATACAGATCCACTAAACAAGATTTTTGATTTCCGACTGATTATTCATTATTCAGAGTTTCCAGGTGACAATCCTTCTGATGTTCAGGAGAAAACGATTGAATACGTAATCGATAAATCGATTATCAATGAAGATGATACAGACCGTTTTGTAGAAAAGGTATCAGGGCTTCAGTTTTTTAATTATCTGGGGCAAAATATACCAGAAAAAGAAGGCTATATCCGTTTCTTTAATTCTATGGATATGGTAGTCACTGGATCAGGGCCTGAATTATACGAATATGTACGAGTAGCACAGGCTAATACCGGCATTACAAGTGCTCAGAGCATCCCTGTTTATACTAATATTGATGGCGGACTTGGAATATTCACTTCCAGATATCAGTTGTATCGACCAGGAATGCGCTTATTAGCGGAAGCTCGTGATTCATTACTTAATGGACGTTTCACCAAGCACCTGAATTTTAAATAAGGAGATAATATTATTTCCTTATACGTTATAGTTTTAAACTATTCGGAGGTAGAGGCCGTATCCCTGTTTTAACAGAATACGGCCTCTACCTCTTTTATTTTGGATTGAGCTCTATAAAATTACTAATGGAAAAGCAATACATCATTAGATTACAAGGATATTACATGGATGGACATGTATACTATCCAGAAAATTGTTCAGTTGGAATTCATAGTATTTATAAAGAATTTGATGAAGCAGAAAAAGCTAAATTGAAGCTAGAAAAGAAGTTATTTGTCGGACATGGTGTAGCATTTAACCATCTTTATAAAGATGAAACATTAAAAAAAGAATTGTCAGAATTTTTTGAAAACAAGTACAGTTTTTCTGTATGGGAAGATGATAGCAAGAAAGACTTGAAAGCTCCAATTTATATTCCTAAAAATATCTCTTTGGAGGATACTCATGAATTAATCAATATACTTGGTTGCTCTTTTTTTGAGATTGTAGAGAAAAATGAAAAAGCATTATTCTATCAAATAGAAATTAATAATTCAGCATGGCAAGAAATAATACCAGACGATGTTTTTCCTCAAATCAGGATATTTCCCAGATCAATTTTCCTCAATGAATATAGTAAAGGTATCAGGCTATATAATACTTCTCAAGAGGCTTATGAGTATGGAGTTTTTAAGTTAGTAAGACATTTTAGAGATAAGAAGTTGTATTTGTCGAGAATAGAGAATATACACTTCAAAAAAGAATCTTTTTTTACCAAACTATTGAATATTGCTGATAGTTCACAATTAGATGAAAGACAGCATAAAGTATATTTTAAATCCATAAAGCATAAAAATGACTTTTATTCATTAATATCAAGCCATAAAATTTTAACTGTAATAGAGGAAGAAATGTGGGATTTGTTATACGCTAGATTAAATGAATTTGAAGGAGAAATCAGAAATTCTTGGGAGATGGGTACAATTAATTTAGAGTCGTTATCCCTCGAATATGGGATACCTGATTTCTTTATTCAGATGCTGCTTGATGGCGAGTTAGAAGAAGAAGAGCTATATGATGATATGGATGACTATTAATTAAAGTAAAGGAGCTACAGTAGCGTTATATAAGCTGTATCGTATTATAGAAATTTCCTTTTTCTTCCCACTCATTCCATTAAGTACAAGATCAAACACAAGTTCAAATCGCAAGCGTATTCAAGGGGGAATATATTGAGTTAGAGCTTCTGTATTTATTACCAATAATGTTGCCGAGAGGAGGGGAAAAAACTTTTCACTATCCAAACTAAACATTATGATCCCTTCTAAACCACCCTAAACCTTTTACTCCTCATCCCTCCACCACAAAACCGAAATACCGTATTACCATAAAACCAACTATCTCTCCCGCCTGTCTTTTTGTCACCCACCATGTCCTGTCATGAGGATGTTGTCAGGTGGAATGTCATAATTATACCGGATTTGTCAGAAAAAAGAAGGTATTTTGACTTGGCACACGCATTGCTAATACTTAGATGTCATTTGATTTGAATAAGAAACCAAAATATATAATAACATGGGTAAAATTATTGGGATCGACCTTGGTACTACTAACTCTTGCGTTGCAGTAATGGAAGGTAATGAACCGGTGGTTATTCCTAATGACGAAGGTAGGCGTACAACCCCATCCGTAGTCGCATTTATGGATAATGGAGAGCGTAAGATTGGTGATCCTGCTAAGCGTCAGGCGATAACTAACCCTCAGCGTACTATTTCTTCCATCAAGCGTTTCATGGGTACTCGTTATAGCGAAGTATCAAATGAAGCTAACAGCATGGCGTATAAAGTAGTTAAGGGAGACAATGATACCGTACGAGTAGATATTGACGGTAGAGTGTATACGCCTCAGGAGATTTCAGCAATGGTATTGCAGAAGATGAAAAAGGTGGCAGAAGATTTTCTGGGATCAGAAGTGACAGAAGCGGTTGTTACCGTACCTGCTTATTTTAATGATTCTCAGCGCCAGGCTACCAAAGAAGCAGGTGAAATTGCTGGTTTGAAAATTAGCCGTATCATCAATGAGCCTACTGCTGCGGCATTGGCTTATGGCCTTGATAAGAGAAATAAAGATGTTACCATCGCAGTATATGACCTTGGTGGTGGTACTTTTGATATATCTATTCTGGAATTGGGCGAAGGTGTTTTTGAGGTGAAATCTACTAATGGTGATACACACCTTGGTGGTGACGACTTCGACCGCGTAATCATTGACTTCCTGGCTAATACTTTCAAAGACCAGGAAAATATTGATTTGCGTAAAGACCCAATGGCATTACAGCGCCTGAAGGATGCTGCAGAAAAAGCTAAAATTGAGCTTTCTGCATCTTCTGAGACAGAAGTAAACCTTCCATATATTACTGCTGTAGATGGTGTACCAAAGCACCTGGTAGTAAAGATCAGCCGTTCCAAGTTTGAGCAATTGGCTGATGACCTGGTACAACGTACATTAACTCCTTGCCAAAAGGCATTGGACGACGCAGGCATGTCTAAGAGTGAGATTGATGAAATCATCCTTGTAGGTGGTTCTACTCGTATCCCTCGCATCCAGCAGGCAGTTGAAGAATTCTTTGGTAAGAAGCCAAATAGAGGAGTAAACCCTGATGAGGTAGTAGCTGTTGGTGCATCTATCCAGGGTGGTGTTTTAAGCGGTGATGTACAGGATGTACTATTGCTTGATGTAACACCTCTATCATTGGGTATCGAAACAATGGGTGGTGTTTATGATGTGGTTATTGAGTCCAATTCAACCATTCCAACCAAGAAGTCAAAAATTTATTCTACTGCTGCTGACAACCAGCCATCTGTAGAAATTCACGTATTGCAGGGCGAACGCCCAATGGCAAAGGACAACCGTACTGTAGGGCGCTTTATCCTGGACGGTATTCCACCAGCACCACGTGGTGTTCCTCAGATCGAAGTAGCTTTTGATATGGATGCCAATGGTATCCTAACCGTTTCTTCTAAAGATAAAGGTACAGGTAAAGAACAATCTATCCGTATAGAAGCTTCTACCGGCTTGTCGAAAGAGGAAATTGAAAAGATGAAGGCAGAAGCTGCTGCTAATGCGGATGCAGATAAATCTGCTCGTGAGCGTGTAGAAAAGATGAATGCTGCTGATACACTTGTATTCCAGACGGAAAAACAACTGAAAGAATACGGTGATAAATTACCAGCAGATAAGAAGGAAGCGATCGAAAAGGCCGCTGCAGACCTGAAAGAAGCTCATAAAGCAGAAGACCTTGATCGTATCGATGCTGCCAGCGAAGCCCTAAACGCTGCATGGCAGGCTGCTAGCCAGGATATGTATCAGGCTACTCAGCAAGAACAGCAAGCTCAGGCTGGTGCAACAGATGATGCAGCTAATAATGGTAATGCTACCGATAATGCTGCAGATGATGTAACAGATGTTGAATTTGAAGAAGTGGAAGACGATAAGAAATAATTATCGTTCTGCATAAATAATAATAAAGCCAGCTCGGTACATACTGAGCTGGCTTTTTTTATTGGATAGCAGGCAACAGGGGCAACTATTTGTTACGTCTGGATAATAAATAAAAGTTGCTTTATTATGACTAAACCCCTGCTTCCGCTAATTTTCTTATTGTGTATAAGTTGTCTCCATGCACAGGAATCGTTAAACAGGGTCAAGCAGTGGTATTTTGGATATAAATCAGGAATTAATTTTATTGATTCATTGCCTGTTGCTAGTACGAATGGCCAGTTGGAGTCAATAGAAGGAAGTGCCGTTATTGCAGATACTTCAGGGCAGTTATTGTACTACACCAATGGGGAGCAACTATGGAATCGAGCACATAACCTGGCTTATAATGGTAATGGATTAATGGGAAATCAAAGTTATATACAAACGGCTTTGTTTATTCCTATGCCTGGTAAAAGCGAACGATACTATTTGTTTACTGCCGGTATGTCCGGTTTGCATTACTCAATTATAGATAATACGCTGGATGGTGGCTTGGGGGGAATTCCTGAAAATGAAAAAAATATCTTGCTCAATAGCAGTCAGGGGGAAGGGCTAAGTGCGGTACAGCACTGTAATGGCCGAGATTATTGGTTGGTGAATCGCATTTTTGAAGGCAGTACAGCTTATATTCAGGTTTACCTTATAGATGAAATAGGGCTTACACCAGTTACAACTTATCAATTGCCCCCGGAAACAATTGATAACAATCGATGCCATTTCACTTTTTCTATGGATGCTAGTTTACTGGCTTATAGCTCTTTTGATTCTAATGTGATAATTTATGAGTTTTACCCTTCACATGGAGGATTGAATCCTATTATTGAGATACCAGTAACAAACATTGGACAATTAACCTATTCTACTGCTTTTTCTCCCGACCATTCAAAACTGTATACGACAGGCTGGGGGAATGGCGTCTCTTATTTAGAACAATACAACCTGGAAGAGGAAAATGTATGGGCTAGCAGGACAACTTTACATACCGTTGATTATTCGAATGGAAGCCCTAATGGGTTTGGCTTTCTAGGGCGCTTGCAATTGGGGCCTGATCAAAATATATATATGTCAAGATGGCATCAGAATGACCCTTTTGAAGTAAATCCGAATACTTATTATTCTTTAGATTCTCTGGATGTTATCCTCAAGCCTAATCTAGCTGGAGAATTGTGCGAATTTGTTAAATCAGGTATTTATTTAGAGGGGCAACCTACCCAAATTGGACTCCCCAATTTTGTTGATAGCTTTCTAAACCCTAATCCTGATTCTGCTGAGGCAGGAAATATAGAAGGGGCGTTAATAGCCGAAACAGGCTGTGTAGGGGATACGATACCTTTTCATATTGTATTGGATACAGTACCTATAGGAGAATTTCCTGTCATAAGTTGGGATTTTGCCGGCCTGGGAGGTGCTAATGGAGACACTGTATACTTTGTGTTTCCTGCTTCTGGGATGTATGAAATAAGTGCTGATGTATATTACCCTGATCGTTGCATGTCAGGATATTTTTCAATGAACATTGAGATCAGCCCTTTACCAGAAGTGAATCTGCCTGCTGTAGTTCATATTTGTGAAGATGATAGTTTATTATTAGAAACACCAGTGGGCTATTATTCATATTTATGGAGCACAGGTGATACACTTTCAAATATTTGGCTATCAGAAGAAGGAAGCTATAGTGTTACTGTATCAGATGGCATTTGCATCGCATCGGATGTGGTTACCTTAATAGTTGATACAGAACCGCTTTTTTCTCTTGGTCCAGATATATCTTTTTGCCTTGAGCAGGAGGTTTTGCTGGATGCCGTTTTGGCAGAAGGAGAGGGTTGGTTGTGGAGTACAGGAGATACTACCAGTCAGTTAGCAGTAAATGAACCAGGGATTTATACTGTAGAGATTGGGGTGGGAGCATGTACTGTTCGTGATACGATTCAACTCGAGTGGCTGGATAACACAATAGGAGATACATTGCAGTTGGCAGGTAATCAGTTAATAGCTCCTGCCGGTTTTGATAGATATTATTGGAGTAGAAATGGGCAATTGATTGCAGCAACAGATGATTCCTTTTTGAATATAACTGAATATGGGATATATAGTGTTTTGATTGATTTGCCGAATGCTTGTCAGGCTGAGCTTACTCTAGGCATAGCAGTGACAGCATGTGAGCACTTATTTGTCTATCCCAATCCTGCTACTTCTAGATTTTATGTACCAACTCTGACTAAATCAGTAGAAGCATATTCATCATCAGGCCAACTTGTAAAAAAATGGGCGAGTACAGAAACAATTGATGGCGCTTTTGTTTTACCGGATGCTTTACCATCTGGAGTCTATTTCCTTATAATCCGGACAGCTGAGTGTGATCGTATGCAAAAGCTGGTTGTCATACAGGAATAATTTCTTGCTATAAATTACGGCCTTTAGAGGCTGTTCTTTTTTTTCAACCAGTATTGAAGGTCGAGGTATTCGTAGAATCGGCTTTCGTGTTTTGATAGTTCTTTTTGATTGATTTCTTCTGCCCAGGCATAATATATTGACTGACTTTCTTTTTTATTCGCAGCTCCGAGCAATTGATTAAGCCGAGTAATCAGAAGATGAGTGCTTTGTAGAGTTTGTTTAGGGAGTATTCTTTTAACAGATGCTATAAGGTAGGGGAGAAGTTCGTAATTGTCGAGCTCATAATGGATCAATAATTGGAGCAATCGGGCATAATGATGCAATTCTTCCAGTGTATTCTTTTGATAGGACTCCAGCATTTGATTGATATGATCGAGGGCTTTATCAGCTTTGCCAGCAAAACAATTTCCTAAGGCAAGTAGGTAGAATAAAGATTGCTGGTTAGGATACGAAAGTTGGCCCCCATACTGAGGGAGGCTTTTGATAATTTTATTAGAA
>JAKSDI010000218.1 GCA_022360175.1 Chitinophagales bacterium
ATGGGATGGTTTGGCAATCATAGAAACTAATGCTTTGTTAACAAAGCTCTAGCAAATGAAAGAGTAAAAGTTTCAGGAATGTTTTTGTTTAGGAGGGTTTGGCTAAATAAATCATTTACTAAACCATCCTAAACCTTTTAAACACCCTCAACCATAAAACTAAACCCTAATTCTCCCAATAGTATTATTACGCCCTTTAGGCAAAGAAATCACCCGAAATCTTATTAAAACAATCTACATTCTTGGCAGTTGTCAAACATTTTAGTTGTTCGACAATTGCCAGCTAAAAAATGAAAAAACTGATCTATGAAAACCTTAAAATGGCTAAGTAGCTCTTTATTCGTATGTCTTTTAATGACAAGTTGCTTTATTGATATCGACGATGATGAAGGTTTATTTGGATGTGTTGATGGCGATGGGCCAATCATCACTGAAGAAATATTTCTAGATGATTTTGATGGCATTCGCGTACCCTCCTCTATTGATGTATATCTAAGCCAGGGAGATAATGTTGAAATCATTGTAGAAGGTAAAGAAAACCTTATTGATGAGCTGGAGCGCAACGTAAGCGGCGGTATCTGGACGATTGATTTTGATGACTGCGTAAGAGATGTGGATAGATTTGATGTGTATATCACTATGCCAACTCTGAGAAGCATCAAATGCTCTGGCTCTGGCGATGTATTTGGCGAAAATGAATTTACAACTGATGACTTAGAACTGAGAACTACTGGTTCTGGTAATATTGACTTACAAATTTCTGCAGACGATCTGGATGTGCACGTTTCTGGCTCTGGTGATATTTCTCTGGAAGGTACAGCTGATGATGCCAAATATCGTAGTACAGGTTCTGGTGATGTAAAAGCATTTGACATAGAAACCAATACAGCAGATATCAGCGGTTCTGGCTCTGGTGATCTCGAAGTCAGAGTAATTGATTTCCTAAAAGTCAGACTGAGTGGCTCTGGTGATGTCTTCTACAAAGGTAATCCCGAACTAGATGTTGCTACCAGTGGCTCTGGTGACGTCATTGATGCAAACTAAAGCTTTTATATCACTGCTTTTAGGTGTTGCTTTCCTACTTGCAAAAGCTTTACATCAATTCCCCCTTTGTTAGCACACCTACATTAAACTAAAAGATTTATTGTCAAGAATATATTTCTTTTGAGAGTGCGTTACGGAAGGCCCTGTTGCAAAACGGGGCTTTCTTTTTTTATATATTTCAGAATCATAAGATAAGCTTTCAATTCCTTATCAGCTCTGGCCTAATTCCAATACTTTTATACACCGATGTTAAACAATTTATAAAATCTGACCAAAATTGGAACTCACCACACCATTTTCCGACTTTAGCATATAATATTGGCGACTTAATCCGAAAAAGTTGCTTACCGACTGAAAAATAGAAACTTTTGTCCTTGTAATTCGTCATAGAAATACAAGGTAAAACAGAAATCACCACGACATGAAAACCTTATTAGCGATGCTAATGGGAATAGTTATTGCTATTCCTCTATTTGGCAACAAGCCCGCCTCCCCTACTTTATTTAATCTTATTCAAAGAAATGAGATTGTCAAAGTCGAATTAGAATATAGCTTTGACGAAATGGATAAAAGTATCTCTTCAAATGAAAAGACTACTGCCTTGTTTCGCTTCCAAAGGTCAAACAAGCAATGGATGGAACTATCGGCAAAAGTCAAAGCCAGAGGTAAATATCGAAGAAGAATTTGTGACTATCCGCCTATCAAAATTGACTTCTCCAAGAAGCAGTTACAAGCGATGGGTTTACTACCTTATGATGACCTGAAATTAGTGACACACTGCTTTGATGGTTATGATGCAAAAGATGCTGTATTAAGAGAATATCTAGCCTATCAATTATATGCAACACTCACAAACATCAATTTCAGGGCTCAACTGGTCGAGATTACGTATAAAGATACCGAATCCCGGCAAAGCTATCGTTCCTATGGTATTTTACTAGAAGATATCGATGAAGTAGCCCATAGGACAGGTAGCCAGGAATGCGAGGATTGCTTTGGCCTAACACCTCAATCTTTTGACCAGCAAAACTTTCACCTCCACGCCTTATTTCAATATATGATTGGTAATGCAGACTGGTCACTTAAGATGAATAAAAACGTAAAAGTCATGCAGCCAGTGAATGGAAAACAATATTGGATAGTTCCTTACGACTTCGATTTTTCCGGCCTGGTAGATGCGAACTATGCGGTCCCAACCGAGGACTACGGACAAAGCAGTATAAAGGAAAGAGTGTTTTTAGGAGCTGATGTTAGCAACGAAGTACACAAAAGTGTGTCTGATATCTACTTACAGAAGAAAAAAGCTATTTTTTCTGTCGTTGCTTCTTTTAAAGAATTGAATCGCGATTCAAAAATGGAAATAGTAGAATACCTGAAATCGTTCTATGCAGCATTGGAAGCGAATGAAATATAAAGGAATGGCTTAGTAGTGCTTAAATGTTTTTATCTTCGCGGCACTTATTAATCTTTCTCAGAAGAAGATCGTGTATAATGTTTTAGCCAATAATTTGCTTAAAAAGTGCGATCTTTTTCTGAGCACTATATTAATGAAAGCTCATGAAGCGAGAAATACATGGTTGGCATAGCCCTTCATTAAATAAACATATGGATATAGTAGCATATGGGCATTATGGTTTTGCCTTATTACTACTTCCCACGGCTGCCGCAGATTTTCTGGAATACGAACGTTTTCACCTCATAGATGCTATCCAGCCACATATAGATAGTGGTAAAGTAAAAGTATTTTCTATTAATAGCATTAATTCTGAGAGTTGGCTGAATTCCGATATGCACCCACGCCATAAGGCAATCAGGCATCAACAATTCAATGATTATGTTTATAATGAAGTGATTCCTTTCATTAAAAAAATGACTAGCCAGGAAACACCGATCATTACCTGTGGTGCTTCCTTTGGTGCCTTACACAGTGCTAATCTCTTTTTCCGCCGTCCGGATATAATAAATGGTGTTATTGCCATGAGCGGAGATTATGACCTAAGCTCTTATACAAAGGGCTATCACGATCAGGATGTATATTTTAACTCGCCAGTACAATACTTACCGAATCTTACCGATGAATATATGCTAGGGCAAATTCGTAGTAGCCAGCATATACATATCATTACAGGTTCAGGTGATTGGGAAGCTCCTGATGCCAGCCGTCGATTCTCAAAAATTCTTCATGCCAAGGAGATACCCCACGAGCTTGATGTATGGGGGTATGATATTCCACACGACTGGGATAGCTGGAGAAAAATGTTACCATACTATCTGGAAAGTAGATTTTAAGGGCATATAGCTTTCCCACTGATTTCTTCATACATTTCGGTCATGTTCATATCCATATCATACTGGGCATCCAGTACAAATGGAGTTTGTTCCATGAGATATCGATAAATTTGCATATCTGTAGGAGGTGTAGGAATATTTGGGATTTGATTAAAATGAATCCATTCCAATATTCCTTCATCACATGCAGGGGGAGGGATTTTTTTTATATCTGCCATATAGATAAAACAAACCCAGTTGTATTCATTGGGAGCACTTTCGGCTAATATACCTCCATAATGCAACTGTTCCCTGCTTAATACAATGCCTGTTTCTTCTGCTGTTTCTCTAATGGCCGTATCTATAGGGCGTTCATATGGGTCTATTTTTCCTCCTACCGGTACATAAGATCCCTTGTTTGGTTGGTTGTTTCGCTTAAGCAATAGAAACTCTTCCTCGCAACGCAATACCACCATTGCCGCCGTACGTTTAATTCCTGGCTTGACTTCCATTAAAAAATCCAATTTTTAGTTTTTCAAATTTAGGGAAAAGAACTATCTTTGCAGTCCATTTGGAAAAATTAAAGCCACTGCATTTTTTTGCTGGCATGTACAAATAAGATTTGTTATGAAAAAGGATATTCATCCAAATAATTATAGAACGGTGATTTTCAAGGACTTCTCTTCAGGAGATGCATTCCTGACTCGTTCTTGTGCACCTTCTAAAGAGACGATTAAGTGGGAAGATGGTAATGAATACCCACTTGTAAAGTTGGAAATTTCCAGCTATTCTCATCCATTCTTCACTGGTAAGATGAAGTTTGTAGATACTGCTGGACGTATTGATAAGTTTAACAAGAAATTTGCGAATTCACGTTTCGCGAAAAAAGATAAATAATCTTTATTATACTCTTTAGTATCTTTGAGGGGTAGTTTTGTAGAAGTCAAGACTACCCCTTAATCTGTATAGCGTATACTCATACTAACATGTCCAGAATTATCCTTTTCGATAATGAAGTTAGGGATCACTTACTCCCACTCACTTATACCCGGCCAGTCTGCGAACTGCGCGTAGGAATTCTCACTATCCGAGAAAAATGGGAACGTTGGCTTAATATGCCCGTTTCATACATTACTCAGGACTATCTAGCAGAGAAGTATCCTATAGATCATAGTAATGTCAATTACATTATTAATGGTTCGGTACTCCCGTCTCCGCAGTTAGTTCGTTTGATCCAACAAATGGAACTTAATGAGGCTTACCTCCAGGGAGAAGAACTCATTGTTGCAAAATTAGATGAAGAGCAGATTGAAAATCTAATCAAAGATGACGACATAGGAGAACTGCAGGGTTTTGATCTAGAGGGTACTGAATTTTTAAAGATCAATCATCTTTGGGACCTATATAAGATCAATGACCAGGCTATTAGAGAAGATTTTGAGTTGATTACCAAAGGACGTACTTCTCAAGCTTTATCTGATACCAATCAGCTTATCGGTTCGCCCGACGACCTTTTTATTGAGGAAGGAGCTATCGTAGAAGGTTCAATTTTAAATACCAAGAAAGGCCCCATATATATAGGTGCAAAGGCTGAAATCATGGAAGGTTGCATGATCCGTGGTAGCTTTGCATTAGGTGAACATACCGTTATTAAAATGGGGGCTAAAATTTACGGTGCTACAACTATAGGGCCTTTTTCAAAAGTAGGCGGAGAAATAAATAACTCCGTTATACTGGGTTATACCAATAAGGGGCATGATGGATACCTGGGTAATTCTGTTCTGGGCGAATGGTGTAATATAGGAGCGGATACCAATATATCCAATCTTAAGAACAATTACGATGAAATAAAGCTATGGAATTATCCCGCTCGTAGCTTTGTAAAAACAGGACAGCAGTTTTGCGGTTTAATTATGGGTGACCACTCAAAAACAGGTATTAATACCATGATCAATACAGGTACTATAATTGGTGTTTCCTGTAATGTTTTTGGAGAAGGTTTTCCCCGAAACTTTATTCCCTCCTTCACCTGGGGAGGAAAGCAAGG
>JAKSDI010000178.1 GCA_022360175.1 Chitinophagales bacterium
ACAAAGAATAGATATTTAATCAGCGTTTGTTAATCCAACTACCCTACTTTGTGTGAGGGCAGTTCGATCAACAATCTCAGTTTCTTTGGCTAATGAAAAAATGAAATCGTATAATCAGACACAGTTTAATGAACTATCCCCAAAGATAAGCCCCCTACATAATTCATTTTGTGATACAGCTCACTATAAATTGTTTTTAGAACGAGACCTTTCTAAACCACCCTCAACCTTCTAAACCATAACACCATAACACCATAAGATTCAACAATCCATCACACCAATTTATCCCATCTAAACCACCCTAAATCCTCTAAACCTTTACACCTAAATACCTCTACACCCAACACCATACCTCTTACCTCACCAAATAATTCACCAAAAAGAACAATACCAGATAAATCCATAATCCATCTAGAAAGTGCCAGTAAATAGTGAGTAACCTTAGTTTGAGCCTTTTTTCCGGATCAGAGAAATAGACTAGTACACTGACAGGCTCTTTCATACGTTTTCTAGCTGTCCATAGAAAAACACCAAGAAAAGGTAAACCCGCAATGACATGAGCAAAATGCAAACCAGAGATAAGATATAGATATCCTGCTGAATTATCAGAGTAGATATAAACTTGATTGGAGAAGAGCTGATACCAGGCTACGGCCTGCATGGCCATAAAAAAGACAGATAATATCATGGTGGCCAGTAAGGCACGTTGATAGAGGAGCGTTTGGTCATTGTGATAGGCACGTTTTGCCCAAATCATGGTGGCACTACTGCCCAGAAGTATTAAAGTGTTAAAAAAGAAAAGATTTGGCAGGCGGATAGGAGGGAGGTCACTTTGTATTCTGGTGTAAACAAAAGCAAAGGAAAAGGCCAGGAAAAGTGTAGTGATGCCAAAAAGAGTGAGTATCAGCATTACATTGTAGGGATGAA
This sequence comes from Chitinophagales bacterium, assembly GCA_022360175.1. Classification (GTDB taxonomy): domain Bacteria; phylum Bacteroidota; class Bacteroidia; order Chitinophagales; family Saprospiraceae; genus JAKSDI01. Next base: position 928 of record JAKSDI010000178.1, read on the forward strand.
ATGCAAAAGACTGATATTCATTATAATGTTTATCCCTTTTTGATTCTTCCTGATAGTTACCGTACTCGCTCATTCGAATAACATTTGACCAATGATAACAAAAGCATAATATAATTGATTCTCCAACATTTTTTGTGATTTAGGCTGGATGCTTTCAAAGAAAGTTCCTACTCTTAAAACCATTTTGATCAAAAATTGCCAGAGAACGGCATAATTTTATAATTTTCCGACATGAAATGCCTTCAATGTCAAACAGAGTTACCCTCCAATGCTCGCTTTTGCTTTAACTGCGGAGCACCCCAGATTGTTGCAGAACCTATACAGGAAAGTAAGCAAAAGGCCTATGTTGACTTGGAAGGGGATATTAGCCAGCAATTGGATCAACTTTTTTTACAGGCTTTACGCCAAAGAATTGCTGCTGAACACCGTCCTGAACAAATACAAGACTACACTGAAAGGTTATATGAATCGGGATTTCGAGATACTGTTTATCGCCGCTCTGAGCAGATGGCTGATTTATTATCAGAATTGTCGCCAGAAGATACAGATGTATTGATTGTCAATGAAAAAATTGATGATCTGATGGATAACCTTTTAGACTTATTCATTATTCATCATTGTCGGGATATCAATGAAGTGGAATTGCCAGAGGCAATTTTAAGATATCATGATGTAAGCCTCCACGATGTCTCTCTATTTGATCTGGCAATGGACTATCTCGATTTTGAAAATGAACCACTCGAAACAGTACATACCGATTTTTTGAAGATGCCACGGGAAGCTCTAAAGAATGCCAGTAAATTTTTCCTTTATCCAAGTACGGATGAAAAAATTCTGCTGATATGTGATCAGAGCCTGTTAGGAGCTTGTAAAGAAGGGTTTGCCCTGACAGAATACGGTTTATACTGGAAGGCGCAACTTCAAACAGCCAGAGCATTGCAATATCCAGCATTGCAAAGCATAAAAAGAGAAAAAGACTGGCTTCTAATCAATGGCCACTTTTTTAACGCCTCCAAATCTCTTAATATCAAACTGATGAAACTGTTAAAAAAACTGAAGAAGCTTTATCTAAAATCATAGTTTCAATACTACGGTATCACTTTCAGGGTACCCCACACAGGTAAATACGGTACCCTTGGTAGCCTGACTATCAGTAGGGCCTCCCTGGGTATACATTTTAACAGTACCCTGAATGCATTCAACAGAACAAGTAGTACAGCTTCCACTATTGCAACTGTATGGAAGTTGTATCCCATTTTTTAAGGCAGCATCTAATATTGATTCCCCCGCTTCTAGTTTAAATTGATATTGCTGATCCTTCCGGAAAATATAGATCGTACTATCCATTAAAGAATCAACTGAAGGCTTGAATGGAGATATGATGTCATAAACCTCCTGATGTAGCTGTTCTACGGGATACCTCATAAAACGAAGGGTGTTCACAGCTTTGAGCATAAAACCTTTAGGCCCGCATAGATATACATGTGTTTGTGTAAGTGAAAAATTCCAGTTTTTATGTACCCAGTCTTCCAGGAAGAAATTACTAAGCCTTCCCCGTTTTATGCTTAAGTTAGGTGTTTTATTTTCATGCGATGTTCCTTGCATATCACTTAATAAGTGTAGGCAATTGAAACGTTGAGGGTATTTTATTAAAAAATCAGAAATCTCTTCTTTGAAGATAATGTTCTGTTCATTCCTATTACTATAAATGAGAAAAATATGAGTGTTGGAGTGATGAAACAACAAATCTTTGATGATTGAAAAAATTGGAGTAATGCCACTCCCGGCGGCTAACATAATATAATGTTGCTGATGAGGGGCAGCAGGTAATGTGAATTGCCCTGCTGGAGGAAGGGCTGTAAGTATATCTCCTTTCTTAGCAGTTTTAGTCAAGAAAGTAGAAGCAGCACCATTGATCTGCTGTTTTACTGTAATTTGTAAATGATCATCTACTCCATAAGCGGAAGAAAGAGAATAAGATCTCCGTATTTCCTTCGGGCCTAAGTGGTCAAAAATGAAGGTCAGAAATTGCCCGGATTGGTAGCGTGGTAAAGAAGCATTGATAGGAAATAATTTCAGCGTAGCTACACCTGCTAAGGGATAGGTAATTTCTTGTATGCGGAGTTTTAATATTTCTGACTTCATAAATTGTAACATTAAAAGTAAATGTATACTGCGATCTCATTTTTGTAAATGATATAGCTTTGAGTATATTTGCCAGCAGATAGTTACACTTCTGTAAAGAAGGACATTTCGAAGCGCTAAATTATAAATAATGGTTTATTAAAAATTGGCGCTACCAACTAAGCTCAGTAAATATCAACGAGGATGGATACAGCAACGGAAAAGAAAAAAACAACCCGCAGGAAAAAAACTGCTAAACCTACATACAGCAAAGAACAATACTTGGAATGGTATGAGTTGATGCTGCGTATTCGCCGTTTTGAAGAGCGTGCATTGATGATGTACGGGCAGCAGAAAATTCGTGGTTTTTGCCACGTATATATAGGGCAGGAAGCAGTAGCAGCAGGAATCGAATCTGCTATTACTAAGGATGATGCTATTGTAACCGCTTACCGCCAACATGGTACTGCTATAGGACGAGGATGTGCTACAGATGTTTGTATGGCAGAATTATATGGTAAGAGTAATGGTATCGTAAAAGGAAAAGGTGGGTCTATGCACTTCTTTTCTAAAGAGCACCGCTACTTTGGAGGAAATGGTATTGTTGGAGCACAGATTCCTATTGGTACAGGGATTGCTTTCGCAGAAAAATACCGAGGTACTAAAAATTTGTGCGTCACTATGTTTGGTGATGGTGCTGCACGCCAGGGAGCTTTACATGAATCATTTAACATGGCTATGACCTGGAAAATTCCCGTATTGTATATCGTAGAAAATAATGGTTATGCAATGGGAACTAGTGTGAAGCGTACCAGTAATGTCATTGAGCTTTACAAATTAGGGCATGCTTATGATATGCCTAGTGAAGTAGTAGATGGTATGAGCCCGGAGGCGGTACATGAAGCAATAAGCCGTGCTGCAGAGCATATTCGTGCAGGTAAAGGCCCTTATTTTCTGGAAATTCGTACTTATCGCTATAAAGGGCATTCTGTTTCTGACCCTGCTAAGTATCGTACGAAAGAGGAAGTACAAGAATATAAAGATCGTGATCCCGTAAAAATCACGGAAAGCAAAATTCTTAAGGACAAGATTGCATCCGAAGAAGAGATCAAGGAAATTCAGGCTCGGGTAAAGCAAGAAATTGCAGATGCTGTTAAGTTTGCTGAAAGTGGCGAATACCCTGATCCATCTGAACTTTGGACGGATAATTACGTTCAGAAAGATTATCCATATATCAGAGATTAAAGTAAATTAGAAGTGAGGAGTAAGAAGTGAGTGGTAATGCTTTTCCATTCACTTCTCACCAACTGATCCTTCACTTCTTATCCCTTCCCCGCAATAAAAAACCAAGCACTCCTTTGGTTATACAAAACTTTATTTATTTTTGCGTGGCTTTTTAAAGAACAGATCGTTATTACATAACAATTGATCTGAAAATATAATCGAAATGGCGAGAAGAAAAAGGAACCAAAAGCAGTCAGACGAGACATTAGTAGATATTGTTGAAGTAAGAGACCAGGCACAAAGTTATCTTGATAATAATCAAAATATCATTTTTGGTGCATTGGTAGCATTAGTATTGATCGTAGGTGGCTACCTCGCTTACCGCAACTTTTATCAGCAACCACGTCAGGATCGAGCAGTAGATCAGATGTATCGTGCACAACAGCAGTTTGAGCGTGATTCATTCGCATTGGCACTATCAAATCCAGGCGGTGGCTATATGGGCTTCCTTGATGTTATTGATAACTTCAAAGGTACTGATGCTGCTAATATCTCAAGATACTATGCTGGTGTTTCCTATCTGAACCTAGGAAAATATGAAGCAGCAATCGACTATCTGAAGCAATACAAAGCGGATGGAGATATTACTCCAATCATGAAGTATGGAGCGATGGGAGATGCATATTCAGAAATGCAGGACTTCGATAATGCTATGTCTTTTTATAAAAAAGCAGCTGGCGCAACAGCAAATGATGCATTGACACCATACTACTTGAAAAAGATTGGTATGCTGCATGAAAAGAATGGTGATTTTGCTGCAGCTAAAGAAGTTTACCAGGAAATAAAAGATAAATATTCTGCCTCTTCAGTAGGTGCGGATATTGAAAAATATATTGCCCGCGTTGCGGCAAAAGGATAAACTTTCACCCAGTAAAAGGGTTAGTAAAAAGGTAGGGTTCTGGAAGCGGGACTCTACCTTTTTATTTTGGTTCTATGATCGATCTTAATTTATCATAATATGGCAAGCGCTAATAAAAATCTATCTGCCTATAATGAGGAGAATATGCCCTCGGCAGCACCCCATACTTTTGGAATAGTAGTCTCGGAATGGAATACGGAAATTACTCATGCATTGTATGATGGTTGTTATGATACCTTGATAAAACACGGTGCAAAAGAAGAAAATATTCATACCTTACAAGTACCGGGCTCTTTTGAGTTGACAGCTGGAGCAAGAATATTGATGGATCGTAAAAAACTGAATGCTGTTATTTGTATTGGTTGTGTAATCAAAGGAGAAACAAGCCACAATGAATACATCAATTATGCGGTAGCTAATGGGCTTAGCAACCTTAGTGTCATGTACGCAAAGCCCTTTATATTTGGAGTGCTTACCCCTAATAATGAAGAACAGGCCAGAGATCGTGCAGGAGGGAAGCATGGCAATAAAGGAGTAGAAGCAGCTGTAACGGCTATCAGAATGGTTGCCGTCAAAGAAGATCTGAAAGAAGGGAATAAAAAGATTGGATTTTAGAATATTGGAACTCATGAAGATAAGCATAGTAGAAACAGGTAATTTCAAGTTAGATGGAGGTGCAATGTTTGGAGTAGTACCTCAAAAATTGTGGAAACGGCTCAATCCACCTGACGAGCAAAATATGTGTACCTGGTCTATGCGATGTCTTCTAATTGAAACAGGAGACAGAAAAATATTAATTGATACAGGGATCGGTAATAAGCAAGGAGAAAAATTCAGAAAGCACTTTGAACCTCATGGCGAAGCATCTCTGGTAGAAAGTTTAAAAGCTTTAGGACATGATCCGGAATCAATTACAGATGTACTACTCACTCATTTTCATTTTGATCATGTAGGAGGAGCAACCATCTATAATGAAGCAGGAGAAAATGTGCCTCTTTTTCCTGGAGCTACCTATTGGACAAACGAAGTACATTACAATTGGGCATTATACCCAAATGCCAGAGAAAAAGCTTCCTTCCTGCAAGAAAATTTCGTCCCCCTAAAAGAACAGGGCATCCTAAAGTTTATTGATGTCCAAAAAGAGGATGTAGAGTGGATACCTGGAATCTCTCTACGATATGTATATGGCCATACCGAAGCTATGATGATGCCAATCATCGATTTAGACAATGGTCAGCAACTGGTATATTGCGCAGACCTGATTCCTTCTTCTTTCCATATTGGAATGCCTTATGTGATGAGCTACGACGTCCGCCCGCTAGATACTATGAGAGAAAAAGGCCGCCTTTTAGAGGATGCTATCGAAAAAAATCACCTACTATTCTTTGAGCACGATCCTCTAACTGCCTGTGTAAGTGTACAACGAGATGAACGGGGCAGGGTAGTGATGAAAGAGAAGATTGAATCCATATTTGGATGATATTCTAATATTTGACATCCATAAAGTGCAAGAGTTCAAATTCAAGTCCAAACGCAAACTTACTCAAGGGGCTTTTATATTGAGTTAGAGCCTCTTCTTTTCATCACAATAATGTTGTCCAGGGCGTTTAGAAAATTTTTTCACTATTCAAACTAAACCTTCTAAACCCCTCTACACCAATCACCAATCACCAATCACCAATCACCAATCACCAATCACAATTTACGGCATTATTCTCGAGCCAAAATCCCCATTTAAACCTCTAAACCCAAGACCTTTACACCCCTAAACCTTTACACCTTTTATACCCCTCTACACCCTTATACCCCAGACCTTATACCTCCTTCATAGAAAGCTGGATACGTCCTCTTTTAAGGTCTACTTCCATTACTTTGACCATCACTTCCTGATTTAGAGAAACAACATCTGCAGGATTTTTTACAAATTTATTAGCCAATTGAGAAATGTGCACCAGGCCACTCTCCTTAATGCCTATGTCAACGAATGCACCAAAATTGGTAATATTATTGATGATGCCAGGTACAAGCATTCCAATATTGAGGTCATTAATTGTTCGTATGTTGGCAAACTCAAAAGGACGGGCTGTTCCTCGAGGGTCCAGTCCTGGTTTTTCAAGTTCCTGCATGATGTCATTAAGGGTAGGAAGGCCTACTTTGTCATTTGTGTATTGGCGTAAATCGATTTGCTTTCGCAGCGCAGTTTGTTGTATCAAATCAGATACGGTACAACCTAAATCTTTTGCCATTTGCTGTACAATGTGATAACTTTCAGGATGCACAGCAGTATTGTCCAATGGGTTTTCTGCCTGTCGTATGCGTAGAAAACCAGCACTTTGTTCAAAAGCTTTTGCCCCCATGCGGGCTACTTTCATTAATTGTTTTCGACTAGTAAACGCACCAGCTTCCGAGCGATAGTTAACAATGTTTTGAGCAAGTGTAGGGCCAAGTCCTGAAACATAAGTGAGTAGGTGCTTACTAGCAGTATTCAGATTGATGCCTACAGAGTTTACACAACTTTCTACTACTTGATCCAGGCTTTCCTTCAACCTTGGCTGGTTTACATCATGTTGATATTGTCCTACTCCTATACTCTTGGGATCAATTTTTACAAGCTCTGCCAGAGGGTCCATCAAGCGGCGTGCAATAGAAACGGCCCCGCGAACGGTTACATCGTGATCTGGAAATTCTTCTCTGGCTATTTCCGAAGCAGAATAGATGGATGCCCCTGCCTCATTCACCATGAAAATTTCAATGCGTTTGCCAAAATCAATACCTCTACACAAGCTTAGCGTTTCTCTTCCTGCGGTTCCATTACCAACTGCTATAGCTTCCAGTTCATATTTGTTTACCCAATCTTGTAGTGTCTTGCTTGCCATGTAGGCATCAGATTGGGGAGGATGTGGATAGATAGCAATATGAGCTAAGAGATTCCCGTTTTCATCTAATGCTACTACTTTGCAACCAGTCCTAAAACCAGGGTCAATCCCCAGCAGGCGTTTTTGCCCTAAAGGTGCTCCTAGCAACAACTGCCTGAGGTTGGTAGCAAATACCTGAATGGCCTCTTCGTCTGCTTTGTCTTTGGAAAGATTACGAAATTCAGTTTCTATAGAAGGAGATAACAGGCGTTTATAGCTATCCTGTATAGCCTCATTTACCTGATTGGTAGCAGGGCCATTTCCTTCTAAATAATATCTCCCCAGGCGGTACAAAACTTCTTCTTCATCAGGTGCTATGCTTACCCTTAATATGCCTTCTTCTTCACCACGGCGGATCGCTAAAAGGCGGTGAGAAGGACATTTATTTAATTGGCCTTCATATTCAAAATAGTCCTGATATTTTGCACCTTCTTCTTTTTTGCCCCGGGCAACTTTAGAGCGAATGATGGCTCCCTTTTTAAAAGCATAGCGTACTTTGTTTCTGGCTTGCTCATCCTCATTGACCCATTCCGCAATAATATCTCTCGCTCCCTGAAGGGCATCCTCAGGAGTACTTACTTCATCATTGAGAAAAGGCATTACCAATCTATCCAGATCTTGCTTACGCTGTTCAAAGATCGTCTGTGCTAGTGGCTCAAGGCCTTTTTCCCTGGCCACAGAGGCCCGTGTTTTCCTTTTTTTCTTGTAAGGAAGATAAATATCTTCTAGTTCGGTGCTATCATAAGTCTGTTGAATTCGCTTTCGCAAACCATCAGTAAGCTTGCCTTGCTCTTCAATAGCATTTAGTATGGTTTCCTTGCGCTTTTCCAATTCTTCCAGCTTTTTGGATTCGCGCTGTATTTCAGCAATCTGAACTTCGTCAAGAGAACCTGTTGCTTCTTTACGGTATCTGGCGATAAAAGGAATAGTTGCTCCTTCAGAGAGTAAATTAATTGTACTAGTTACCTGGCGGTTACTGATATTGGTACGATCGGAAATAAGATTGAGGATAACCGGATTCATGTGTTAGCTTCTTTGACTTATTTAATTGGGGACGCGAATATAATTATTCTTCGAAATCTTCCTCATCACCTAGCATTAATTTGGCTCCTGCCAATTCGCTATAAGCGTGTTGATCTCCTGCTTTTTGAGCGATCCCCATTCCCTTTTTGTAAGTATTCCAGGCTGAAAGAGGGCTTTCAATGCGCTCATAGAGTTTTCCTAAGTGGTAATAAGTGCCTATATATTCGGGATGATCTTTTAATAACAATAGATAATGATCTAGTGCCTGCTTATCATCCTGCATCTTTTCATATTCTTTAGCGATTGCAAAAATGATAAAAGGATCGGCCTGGTCCGGGGTATAGAGCTTAAGTAATTGTTCTAGTCTGTTAGAAGTCATATTTGGGTAAAAATATTATTTGCAAAGCAAAAGTACAGAACATTTAAATGAATCTCCTGCTTTCGCAAACTATAGAGTGTTGGATAGTGGGTAGGCTGGCAAATCTAGCCTGTCATAAGGAATCTAAGGCTTCCTGCAAAATCAGTGAGGATTGTGCTAGGCTTGGAATGTATCTGGCAATGTTAAATAAAGGCTTATATACTTTACTTATCTTAATGATTGACAGCGAATATTCGCTACATCTGTTTTCGCTTATCGCTTATTTGCATATATTTGCGTGGGAAAAAAGATAGGGGGCAAAACCTTTTTCTTTTTTTATTGTCAAATAACCAAATTCAGTACCGATTAAAAAAACGACTTCCTTGATTTATGTTCCTTATAAAAACTGAAAAAGGGAATTGTTTTTGATCGTTTCTCAACCAGATAAAATAAAAGAAAGCGCTAATGAAATTATTGGTTTGTGTAAGCAAGACTCCGGAAACCACAGCAAAGATTTCCTTCAAAGATGGCGATACAGCTTTTGATCCTTCTGGGGTGCAATTTATTATGAATCCCTATGATGAGTGGTATGCACTAGTGCGTGCGCTTAAGCTTAAAGAAGATCAGGGTGGTTCTGTTACGATTATTAATGTAGGCCCTGCGGCAAATGATCCAATTATTCGCAAAGGCCTTGCAATTGGTGCGGACGATGCAGTCAGGATTAATGCGGATGGATTGAGCGCTATGGAAGTAGCTGGACAAATTGCTAACTATGCTCAAAAGGAAGGCTATGATATTGTTTTCCTAGGGAAAGAGACTATTGATTATAATGGTTCTGAAGTAGGTGCAATGATTGCTGAAATGCTGGATATGCCATTCATTTCCTATGCTAACAAGATGGATATTGAAGGAAATACAGCAACTATTTCACGTGATATAGAAGGGGGAGAGGAAGTACTGGAAGTACAAACACCATTTGTGATTAGTGCTTCTAAAGGATTGGCTGAGCAACGCATTCCTAATATGCGTGGCATTATGATGGCAAAGCGTAAACCGCTTAATGTAGTAGAACCAATAGCTACAGATACCTTAGCTGCTGCAGTACAATTTGAACTGCCACCAGCGAAGTCTGCTGTAAAGCTGATTGATCCTGAAAATATGGATGAATTAGTACGTTTGCTACACGAGGAAGCAAAAGCTATTTAATGTGGGACGTGAAGCATAAGTTTTTTTCGTAAAACTTATACACACATTTTTAATCCTCTTTTGATCACAGAAAATACACATATATAATAATGGTTTTAGTATTTGCAGAAACCCAAAATGGACAATTCAAGAAAGCAGCCTTTGAGCTGGTTACTTATGGATATAAAACCGCTCAGATATTAGGGACAGAGTGCGCTGCTCTGGTCTTGGGCACTGCTACAGGAGCAGAAAGCCTGGGCCAATATGGTGCTTCTAAAGTCTATCACGTAGCAGATGCTGCTTTGGACAAATTTGATAGCCAGGTATGTGCAGCAGTTATAGCTGCTGCTGCTGAAAAAGTAGGAGCAGATACAGTGGTGGTAGGACATACCTCTACGGGGAAATCTATTTTAGGCCGCCTTGCAGTTAGAATGAGTGCTGGTTCCGTATCTGGTGTCAATGGAGTACCAACGAATGATGGTGCTTTTAAAGTAACAAAATCGGTTTTCTCAGGTAAGGCAATTGCTACTTATGAGATTAAATCAGCTAATAGAGTACTTTCATTAATGGGCAATTCTCTTCAGCCGGAAGCGGTAGGAGCTGATGGTGCAGTTGAAGCATTGGATGTGGAAGTACCAGCTTCAAGAGTAACCGTTAAGGAAGTAAAGCGTTTAGAAGGAAAAACACCACTTCCTGAAGCAGAGTTAGTTGTATCAGCAGGTAGAGGAATGAAAGGGCCTGAAAACTGGGGCATTATTGAAGAACTGGCAGATACCCTGGGGGCTGCAACGGCTTGTTCGCGCCCGGTAGCTGATTCTGACTGGCGTCCTCACCATGAGCACGTTGGACAAACAGGAGTGGCTATTCGCCCAAATCTATATATTGCGGCAGGTATTTCCGGAGCAATACAACACCTGGCAGGTGTCAATAACTCTAAAACAATCGTTGTTATAAATAAAGATCCAGAAGCTCCATTTTTCAAAGCAGCAGATTATGGAGTAGTAGGTGACTTATTTGATGTGGTGCCACGCCTTACAGAAGCGCTTAAGCGCTTTAAGAGCGAATAAATAATTAAATCCATGGTGATTTTTTAAAATCACCATGGATTATATTTCAAGTTCGTGGTGATTTCGAAAATCACCACGAACTATTATATGCTTGCATATTTAAAAAATAGTTGTACCTTTGCGCCGCTGTAACTGATATAAGCATCACTAACGGTAAAAAATTATTATTATGCCAGCATATTTGCCTAAAGAAAAGAAAGCCGAAATCTTTAAAGAATTCGGTGGGTCGGAAAACAATACCGGCTCAACAGAAGCGCAGGTTGCGCTGTTTACTTATCGGATCAAGATGTTATCCGAGCATTTGAAAACCAATCAGAAAGACCACTCCTGCCGTCGTACACTTTTGACTTTGGTAGGTAAGCGCCGTCGCTTGCTGGAATATCTAGCAAAGAAAGACATACAAGGATATCGTGACCTGATTGAGAAACTAGGAATACGTAAGTAAACGAAAGATATATAAAGAAGCATTCCACACGGAATGCTTCTTTTTTTTACCTAAATCATTTCACCTGAATTTTGTCGAAGAAGGTGTTATTTTTTATGTATCTTAGCGCGCGATAAAAAGAAGATTATAAAATTAAGAGAAAGGAGTATTTTGAATTTCAGGCTTTCCCTTTACATACATACTACTCCCGCCTCCAGATTGAAGGACAGCAATTACACTAGAAGCGCTTGCTTTTCCTGTCCAGATATCTTTGATTACAAAGCAAATTTAATTAGATTCAGTAATGGGACAAAAGATTCCAATTTCCACGTCCTTTGATTTACCCGACGGTAGAACAGTAACAATTGAAACTGGCAAACTGGCCACCCAAGCAGATGGTTCAGTGGTCGTTCGTATGGGAAACACCATGCTTTTTGCTACTGCCGTTTCAGCTAAAGAAGCTAGAGAAGGACAATCATTCTTTCCACTATCAGTAGATTATCAGGAAAAGTTTGCAGCAGCAGGCCGTATTCCTGGTAACTTTTTCCGTAGAGAAGCGCGGCTTTCAGATTATGAGGTACTTACTTCTCGCCTTGTTGACCGTGCTATTCGGCCACTCTTCCCTGATGGTTATATGAACGATACTCAAATCATTATTAACCTGATTTCGGGCGAACTAGAGGTATTGCCAGATGCTTTCGCTGCATTAGCTGCATCTGCTGCATTAGCTGTTTCGGATATCCCATTTGCTGGGCCTATCTCAGAAGTGCGTGTTGCTCGTATTGATGGTGAATATGTAGTAAACCCTAATAAAACAGCATTAAAAGATGCTGATTTGGATATCATCGTAGCAGCGACACTTGACAATGTAATGATGGTAGAGGGAGAGGCTAAAGAATGTTCTGAAAAGGCATTAGTTGAAGCAATCCAGATTGGGCACGAAGCGATAAAAGTACAGTGTAATGCACAGTTAGAGCTGGCAGAGAAGGTAGGCGAAAAAGCGCTTAATAAGAGAGTGCCAGCAGTAGAAGAAGTAGATGAAGAGCTAAAAGCAAAAGTAGCAGAATTGGCTACTGATAAGATTAAAGAAGTAGCTGCAGGTGCTTTAGCTAAACATGAGCGTAAAGAACGTTTCAGTGAAATCAAAGATGAGATCATTGAAGCACTCACCGAAGAGAAAGGTGAGGAATATATGGAAGAGAAAGGCGGAATGGCTAAAGAGTATTATGACAAACTCAAGAAAGTAGTCATTCGCAATATGGTACTAGAAGATAAAATCCGCCTGGATGGCCGTCAGTTTGATCAAGTTCGTTCTATATGGACAGAAGTTGATTATCTGCCAGCTGCTCACGGTTCTGCTATCTTCACCAGAGGAGAAACTCAGGCTTTGACTTCTCTAACTCTGGGTACAAAGCAAGATGAATTGATGCAGGATAATGCTTTGGAACAAACTTATTCCAACTTTATTCTACACTATAATTTCCCAGCCTTTTCAGTAGGTGAGACAAAACCTATGCGCGGTCCTGGCCGTCGTGAAGTGGGGCATGCTAACCTGGCTGCTCGTTCGCTTAAGCAGGTATTGCCAGAGGACATGCCGTATACAATCCGTATTGTATCAGATATTTTAGAATCTAATGGTTCTTCATCTATGGCAACTGTATGTGCAGGGGCATTAGCATTGATGGATGCAGGTATTCAAATTGCTGCTCCGGTATCTGGTATAGCAATGGGAATGATTTCTGATGGTGAGCGTTTTGCTATCCTTTCTGATATCCTTGGTGATGAAGATGCACTTGGTGATATGGATTTCAAGGTGACAGGTACAGAAAAAGGAATTACAGCCTGTCAGATGGATATCAAGATTGACGGGCTTCCTTATGAGTTGTTGGAACAAGCCCTGGAACAGGCACGTGCAGGACGACTACATATCCTTGGGGAAATGAATAAGACCATGGAGACACCACGTGATGATATGAAGCCTCACGCACCAAGAATTGTAGAGCTAGTTATTGATAAGAGCTTTATAGGTGCAGTTATTGGCCCTGGTGGTAAAGTGATCCAGGAGATACAGGCAGAAACCGGTACTACTATCAATATCTCAGAAGTAGATGATCAGGGTGTTGTAAACATCGCTAGTAGTGATAAGGATTCTATCGAAGCTGCTTTAGCACGTATCCGCCGCATTACCTTTACTCCAACAGTAGGGGATACATACGATGCGAAAGTGAAGTCTGTAATGCCGTATGGTGTATTTGTTGACTTTATGGGTAAGAGTGGCTTGTTGCACGTATCAGAAATATCTCACTCTCGTATTGATAAGGTAGAGGAATTCTTTAAAGAAGGAGATGATGTACGTGTGAAACTTATCGGTGTTGATAAGAAAACAGGTAAAATGAGATTGTCACGCAAGGCTTTATTACCAAGGCCAGGTGGTAATAGCAATAATGGTGGTGATCGTCGAGGTGGTGAAAACCGCGACCGTGACTAATTACTACTGAAGATAAATAATGTTAAAAAGATAACCCACTTGTAAATTTTGCAGGTGGGTTATTTTTTTTGCTATATCTTCATGGAACTATTTTTGAGCTTGGGTTGTATTTTTTATTGTAAAGCCGCAATAGGTTTTTTTAAGAAAAAGTCAAGTTTTTTTGTGGCAAGGCAACTTTTACGATTTTTTTATCGTATTTTAATCAACTGATCGTCGTTAAATTTATCCCAATAGTATGCGTCAACTGAAGATTACTAATAAGATTACCTCCAGGGAAAGCCTGGCTTTAGATAAATACCTAAATGATATAGGCAAGATTCCCATGCTTACTCCGGAAGAGGAAGCTGAGATGGCTCGACGTATACGCCAGGGAGATCAAGATGCATTAGATAAGCTAACACGTTCCAACCTTCGTTTTGTGGTTTCTGTAGCTAAACAGTATCAAAATCAGGGCTTGTCTCTGAGTGATCTGATTAATGAAGGTAACGTAGGTTTGATGAAAGCTGCTCGCCGTTTTGACGAAACAAAAGGGTTTAAGTTTATTTCTTATGCTGTCTGGTGGATTCGCCAATCAATTTTACAGGCTATTGTCGAATATTCTCGAATTGTACGCCTGCCACTAAATAAAGTAGGTTCGTACAATAAGGTGAATGAAGCATTCCTTTCTTTTGTACAGGAATTTGAAAGAGAGCCAACTCATGAAGAACTGGCAGAGCTGCTGAACATGACACCAAAGGAAATTTCCAATATGCTTAAAGGGAATGGGCGCCATGTGTCAGTAGATGCACCATTAAGTGGAGAAGATGGAGATTCTACTATGCTGGATGTGATTTCTTCTAGTGATGAGGGGATGAGCCCGGATGGTAGCCTCATGGAACAATCTCTGAAAGATGAAGTACAACAAGGCTTGTCAATTTTATCTCCTCGTGAAGTAGAAGTCCTTTCTGCTTATTATGGACTGAATGGCCATAAATCCCTGACATTGGAAGAAATTGGTGATTTGTATGGGTTGACAAGAGAACGTGTGCGACAGATAAAAGAGCGCGCTATTCGCCGCTTGAGAAAATCTTATAACCGCAATGCTCTAAAATCTTATCTAGGCTAATAATTTAAGTAAGAGAGCATAGATAAAAAACCTGCTTATCCATAGTAAATAAGCAGGTTTTTTATTTTGAATAACTTCTTTGAAAAATATTGTAAATGCCACGGATATATATCTGCTATTTAATAAGCATATTATTTCTTTTTTCCTGTAAGCCTGCATCATCACCAGAAACTAATACATCCGCGACAATTGACGAAGAAAGAGATAGCCTGGCCATTACAATTCTCCATCCACATACATTACTGAAAAAATCACCAGAAGTAGATGCAGAAAATATCATGGTTTTGCCGAAAGGCAGTAGTGTATATCCAACAGGGATAATAAGCGAACATTCTACCCACCTGATCATTAATGGAATTCCTTATGAAGAACCGTGGTTGCTTGTTAAAACGGATGCTCAGCAAGAAGGCTGGATACATGGATCTGTACTCAAGCTGGATCGTGAAGAGAATGATCTTTCTGTAAAAAAGAAGATATTTGAAGTCTTGGGAGAAGAAGGGATGGCTTTAATTGAGCAGTATCAACAAACTTACGCCCAGGCAACAGACGTCTTGAGTGTGGCCCAATTGCCAATTGAGGCAAGAAAATTAAAAGCTTCTTTATTAACTATTATAAATGATGATGAACTCATCAGCCGGGCTCCGCTAATATTATCTTTATTAGAAGGACAGTTGCCAGGAATGCAGGCATTTCTTCTACAAGATAGTCCAGGACTTTATTTATTTTTGAATTTTAAAGAGCTGGCGGATAAAGCATCAAAAACTAATGGGCAATGTGATGATCGATTATTTGAATTGTACTATCACATTTATCCTATTGACAGCATTGAATACTTTTACCCCGCCTGGCAACTGGAAGGGAGCCCTGGTAAGGGATTTAGTGTACTGGGAAGTAGTGTGCACAAAGGACTTTTGGGAGAATTGGATGAACTGCTGGTTTGTGAAGACGTACTCCGGCAAGAAATCGACTACATCAGAGGGCTGATTTTCAACGATTTACTGCACCCAGATGTTTTATATTGGAATTCTAAAGATTTAGCAATTGCTGAACTTCAACAAATAAAGGATAGTGAATTGAAGTGTATCAACGAGGAAACAAGACAGCAGCTGGAAAATAGAATTTTACAGTTAACAACAGATTCAACTAAAGCCGGAATGTTATTTAACTATCGTTCCGGAGAGAAACAATACTAATTCTAATGGCATTATTTGCGTTATTTACATTCTTACTGGTAGCTATAGGTACAGTTATATTGGCCAGCATATTTTTTAATTCTATGCCGAATAATCGGCGGATGGATGCTGATTTGCAGAAAATGAAAGCAGATATGAATAAATGGGCTGGTAATGAGCTGGTCCCCCTCACTGACGAAGAGCTAGAGCTCTTTTCCTTCAATCAGGAAAAACAGGTGATGAAAAAAGGGATTACTAAATCTGCTAAGGGAATTTTTACCTCTATTTATCACGAGCCTGTAGTAGCTTATAGTTATAAAGAATATTTCGGAAGTGGCCGCACCGCATTACTATATGTGCGTACTTCAGAGCATGAATTTGTGTACAGACTTAGCAAGAAAGGAGTGAAAATAGGGATAGATAATCAGCATGTAGGTACTTTAAAAGAAGATGGAAAATTATATGGTGCTAAAAGTAAACGACTGCTGGCACGAATTCATAGAAAAGATGAATTGCAGCTGTCTCCCATTGTAATTAATGAAAAAGAAGTAGCTAGTGTAGGAAGATACGAGCCTAAAAACGATAAAGTGGGTAAAAGGGCCTTTGAATTCGTAAGAGAAGATATGTCTAAAGCAGAAAAAGAAGTCTTCTTATCGCTTGGTATTCTGGAAGTTATAGACCAATCGTTGAAGCGATAAATCCGCTTGGATTTCGTAAAAACTCACCTATCTTTATCTACTTGCTTTATTAATGTAGAACCTTTTGGTAACTTTGCTGTTTCTCATGTAATTTGAGATATTTTTAAAGGAGAACTTACGATTTTCCTGCTTTGTTCGATTCTGTGAAAAATGATTTAGATAGAATAAATACGAATGATTGGACATTCTACTTTCATCTAAATCATTGGCTTAAAATCATAGAGTTAATCAAGGAACCAAATTTTATGTTATGAGCTTAACAAAAAGAGCAAGTCTTATCATATATCGCTTTCGCGAAAAAGGATTAGAAATTTTTCTTGTCAATGATGCAGAACGCAAACAGTGGGGACTGCCTGAAGGCCTTGATGCAGAAAAGCAAAGCCCCATCAAGGGCGATAAAATGATTGAGCTAGACCCTGTAGAGCAAGATAGTGGTAGTGTAGAAGGCGCGTGGGCTGTAGAAAGTGATTGGCATGAAATTCCTTCCTTAAAAGGGATGCTGTACGAAGACGCTAAGCAGCTGAAAGATAAATTGATGGATATGGAACACGGCACTTTCTTTGTACTTAAAGAAGCTGTGAAAAAAGTAATGCCACATCAATACAAGTTTCTAAAAGAACTAAAAGATATACTGATAGACAGGAACTCTGTAAGAGATTTATAGCCTTTTGCTTAATTGCAGATTTTAAAAAATCACGCTTAAGCTGACCCACATCTGTATCCTCATTTTATAAGGGTCGACTCATTATTTATTTCCTTTGCTCAATGAGTGCTTTCGCTGAGGCTTATGGGAGGCACCATGAAAGCCTCGTCGGTTAGTAGGGGATGCTCTCATCAATCACTCCATCCAAGCTAACACGATATTTCACTACATCACATACATCACCATATCACTCTTCGCCCGACGTAGCTGATAAGCGTAGTCGGGACATCACTACATCCTTCCCCCTCTAATCCCCGTTTGCACCTTCCATAGCCTGGCGTATTCCCCACTTTTCTGCAAAAGAAAGTCATGAGTTCCTTGCTCCACAATTTGACCATCTTTCATTACTAGTATGGTATCAGCTTGTCGTATTGTGGATAATCTGTGGGCAATGATGATTGCTGTTTTTCCTTTTACCAGAAAATTAAGGCTTTCCTGGATGGCTTTTTCCGTTTCCGTATCAACAGCACTTGTAGCTTCATCTAAAATTAGGATAGGAGCGTTTTTGATAATAGCCCTGGCTATACTCATGCGTTGTCGTTGTCCTCCGGATAGTTTTATACCTCGCTCACCAACAATAGTCTCATATTGGAGAGGAAGGCTTTCGATGAACTCGGCTAACTGAGCTTTTTGAGCAGCCTCTCTGATTTCCTGATCGCTAAGGTCCATTCTACCATAGGCTATATTTTCTTTAATGCTGCCATGAAAGAGATAGACATCCTGGCTGACAAGAGCCATTTGCTGTCGTAGAGCTTTAAGATTAAGCGTTCTTATATCTTTATCATCAATCTTAATACTTCCATTTGTGACATCATATAAGCGAAGCAATAGCTTAATGAGGGTGGTTTTGCCACCACCTGTAGGGCCCGCTATACCAATAGTTTGCCCAGCTTTAATCTCCAGATTAAGATTTTGTAAGATAGGTTGATCCGGGAGATATTGGAAATCAACCGCCTTTAGATGAATATGGCCTTTAACGGGCTGATGGAATGAGCTTCCTTCCTCAGGATCTTGAATTTGGTTGGGAGTATCCAGTAAGCCAAATATACGCCTTGCTGCAGCACGAGCACGTTCGTATTCATCAAAGACAACTCCTAATCGAGTGACAGGCCATAAAAGGCGTTGAGTCATCATGGCAAAAAAGGCCAGACTGCCTATACTAAACTTTCCTGGCTCGAATAAAACCCAATAGGCGCCAATCATTAAGGTTACGGCAAACCCAATACTGATGAAAATTCGAATAATAGGGACATAAACAGAACTCCATCGGATAGCTTTAAAATTAGCATCCCGATACTGCTCACTGACTTCTTTTACACGTTCTGCCTCAAACTGCTCGGCAGTAAAACTTTTTATAACTAAGATACCAGAGAGATTGTTCTCCAGGCGTGTACTCAATCGTCCTACACCTTCTCGAACTGATTGATAGTGAGGTGCCACTTTGCGTTGATAATAAAGGCTCCCCAGCACAATAAAAGGAATAGGAGCCATTCCTATTAAACCAAGTGGAAGGGATACTGCACAAAGAGACCAACCAGCTACCAGTACGAGTGTAATCAGTTGAATAATTTCATTAAAAATATTGTTGAGGAAGCGTTCTAATTGATTGATATCATCATTGAGCATAGACATCAAATTCCCCGTTCTCTGATTTTCGAAGAAAGCCATTTCCCGCTTTTGCAGATGCTGATAAGATTTTAGCCTTAATTCATGCTGTACACTTTGGGCAAGCCGCATGAAGCTGCGTTTAAACAGCCATTCAAAAAAGCTTTCTCCTCCGAATATCAGAAAAGTCAGGATGGTCAAAAAAATGATGATAGGCCATTGCTCATCCAGGCCTGTCCATCTTGTAATCCATGCAGGAGTATTACCACTAACCGTATCAATAAGCCAGGCCGTTAAAAAAGGAGGCATAAGGTCGAATACCTTATTGACCACACTTGCAGATGTAGCAAACCATAGTTTATTCTGATACTTCCCAAGGTAGCGGAATAACCGCTTCATCGGATTGAGTGGTGTTTCAATCATAGTTTATGCTTCAGCAATTGCCTTTTGAGCTAAATTCATGGCTAATTCAAACTGTTCTTCTCTGGAAATATTGGTGTTGTCGATTACAATGGCATCTGTAGCTTGCATGAGTGGACTATCCGCACGATTGGAGTCTATATGGTCACGGTGTTGTAAATTTGCTTTTACTGCTTCTAAATCCGTGTTTTGGCCTTTGGATAACAACTCCATATATCGGCGTTCTGCTCTCACTTCAAGACTTGCGGTCAAGAAAAGTTTTAGTGCAGCATCAGGAAAAACAACGGTGCCAATATCCCGGCCATCCATCACAATCCCTTTATGGATTCCCATAGCTTGCTGCTGTGCTACCAATGCTCTTCTTACTTCCGTTACAGCAGCTACCTCACTGACGTAATTGGATACGTGCATTTGCCGAATTAATTCTTCTACATTTTCACCATTCAATAAAGTATGGTTGTTGTGATCGAAGCGTATTTCGATTTCTTTCAAAGCCATAGTGACCTGTTCCATATTTTCCACTTTTATATTTTTCTGTAGAAAATAAAGGGTAACAGCCCGATACATGGCTCCGGAATCGATGTAGGTATATTGCAGTGCGGCGGCTAATGCTTTTGCCAGTGTACTCTTGCCACAAGACGAATAGCCATCAATTGCTATGATAATCTTTTTCAAAGGGTAGTCTTTTTCGCGGCAAAGATAAACAACTTTTGCACTCTGTTTGAATCACTTCACATGCCTGGAAGGACTATTTTACTCTAAATAAGTGACGATGCGTTCCCACAATAACTCAAAAGGAATCACTTCCAGTTCGGAAATAATACCCCGATAAAAGAATGGCCGTTCTTTTAGCGCATTCAGGTACTTTTGTGAGTTGGTCAATTCATCCATTTGATATTCTACACGACTGAGTTGCTGAAGGAGCCGGATGAATTGTACCACGCGATGATATTCTTCTTTTCGTGACAGCCTTGTAGCGTATTTTTTAAGCCGGTCTATTCTATCAGTGACTCTATTCAGGTTGCGCCGTTCCAGAAGAAACAGAATCTGAAGTATCAGGTATAGAACATTAAAAACCACTTGTCCTTTAGGGTAGTGGGGTTCGCTATTCAATAAACGATTGACTTTAAATTTGTCTGATTTCTGTGCTCGAAGAATAGGATTGGACTTACCTTCTTTTTCTATTATATAATGAAGATAACCTTCAAATAGATTCCATTTTTCTTTATTGATACCATCCAGCTTTTTGAATTTCGGCTGTTCGGTGGCTCTTTTGTGAATAGCTACTGCCTGTATGAAGTTTTCTGTATGCATGGCCAACAGCCAGTAGTACTCCATAAAAGAAAACCAGATAGGGCTACCAGGTTTTTGGTTGTTGAGTGTTTTTTCTGCGTTGGCCCTACCATCCCGGAAATCGCGCAGATGCAGAAAAGCAGACATCTTTTTGCTTTGGAAAGTAGCCATTTTGTCTTCCTGTTTAAATACAGGATGTTCTTCAATATATTTTTCTCCCCGTTCGCAAACTTCCAGCATAGCTTCAAAGTCCTGCATCATCTCATATCGGTATACCCACACCAGATACATGTTGTAAAAAATGACAGGGGAGTCGTACTGTTCTGACAAGCTTACCAGTGCATCACAATAGGAATCTATTCGTTGTGCAAGATCATCGAGTTTTGGAAAAGGCTTATAATAATTCATGATGACCCGCTGATAAAACTCTTCAGAGCGAATTTCTGCCTCCAGAACATGAGAATACTGCTTTATATAGGTATCGCATTCTTCATATTTCCGCTCATCACCACTTTTGGCAGCATAATCCCTTAAAATACGGGCACAGTTGACTATAACATCGGCAAATTGAAATTTGAGGGCAGTAGTGAGTACTTGTCGGGCTAATTGAGCTGCAGTATTAGGTGCATTGTACCATAGCAACGTCTTCACAAGCGTCCATTCCTTGTTACAGGTATAGTATGCACGGTTATAGTTTGAAGCAGAGGGGGTATTGATATCCAGGAAGAACAAAGTATTCAGAAGCCTCTTGCGGAAACGTGATTTTAGTTGTCTGTATTTAGGGTCTGTAGGGCTACATCCATACAGCTGATTAGCGGCATCTCTATCATTCTTAAACTTTTGACTACGCAGGCCTTCATAAAACTCATTGAACTTACTATTCTTATGGCGAAGAGAGTAATCATCAAAAATCTCTATTTTTCTAACCTTCCTTTTAGTAACTATCCGAGATATTTCGATGAGGTGCTTCATTGATTTTTAGAATTAAGATTATTCAAAAATCAAAATCGACATTAAATACAATTGAAAGCGTAGCAGGAGGCTCAATAAAGGGAGTTATCAAGAAGCTGCAGTTTATTAATTGAGAATGCCAACTTTGTTTTTTTACCGTAAATAAGAGAAAAAAATCGCTGTAACGATGTCACAAAATTGTGACATTCTCAAAAATGCATAATTTTTCTGGTTCTGCTAAACTTTCTGGCAGAAAAAAGAATACCCGAACTTTGGTAACACCAAAATTCGGGTGATATTATCTTGACATAACAAAGAATGGCTTAGGCTTACAACCTGCCCATTCTTATGATACTATCTTACGAAGGATTGATTACTAAATAAGCTTTTTCCTTCGGCCTTTTTAATACTCGTCTTCGTTAAAAAGGAAATCATCCTTTCTAGGATAATCTGGCCAGATGTCTTCTATCCCCTCATATACCTCTCCCTCATCTTCCATTTCCTGAAGATTTTCAATAACTTCCAATGGAGCGCCGGAGCGGATCGCATAATCGATCAATTCATCTCTCGTCGCAGGCCATGGCGCATCTTCGAGATGGTAAGCAAGTTCCAAAGTCCAATACATATACCTGCTAAATTTAAAAAGTTTGCTAAATCGTTAGAAAAACCGGGCATTACTTTTACCCTTACTAAGAAAGTGTAGGGTAGTAGAAAAGTTCAATTCTTCTAAAGATTGTTTAATTGAAATATTGTTCGTACAGCCAATACTGGGGTAACTGCCAGTACCATTGCTTTTCGGCAAAAGTAAAAAACCTGTTTAATTATCCAAATATTTGCTCTTTTAATTTTACCGAGAATCCTATTTGTTATAGGCTTCATCATTCTGAAGCCATTAATATTCTAAAAGGTTTGTGCTCATAACCTTGAGGCACAACCCCTATTTTTGTTGAATTTACAGGGCCTGTAGGGTCACATATGTAATAAGTTTTTCCTTTGTGATAAAAAGCTCCTGGCTGGATAGCAGGAAGCGCTACACCTATAGTGAGATGATCGGGATAAGCGATTACCACCATTGGTAGTTCTAGTAGCTCTTTTACAAGCCTGTAAAACAAAGCAGAACGGTCTTCACAATCTGAATATGGGTGTAAAAATACTTCCTCTGCAGCCATAGGCTTACTGCAACCAAAAAAATCCTTATCGTCTTTATACTGAAAAGCAGAACGAGTAAAACTGGCAATAATACTTACTGCTTCCCATTCGCTTTTTTGCTCTATACGCTTTTGTAGCTCAGGCAGCAAGCTTGATGCTAAGGGGGTGGAAAAAGGAATATTCATATAGGCTTCTTCTTTAATAATGGGGTAAGAAGCCATCAGCTTTTTGATATTCTCATCCACTTTTAGAGTCATCGTAACCGGTTCTCCTCCTGCATTAAACTGTACTTTTACTTCTTTTTCTGCCGGACGAAAAGAAGGAAGTTTAGTGAGGTCAAAAGAAAAAGGCCTGCCTTCTGGATTAGGGTGATAATTTAGCAGGTATAGTGCCTGTTGTTGTGCTGATCCTCTATTGATAGACGTGAGGTTGATGAAAGGACGACCATGGTCTTCTATCATAGGTGATTCAAAGACTTCATCTATCGTGTGAACGAAGAGAAATATATTTTCTTCCAAATATGCCAAACGGGTATCAAAACCAAGGTTTGATAATATGAACCAACTCAACAATTCCACTTTGGCATTGGAAGCTTTAGCATCTATAACTTGTAAAGATTCACGCACTAACTGATAAGTCAACCAATCGTTTAGCTGAAATACCTTACCTATCTGTCGAATAGAATTGATATAAGTCCCATAGTCGGTTTTAGACAATTCTTCAAAATAACCAACTAGCAGTTCATCCTTGATTTCAGGTACAGCCACCTCCAACATACTTGTGCTGTATGCAATCTTGATCGATTCGGTATAAAAGGGAACCAACACTTCCTGGTATCCTTGTGCAATAGCTGATCGGTTTCCTACAAAACAACAGAGGATAAGGAGGAAGAGTACACGGGGCATAGTTCGGATTAACCTATTTGTTTAATCAAGAATGTAAAACGAAGGATGACAATAAGCCAGTGCTTATATAATTAGCATCGCATCACCATATGTAAAGAAATTATACTTTTCTTTTATAGCTTGTTGGTATGCTTCCATTACCAGGTCATATCCACCAAATGCACAAACCATTATCATCAGGCTGGATTTTGGAAGGTGGAAATTAGAAATCATGGCATCGGCAATACTAAACTCATAAGGTGGATAAATGAAGAGGTTTGTCCATCCTTCAGCAGTCTTCAACATTCTCTCTGCAGAAACAGCAGATTCTATAGAACGCATGGAAGTCGTACCTACTGCACAAATCCGACTCTTTGACTCCTTGGCTTTATTGACCGTGTTGACAGCAGATTCCAGAATGCGGAAATACTCTGCATCCATTTTGTGCTTTGAAAGATCTTCTACATCGATACTTCTAAAGGTACCCAGGCCAATATGAAGTGTTAACTCAGCAAACTCTATCCCCTTTATCTCTAGTCGCTTCATTAATTCTCGGCTGAAGTGCAGGCCTGCTGTTGGAGCAGCAACTGCTCCCATTTCTTTAGCAAAAACTGTCTGAAAACGCTCTCGGTCTATTGCTTCCGCATTGCGGCCAATTTCTTTAGGCAAAGGCGTATTACCTAGCTTGTGAAGTTCTTTTTGAAAATCTTCTTCTTCGCCATCAAATAAAAAACGGATGGTACGCCCTCTGGAAGTGGTATTATCAACTACCTCTGCAACCAAGATTTCATTTTCATCTTTGTCGCTAAAGTATAGCTTGTTACCTACGCGAATTTTACGAGCTGGATCAACCAATACATCCCATAATCTGGATTCGTTGTTCAATTCGCGAAGTAGGAATACTTCAATTTGAGCCCCCGTTTTTTCTTTTTTGCCGTAAAGGCGTGCTGGAAAAACTTTGGTATTGTTGAAGATCATTACGTCATCTTCGTCGAAATAATCCAGAACGTCTTTAAAAACTTTGTGTTCTATCTTACCGGTATCCTTGTGGATAACCATCAATCTTGCATCATGGCGATTGTCTTTTGGGTATTTTGCGATTAATTTGTCTGGTAATTCGAAATTGAATTGTGAAAGTTTGGTCCTCATTCTTTATACGGCTTTTTCAAAAACAGGAGCGCAAAGATAAACAATTAAATCTATGCTTTCATAAAGACGCTCAAAATCCTGTGTGAATCTATCCTAATAACTACGTTATTAAAGGGAACTATGTTTTGGAATAAAGACAAATTATTTAAATTTTCCAATTATTTCTCC
Organism: Chitinophagales bacterium; assembly: GCA_022360175.1. GTDB lineage: Bacteria > Bacteroidota > Bacteroidia > Chitinophagales > Saprospiraceae > JAKSDI01. The sequence continues at coordinate 25,952 of JAKSDI010000178.1, forward strand.
TCTATAAATTGTTTACAGGGTAAAAAAATATTGCATCTCAAGCTAAGATTCAAACTTAAACACAAGAGCAAAAGATATGATTTCTCCGAAATCAATACTCCAACCGAACCCTTGGTATCAAACATAGGGCATCGCGGAAACATTTTGCGACGAACAGAGGGGACTTGCATAAACTATTGTTTTCATCCACAACTTTTTTCACGAGGCTGGCTGAATAAATTACACGGATTGCGCGAATTTCTCTCACTAGGCCTGGCATTCGTGTCATCTGTGTAATTAGTGGATAATACAGTCCCTCCACTTTAGTGGCTAAAGAAAAATGGCCGATATACTATTAGAAAGTGGTATAGTATTAAAGATGATACCGAAAATGGCAGGATAGCGTTTCGACTCTACCTGGTGGAAGACAGGTTCAGATGAAGTCTCACACAAATAATAGAATATGCGACTTCTCCGAAGTCTCTACCAGTCTTTTCAGTAAAGCACTAGTACATCTAAACATTATAAACCTTTCTAAACTTTCCTAAGCCTTTTTCGCGTCATCACGGCTCCCTAATCAAATCACCAATCACCCAACATAGCTGATAAGCGTAGTTGGGATATCACCAATCCCAATTCACTAATCACCAAAATATCCCCTCCTAAAAAAAGTGCTGCAGCACTGCTTCGGGGATTAATTCGCCCAGCATAGCGTTTTGTGTGGCATCGCTTTCAATGAAGGTCCAGTTATTTTTTGCGGCATCAGCAATAGCAAACATGCTTTTCTTGACGGAGAGTTCAAAGCTATTATTTTCAGCATGGTAGATTACATTATCTTCGCCATAGGTAGCATGGAAACTCTTTCTGAACACTTCTACCATCTCAGGGGCTTTATCGGATTGCGAAGTAAACTGTATAATCATCTTCGCATTATAATCTACCAATGCAAACTGTTCTGTTTCATACTGCATTACTTCACTGATCCTGCTAGCATTAAAATCTTCCATATTTAACTGGATACCATTACCTTCCATATCTTCAAAGAGCGTAATCATCTCTTCCTTGGTGACTTTCTCAAATAGCTTAGGGTAAATGAGTTCTACCAGGTCGTTCCAGCGCTTTTCTTTAGTTGCCTGAAAGTAAAGGTCCAGGCGATCTTTAATAGTATTAGGAGAAGTAGTTTGTGAAAGCAGGGGAGTAGCAACAAATGCTAATAATAAAGAAAGAATGAAAAAATGCTTCATAATATACTTATTGTTTCCAGTTTCCAGCACTTAGCTGTCGTTCTAGTAAATGGATCATTTTGGAAGGTTCTGTACAGTTCTCCAGGACTTCTTCAACAACCATTAGTTTTACAAAGTTAAAACGGGTATCATAGCTGCGAGTGTATGATTCATTAAAATAAAACTGCAAATCATCAAACAAGCTACAATGTAATAACTGATAGGCGCTGAGGGATGGATTATATACTACGATTAAAAAGTGATTGGTATTCTCTTTAGGGCTACACATCAAGAATACTGGATAGTCAAAATATGGAGCATGCCAAAAACCAAAAAGATTGGCTTCAAATAAAGGATAATATAGTTTTTCACAGGGAATCTTATGCCATTGAAAATATTTGTACAAGGCATCAAGGTGGTATTCAATCTTTCGAAGAGGAATCAAGTTGTCAGAAAGCTTGACAAAAGGTTTCCACTGGCTATCTTCAAGGTCGTAATAATCAACATCTCCAATGCGTAGCTTATAATCAAAACGAGGATAGCCCGGTACAACATAGCCTGGGTAGAAATACTGAAAATCAGCCTTTATACAATAATCAATCTCCATTAGCATAGTGTATATCCCCAAACTATAAGGTTTATAATCAGGGTCATATATACCAATAATGCTAGCGGCACTTTCTTTTCCCAGGTCAAAATAACTCAATGCTATTAGCTGGTTTCCATCATAAACCGATACCTCGTAGGTTTGGTAGATATTAATCTCTTCACCGTCCAGTAATGAATCTTGTAGAGTAGGAGCCAACATGCCGGGAAAGGACTGGCGGTATTTTTTGTACAATAATTCCTTTTCTCGATTAATAGTACCAGGGCCTATCTCTGTTCTGAATTCATTCTGGTTTTTACGAATGATTTTTCGGAGGCTTTTACGAAATGTATAAGCTTCTAATGTCAAGCGTACCCAGATAGCAGAATAGTACGAACGGCCAAAACACAAAAAGTGAGTGGTAAAGATAGTTTGCCCCATTCTATACCAGCCTCTGGCCAGATAGTTATCTAATTCTTCCGGTTTTATTTTTTCTGGATAATGCTTTTCTGCAAACATGTGCGCAAGGTAAGGAATGCGTTTAATATTATAAGCGTGTAGGAAAGATTTGGTTAAAGTGATAGGTGGTTTATGGTATTTGGATTTTGTGGTACTATGGAATTGTGTTGTTCCGGTTTTATGGTTTAGGAGGGTTTATGGAGGTAGTACGAGACTGTTCATAAAAGTGTGTCTATTATCTTAGCAATAATTTTCTAAACAACACCATTGATGATAAAAAGTAGGGACTTTGATGCAATGCAAAATACCTTTAAATACACTTGCGATTTGAGCTTGCACTTGAATTTGAACTTGACACTTACACCTGATGGATGAGATGATTAAAAAGGATAGAACTCCAAATATCGACTCCCAATTTCCAAAACCTATTGACAAATCAGGACTATCTTATCAATGATTTCTTTTTCAGTTTGCTGTTCCGCATAAGTGTCAAAGATGGCGGTATAAAAGTCACAATTTTGAGGTTGATAAGTGATAAGGTAGCGATATATGTCGGCATGCTCATCTTTACTACCGAAGAAGCGACAATTGTAGAGATTAAATTGCAGGCTGCAGGGATCAAATACTGCTATAGGGCATACATCGGCAGGAGAAGAGCTTTGTATTGTAAGTAACATAGGGTATTCCATAAAAGGAAAAGGGCGCCGGTCATAAAAGCGGATATCAAAATGACGATAATAGCTCAGATTACTGATAAGGCCTCGCTGTGCAAGATGCTCCTGAAGAGAAAGCAGTTTATTCCGCATATAATTGATGGGAATATTGTCCGTTTCCAGTTTGCTGAAAGCACTCCATTGTTCGCTGCTGAGTTCGTAATATTCTAAAGGGCCTATCCGGTGTTTGTAATCAAATTCAGGGTAGGCGGGTACTACATAACCCGGATAATAATACTGCTTGCCTTCCTGTTGGGCATAGGCTATTTCTTCCAGCATCGTGAAAAAACCCAGGCTGTATTTTTGATAGGCGGGATCATAGATACCTTGTTTGCTGTAAATACTGGTGGCACCGGTCGCAAAATAACTGAATGCGACTAGTTGATCACCGTCATAGACACATACCTCTCGAGTATCAAAAGTTTGACTACCATTTCCATTATCGAGGTATTCTTTGGGGTCCGTAATAGCTTTCTTGGGGTATAAAGCAGCATAGAGGCCATTCACTATTTCTTTGTCTTTGTCAAAGTTTGCCTGATTGCCGCTTACGACTTTAAACTGCTGCTGCACCTTGCGGTAAATTTTTCGCAAACTCTTACGAAAAGCATATCCTTCCAATGGCAATCGGGTAGGGATGGTAGAATAAATCTCCTTTCCTCCGTAAGTAGGAAAATACATGAAATGAGAGGTATAAATTGCCTGCCCCATACAACGCCAACCTGCCTCCAGGTATGTATCCAGTAATTCATGACTCAAATGATCAGGGTATCTAATTCTCGAAAACATGCTGCTCGTTTCTTCTCTTCTGCAAAGTGGTAATAATAATGTTTTGTAGCAACAAATCATTGTAAGAAGGTGTAAAAAAATGTTTTATCTTACCAGACTCAAGATGACAATGCATGGATATTAAACAGCAACTCTACAATACCTGCCTGGATCGGCTACAAAGCCAGATCGACACCCTGGAAAAAGCAATGGAACGCATACAGGACGCCAAAAACAACGAAACAAAAAGTAGTGCCGGAGATAAATACGAAACGGGCCGCGCTATGATGCAGATGGAAGCAGATAAAATATCTACTGTACTAAATGAAACCTATATCAAACTCCATCAACTACAGCACATCAATATCCATAACACACCTGAATTTGTGCAATTGGGCAGCCTGGTAATAACCTCTCTACGCCGCTATTTCATCAGTATAAGCATGGGTAAAATTTCATTGGATGGAAAATTGTACTTCTGTATTTCTCCCGAGGCACCACTGGCAAAAGGATTGCTCGGTAAACGAGTAGGAGAAAAGCTTGTGTTTAATGGGAATGAAGAGGAGATGTTGGAGGTGGGGTAGGGGCTAGATAGTTGTCTTTTCAGAATACTTCCAGAGGTATAAATGGAGCAATTCGAATATAGTGAAATCCCACCCGAAGGCAGGGCCAGGTTTAAACTGGGCAGATCACTAGAACCGCCTGATCGCCTCTCTGCTATACTCCGAGAGGCTACTCCTACTGTCATGGGCGAATTGCAATTCGCCCAAACATCGTCACAATCCAAGCCTAAGCTGGAGGCTACTCCTACCAATGGAGATGATAAAGAATAACTTCTTTTACATGGTCGCAATCCAAGCCTAAGCTGGAGGCTACTCCTACGTAGTAGTTAAGATGTTAACGAAAAACCGAGATTTCAGTCGCAATCCAAGCCTAAGCCGGAGGCTACTCCTACCGTCTGCCGCTATGGTGGACAATTCTGGCATTTGGTCGCAATCCAAGCCTAAGCCGGAGGCTACTCCTACTGGTACAGCAAATCGAAAGAAAAAGTTTTAATATGTCGCAATCCAAGCCTAAGCCGGAGGCTACTCCTACAAAAGTAGAACTCAACATCGAAGGA
>JAKSDI010000166.1 GCA_022360175.1 Chitinophagales bacterium
GAGCAAGCTAAATGAGTGTTCTTCCAACAAAACATAGGCTGAATAGTGACGGAATAAGCCCGATTAATAAATCCCAAACATGCTCTAAGATTGATCACCTTTTCGTTTCTGCATGAGATATTTTCAGAGGCGGATACAAAATAAAAGCCTTATGATTAAATTTATCTCAGCTCATGACCATGGTAGTCAATTCCCTCCTCAACCTTCCTCTGCAAATGATGATGCTTTATTAGATGCTTATAGCCGAACAGTAGCAGGGGTCGGTAGTATAGTTAGTGACGCAGTAGTACAAATAAAAGTTGATAAGCCTAAGCAGGGACGTAGGCAACGACAAGGAGCTTATGGAACAGGCTCGGGCTTCTTTATTTCAGAAAATGGCTTGTTGGTTACAAATAGCCATGTTATAAAAGGGGCGCGCAACATACAGGTAAGTTTACAAGATGGCCGTTATTTTAAAGGAGAGTTGATAGGTGATGACCCTGCTACAGATTTGGCTGTAGTAAGAGTGGACGAAAAGGGATTGCCTTTCCTGAAATTTGCAGATTCAGATAAGCTTCAGGCGGGTCAGATCGCAATTGCTATAGGAAACCCATATGGTTTTCAATATTCATTAACTGCCGGAGTTGTCAGTGCATTGGGGCGTACGTTGCGTACAGAAACAGGCCGTCTGATAGATAATGTCATTCAAACAGATGCTGCATTAAATCCTGGCAATTCAGGAGGCCCTCTGGTTAATTCAAGAGGGCATGTGATCGGTGTAAATACCGCTGTTATTCTCCCTGCTCAGGGGCTTTGTTTTGCAGTAGCCTCTAATCTGGCAGCATATGTGGTAGGTAAGTTGATTGTTGATGGGAAAGTGCGTAGGGGATATATAGGAATTGCTGGGCAGGGGATTCGTTTTCAACCAAAATTTGCAAATGGATTAAAGTTAGATACGTCTTCAGGTATCTTAGTGCAAAATATTGAACCACAGGGGCCTGCTCATTTTTCAGGTATGCAGGCAGGAGATGTGATTATTGGCTTTGAAGGGCAGGCCATACAGTCTATAGATGATTTACATCGTTTGTTAGATGCTGATACGATTGGTGAAAAAGTTAGAATTGAACTGATTCGCAATAGGCAGCGAGAAGAGATTTATATTATTCCTTCAGAACTGAAATAGGTACCACATGAAAATGTGGTTTATGTACTACCATAATACTTCTATCTTTGCAATAACTTAATTTTAATGCTAAGTTCACGTTAACAGGATAAACTGTTACGTAAGGGGGAATTAATAGATTGTGCCCACCAGTTTGTTGCTGATGGGCACAACTGTTTTCTATATCCAGAAAAGTTTAAATCACTTATTGAAGTAATATTGATCACTTACTTAACTTTGGGATTACAATAAAATGTTGGAGATAAGATGCTACAAACAGATGCATGCATAGTAGGAGCAGGGCCTGGAGGCAGTGCTACTGCTTTGAAATTAAGTTATCTTGGAATCCCTTCTATTCTGATAGATAAATCTTCTTTTCCTAGAGACAAAACTTGTGGAGATGCTATTAGCGGCAAGGTAACCACGCTACTCAACCGACTAGATCCGGCTATTCTTCAGCGATTTAATGCTCAACCTATACAAACAGATGTATGGGGGATTAAATTTGCTGCGCCGAATGATCGAGAATTACGTATCCCATTTAAGCCAAATTTTGTAAAGGAAGCAGCTAATGCTCCAGGCTATGTAACCAAGCGGATTGACTTCGATAATTTCTTGATAGAAGAAGTAAAAAAAAGAGATAATATACACCTGATTACTGATTGTGAGATCACAGATTTCAAACGCAGTGATGAAGGATGGATTGTTAGCAATAAAGATGCAAGTGTCCAAATAGCAACGCGGATGCTATTGATGTCGAATGGTGCCCACTCTTCTTTTAGTCGGACAGTAGCGGGCCTGGAAAAAGATATGCAGCATCATGCAGCAGCAGTTAGGGCTTATTTTAGAGATGTAAAATACCTGGATGAAGATAATTTTATCGAATTACATTTTATCAAATCTATTGCTCCTGGATATTTTTGGATTTTCCCACTACCAAATGGGCAGGCAAATGTAGGCCTTGGTATGAGGAGTGATATCTTGAGTAAACGGAAGTTTAATCTACGGAAAGAATTAGAAACACTGATTCAACAACATCCTGTTTTAAAAGAGCGTTTTGCGGAAGCTAAAATGATAGGTGATATAAAAGGGTATGGCTTACCATTGGGTTCAAAAAAACAAATTATTTCCGGTGATCATTATATGTTAATAGGAGATGCAGGGCATTTAGTAGACCCGCTCACCGGAGAAGGTATTGGCAATGCTTTTTACAGTGGATTTATTGCTGCAGAGCAGTTGCGGGATTGTATTGAACAAAATGATTTTTCTGCATCTTTTCTTCGTGCTTATGATAAGAGAGTAGATAGAGTACTGGGGAGTGAAATGAGATTGAGCTATCGATTACAGCGAATGCTTCAGTATCCATTGATTGTAAATATTATTACCTATATCATTGGAAGCAACAAGAAAATACTGGAGATATTATCAGCAATGTATGATGATTTTTCGGTTAGAGAACAGCTGGCAAAACCACTTTTTTGGATTAAAATGTTCTTTAAAAATCGGCGCTCGGGTAAATTGTCAAACAAATAGCAAAAAAAAAATTATTTTTTCGGTACCAATTGGAACTTTTTTAAGAGAATTGCAGTATAATAAAATAGACTTCAAAAAGTAAACGAAATATTTACTTGGGTTTGACCCAATTATCATAAAATATTATCATTTTAGTTACTATACGTGACGTTGACTTAAAGTTTCATAAACTAGTGAGTGTAAAGTAAGCAGCCTCTCGAATATCGAGGGGCTGTCTTTATTTATTACTTCTTTGTTTAATCTCATCCATAAGAAACACTTCTCTTGATTAATACATGCTTGTCATCTATATTTATCCCTGTATTTACTATAATCGAATTCTATAGAACATTTCACCTTCTATAGGCATTTCTTATAGAGGCGGTAGAAATATTCTATATTAGGTCAAACTTTACACTCTATGAGAATTAACATATTACTTTTTGGTCTCGTATTAACTTTGCTTGCTTTACAATCTTGTGCAAATTATAAATTAAAGTATTCTTCTGAGGGAGCTGGTTGGGAAAACAATCTGCTACCTGTAGAAAATCCAGCACATACGGTTTATCTCATTGGAGATGCAGGAGGGGGAAGAGGCCCTGCTTTAATGCTTTTGGAAAAAAAACTAAAGGAAGATAAAGGAGCAGGCACGGTGGTTTTCCTGGGAGATAATATATACCCTAATGGATTGGGGCCAGTTGGAGCTGAGGATCGGACGCTAGATGAAAAACGCCTAAATGACCAGTTGGATGTAGTAAAGAGCTACAAAGGCAATGTCCATTTTGTTGCAGGTAATCACGACTGGTATAAATATGGCCTGGAAGGAGTTAAGCGGCAAAAGAAATATATTGAAAAGTATTTGGATAGAGAGGATGTCTTTTTTCCTAAGCCTGGCTGCGGAGAACCTAAAGAAATAGAGTTAAGTGATAATTTGGTCTTAATACTAATTGATTCTCAGTGGTATTTGGAAGACTGGGATGACGAGTACAAAATCAATTCAGGCTGTGAAATAAAGAGCCGGGAGGTATTTCAGGAGTATGTACTGGAAGCGATAAAAGGAAATCGCAATAAAAATATAATTATAGCGATGCACCATCCTCCTTATACGAATGGGCCACATGGCGGTAGCTTCACTTTACGACAGCATTTATTCCCATTAACAGATGTAAATAAAAACCTATATATCCCTTTACCAATCCTGGGTACTGGTTTACAATTTCTACGTGGATCAATAGGCCATAAGCAAGATGCTATACACCCTAATTATAGTGAGTTGGCTGATATCGTAATCAGTAATGCACGTAAAAATGGGAACTTTGTAATTGCTTCTGGTCATGAGCACAGCTTACAATACATGGAAAATGATGAGCAGTTTTTTGTAGTAAGTGGTGCTGGTTCTAAGCAATCGCCTTCACGCCTGGGAAACAATGCGGAGTTTGTTTACGGCAATCAGGGTTTTTCAAAGTTATACTACTACGATGATGGGACCTGTTGGATTGAGTTTTGGGCAGCAGATGAAGCAGGAAATGGGCGAGTGGTTTATCGCAAAAAAGTCAAGGGCCCTTTACCTGATGTTGTTGATACTCCTCCGGTATCTTTTCCTCCTATGCCTAAACAAGTAAATAAGCCTTTGAGCAATGATGATTTTGATAAAGGGAAATTGTGGAATTTTTTCTGGGGGAAACACTATCGACAAGCTTATGGTACAGAATTTACAATCCCTGCACTTGACCTGAGTACTTTTAAAGGAGGTGTTAAGCCTGTGAAGAGAGGAGGTGGTTTTCAAACCAATTCACTCCGGCTGCAAGCAAAAGATGGGAAGCAATATGTGATGAGGTCCATAGATAAAGATGCCTCCCGTACACTGGCTTGGCCTTTTAATGAATCAATTTTAACGGAA
>JAKSDI010000273.1 GCA_022360175.1 Chitinophagales bacterium
ATTTCGTCACTAATTGACTTATATTTTGTTGGAAGAACGCTCATTTAGCTTTGGCTAAAATCGCAACCTCCCGCCTCATCTAATCCAATTAATGACAAAATCGTCTCAAAGAACAAATTCCCAAAACACGCTCTAATCATTTTAGATTAAGTAGGTGGTAAATGGATCGAATTGAGCGCTGGCGGATGATACTGGGGAAAGTAGCAGATCCTGAAGGAGAAGTACCTTTACAAGGTGATGCTACTCGTATGGATAAAGTATTGGAAGCACTCTACGATAGTAATCGAAAGGGAGGACTGGGAAGTTCGTCGCCAAATATTAATCGATGGTTGGGAGATATACGCCGCTATTTTCCTACTCCGATAGTGCAAATGATGCAACGTGATGCACTAAATCGACTACAATTGGAGCAGATGTTGCTGGAGCCGGAACTACTAGAATCGATAGAGCCCGATGTTGAGTTGGTGGGAACTATATTAGCACTTTCTAAGGTGATGCCTGAGCAAACCCGAGAAACAGCACGTATAGTAGTAAAAAAGATTGTGGAGCAACTGGAAAAAAAGCTAAGTTACCCTATGCAACAGGCGATCAGGGGGAGCCTGAATAGAGCGACTAAAAATAATCGCCCGCGGCAGTTAAATGAAATCAACTGGCATAAGACAATACAAAAGAATCTCAAACACTACCAGCCAGAATACAAGAGCATCATCCCTGCTCAACTAATAGGTTATGGCAGAAAGCGCAGTCAGCTCAAAGATATTTTCATTCTAATAGACCAAAGCGGATCAATGGCTACTTCTGTAGTATACGCTGGAATCCTAAGTTGTATAATGGCATCCATGCGAGCGATCAGGCTAAGGCTCATTGCTTTTGATACCAGTGTAGTAGATCTTAGTCATCACCTAAATGATCCAGTAGATTTGCTGTTTGCTACCCAATTGGGAGGAGGTACGGATATTGCAAAAGCTATAGCCTATATCCAACCAATGATTCAACGCCCTAAGGATACGATTATCGTACTTATCAGTGATCTTTATGAAGGTGGTAGAGAAGCCGATTTACTTCGCCGTGTTGCTCGTATTAAAGAATCTGGTGCTCAATTAATTACACTCTTAGCATTAAGCGATCAGGGTAGCCCTTCTTATTCCAGGACACTGGCAGGTCATTTTGCTACATTAGATATTCCTTCTTTTGCCTGTACTCCAGATCAATTTCCAAGCTTAATGGCTGCCGCTATCCGAAATGATAATTTGCACCACTGGATGGAAGACAGATGAAATAGAGAATCGAAAAGCGGGAGAGGGCAAATTCTACATTCCGATTCCCTATTTTCAATTTCATATCATTCTATCAGATGTGCTAGTATATCTTCATTTTCTTCTTCTTCGTTTAGGCCAGTTACATCTGCAAAAGCAGTGTACATAATGGTATAAAAAGCTGGAACCACAAATATAATTGCCAGCATCAGTACTACCAGGATAATCACACCTACAACAGGCGATAGAGCTGTAAGTAAAATCGCCGGTATATAAGCTATTAATAAAATCCCTGCTAAAGCTAATACCAAACCAAATACACTGAACCACTTTTTGGTGATCAACCGCCGGCTCATTTCCAGCCCTTCCCAGGCACCCGTGTTAAAGAATACGATAAACTGATTGGCCCACATATAAGCAATTCCGAGATAAACCAGTGGAAACATGTTTAATGAAACAGTAAGAAACATACGAGTATCTGGTTCAGGAAAAGAAGTTGGTGGGTCCAATGGATTAGCCAATACCTCCATGTACCATTCTACAATACCAGATTCGTACAATACATAAATACTAGGAGAAAGCGCTACTAACATAATCACCATCAAAATAAGTGCCTGCAACATTAAAGGTACTACCAGCTTGAAGCCATCAAAAAAGTTACCAAATTCATACTTTTGATCGTTCTTAATTTTATGTGCTACAAGGAAAAAGCCAACTCCCAGCGCAGGAGATAACACCAATGAATTGGCCAACCAGCCTACAACAGGAATAATCGAAGCAGACATGGATATAAATAAGGTAATAAAAAAGAATCCGATGAAGTAGCCAGCCTTGCTTTTATAAAGTTCCCAGCCTTCTCTGATATATTCTCGAATTGGAAAGTGATAGCCGTTAGCAATTAAATCTTCTAGTTTTCTAAATTGGTTTTCGTCCATTGTTTGAAGCTGTTTTCTTTTTCGAAAGATAAAGAATTTCAAGCGTTTTTAACATATGATTTTATAGTTAAAAGGCTGGACAATCCATCGTCTTTCCATTCCGCTTTATTGTCTCAATATCCGAAATAGATAACTCACAGATAAAGATAAGGTCGACAATGGTGTATCTATTCTATAATAATCTTCATCATCCTGAAAAACCTTGATAGCTGGCATATATTTAAATTCGAATACAAAATGAGGCAGTTGATAAGATAAAGCCGAAACGCCATTTAGAATTTGCTTTTCATCCAATCTCAATCTACTAGAATCATTTCTATTCAACAGCATATAATTTAAGCCTATTCCTATATATAAATCTTCTACTATTTTATGATTGGCTGTTACAAAAAAACTACTTCGGGTATAATTCCCCTTTAATGTACTATAAACTATACCACTCAGTCCCCTTTCTAATCTTTGTCTAGAAAACTCTCCCGCAACCGCTAAAAATAAGTTGCTCGAAAGATATGTTTGACCTCGCAACCCATAAAACACACTGGTATTGTTCGAAACAACTTCCACATAAGAATCATCTACTTCAACATGAAAAGGAGAATAATAAGCGCCTATAGAACATCCCAGATAAGTTTGTCCTATACTCAAGCATGGTGATAAAATAAGTATTGCGTATATCAAAAATATAAATCTCATAGTTGATGTATTATATGGTAAGCTGCTATACTTTTTCATGAAAAGTATAGCAGCTATTTAAATGAAATTATTACTTAATAAAATGCTTCTCAGAAAACAGGAACTGCCCATTTTCATCATAATAAGCATGTATCAATATACGATTTTCAAAAATAGCTTTTTGATTTTCAAAATCGGAAGGTGTGCCTTCAAATATTAAGCGCCCTGTAAACTCATATACTTTAACCATAGCAATATCCTCTTTAGTTTCCAAGGTAAAGTTTTGGTTATGCTTTGCTTTGACCTCGCTATTATTGTTTTCTTTTGCCAATGCTGTCTCCGCATAATAATCTTCACAATCAGGGTCATCATTCAGGCAATCCATCAACTCCATATGGAAAGTACGGCTCGATTCTATTCCCACCTGTGGTGAATAAAGGTAAATGTCAAAGAACTGGGAATAGTAGCTATAATCTGGAATATTGGTAACAATTAAACTCGTACCATAGTACTCATTAGAACCAGAAGCTGCTCCAGCAACCGTCCATTCTATAGGGAAATTCCAACGATAGGTAACATTTGGGACAGGATCAAAAATGGAGAAAATAATGGGCGCAGTACTTTCTTCACATACTTCTGTAGCCCCTATGATATCTCCTTCACAATAAAAATCTCCGAGGCATATTTCATGCCAAGCCCTTTTTACGCCCCTTGCTTCTTCTGAACAGGGGCCATGTATTTCTTCTGCTAGAGCCACAGTGTGGTCCCGTAGTTCTACATAACCACTAACCTCAGGCATCATAGATAGAGCATTTATTACTAATTGCAAGGATTCGTCTATACCAATACCAGATAAACCTTGAACTCCTTCACATATCAAGTAGAACCATTACCCCATTGGCGTTGATCTATTATGTTGATTTGTAAGATTCTTAACACTACTAAAACAGTTATATTGCGGATTTGACAAATCTCTGACAACAACCATAGCATCATCTGCTATGCTCCAATCTATTCCTCCTTGTATTTTTGACTCTATAAAGGTTCCTATCATGTCCGCAACCCCTTCATGTAAGGTTTTATTATCAATATCATCATACTCAAAAGAAAATACACTCTTTAAAATAATATGCCCCAACTCATGACCAACTGCATCATGCACTGCATACGATAAGCCTGCCTGTCCTGTTCCAAATGAAATAAATGCTTCATCCATATCCGAAAAACTCATATATGCACGTGCATTTGCCTCTTGAATATTGGCTCCTATATGGACCTTACCAAAGTCAAAAGGGGTGTGAGTAGAGAATGCCTGTAAAACAGTTTGACCAGAAAAATGTGCTTGAAAAACACTAGCATCAGCCTCAGTAGTCCAACTTGTTATATTAGATGCCTCTGGAATTATGCTGTTAGCATGAAATTCCGTCTGTGTATCTGGCAAATCATCTAGCCCACCAAAATCATAAGTTATCAAAGAACCATCGGATGTCATAAGGGAGGTAAGCCCTGTATTATCTGTAAAATCACTTAAAAACACTATATTAGTAAGCGGATCGCCATACACCTCGGTAGGCGCATTTAGTTCACTATCTACTTTTATCGTTTTCAGTACACTTCCAGATATCGCATCAATCCATGCCTTATGGCGACCATGATCATCATATTCTACTTTCCATGTCAGACTATAGCCACACTGATTATTAAGATTATGAGAAATTACTAGCTGATGCCGCAATTTGGCAGGATTTATTATAACAGGCCCTGTAATAAGACCTTGTACAATACTTGCCAATGTAGCTAGATTTATCTGAGGAGTAATGTTTACATTGATATCCGATACAATGAAAGCAGATAGATAAGTTATACCACAAGGATTATCATCATCCTCTACCATTATCACACCTCCATTTTCTACTTCTACTCCCAGATAGTATTGCTGATAACGAGTATAGGTTCTTTCTTGATCAAAGTGGCCAGTCTTCGTAGATGTTAACTGGAAGGTACAATTACTGCATATATCCAGATAAGGCTTTAAATCGTCAAATCCATCTAATTCATGCGTGCGAGTCGGGTGAAATTTAATCAATCCTGTTGGGTAAATTTTTTCCGAATAATACATAAGGGCCTCCAGAGAATCCCCTTGTAAAAAAGTATTGTAATTGATACATTCTGAACGTGGTGTATACAAGGTTGTAGAGTCTACTCCTCGTCCAAAAGAGAGCATGGGAAGACATAAAAGTATCAAGCCAATAGCTGGCTGAACGTGTCTAAACCATGTACGTGTGTTAAGAGCGCGCCACACAAACGCATTAGTTAACCGATTCCATTTCATCATTATGTAGTTTTGGAATTTAAAAATCAGGTCATTATGATTACATTTTTTGACAGAAAGATGCTGTCTTACTATGAAGAGGAAAAGAAGAGAGCAATCTTTTTGAACGCTATTAATTTATGCTATAAAGTTGCATAAAAAACACACAAGAAACAATGGTTACAATGTTAAATTTTATAAATATTCAATCCCAGATCAAATACAAATATACTTAAGCACACCTAGGTTTTGACCTTACGCTTCCTTCCCCCATTAAACCAAGGCTTCCCATAATATTGTAACAGGATGTTTTGCCTGACGCCCCGTTCCATCATATATCTGATGCCGACAGCTTGTCCCTGGAGCTGCAATTATAGTATCCCCGTTGCTCTTTTCTACTGCCGGAAATAATACCTGGCTACCTACTTTCATACTCAGCTCATAATGCTCTGTTTCATAACCAAAAGAGCCCGCCATGCCACAACATCCAGAAGGTATGTTTTCTACTTCATAATTTGATGGCAGGCCTAATACAAAGGCCGTATCTTCTACTCCTGCTAATGCTTTTTGATGGCAATGCCCATGCAATAAGATTTTTTTAGATCGATCATGAAATACCGATGTATCCAGCCTGCCTGCTTCTATTTCTCTGCGAAGGAAGCTTTCCACCATCATTGTATTTTGTGCCAGGCTAAGTGCAACAGCGCGATTTTCAGGCTTCACCAGCTTGGGGTATTCATCTTTAAAACTAAGGATAGCAGAGGGCTCTATCCCCAATAATGGCTGCTCACTAGTGACTATTTTACTGAAGAGTGCTACATTTTCCTGGGCTAATTTTTTGGCGGTATCCAGTAAGCCTTTTGACATATGAGCGCGGCCGCTTTCTCCATGTTTGGTTATAATTACCTCATAACCTAGTTTGTGTAGTAATTGAATAGCCTGTATCCCAATTGCTGCATCATTATAATTAGTAAACTCATCACAAAACAAGTACACTTTCCCTTTGAGTTTTTCCTGAACAGGTAGTCCTTTATAATTTTTATTGTACCAACGCCGTAGGCTTATTTTGTGTAATGCAGGCAGCTCTCTTTCAGGTGCTACTCCTAAGATGCGCTTGGGAATACTGCTCCAAAACGGATTTTTTAAAAAGAAGTTGCTAATACCCGGCACCAGAGCAGCTAATTGATTGATACGCCCTATATTGGCGAAAGCCTTACTCCTTAATGGTATGCCATTTGATTTATAATATTGATATAAAAACTCTGATTTGAGCGTAGTCATATCTACATTAGAAGGGCACTCTGAGGTACATCCTTTACAGGCAAGACATAAGTCCATTGCCTCATAAATTTCTGGATGGTTGAAAGGGTTTTCCTTTACATTCATAGTAAGGAACTCCCTTAATGCATTAGCACGTGCACGAGTTGTATTTTTTTCATCACGAGTAGCACGATAGCTAGGGCACATTGTTCCACCTGAAAAATTTAATTTACGGCAATCTCCAGAACCATTACACTTTTCTGCTGCACGTAAAATGCCTTCTGTTCCTGAAAAGTCATATGCTGTATCAAAATCTGGCGTTTCCTGATCGGGCACATAGCGCAGAGAGCTATTCATAGGAGGAGTATCTACAATTTTGCCCGGATTTAAGATATTCATAGGGTCCCAACACTGCTTAATCTGCCGCAGCATTTGATAGTTTTCCTCGCCTATCATTAAAGGAATAAAAGCAGCACGTACTCTACCGTCTCCATGTTCGCCACTTAATGAACCATTGTATCTTTTTACCAATCTAGCTACCCCCTCCGTTATATCATGGAAAAGCTGCTGTCCTTCAGCTTCTTTAAGATTAAGGATAGGACGGAGATGTAATTCTCCATCACCAGCATGTGCATAGTACACAGAGCGCTGTCCAAAATGGCTCATCAGGGCATCAAACTCTTTTATATAGGAAGGCAAATCTTCTATAGCCACTGCTGTATCTTCTATACAGGCAACAGGCTTAGAATCACCTGGCATATTTGCCAATAAGCCCAATCCTGCTTTCCGCAATTCCCAGATACCCTTCACTTGAGCGCCTTCTACTATGGGATAAGCATACCCCATGCCTTCTTCCTTTAAACGAGTCACTAAATGCATTGCCTGCTGTCTTGCCTCCTCTAATGTATGAGCGCGAAATTCGACCATTAAGATACCAGCCGGATCTCCTTCAACAAAAAAACGGTTCTTGCGCTGCTCTATATTTTCCCTGGTCAGATCCATAATGATCTTATCCATCAATTCGCAAGCTGTAGGCTTCAACGGCATTGCCACTAATACCGCACGAAGAGATTCATCAATAGAATCAAAATGTGCGCAAACCACTACTTCTTTGGGAGCGGGCAAAGGATCTACATGAATTTTTATAGCGGAGGTAAAAGCCAATGTACCTTCAGAACCCGTCAAAAGGCTACAAAAATTAAACAAGCTCCCTTCTTTATCAAATGGCTGTTGTTGCAATAACATATCTACAGCATAGCCCGTGTTTCTGCGTTTTATATTCGCTTTTGGAAAAGCTTCTTTGATACGTTGTTGTGCCCTCGAATCTGACAGTAGTGTCTTAATCTGAGTATATAACTTCCCTTCCAGATTATCCTGTTGACATTTTTCATCAAATGCTTCTGATGATAAGTTTGCAAAAACTGCTTCGCTGCCATCGCTTAATAAGGTATGCAGTTCGATGACATGATCACGGGTAGAACCATACACAATAGAAGTGCTACCACAAGAATTATTCCCAACCATGCCTCCTATAGTAGCTCGATTAGCGGTGGAGGTATTGGGCCCGAAAAACAATCCGTAAGGTTTCAAGAAAACATTTAATTCATCACGAATCACACCAGGTTCTACCAGCACCCACCCTTCTTCCGGGTTGACCTCCAGGATTTTATTCATATACCTGGATACATCTACTACCAGGCCATCTCCTACACACTGTCCGGCCAATGAGGTTCCTGCTGATCGGGGAATGAGGGATATCTTATTCTTAATTGCAAAATGGATCAGGACTTTTAGATCCTCAGCGTCTTTTGGTAAAGCCACTCCAATGGGCAATTCCCGATAGACAGAAGCATCTGTGGCATAGATATGACGATGAAGATTATCGTAGTGCAAGTCTCCTTTCAAAGCCTTATCCAATGTGGTCAATTCAGATTGCATCATAATGTGTATTTGAGCCAACAAATATACACCGATGTTTAATGCTGAGGATAACTGCTAATCTGGAATTTACGGCCAGTAGTGATTATTTCGAAGAGATTGACATCCCGTAATTCATTGATAATCATTCTTAATCATCATTAAAGGGAGCATCTAGAATACAAGATGAGAAGGGCATCGATATCAGGAAACATCGACGATCAAGACTAAAGCTTCATAGGAAAAAATTCGTGTGATTGGTGTAATTAGTGGACCAAATCATTTTAATCCCGCAGGGATTGTAAGGGTCCACCAATTACACTAATGCCACGAATAAGAATATTTGTACAACTGAGGTACACACTATATTAAACAGAGGCTGCTTTCCGTTTTTTCATATAATAGAATAGCCCTGCAAATAATGCAATTAGGATAGCTGGCAGGATTGCCATCAATCGTATCGCTTCCTGTCCGGTAGCATCATCCAATATTCGCCCCATAACAGGCAATACTACAGATACAGATAGCATTCCCAAACCTCCCATTATAGACAGCCCCAAAGCTCCACTCTGGGGAATATTTTCAGCTACAAAGGAGATCATCGTTGGCCAGAAGAAAGTGATGCCGATAGCAAAAACGGCTGCTGCTACAAAAGTAAAAGCTACTCCACTTACTGAGCTTAAAAGTAGGAGCCCCAGAAAAGAAAATATAGCAGAAAACAGCAGCATACCAGAAGTACTTAATCTATGAGCAACAGGCCCTGCAAAAGCACGTCCTATCGCCATAATGCCATTAATGAATGCCAGGACCAGTAAAGCATTAACTCCTGAGGACTTTAGCAGTGATTCTATCCGTTGATTAGTCCCCAGTTCTGTAGCAGCGGTCAATAGCATACAGAATCCCATGAATAAAAACAAAGGAGTTACAACACTTTTCCACATATCTCCAGTACTGACTCCCATTTCTACACGCTCTGTAACAGGGAACTTCTGACCTAGGAAAAGTATACCATAAATTACCAATGGAATAATCAAAGTGCCCACCATTAGTTGCCAACTTAGTCCCATTACATCCATAATCAAGTATCCTACGACAGAGCCAATCACAATACCTCCAGGGAACCAAACATGGAATCGGTTAAGCATTTTAGTTTTTTCATTCGGAAAAAGAGAAGCAATCAATGGGTTTAAAGCTGCTTCTACAAAACCATTTCCAATTCCAATAAATAAGGTAGCGATAAACAATGAGGTCATATCTCTGGCAAAAATGGTCGCTATGATGCCAATCAGATGTAATATAAAAGCCATCCAGGTGATTCTTTTCATTCCCAGGGTATCAACCAGGGGGCCACCAATCACCATAGCCAGGGTAAATCCCCAAAAGGCAGGTGTAAATGCATAGCCAATTTGTTCTAGTGTTAAGCCTACACCTTCTGGACCAAATACTGTTTCTAAGCGGGCACGAATTGCAAAAGTCATTGAAGTTACAATCAAAGCGATGCAACTCGCTAGAAATAGGCGTTTCTTGTCAATATTTTCCATACGTGAAGCGATTAATAATTTTATTACAATTCTTTAATCTTAATATTCCTAAACCAAATAGGATCACCGTGATCCTGTAATGAAATATGTCCTGATTTTGCTTTTCCGAAGCCGGGCATATCTCTAAACTTGCTATTAGCAATCATAGACGCCCATTCATCGGTATACATTTCAAAATCAACTACTCTCCTACCGTTCAACCAGAAAGTCGTCTCTCCTCCTTTCTTTCGAATGCGAACCCTATTCCATTCACCAGCAGGTTTTACCGTTTCATATTTCACAGCTATCATATCGTATAAGCAAGCTGCCCGATGTGTTTTGTATTGAGCATCCGGATGGCAGGTATTATCCAGTATTTGCATTTCTGGCCCCGTTTGCCAAACATAATCGTACGCTTCATCCTCTACTACATTAAACATAATGCCACTATTTCCACAAGCCCCTACCTTCCATTCCATTCGGAAATCGAAATCTTCAAAGGTTCCATCAGTAATAATATCGCCACCATCTTCTGCCTGCCAACCACCATCATTACGAGCTTTGGCGTCTAGCATCAATGCACCGTCTACTACCTTCCAGCTAGTACCAATCCCTTCCTTTCGGAAATTGCGCCAACCAGCAGTTGTTTTACCATCAAACAACAATTTCCATCCGGCTTTTCTTTCAGATTCGCTAAGCGTATTAGGTGCAAAAGATTTAGGGGCACTTACTACTCCTTCTTTATTTTCAGGCAACTGGTTCAGGGTGTACCATGCTTCGGTCGACCATAACTCTCTGCCATTGGCGCTTTCCCAGTCATAAGGCAAATGAACATAGATCACATGCTGTTCTTTCATCCCTTCCAATTCAAGGAAAACCTTTCGTCTATCTTCTGAAACGGATGCTGAACGGACATTTAGGTTTTCCAATCCCAGCTTTGGCCCTCCATAGTCACTAGTGGGCAGGTAATACCATTGCTGAATATCATAGGCACCGACATCCCATCCCAGTCCTTCAAGCAAAGGCTCTGTAAATTCTATTTCTATACCATTGCTCATAGCACGTACTGCCAGCATTTCAAAAGCAGTTTGTCCGTTATACTTCAATCGCTGTAGACCATACCATTTTTTGCCGTTGTGTCCCCAGTTGCCCGTAGAGCCGATTCCTCCTACATATAGTGCGGTATCCGGGCCCCAAACCAATCGGTTGACTCCTGCTTCCAGTCCCTGAATAAAACGGAATACCGCTCCCTGGTATTCGCCATTTACTTTTTCTACAAATACCCGTTTCACACCGCCATGTGTAACTTCACCATGTATCATCAGCTCTTTGTAAGGCCCATCATTGATATAAGCTGGAGTACTTGCTGAATTACCGATTTCATCCTGTGGCAACCAAACGACTGGTTGCTTAACAGGCAACTGAGCGACTCTTGCAGAATCTACCGCTCTGGAACCAAAAAAGGCGTCTTCCGTTACATGCAATATCTTACAGGATGGCAACCAATCTCCTTGATTATCGGCTATAAATATTTCTCCATCAACTCCTATACCTACTCCATTGGGAGTTCTAAGCCCACTGGCTACAAAATCTACTGCTCCTGTTTTCTGGTTAATTCGAATTGCTTTGCCTCGATCAGGAATTTGAGGATTAGCACTGGCTCCACCTGGTAAAATGGCAATAGCCAAAGCAGCATAAAAATAGCCTTCCTTATAAGCTAGTCCGAAGGTAAATTCGTGAAAATTAGCAGATACCAGCCAATCATTAGAAAGGGTATAGTATTCATCTGCGACCTCATCACCATCATGATCTATTAGCTTGGTAAGTTCTTGTTTTTGCAATACATAAATAGTATCATCTACTACTTTTAGGCCCAATGGTTCAGCTAGTCCTTTTGCTATCTGTTTGTAGCTAATTTTAGAAGGATCTCCACTTTGCACATTATCCAGTATATACACTGCACCTTCTGCATCCCAGGTACTAACAACAATTCGTCCATCAGAAAGAAAATCCATTCCTCCTACTTTGGGCAGGAAGTCATCAGGCCGTGCCTGGCTCAAAGTATAACTGGGGTGTACATCCTCTACCGGATACCCATCACCAGGGATACGAGTAGTAGAAGCCATAGGTGGTGGTGATGAACCCACACTAGGCGCCATATCTCTGGAATGGAAGAAACTAGCTTTAGGAATTACATCAAAACTATCATCATCGAAGGACTTCCACTCTAAAGAGACAAATTTTCCGCCTGCTCCCTGAAAATACTCCACACGTATAGGATGTATGCCTTCCTTCAAAGCAATCTCCCCATCTTTTCTGGTAGAACCATGTAATCCATCATGATCCACAATCAGGCGATCTCCAAGATACAAACGAGATCCATCATCACTGGTGAGGCGAAATACGTAATTATTATCTTTAGGTATCTTTATAAAACCTTCATATAATAAGGCAAAATTGTCTTCAAGCCCTTTAAATTCGCTACTGGTGATGTATACATCTCCCATATGACTCTCATAATCTGCTTTTCGGTCGAAATTGATCGTAGTTAGCGACTGAAGCGTTTGTTCATATTGATAGATACGTAAAAAGAGGCCAGGTAATAATTGGTCACCATCCAATCCAGTTTGCGCTTCTACCAATTGCAATTCACTCATATCAATGCCCTCTTCTTTTGCAAGTAAGGCTTCTTCTTCGGCATCCATCTCCATGATGTAATCTACCATAGATTTTAAGGTAGCATCATCCAGATCTTCATGTGGCGTCATTGCAGCATCTCCCCAGGTACCTGCTCCTCCATGTTTGACTTTGTTGATAAGCATCTGCACATTATCTGGGGTATTGCGGTAGAATTTCGCAATTTCAACGTATGCAGGACCAATGGTTTTCAAGATAGGATTATGACAACTTTTGCAATCTGAGCGAGCAATTAAACGTGCTCCTAATGGTTCAGATTCCACTTTGGCTTCCGCCAACTGGTTTTCATTTTCTACTAAAGGATACTTGGTGAAAAAGGAAGTAAGACGAGTACGCCCGTCATTATTAATCTGAAGTTGAGCTCTTGCATGATGGGCTTGTAATCCCTTTACAGCCAAGATTTCATCATCTATAATATTTAAACTGCCATCAGTCTCTATACTTCTTAAAGCTGGCAATGATTGATAATTAAAAGAGAATTGTAATGTGGAGCCTGTTGGCAAATTTTCTACTTCGAAGATACGCTCAAAACCATCTTGTCGTCCTTCTGCGGCTGAGATGTATTCTGGGCGCTCATGTACATGAATGATTTTCCCATTCTGTGAATGCAAATCATAATTCACCCATACCTGCCCCTTATCAAAACGATGCCCCTTATAATCTGCTGTTAATACTTCCTCTTGCCCATCATGGATAAGCTTCCAGGGAAACTCTACGGTATTGAGTACATATGCATCCCCCAAAGAGCTTGGCTGTGGTCCATGGACTGTTGTATAAACAGCTCCATCAAAATTGACGCTTCCTTTCCAAACTTTATAAAGTGTACCAGATTCTGCGCTATACGAAACCCAAAATCCATCTGCTAAAGCAAGGGTTAACATTCGAGCCTGCCCATCTAATACAGAGCGAGATACCCAGGGTGAATAGCCCCTTTCAGGGAGTTCTTTTCTTTCGGATGGGCTACAAGCGTTTAATAATAGAAAGGTGATTACTAATAAGGCTAAAGGCAATTGCTTCATAAGATATTCAATTCGTGTATACTTGACACTAATCATTAGAAGAGCAATATCCGTAATTTTAAACTTAGAACTACCAAAATTACCAAAAAAAATTTCGATTATATCGCAACTACTAAAAACTCAGCTTGTATTCCAAATACAAAACCCTCTTAAGACGCTATCGTACTATTGATACAATTGACATCTTAAGAGGGCTTAGTTTGACCTCTACTTCAATTTGGAAGCGACTAATTCAGGCGCCCATCATCAGGCCCAAAATCCATATCAGTAAGGTCTGATAAAAAATCATCATCATCTTCCTCATCATCCCAAAAATCATCATCGTAGATATAATTTAGATCGTCTTCCCAGCTTCCAAGTGAGTCTTCCTGATGGCCTTCATCATCTTCATCCAGATAAAAGGAGGAAAGTGGCGGTTCTTCTACCAATCCTTCAAAGAGGTCATCATCATCTTCTTCAAATCGGGTCAACCAACGTTCATAGACTTTGCATTGGCAATATTGTTTACCAAAAGGGCAAGATTTTGGTTCATAACCACAAAAATCCAGTTGATAGGAATTATAAATTAGAATAGGGACCTGCTTATTCAGATAATCTACTAATACTTCATACTGCTTATCGATAGGAAGCCCTGTAGGAAAATGAGGAATATAACCAAAGGCATACAAACATCGATGCATAGCTCCTACTACGCGCGAAATCTGACCTTCTGACAAGCGATTGACAGGAGGAAACCATTCCTGTTTAACCTTAATCCAGCTACCAAGTGATTCCCACCGGGCTGTTTTCTCCTCTTCCTCTACTGTAATGAAAGGCATCTCTTCATCTGGCTCTTCCATCATGTATACAGGTACATTCTGGGTAGCAGCTGCAATATCAGATAATAGATATTTAACGTATTTCTCCATGCTCACACTTAAATTCTATCGCTTATGATATTGAAGTTACCTTATCTCTCATTCATATAAATGAGGCCTTTTCAAAGCAACTTCAACTTCAAACACGCTATAGAGCAATTTAGGAATATTTCGTATGCTAATCCAAATTTACCTGCCCGAAAATGAAAGTTTTTTTTTACTGCGAATGGATTAAAATAAATCATGGTTGTTTCATGATCTCTTTAAATGCTTCTACTTTTTCATTAGGTACCATGATAGCCAGGTCATAATGCCTAATTTTCCAGCCATCATTAGTAAGTGTCAATACACCAGAGCCTCTACAAGTTCCCATCCAGGTATCCAATAATTCTTCAAACCAAACGGTGTTTCCATCTGCTGAGAAATAAAGTTCTCGCTTGGAAGGTTTAAAATCCCATGCTGTTTCTCTTTCAAAAGCAGCAGCAGCCCAGGAGCGTAATTCATCTCTTAGCCAGCGCTCTGTAGCATCCGTTCCTAAATAAATACCATCTTCTGTCATGCTTCCAAAAAATGCATCTGCATCTGCATTTGCAGCCGCTTTATGCCAGTTGTCCAGCAATTCGTTGATAATAACGGCAGGTTCTCTTTTTTCTTCTGTACATCCTTCTTTTGAGCGGGTATCAATAATGTGAGTAATCTTCCACCCATCTGCTGTTTCTACCAGTTGAAATGCATTTACACCACAATGGCTTAATTTTTCTCCTAAATAGAATGTATAAGGTGTCCAGATAGTAGCCAAAGGGCCATTGATATTGACTTCGTAAGCATGAATTCGTTCGTCATAAACCTCATCATGAGGTGTACCAACTGCCTGTAAAAAATTCTCTGGCCCTTCCGAAGTTCTTACGATTGGCTCTTCGCCTTCTTTTTCTATTATTGTTTGTAATATGATGTCTTTATGAAAGGCAGCTCTAAGCATACTACTATCTCCAGCTCTCATTGCATCAAACATTAAAATTATAGGTGCTTTAGCAGCAGTTATTTGTTCCTTGCTTTGCCCCTGAAGAGCTGTTGAAAAGAATAATACAATTAATAAACATTGAAAAATCTTCATATTAATAATTTTGTTGCGAGGTTCTAAAGCTGTCTACCGTTTTCTGCTGAAGGCAGGAAAGTCGAATTTTATTTCCTCAATTGTCCCGATAGTTATCAGGATTTTAAGCGCCATAAGCTGTGCTGCAAAATTGCAGTAGCAGTACTATAGCTCGATAAAATGTATAAAGTGAGGTAAAAAGACACTTTGATAGCCCAGTAAACAAACTTTAGACAACTTCTATATAAATATATTAACCTAATGTACGTTATTTAGGAAAAAATATGGCATTCCCTAATGGGGTAAAATATTGCTATAAGAGACTAAACCGAATCCCCTGATATGGATATTTACACCAGGAAATCTCGTTGGAAATTGTACTTGGCTATAGCCGGTATCATTATCGTTGCTATTTCTATGGTTTATACAGACTATCTGACTGATAAACTTGCTGAAGAAGAAAAGAGTAAAGCACGCCTGTGGGTAATGGCAATGGAAGATATCAATGACTTCGATAATGAAGCATTACAATACTGCGACATTACCTTGCACACCGAAATTTTAAAGGCCAATGCCACGATACCTGTAATTGTAGTAAATGAACGTGGTGGGATATATGATTATATCAACGTAAGAGATACCAGCAGAGCAGTTCTTTTACAGCAGATAGCAGAAATGGATGCTGCTGGCTTTCAACCCATTAAAGGTTTTGCCAACTCTATCTACTATAAAGAATCTAATTTGCTCCGCCAATTACGCTACTTTCCTTTTGTACAATTGATCTTGATTGCGGCTTTTGTTGGTTTTGGTTATATGGGCTTCAATTCTAGTCGCCGTGCAGAGCAAAACCGAGTCTGGGTGGGTATGGCCAAGGAAACGGCTCATCAACTAGGTACCCCTATATCTGCTATTCTCGCATGGGTCGAGCACCTCAAGCTAATCCGGGAAGACGATGGCGAAGTGCAGGAAATTCTCGGAGAACTGCGCAATGATATTAGTCGACTAGAACTCATTGCTGATCGTTTTTCAAAAATTGGTTCTGCCCCCAAACTGGAGCCTATCAACATGTATCAGGAATTGGAAAAATGCCGTGCTTACATGCAACGAAGAGCTTCCCGAAAAGTCGAATTCCACTTCCCTTCTCCTGATGAAGGAAATAAACAAGCACGTATTAATCCTCATTTATTTGACTGGGTAGTAGAAAACCTTCTCCGCAATGCATTAGATGCGATGGAAGGGAAAGGCAATATCAGTGCAGAAATTTATGACGATAAAGATTACGTATATATCGATATAAGTGATACAGGAAAAGGTATTCCTGCCAATAAATTTAAAACCGTTTTCCAACCTGGCTTCACTACTAAAAAACGAGGCTGGGGATTAGGGCTTTCGCTTGCAAAACGTATTATTGAAGAATACCACTCCGGAAAAATATTTGTTAAACGGTCTGAGGAAGGGAAAGGAACCACTTTCACCATTCAACTTCCAAGAGCATAAATAGAGAGGCTCACCCAAAACAATATCGTTTCAGGTGAGCGCTCACCTTTTGGTTACCGAATAATAGCTAATCGTTTCATCGTTCGATTGCCATCTTCCGTATCTACCATTAACCAATACATGCCTGCATCTATACGCTCTAAATTAAGGCTAATGCCATCCTTTGAATCTGAGTATTCCTGCTGATTCCAGCTTTTCACAATTTGTCCGGTAGCATTCACCAGACTAAAATGAAGTGATGAAGTAGCATTACTTTTTTCATTTTCTACATGGACGTATACTTCATCAAAAGCAGGATTAGGATATAATTTCACATTAAGCCCTAATATATCTGTATCTGTTCTAATCGATTGTTTATCCATCTGCGGTAGTCTATCTCCATCTATAGCAAAGGAAGTATTCCAATCCTTACATTCTACTCTTGCATAACAGATTGTTTGACAACCATTGGCATCTGTAACTGTAAGCAAGAAATTTTGATATGGAGTATATCCAGCAGTGTAAGTAATCAATGGAGTACCCTGACCATCTGTAATGAACCCATCACAATCTACCATCTCCCAGACGTAGGTATAAGGAGCCGTACCACCTGTAACAGAGCCATACAAGGTATTTCCTTCACTACCACATTCAATATCTGAGAGTGGTCCTATTTCACAACTCATATTTTGGTAGGAAAGCAGAATGTGCTGGCTGGCAACAGAGGTATTACCACAAGCATCCATAATGGTCCAGGTACGAATAAGTACTCGTCCGTGAGCACTATTAACGATCTCTTCGCTCGGATAAATTTCTACACCTGTACAATTATCTATGACTAGAGGAGTTCCCATTTCTGGTATTTGTTCTTCACAATATACCTCCATGTCTTCTGGAACATCCAATATCATCGGCGCCTCTTCATCTTTGATAACTAATCGAATAGAAATACTTCCAATATTACCGCAAGGATCCTCTGCATACCAGGTGTATAAATACGCCTCTACAAAACCATCTACCTGGCAACCTTCTGAAGGAATAGGCGTCGATTCATACCAAATATCCAGGTCTCCCATACAATCGTCGAATGCTTCAACATAGGTTTCATCAAAGGTGGGTAATAGCGAAATACCTCCTGCACTTATACAGGACATTTCATAAGTACTACCATCAGGCAGGCCTTCAATTCCTGGCCCTATCAGGTGAAGTACAGGAGGCTCATCATCTGAATTAAAAATATGTTGATCCGCTGTAGTCGTATTGCCACAAGCATCTGTAGCTGTCCACACTCTGATTATCTCCGTTCCACAGGCGCCATTAACAGTCGTTTCTGTAAACTGTACAGGCACCATTTGTTGCGTACATTCATCATAGGCAGTTACCATTGGCGCAGGCCCGGGAGTTGATTGACAATCATCTTCCGGTACACCAATCAATACTGGCCCTTCTTCATCTATTAATTTTACTTCCTGAATATAAGTACTAGTATTGCCACAGGCATCTGTTGCGGCCCACTCAATCACCATTGGAGGTTCACCAGTACAAACATCCCCTATTGAGAGGGTATCAACAGAGATAATTACACTGCCTAGATTGTCTGTAGCACCTACTGAAGGGAGGCTTTCTCCACAACGGAGCATAATGACATCTTCGATCGTTCCAAATACAGGAGGGATATCATCAATATAAGTAACTGTAAAGTTTAGTGAAACAATATTGCCACAAGCATCTCTTGCGGTTATTGTATAAGCTACTACTTCAAGGAAACCATTTGTCTCGCAGTCACCTTGTTGCAATACATTGGCGCCTAGATCCAGAAAAGCAGACAAACCACAATCACTAATGGCAACAAAATCATCCAAACTTACATCTGTACTTGCTCCTAAAGTAATTTGATCCCCATCTGAGATTACGGGTAGATCAGAATTTGTATTCATTCCAATACTTAAAGCAGTAGATGTTCCTACGTAAATCGTTTGGCTTGCTGTAGTCGTATTACCACACAGGTCTTCTGCTGTCCAGGTACGAGTCACAACCTGCCCTTGTCCACAAGTAGTTACATCTTCCTCAAAATCTACACCTGCCAGCGTACAATCATCTGTTGCTTCAACATTTGCTACCGGAGGAATCGTGTTCACACACATATCTTCTGGCACGTCTAATAACACAGGTGGCTGAGTATCCTGTACCTGCAAGTGTATACTTAATGTAGATTCATTACCACAGTCATCTACCGCAATCCAGATGTATGTGATTTGCATAGCATAGCCATCCTCATTACAATTTGTCGATTCTATGATCTGCACATCTTGATAGATGGTGACCTCACCACAATTATCAAATCCACCAACAGCAATATCTGACTGATGATAGTCATCCAATTCACTGCACGTAATATTCAATACATCACCGTTCATGACATAAGCCCACTCCTGGTCTAAGAAATTAATACTTGGTGGAGTGCTGTCGTAAACATTGATTTGCTGGGTAGTGCTTGCTGTATTTCCACATGCGTCAATAGCTGTCCAGGTGCGGTAAATAGTAGATGCACTGTTACATGCTCCTGTGCTGACTACATTTTCCTCAAAAGTGATGCTCACAGAACTACAGTTATCCGTAGCAGTAACATCTGCGGGAGGAGGTATTTGTCCACATTCCACTGTTAAATCAGGGGGAATGTTATCAAATACTGGTGGAAGAGGATCATAAATTACTATAATAGCGGAGTAAGAAGCAATATTACCACAATCATCTCTAGCGGTCCACTCCAAAGCCCACTTTGTTTTAAATGGATCTAGCCCACAAATACCCACTTCCTGAATCTCCCTGGACAGATCAATACTTACATCCGAACAGGCATCTGTTGCAATAACTGGCTCCAGACCAAAATCAAATGGATCCCAGGCAGGATCATTATTAGCACATGCTATCCATAGCTCCTCTCCATCATCCAAACCGATTAAATCAGGATGGACTGGAGTAATAGTTGGCGCTGAAACATCAGGTAATACATCAAAGGATTCTGTCAAAATGGTCGACTGCCCACAATCATCTGTTGCTGTCCATTGATAAGTCACGGTATAACCATTACATACATCCTCATTATAAGGCAAGATTTCAAACTGGGGTGTAGGATTGCCACAATCATCACTTACTGTTACAGCATTAGATGAAGGGAATGGATCATTACAGCTAATGTCTGGTAAAGGATTATTCAGTGTTATAGTAGGCGCCTGATTATCTGCCACTAAAAAACTCGCCGTGCACTGTTGCTGTTGGCCACAATCATCTGTAGCAACATATACTACTGTAACTGTTCCACCATCGCAAACATTTGGTGCGCTTAAATTAGATAAGTCCGTTGCCTGTGCATTACAACCACCAGCATAAGAAAAGCCAGCAATCCAATTTGCAAAAGCAGTATTGATCATGTCTTGCGATTGACAAGCTGCTTCTATTTGGTTGCCTGGGCAATTCACACTCAATGGAATTGAGCCGGCCACTCTAAAAGTAGAACTACACGTTTGGCTGCCACAATCATCTGCCACTACATAGTTATACGTCAGGCTTACTGCTCCACCACATACATAAGATGGTAAAGGTGGTGGGTTACTCGTCTCTGAAGCATTGCAACCACCAGAAAAACTAAAGCTATTCACCCAGTTATTATAGGCAGACTGTATCGAACCCTCTGAACTGCATGAAGCTAAGTTCACCGGGTTCGGGCAACTTACGCTCAATGGGGATGAACCGCCTACTGTGAAAGTAGAACTGCAGCTTTGGCTACCACAATCATCCGTCACTATATAATTATAGGTCAAGTTCATGGAAGCGCCACATATATAAGGTGGTAAGGATGGAGGAGTGCTCGTCTCACTGGCATTACAACCACCGGAAAAACTAAAGCTGTTCACCCAGCTATTGTAGGCGGATTGGATTGCAGACTCAGAACTACACGAAGGCAAATTCATAGGATTAGGACAGCTTACACTTAATGGGCTTGAACCGCCTACCATGAAAGTAGAACTACATGTTTGGCTGTTATTACCATCTGTTACTACATAATTATAGGTCAAATTCACGGAAGCACCACATACATAAGGTGGCAAGGATGGAGGAGTGCTGGTCTCATTGGCATTACAACCACCGGAAAAACTAAAGCCGTTTATCCAGTTATTATACGCAGTTTGGATCGCGTTTTCAGAACTACACGAAGGCAGATTCACTGGGTTGGGACAACTCACATTTAAAGGACTTGAGCCATCTACCATAAAAGTAGAACTACAGCTTTGGCTGCCGCAATCATCTATCACCACATAATTATAGGTCAAATTCACAGAAGCACCACATACATAGGTAGGCAAAGGTGGTGGACTGCTTATTTCACTGGCATTACAACCGCCGGAAAAACTAAAGCTATTCACCCAATTATTATAGGCAGCTTGAATTGCATTTTCGGAACTAGACGAAGACAAATTCACAGGATTGGGACAACTCACGCTTAAAGGGCTTGAGCCGCCTACCATGAATGTAGAACTACATGTTTGGCTACCGCAATCATCCATCACTACATAATCGTACGTCAAACTCACGGAAGCACCACATACATAAGGTGGCAAGGAAGGCGGAGTATTTGTCTCACTGGCATTACAACCGCCGGAAAAACTAAAGCTATTTATCCAGTTATTATACGCAGTTTGGATCGCGTTTTCAGAACTACACGCAGGCAGATTCACTGGATTAGGACAACTCACACTTAATGGACTTGAGCCGCCTACCATGAATGTAGAACTACATGTTTGGCTACCACAATCATCCATCACTACGTAATTGTACGTCAAATTCACTGAGGCACCTGATACATAGGTAGGTAATGGTGGTGGGCTACTTGTTTCACTGGCATTACAACCACCGGAAAAACTAAAACTATTGATCCAGTTATTATACGCAGTTTGTATCGCGTTTTCAGAACTACACGCAGCTAGGTTCACTGGATTAGGGCAGCTTACACTCAATGGGTTTGCGCCTGCGACCATAAAGGTAGAACTACATGTTTGGCTACCACAATCATCCATTACTACATAATTGTACGTCAGACTCACGGAAGCACCACACACATAGGTAGGTAGTGGCGGTGGAGTGCTTGTCTCGCTGGCATTACAACCACCGGAAAAATTAAAGCTACTCACCCAATTATTATATGCAGTTTGTATCGCATTTTCGGAAGTGCACGCTGCTAGGTTCACTGGATTGGGGCAATTTAGACTTAATGAAGGTGGGCTTGCAACTGTAAATGAAGCATTACAAGATGCTTGCTGACCACAATCGTCAGTGGCGGTATAAGTTACATTAACCATGCCTCCTGTACAAACATTTGGTGCTGTAAGATTATTCAAATCTGTAACTGTCAGATTTCCACAACCACCACTTGCAGAAAAACCATTTATCCAATTGGCAAAGGTTATATCAACTGAATTTTGGCTGCTACATGCGGATATTCCCATATTAGATGGACAACTCACTGTTACAGGAGTAGCAGCTGCTACATTAAAACTAGAATTACATTGTGCCTGCTGACCACAATTATCCATCACTACATAATTATACGTCAAACTCACTGCACCACCACATACGTAGGCAGGTAATGGTGGTGGGGTACTTGTCTCCGAAGCATTGCAACCACCGGAAAAACTAAAGCTATTCACCCAGTTATTGTAGGCTGTTTGAATGGCGTTTTCGGTACTACAGGATGCCAGGTTCACTGGGTTGGGACAATTAGTTGTTATCATATCTGGGGCACTCACTACATAAGTATAATCACAATTTTGGCTTTGTTCTGTGCCATTGAGTGTACCGCTGTTATCTTCATCCAGGAAAACCGTAATCGAACGTGTGATAGTGGTCGGATTATTTTGGGAACATTGATCCGGTGTAGGTGTTTCCATGACTGTGAATAAAACATCTCCGCAACTAGGATCCAATGTGCCTATAACAATATTATAAGGCGGACTAGTGATCTCACTCAATAATGTTGGAATAGCTGGCAAATTATCATTGCAACCAAAGGTTCCCAGGTCATTTGAAACAGGACAGGTCACATCTAGGTTGCAGGTTGTACATCCAGGATCTGTCAGTGTAACGGAGCAGGTAGCAGTACATCCAGCAGCATCTGTAACGGTCAAAAAATAGGTACCTGGGCCCAGGCCTGTTGCTGTGCCATTAGTAGAAACCTGATTTCCGCCACTATCTTCCCAATTATAAGTAAGTCCTGTTCCCCCACCGCCACATGGAGAGCTAGCCCCTGAGACCATGGCAGAAACTTCACCATCAGCATTAGGGCTTCCGCCTGCACCACAGCTTACATTTTGATCAACTACACAGTTTGCTGTAAGTGTACAGGTATTAATTGGACAACTATTACAGGAAGCATTAGCAAGGCCAGGGCAATCATTTGGACCAGTTAGGTTCGCTGCTAGTTGTCCTCCATTATCCGCGCTAATCCCATTTACGAAGCAATAGGTTAGTACTTCAGCAGACCAGGTGTCATCATTCTTAATTTGATCTGCTACTCTTAGCTGAGCAAGTGCATTGGCTCCTCCCAAAATGCTTCCACCACCATTATTCTCAAAATGCCCTGCATCAAGATCTATTAAAACACTGGTATTAGCAAAGGTAATCTGGCTTATATTGGTGAAATTACCTGTATCATGAAGGCCGACTTCAATGCAAACATCGGTATACGAATCAGTCGATCCATTATTCTCAAAATTTTCTCCAACTCTCAAACAGCCGCCATTAAAAGTTCGGGTTCCCGCTGTTGAAGACCAGTTTTGAGCAACATCAACTGTTGAATTATAGATATCAACAGTCCCTGCATTTTCAAAATTTCCCGAATTATTTCCTCCTCCACTATCAAAAATGGGAAGAATCAAGCTTGCATTACACATTGTAAAATTACCAAGAGATCCTATTTTGACACTCTTTCCGAAACCATCGCCCGATGAGTTGGGGAAAGTCAGGCTTCCTCCTATTATTTCAAGTGTTCCTACGGAGCCATCTTTATCAATAAAAAGATCATCTCCAACATTATAGGTTACGTTATGTTTGATAGTGACGACATCTCCTCCTTGTATTACATTGCTTGGAATACTTCCTCCAGACCAGGTAGAAGCACTTTGCCAAGGACCATTCGATACAGTCTCAAATGTTGTCATTACCTTTTCTACGCGCTCATTGGTTTGAACCAATGTGGCATTACAGCCATCTAGTAAAGTAGTTTCATAAGCATAGGATATAGGGATATAAAATAAGAAAAGAAGAAAAAATGATGAGTGTTTTAGATATCGTTTTTGCATGATTGTTTGGTTTAATAGTTACAGAACTGGCACAAGATGAACAGGCCTATGATAGTAGGCATATGAGCATTCTATGCTCCTTTAAAGGCATTCTGTACATTCCTTTATTGATTCACATACATCGCTAGGTAAGTATAATACTTCACTCCAGTGCCACATCCATTGGCTGATAGGAAGGTTTAACTTTTCGTCTCCATGACATTGCATCCTGGGCTTGTGCAATGCTAACAACTAGGCATAGTAATTCTGCCTCTAATAGTCTAGGTATAGACATAATTAGAAAGTTTGGGGGCGACGTTCTAACGGTTGGTAACTAAAGTTTAGTTTTTGTGCATACTTCTGTGACTAAGACGATTATGGGTCACATATCCTAATTAAAGTAAACAAATAGTGTTTGTATCCAACGCCACCACTTTGGGTTATTGAAATCAATGCCCTCTAACCACAATCTACATTGTTGTATCGACCAAAAGATCATACTGTAGAACATACAGCTACCTCAGCCACATAACATTGGCTAAGTATTAAAAGGGCATAATACTAATAGTACAAATAGGGGAAAGGAAAATTAAGGAGGAGAATTGATGCTAAATTCTAAAACGCTGTAATAGAACATTCCTAAGGAATAAAATGTACCTATTTATAGGTGCACGTAAAGCAATATAACAAAATACTATCAATAAATCAATTTTCAGGATACAAATTTTGATACATTAAATTTTAATATAAAAAAATTTCATTTGTGTTTTTTGTGTACTATATCATCTATTCTCAAATAAAAATCCCCCGCCAGAGTACTTTTCCAGCGGGGGATTTTTATTATCTGTAAAACTTGGTTTCTTTAGCCACCGAAGTCGTCAAACATTACGTTTTCAGGAGGTACTCCCAGTTCATCCAGCGTACGAATTACAGACTGGTTCATCATAGGAGGACCGCAGAAGTAATATTCAATTTCTTCTGGTTCCGGGTGATTCTTAAGGTATTCGTTATGCACAACATTCATGATATACCCCTGGAATCCATCTCCATCTGCGTCGACATTTTCTTTTACATTCCAGTTATCTTCAGGCAGTGGATTATCCAAAGCTACATAGAATTTGAAGTTTGGAAACTCAGCCTCAATCTTACGGAAATCTTCAATGTAAAAGAGTTCTCTCTTAGTACGTCCACCATACCAGTAAGAAACCTTACGATCTGTTGTCTTCAGGGTGTGGAATAAGTGGAAGATATGAGAACGAAGCGGTGCCATACCTGCACCACCACCGATGTATACCATCTCTTTTTTGGTAGGCTTGATGAAGAATTCACCATAAGGACCAGAAACGGTTACTTTATCACCTGGTTTTCTTGAGAATACGTAAGAAGAACAAACCCCTGGATTTACAGGCATCCAAGCATTCGCTTTGCGATCCCATGGTGGCGTAGCAATACGAATATTCAGCATCACTATATTACCTTCAGCAGGGTGATTGGCCATTGAGTAAGCCCGGAACTGCTCCTCATCATTTTTCATAGTCAGGTCCCACAGTTGATACTTGTCCCATTCCGTTTGGAATTCATCAGGCTTCTTATCCGCCATTCGAGGATGAGCAGTGATATCAAAATCTTTGAAATCCACTGTTAGCTTAGGTACATCAATCTGAACATATCCTCCAGATTGGAAGTCTAGTGTCTCTCCATCAGGAAGCTTCACTATAAACTCCTTAATGAAAGAAGCTACGTTATAGTTGGAGACAACTTCGCATTCCCATTTTTTGATACCAAAGATCTCTTCAGGAATACGAATACGCATATCCGAACGTACCTTCACCTGACAAGCCAAGCGTTTATTTTCTGCTGCTTCGCGACGAGTCAAGTGGTTCATTTCTGTAGGAAGTACATCTCCACCTCCTTCATCCACATGGCACTCACACATCGCGCAGGTACCACCTCCACCACAGGCAGAAGGAAGGAATACGCTTTTGTCAGAAAGTACAGTCAACAGGGAAGAACCAGGCTCCACCATAAGAGGATTTTCCTCGTCTCCGTTTACAACTATTTTGACTTCACCTTGAGGCACCAATTGCTTTCTTGCATAGATCAACATGAAAGAAAGTGCCAGAATTACAAGGCTAAAGACAATCACTGCAAATATGATCGTAGTCATTGTATCTTGCTTAGTATTTTAAAATATATTCCAACAGTCACGCCTTTTAAAGGCAGGCTGTATAAGTCAATTATTTAGAAAAAGCAGCTGGGTCAATACCCATCAGGCTCATGAAAGCAATCCCCATCAAACCCGTCAGAATAAATGCCATACCCAATCCGCGTAGTGCTGGTGGTACATTTGAGTAACGGATTTTTTCACGAATTGCAGCAATAGCAATAATTGCCAGGAACCAGCCGAAACCACCTCCTAATCCAAAGGCAATAGAATTGCTAAAGTTATATTCACGAGAAACCATGAATAGTGAACCACCAAGGATTGCACAGTTTACTGTTATCAGAGGCAGGAAAATACCCAACGAACTATAAAGCGAGGGTGAGTATTTTTCTACTATCATTTCTACCAGCTGTACCATAGAGGCAATTACTGCAATAAAGAGTATAAACCTCAAGAAGGTAAGATCGATCCCCAGAATACCACTTTCGCTCAACAGGTATTCATTGATCAACCAGTTGATAGGCATTGTAATACCCAATACGAAGATAACTGCCAATCCAAGGCCAAAAGCCGTTTGTACGCTTTTGGAAACCGCCAGGTAAGAACACATTCCCAGGAAGTATGCTAATACCAGGTTTTCTATGAAAGCTGCTTGGATAAAAGTATTTAAAAATTCCATTTTCTTATTATTAAGCAAGCTGCTATTGATATAGCAAGCATTAATGCATTTTGTTGTCAATAAATGGCCATAACTAAGTGGCCTATCGATAACAGGATAATTTAAGATACATCTACCAGCTTCGTATTGTAGCTACGCTGTATCCAGATCATAATACCAATAATGAACATTGCCGCAGCAGGTAGTACCATCAGGTTATTATTAGCATACCAGCCAAACATTGCACTTTCAGTAGTATTGATCATATATTCCGCTGTAGGGCCTATAATCTTTAATTCGATTGGGCTTCCTGCAAAAAGGCTTCCTTTACCAAACAACTCACGGATAATCCCTACCATTACAAGAATAATACCATAACCAAGGCCATTACCAATTCCATCTAGGAATGAACGCCATGGTTTATTAGCCATCGAAAAAGCTTCCAGGCGTCCCATTACAATACAGTTAGTAATGATCAGACCGATATATACGGATAGCTGCTTGTATACTGGATAATTCAGGTATTTCAGCATCAACTCTACAACCGTCACCAATGTGGCGATGATCACTAACTGAACGATCATACGTACCTGCTTGGGAATATAGTTTCTCAACAGAGAAGTGAACAAGCTTGAAAAAGCTGTCACAAATACTACGGCTACAGACATCACTAGTGAAGGATACACAAGTGACGTTACCGCTAGAGCCGAACAGATACCCAATACCTGTACCGTAATTGGGTTATTGTCATTCAATGGATCAGAAAGTAACTGGCGTTCTTTCTTACCAAACGGAAACATTGGCTCTTTTTCTTTTACAGCAGTATCTGCCATGATTTTATATTTTTAGTACTTCTGTATTTTATTTTTCAAAGTCTCTTCTATCGCTTGCCAGCCAGATAAGGCTGGTAGTAATTGATACCGCGATAGATCATCTCTGTTACTCCATCACAAGTAACCGTAGCTCCAGAGATTCCGTCTACTTCGTGTTGCTTATCACGAGCACCACCTTTTCGTACCATTACAGATACATACTCTCCCTCTTTATTAATTTGCCTGTCTTTAAATTGTCTAGCAAAAGAAGGATTATCCTTGATTTCTGCACCAAGGCCCGGTGTTTCTCCTTTGTGATCAAAAGCAGCTCCTGCTATTGTATTCAGGTCACTCTTCAGAGCGATATTACCCCATATTTCATCCCAAAGTCCATTACCACGAACTGAAAGGATGTAAAACTTCTCTCCTCCTTCTTCATAGATGTATAAAGGCAAGCGACGTTCAGCTTCAGGCTTTTTACGTTCTTTAGCCATGTCAATCTCTTCTGCCCTGATACCTTCTATAGTATTGCCCTCCATGTCTAGCACAGGTTGCTCCATTTTGCTAAACATAGCAATTACCTGCTCATCTGATAGATCACTTACAGAAGCAACACCATCACCTAGATAACCTTCTACGGCTGATAAGATGGCACGCTTATTAAAGATATCTTCATTACGAGCAGCTTGCTCTTTAGTTGCTTCACGAAGGCTTGTTAAGCCAATAGCGACTGAAGCAGTAAGGATGAGGATGAATCCGATGATATATCTCGTACTATGCACGATGCCTAATTTTAGAGTTTATAAATTATGCTGCTGTTTTCACACGTTTTGCACGGCGGTTGATATTTGCCTGCAGCACATAGTGGTCGATCAGTGGAGCAAAAACATTCATGAAAAGAATTGCCAGCATCCAACCTTCAGGATAAGCAGGGTTCAATACACGAACAATCATACCAACAAAACCGATCAAGAAACCATAAATCCATTTCCCGGTTGTTGTTGCAGTTGCCGTTACAGGGTCTGTTGCCATGAAAGCCATCGCAAACCAGAAACTCCCCATATAAAGCTGGTAGTACCAAGGTACCGTCATAAAATCAGTAGCTCCCCATGCATTAAATAACAAGGAAGTGAATACTGCTCCTAACAACATAGAGAACATGATACGCCAGTCAGCAATCTTAGTAAACACCAGGAATAAAGCTCCTAAGATGATTAGTGGTTTGCTGCTTTCACCAATAGATGCAGGAATGGTTCCCCACAACATTTGTGAGGCAGAGTAGGTTTCTGTTACTTTCTCCCAACCACCCTGATAAGCTAATGCCAGAGGGGTAGCACCTGTATAACCATCTATTACTGCTTTGCCACCTTCTCCGAAGGTCGCCCAGCCAAATCCACTGAATATCGAATCAAAAAAGCCATAGACTACGCCATAAGCTTGTCCGAAATAGCCACCTTCTGCTGCTTTCTCTATACCTGCAATCCATACTTCATCACCAG
The DNA here is from genome assembly GCA_022360175.1 of Chitinophagales bacterium. Classification (GTDB taxonomy): domain Bacteria; phylum Bacteroidota; class Bacteroidia; order Chitinophagales; family Saprospiraceae; genus JAKSDI01. Next base: position 29,481 of record JAKSDI010000273.1, read on the forward strand.
AGATGTATGTAGGATAAGCAAAGAATACAAATACACGAGCCAGTAAAGCTACATTTAGGATATTCATACCTGTACCACCAAATGCTTCTTTACCAATCCATACAGCAAAAGCAACTGCAAGTGTTAGTATCCACAATGGAATGTCTGGTGGCATAATCAATGGAATCAGTGCTCCTGATACCAAGAAGCCTTCCTCGATACCATGCCCTTTCTTATAAGCATAGTAAAATTCAATTCCCAGGCCAACAACATGTGCCACTATGAAGATCGGTAGTATTTTTACTAGTCCGTATACGAGCTTAAGATGAAATCCATCTAGGAAGCCTCCATACTCACCTAAGGCTACAAAGTGTTGATGCCCTATATTGTAAGTACCAAATAAGTAAAGAATACCCAAAGCAAAAACCACATGCACCATTTGGCGCTTCAGGTCCATACCATCACGAATGTGTACACCACCTTTGGTAACATCGTCTGGTCTAAAAGCCAAGGTAAAGAAACCATCAAACAGTGTATGTAAAAATGGCGACTTTTCCTTATTGGGTTCAATGCGCTTGAAAAAAGCCAGTAATCCCTTTTTCATATCTTATATATGGATGAAAATTCTTGTAAATATTGTTCTTCCGCTTTATTCCAGGCGGACAATTGATCTCAAAAGATTAGCTCTGCTCACGCATCATATCCAGTCCCTGGCGTACAATTTGCTGTACTGGCTGCTTAGATACACAAACAAATTCACAAAGTGCTACATCTTCTTCTACTAACTCGTGAAGTCCCAGGCCTTCCATACGCTCGAAGTCACCTACAAGGATAGACTTAAACAAGCTTTGTGGATAGATATCCATAGGAAGAACTTCTTCATAATTACCTGTTACCACAAAGGCACGTTTTTCACCATTTGTGTTTGTATTAGCTTTAAAAGTTAAATCAGGTAAGAAAGCAGAAGGGAAAGTTTTAGAGATACTTGGAGTATTCAGAGAAGGTAATAACCAACCAAACAACTGATAGTCGTCTCCTTCTTCCACTACTGTAATCTGATCATCATGGAAATTCAAGAAACCATCCACTGTTTTTTGTTCTCCAGAAAGAACATCTCCAGAGATAAAGCGAACATGATCATTAGCCAGATTACCATCCAACAAATCACCAACTTTAGCACCTAAATAAGTATTCACATACTTTGGTGAGTGTAGTTCGGCTCCTGTTAATGCCACCAAGCGTTCTGTATTAAATCGTTGTTCCGTGAACAAGCGACCTAGTGTAATTACATTTTGCACTGTTAGCGTCCACGCTACATCAGAAGAAGCCAATGGCTTAAGATGATGAATCTGAACACCTACATTACCAGAAGGATGCGCTCCACGGAACCAGTGTTTTTCAACACCAGTAGCATTTTCGAAAGCAGTATGAGGAGCATGTCCATCTCTTGCATCTAAGCCAAGGTATACAGAACCATCCGTTAGTTTATTCAGAGCATCTAGTCCTTTTTGGAAAGCCGCTTCATTTCCTTCTACAACTAGATTGAGGTTAGGAGCTAAAGGAGCTGAATCAAAAGTGGAGATAAAAATATCCCTTGGAGTTGCAGCTGTATCTGCAATTACGTTAAATGGACGCTGCATAATTAAAGGCCAGGCACCAGATTCCTGTAGGAAACCTTTTAGTTCCTCTCTGCTTGCCTGCTCCAGGTCAATAGCATCCAGGCTACGATAACTCATTTCCTTATCAGCCAGAATAACTACCTCTGTTATTGCACGCTTAGCACCGCGATTAACCGCAATAACTTCACCACTTACCGGTGCTGCCCATTTCCATTCAGGACGTTTCTTTTCATGAAAAAGAATATCACCTGCCTTTACTTCATCACCCACTTCTACTACCACTTTGGGGATAGGAGAAATGCCAATGAAGTTGGTAGGTTGAACTGCAAAAGTAGTAGCCTTGACAGAGTGGTCAATAGTTTCACTTGCTACTCCTTCCAACAAGATATCATGTCCACGCTTCAGGGAAGTGACTGGTTTGCCAGCTAAATGATCTGGCGTTTTCGGACGGAAAAGTTCTTTGACACGTGGCATTAATGACAGGTTAGCCTTGTCAGTATCCACACCAGCTTGTTTTGCTTCTATCGCCAACAGATTATCCGATACCTGTACAACGATAAAGAAAAATACTAAAACAGCTGCCGCCATGATTGAGTAAAAGACCCAAGTACCTCCAGAGGTTGCTCCAGACGCAGCATCCTGCGCAAAAATTGCATTGGATAAAAGCAATGCGATAAGGGTGTAAAGGACCTTGCTTGCAATATGCCTCATTCTGTGTTTTTCGTTATATTATTTCGCTTGAAAGCATTGATCATCAAGGCTTCAAGCAGAATGATTAATAGGCTTCCAAAAAATCACGGCAAAGATAGAAAGCTTTTTATAGAATAAAGAATAGACGTTTTGCTTTAGTTAAGTGTTTCAGGTTATTTAGACCGATTCCAAATAAAATCATTATCAATTCATTATCAATGGATTATATCTGTTTCAGGAGTAATTTACGCCACTTGAGGAAGGCAAACATCGCAATTATCGTATATATAATCATCAATATTGTAAAGAGATAAGCTCCTCTGCTGAAGTAAAGCCCTGTATAAATGGCATCAATTACAATCCAGTAAAGCCAGTTATCGAGTTGTTTTTGTACTAGCATAAAAGTTGCTAAAACGGAGAATATAGTAGTAAAGGCATCCCAATAAGTCGCAGCGGCCGGTGTATACTCACTAAATACATATCCAAATACAATGGCCAGTACTGTTCCTCCTATAATATATAAGGTGTGTTGTTTTGTACTTACCCGGCTGATAGCTTTTTCTTCCTGTCCTTGTCCTTCTCCCCCTCTCTTCCAATTATATAAACCGACAAATGCCATAACAACATAAAAAAGCTGTAATAAAGCATCTAAATAAAGGTCATAAAAGGAGTAAGAGGCATAAGCCCATAAGCTACAGCTAATAATTCCCCAAAACCAGCACCAGCTATTTGCCCGGGCTGCCAGGCCCACATACAATAATGCAGTAATAGTGGCAGTCCAGTCTACCCAACTGAGGGCTGCCATTTCTTCGTATAAGCTATTTATAAGCTCCATATTTAGCATTTACGATATTAAAAAGGCTCGTGAAACATCTTTCCACGAGCCTTTTTAATAAATCCAATTGGTGAATTATTTCACCAGTTCAAACTTGTATTGTACCATCTCAATTATGGGATTACCATTCTTATCGTTTTGTGCAAGAAAGATATCGATATCAATCACTTCCGACTCTTCTTTTTCAGAACTGTCAAAAATGAATTCGATTTTCCCTTTTTCTCCTGGTTTAAAAGTCTCACCAGAAGGATCACTAACAAAAGAGGTGCAATCACATGCTGAGATTAAATCTATGGTTAGGTCAGCATTACCTGTATTAACAAAATCAAAAGTATAGCGGCGCTTCTCCCCTTTTTTCACTTTACCAAAATCAACCAGGCGCTCGTTGAACTGCATCACAGGTTGTCCTTTTAGAGCAGCACCAATCATGCTGCCACGATCATTGCTATCTTTAGTAGATTCTTTCTTGCGAAGGCGTGTAGTTTGGATCGTAATCGTAGTTGGCCCTTCTAAAATTTTGAACTCTGTACGACGATTCAACTGATCTGCTACATCCTGCTGCTCTTCTGTTTCAAGCGCATTGACAAATTCTTCTGTTAAAACATCTCCTTCATTCAAGAAATCGTGCAGTGCAGCATTTCTTGCATTAACTGTTTGAGGTTGCGTCTCACCATATCCTTTTGCTACAATACGATCGCGGTCCAGTCCTTTACGTACCAGCCAACGGCGAGCAGATTCAGCACGGCGTTGTGACAGGTCTTCGTTATAATCATCATTACCTTCTTTATCCGTATGAGAGCTCAACTCAATTTTCATGTCCGCATGCTCCGTCATCAACTCATATATATATTGTAGATCACTTTCTGCCTCATCACGAATACGGTCATCATCAAAATCATACAGGATATTTTCCATTACAATTGGCTCCTCTAATGTAATAGTATCATATTCAGGTACTGGCGGTGGTACAGGTTTTGGAGAAAGGTACATTCTTTCTTCATAAGAAGTTGATTCTGTCACACCTACTGTATTGAATTGTACTGTATCCGGATAATAATCAGGATGTGTAGCTATTACCATATATGGCATATCCAATTCCAGGTCAAAACCAGTTACATTAGAGTCATCTCCAGTAGATTGAGAAGTAGGGTCACCTACTTTATTATTTTGTACTGGTACCAAATGTACAGTACCTCCAGTCAGTGGCTTTTTAGCATCGGTAAACAAACCTACTAATAAATCAACCACCACTCGATCTATATCAACCTGATATAAATCATCGCAGCAAGTACGGCCATAAGCAGATTTACCTCCTGGGCGATTAGAAGCCAACATGCCAAAGTACCCCTCCTTATCCAGTGTCAATCCATAATCATCTACACTTGTATTATAACCTCTACCCATATTCAATGGGGCACTCCATGAAGAACCATCCCAGATTGAGTAGAAGATATCAAAACCTCCCAGGCCAGGATGTCCATCAGAACTAAAGTAAAGGGTACCTTCTCTATAATGAGGCGTTTCTTCATCACCAGGACCATTGATTGTAGCTCCCAAGTTGACAGGATCATCATATTCTCCATCGCTTAAGCGAGTGGCATAATACAAATCATAACCGCCATAACCGCCATCCATATTAGAAGAGAAGAATAATACTTGCTTTCCAAATAACTCACCTGGAGCAGGGTGCTTTGCTACATAATCACCATTGATCCCTTTCACCTCTTCTGCCCCTTTCCAGCTTTCACTACCTCCGCTACTATAGTAAATCTTACTTTCAGAAAGTACATTACCCTCTAAAGCTGCACGAGTAAAGAACAAAGTACGTCCATCAGGAGCAACTGCTACATTACTATTATGTATTTTCTGACGGTTCACCTCTCCTCCCAGTTCTTTCGGTTTTTCCCAACCCGTATCATCCTTCATTGCTACAAAAACCTTGGCATAAGAACCATCTTCATCTTTTCCATCTCCTTCCAAATCAACATAAGTCACATCATCTACACCACGAGAAGTAAAGTAAACTTCTTTCCCATTTCCACTTACAGAAGGAGTATACTCAGAAGTTTTGGAGTTGATACTTTTTCCTGCGTTTTCCACAGTTACTCCTTTTAGGTTTGGAGGCAACTCTTGTGCTAATTCTGCTCCAGTAATGGCATTTTTAGTTAAAGTGCGAATACTATCGCCAGATGCTGTTGCTAAAAACTTTTGCAACTCATCAATTGCTTCAGAATACTTTTCATTCATCTTCAACAACTGGCCATAAACATAGCGGTAGTCATTCAGTTTATTTTCCTTATCACGGCGCAGTATTCTTGCGAAATATCGCTCTGCGCTTCGATAATCTCTTACACGAAACTGCAAAAAGGCTATTGTATCAAGCAATGAGCGATCTTGCTTCTCCTCATAGGCTTCTACATATCGATCTAGTGCATTGACATGATCTTGAGTAGCATAAGCCTCGCGAGCTGCACGCAAGGTCATCTCATAGGATGACTTTCTGATAGGTTGCGCATCAACAAAGTGTGCTCCGAGTAGGAAAAATAAAATGAGTAAAAGAATATTTTTCATATAGCTTCTGATCGTTAGTATTTATTATATTTCGTAGTTTTCCTTCAATATGCTCAACGGCAAAAATTCATTCGCGGCTTTTAAGAAAATGTTAAATAACATTTTCTATCAATCACCTTATTAATATTTAGAAGCGGGGGCAAAGAATAGCTGGTTTTACTTCCGGCTGCTTATATTTCTTAATAATATACCAGGCAGACACTTCAAAGGCTCCCTGATAATCTGTATGCGTACGATAAGGAGAAGTATTCAAATCAAAAGAAGCAGCAACTCTTAAATCTTTAATATCTGCGCCTAGCAAGACTTTTGCAGCATCCCCTACACGATAACCAAGCCCAAAGTTGAAAGTAATGTCCTTTTCAGGATCGAATAAATAACCAGCCCATCCTTGCAGGCTGACCTCAGTAGCACCTCGTTGTGTTTGGAAAAACGCTGTAGGAGCAGCAGACCAGCGATCAGTCAATTGCCATTCGTAACGAGTATGGGCTGCTATGCGCATTGGTTTTTTATCTTCATTATCTTCCGCATTGCTTACAGATCTAAAGGAGTCTTCTGGTTGTGTGAGATGATCTACACTAAGGCCTATTTCAAAACCACCTTTTCCATCAACATTGGTCTTAAACATCAAACCTGCACCAAAATCAAGAAAGTCAGTAGTTGCATTAGTGCTCTGGCCACCGCCACCGCTTCCTGATCCACCAGAAATATCATCATCCGTCTGACCAGTAAATCCACCCGTCGCTGCATCAAATGAATCTCCAAAATTAGCGCGTTCCCCTAATATAAGGCTACGTTGAACACTTCCTCCTTGTAGGCCAAGTGTCAATACAGAATTTCCATCCTTTCCTAAACCTAAATGATAAGCGGCCGATAAAAATGTCCCTGTATTTTTCAAACCCAGTGAACCTGCCCGGTCATTAACCATGACAGCACCTACACCAACCCAATCCTGATCACGAAAACCGCGAATAATCGGAGCATCTATATATATACCTGGTGTTTCATATCCTAGATTATCATCTACAGAAAACCATTGGCTACGGAAAATGCCACCTATGCGAGCAGTTCCAAAAAAAGCACCTGTTTGAGCGGGATTCAATGTGAGGGGGGACATGTTGTAGAGCGTGTAGTGTATTTCCTGCGCCTGGCCCGCTCCCAAAATGCCAAAGCATAGCAGCAATAACGGTAGTCTAAGTAGCTTCATTTAGTTGAATTTATTTTTATCGAAGTTGTCAAAAGGATCGCCTAAAGATAGGAAACCAAAATAACTTCTGTATTGCTTATAGAACCCGAAAGATAGTTCTTTTCTCGAAAATTTATGTAAAACAGTGCCAAGATAGGTGTTAAGATGCACCTCGACAAAAGCGCCAATATAAAAAATACACTTTTTGCTGACAAAATCAGAAGTAAGCTCTAAAACATCTAAAAATATACTCCTTATTATTCTTACATTATAATGTATGAAATTATATTCATAATTTTATGCGGCACTCAATTTTTCTTCCCAAAGAAAATCTATATTAAAATGACCATTGAACAAATTTATACTGGATGCCTAGCCCAGGGGGCTTATTATATAGAAAGCCAGGGTGAAGCAGCTATTATAGATCCGCTCCGGGAAACGACTCCTTATATAGAGCGAGCGACAAAAAATAATGCGAAGATCAAATATATTTTTGAAACTCACTTTCACGCTGATTTCGTTTCAGGCCATCTGGATTTAGCTAAAAAGACAGGCGCTCAAATCGTTTATGGCCCTATGGCAGAGACTGCCTACGAGAAATATCTTGCTCAAGATGGAGAAGAATTTAAAGTAGGAGCACTTACTATACGCGTATTGCACACTCCTGGCCACACTCCGGAAAGTACTACTTTTTTGCTCCTGGATAAAGAAGGAAAAGAGCATGCTATTTTCAGCGGCGATACCTTATTTATAGGCGATGTAGGCCGCCCGGATCTGGCGCAAAAGAAAGGAAGCCTTACAAAAGAAGACCTGGCTGGTTGGTTATACGACAGCTTGCGTCACAAAATCATGCCCCTGCCAGACAATGTGATCGTATATCCCGCTCACGGTGCAGGATCAGCATGCGGAAAAAATATGAGTTCTGAAACCTGGGATACACTGGGCAATCAGAAAAAGACCAATTATGCTTTACGCGCAGATATGACAAAGGAAGAGTTTATTCAGGAAGTAACTGACGGCCTGCAACCACCTCCACAGTATTTTGCAAAAAATGCCCAATTAAATAAGACAGGCTATAATAGTATTGATGCTGTAATGCAGCGAGGTGTAAGGCCGATGTCGCCTCGTGCTTTTGAAACGGCTGCTAGTGCATCTGAAGCGCTAATATTAGATGTACGCAGTAAAGAAGACTTCGTAAGCGGTTTTATACCTAACTCTATATTCATAGGTCTGGATGGAAGTTTTGCTCCGTGGGCAGGTGCATTGATTGCTGATCTTCAACAACCTATTTTGCTTGTAACACCAGAAGGGCAAGAAGAAGAAACTGTAAAGCGCCTTGCTCGTGTAGGTTATGATAATACGCTGGGCTATCTGGAAGGAGGTATTGAAGCATGGAAATCAGCAGGAAAACCACTGGATCAAATACAAAGCATTAGTGCCTCCCAGTTTGCAGAAGATTATAAAAAAGATACAAGCATTGCTATTTTGGATGTCCGCAAAGCTGGTGAATGGGCATCTGAGCATCTTGAAACGGCCCTTCATTTTCCACTTGATTATATCAATCAGCACATGAGTCAAATCAAGCCTGAACAGGCCTATTATTTACATTGTCGTAGTGGTTATCGCTCTACTGTCGCTGCTTCTATTTTAAAAGCACGCGGCTATGAACATTTGATTAATGTACAGGGCTTGTATGAAGAATTTGCAGTGAAGGGCATGCCTACTACCGATTATGTATGCCCTTCTACACAAAAATAAAGGGTTGGTATCTTATATGCCAAATAACAAGTGAGTAACATTTAAAAGATAAATTCGCAGGCAATATCTTTTGACCTGTTTTATCTTTTAATCTGAATTTGACATGAGCTGGAAGCGTTTTTTTCCAATTTTTGACTGGATTAGTGAATATAATAAGAGTGTATTCCGATCAGATTTAACAGCAGGCCTGACCGTTTGTATTATGCTGATTCCTCAGGGAATGGCTTATGCATTACTGGCAGGCATGCCTCCTATATATGGCCTGTATGGTGGCTTAGTTCCCCTATTAATCTATGGCCTTCTAGGTACTTCTCGGCAATTATCGATTGGCCCTGTAGCCGTTTCTTCACTTCTTGTATTGGCGGGTATCAGCCAAGTAGCAGAGCCTGAAAGCGGACAATACATTGAGTTGGCGATCCTTGCTGGCTTGATGATAGGAATTGCACAATTGTTGTTAAGTGCGTTGCGGCTGGGGTTTTTAGTTACCTTTTTATCACATCCTGTGATCATGGGGTTCACCTCAGCAGCAGCTATCATTATTGCAGTCAGCCAGTTCAAGTACTTATTTGGTTTTCCTATTCCAAGGTTTGAGCAAACATACGAAACCGCAATTTACGCTTTTGAGCATCTCAACCAGATACACTGGTTATCCTTTGCTTTTTGTACTAGCGGCATAATAGTAATGCTTGCTATAAAAAAATGGGCTCGGTTTATTCCAGCTGCACTCGTAGTGACTATACTAGGTATTTTAATTACCTACTTGCTTAAGCTGGACCAACAGGGCTTAGCAATCGTAGGGAAAGTACCAGAAGGCCTGCCTAGTTTTAGTGTACCAAATTTATCATGGACCAATATTCAACTGGTATTGCCTACTGTAGGTACTGTAACCATTATGGGAGTTGTAGAATCTATTAGTATTGCCAAAGCACTGGAAGCGAAAAATAAAGATGGTAGAATACGCCCTAATCAGGAACTCTTTGCTATTGGCTTTTCGAAATTTGCAGGAGCTTTTTTCCAGGCACTTCCTACTTCTGCCAGCTTTACTCGCTCAGCTGTAAATAATGAAGCTGGAGCTCGTACAGGAATTGCCTCTATCATCGCAGCTGCGGCTACAGGATTAACACTAGTATTTTTCACTCCTCTCTTTTATTACCTTCCCAAAGCAATTCTTGCTTCCATTGTTTTGATGGCAGTAAAGGGATTATTTGAACTGGAAGGTGCAAAAGAACTCTGGAAAACACATCGAAAGGACTTTTTCATGATGCTTATCACTTTCCTCGCTACTCTTGGAATGGGTATTGAAGAAGGGGTACTGACTGGAGTTATTCTTTCCCTTCTTTTAGTCATTTATCAAGCTTCCCGGCCTCATTCTGCTATTTTAGGAAAATTGCCAAAGACCAATCATTTTCGAAATGTTGATCGTTTTCCTGAAGCTCAACAGGAAGATGGAGTGATCATTATTCGATTTGACGCTCCACTATTCTTTTTAAATGCCGAACAATTCAAAAATACGGTCTTTGATACGCTGGAAAAGTACAATGACAGATGTTATCTCTTCATTCTTGATGCTTCCAGTATACTGGATATAGATTCGAGTGGTTTGCATGCAATAGAAGAAGTATATAATCACTTCAAAGAACGCAATATTCAATTTTTTATAGCAGGAGTACTAGGCCCGGTAAGAGATGCTTTCAAACGTTATGAACTCATTGAAAAAGTAGGCCTCACTAATCATTTCATGTATGTAAGTGATGCTTTAGAATACTACAGACAAGAAAAATCAGGGCAGCAAGCCCTTTGGACCAATAACGCAATTCAACATAATTTGAAAAATAAAAACTGACGATGAAATACGGCTTTGTAATTGACAACCGAAAGTGTATAGGTTGCCACGCCTGCACCACGGCTTGTAAATCGGAACATCAGGTTCCGGTGGGGGTCAATCGTACATGGGTCAAGCAAGTTGAAAAGGGAGAATTTCCCAACTCGCGCCGCCTATTCTCTGTAATGCGCTGCAATCACTGTACGGATGCACCCTGTGTTGAAATATGTCCTACTGAAGCATTAAATATTAGAGAAGATGGCATTGTAGATTTTGATAAAGACCGATGTATTGGTTGTAAGTCCTGTATGCAAGCTTGCCCTTATGATGCTTTATACATTGATCCGCAGACAAATACAGCTGCCAAGTGTAACTACTGCGCTCATCGTATTGATGTGGGCCTAGAGCCTGCCTGTGTCAATGTTTGTCCTGAGCACGCCATCATTTCCGGAGATATGGACGATTCAAATTCTGAAATATCCCTATTACTATCTCGCCAACAGGTATCTGTTCGCAAACCTGAAAAAGGAACTAATCCTAATCTATTTTATATAGATGGAGATGAAGCATCTCTCAATCCATCAATGACTGAAAAAACAGGGGAATACTTTTGGAATTCTCAAACCTTAGGCGTAGGCCACTTTGCTAAAGAAGCAGAAAAAATGGCCTTCACTAATGGGGATGTAATAACCGCTGTACTGGAAGCGACTAGTGAATATACTACTGCTGGCAATCTGGCTGCGAACGGGGCTAAAAAATCTATAGATGTAGTAATGGGCAAAGAAGCTCGCCGTATCTATGATACCCCCAACAAGGGCATCCTCTGGGGATGGGAAGTTTCTGCTTATGTATGGACCAAAGCAATTTCTGCTGGTGCCTTTCTGGTATTATTTCTCGCTTCTGCATTTGGTTGGGTGGCACCTTCTGAATCTATGGAATGGTGGACTTATGGCATCGGGCTGGTATTTCTTACACTTACAGGGGTACTGCTGGTCATAGACCTCGATCAGCCCAAACGCTTCCTCTATGTCTTATTGCGCCCTCACTGGGCTTCCTGGTTGGTAAAGGGGGGATATTCCATTACCTTATATGGAGGTTTGCTCACACTACTCATTATAGGCTTACTAGTTGACCTTGGAGCACTGAATCAGATTATCATGTGGATTACAGCAGTCACAGCAGTAATTGTAGCTATCTATACTGCCTTCCTTTTTGGGCAGGCTAAAGGACGGGATTTCTGGCAAAGCCCTTCTTTGGCTTTACACATGTTGGTACATAGCATTATAGCTGGTGCTGCTGCATTAGCATTGGTGACCATTATACAAGGTACTACTGCTGACTGGAGTAGTTTCCTTAGCACAACCATGTCGATTGGTATTGGAGTAAACCTGTTGACGATGATCATTGAATTGACAATGACTCACCCAACGGTTGATACACATACCGTAGTAAAAATGATTACCAAAGGAAGGTATGCTCGTAAGTTTTATCTGGGTGTTCTGATCCTGGGTAATTTGGTTCCACTAACATTATTATTATTTGGAGCGAGCACTGGTGTAATGGCTGCAGCTAGTGTAATGGTATTACTCGGCATCCTCTTTACAGAACAAATTTGGGTAGAAGCACCACAGCGTATTGCACTTTCATAGCACTTCCGATCTCCAGGTCGGAGTCGAAAAGCAGAAATAGGAAATGAGAAAACGGATTTTTTTTTTGAATGTTAAATTTCGAATTTCTGTATCCCGATCGAAGGCTAAGATGCAACGCTAAAAGCAAATAGTTAAAGACCAAAAGTCTGAAGCTATAAAACAATAAAAATCATGACCAAAAATAATACTTCTTTCATCGAAAAAATGGCTTCCAAGTTGGGGTTGATCCCTGATCTGACAAAAGACAGAGATCAGGATCTGGAACGCATTACTCCAGAAGGAGAGCTGACCCAATACCCACCAATGGAACAGTGGGACGACTGGACAGAATATGAAGCCACAGAACATCCTAAAAGGGTTAAACGCAATTATACCATTGTTCCGACTACCTGCTTTAACTGCGAAAGTGCTTGTGGCCTTACTGCTTATGTAGATAAAGACTCTCATGAGGTTCGCAAATTGGAGGGCAATCCATATCATCCAGGCAGCCGCGGGAGAAATTGCGCTAAAGGCCCTGCTACTATCAATCAGCTCACAGATCCCGACCGTATTCTATATCCATTGAAGCGTAAAGGAGAACGCGGTGCAGGTGAATGGGAACGCGTAAGCTGGGATGAAGTGTTGGACGATATTGCCGGACGAATTCGCAAGGCCTTACAGGAAAAACGCAATAATGAGATTGCTTATCATGTAGGACGTCCTGGCCATGAAGGTTACGCCAATCGCGTATTACAAGGTTGGGGAGTAGATGGGCACAATAGCCATACGAATATCTGTTCTTCTGGCGCCCGCTTTGGTTATAACATCTGGTATGGATATGATCGCCCATCTCCAGATCACGCCAATGCACAATTTATTCTTTTGATCTCTGCTCACCTTGAAAGCGGCCACTACTTCAACCCGCATGCTCAGCGTATCATAGAAGCAAAGATGAAAGGGGCGAAATTAGCATGTATGGACCCTCGCCTTTCTAATACGGCAAGTATGTCCGATTACTGGCTTCCTACTTACCCTGGATCAGAAGCAGCCGTATTGCTGGCTATGGCCAAAATTATTCTGGATGAAGACTTGTACAATCGTCCATTCCTGGAAAACTGGACCAACTGGAAAGAGTACCTGCACAAAAGACATGAAGGCACTGAGTTAACTTTTGAGAACTACATCCTCAAAATGCGGGAGGAATATGCAGAATATACACCAGCATATGCAGCGCAAGAAAGCGGGGTACCTGCAGAACGTATAATAGAAGTTGCCCATAAGGTTGGAGAAGCCGGAGAGCGCTTTGCTACACACAACTGGCGTAGTGCTGCCAGTGGTAATCTGGGTGGCTGGTGTGTATCCCGTGGCCTACACTTCCTGAATGTTTTAACAGGTAGTGTAGGAACAAAAGGAGGAACTTCTCCTAATAGTTGGAATAAGTTCAAGCCTAAATTCTTTGATGTGCCGCCTGCTCAGAAGTTTTGGAATGAACTGCACTTCCCTAATGAATACCCGCTCGCATTTTTTGAAATGAGCTTCCTCCTACCCCACTTCCTAAAAGAAGGACGCGGTAAAATGGATGTGTACTTCTCTCGTGTTTTCAACCCTGTATGGACCTATCCGGATGGTTTTACCTGGATGGAAGCATATAGAGATGAAAATATGTTTGGCATGCACATCGCGATGACCCCCACATGGAATGAAACCGCCTTTTTTGCCGACTATGTATTACCAATGGGGCATTCCACAGAGCGCCATGACCTCAACAGTTATGCTACGCACTCTGGCATGTGGATCGCCTTCCGCCAACCTGTATTAAGAGAAGCTGCACGCAGAGCTGGTAAAAATGTTGAGTTTACTTATGAAGTAAATCCCGGAGAGGTATGGGAAGAAGACGAATTTTGGATTGAACTAAGCTGGAGAATTGATCCCGACGGAAGCCTGGGAGTACGCAAACACTTCGAATCTCCATACCGCCCTGGTGAGAAGATTAATATTGATGAATACTATCAGTATATCTTTGAGCATACTAAAGGCTTACCAGAAGCTGCTGCTAAAGAAGGGGTCACCGAACTGCAATACATGCGTAAGTATGGTGCATTTGAAGTAGAAAAACACTCTTACTCCAAGCACTTAAAAGAGCTTACTCCGGAACAACTGGAAGGAACAGAAAAAGAAGAAGGTACTGAGCTTATCAAAAAAGATGGCAAAGCCATTGGTGTATGGGTAGATGGTAAAGCTGTCGTTGGATTCCCTACGCCTTCGCGTAAAAATGAATTCTACTCTCAGACGATGGTAGATTGGGGATGGCCTGAATATGCAACACCAACTTACATCAAGAGCCACATCCACCCAGAAAAACTGGATAAGGAAAAAGGGGAATACTGCCTTGTTCCTACCTTCCGATTGCCTACTTTAATTCACTCTCGCTCAGGTAATGCCAAGTGGCTGACTGAAATCTCCAATCGCAATCCAATATGGATGCACCCGGATGATGCCAAGCGCTGGGGCTTCAAAACAGGTGACTTGGTACGCATGAATACCGATATTGGATATTTTGTGGATAAAGTGTGGGTAACTCAGGGAATGAAGCCTGGTGTAGTGGCCTGCTCTCATCATTTGGGCCGCTGGCGCCGTAAACAGGATGCTGGCAACCGCTGGGCTACTAATACAGTTGATATCGAATACAATGGTAAAGGAGGATATCGCATGTCTACCGTTTCTGGCATCAAACCTTTTGACAGCAAAGATCCAGATAGTAAGCGCATCTTCTGGACAGATGGAGGTGTACACCAAAACATTACCCATGCTGTTCATCCTGACCCAATCAGTGGGATGCACTGTTGGCACCAAAGGGTGAGAATAGAACGCCCACAAGCCGGAGATAACTATGGCGATATCTTCGTGGATACGAACAAATCCTTCGAAAACTACAAGGAATGGCTGAAGATGACTCGTCCTGCTCCCGGCCCAAATGGATTGCGACGCCCACTGTGGTTCAAGCGCCCATTACGGCCTGCTGAGGAGATGTACTATCTGAATAAAGCAAATAAATAATCCGTAGTCTTACTCAACAATAAGACTAGTATTAAATGTATGGTATAGAGGGTAATCGGTGAAAGCTGGTTGCCCTTTTTATTAATCAAACAAATCATCCAATGCCAATTCTTGGTCAACGAGCCCAATACTGTGTTCATTCTGTTTAAGTCCAAAAGTTGTAATCAGGGTAAGAAATAGTTGTTTTCTGGTTTTGGTAAACTCTTCAAAAATGTGAAGCTTATTTTTTAGTATTTCAGCATAAGCCTTAGTAATAGTAAAAGGTTTATTGTAATATTTGACTTCAAAAATATTAATGATTTGATCATTGCGGTCTAATAAAAAATCAATTTGCGTTCCCTGTTCTGTTTTAGTGCCTTTTTTAGCAAATGTTGATGAAATAGAATACACACCTCCTATGCTCAAGGCTTTTTTAATTTGTGAAACATGCTTTAGGCAAATATTTTCAAAAGCAAAACCACACCATATTTTATATTCAGATGTTTGGCTTAAATGATGCCATGTATCACTACCTTCCCGAATATTTTTCTCCATGAATTGTAAATAAAAAATAGAATATTCATCCATTAACCGATATAAGCGATTATTTTTCTTTTTCCCAAAGGGATAAAATATATCTATAAAACCTGATTGATGAAGTTCATTTAATGCTTTAGTTACACTGCCGCCATTTGGTAGTTTTGCTATATTGATCAATTCATTTCTAGTCATCCCCTTTCTTTTTTTTGCAAGAGTTCGAACAATAGCCATGTGGTTATCTGAATGATCAAAAAGTGCGGGATATAGATTGGAAAATTCATCTCTAAGCAAGCCTATTTCAGAGAAGCATATATTTTCAATATTTTGAGTAGCACTTTTACCTGCCTCAACTTCTTTTAAATAATGAGGAATCCCCCCCATCGCCATATATAACTGGAGGATATGGAAACGATTTAGCTTAACATTGTTATTAGCACGTAAAAAACGCTCTGTTTCACTCAACGTAAATGGTTTTAAATGTATACGCTGAGTAATTCTATTATGTAAGCCTCCTGTATGGTTGACTACTTTTTGTATCATCCATGAAGCTGCAGAACCACAAATGATTAGCACAATGTTTTCATTAACAGCCCAACTATTCCAAAAAAAACTAAGCCCACGCAAGAAGCCTGATTTATGAGTTGCTAACCATGGTAATTCATCCAGAAAAACAACAGGTTTTATTTCTTTTGGACTCTTTTTTAAATAATTGATTAACATAAAAAAAGCTTCCATCCAATTTGCAGGTGGCTTAGGTATTATAAAATCCTTAGAAGAAAGCTGTAAGGCATAAGTGAAATTTTGCAATTGCTCTGCCAAAGGAGCATTCTTAGTTCCTGTTAATTCAAAAACGATATGCTCCTTACAAACATTCTTTACTAGAAAGGTTTTACCTATTCTACGGCGTCCAATTACAGAAACCATCTCTGCTTGATTGGATTGCAAAGCTTTCTTTAGTAGCTTCTTTTCCTCTTCTCTACCTATAAATTTCATTCGAAGAACTTATTTATTATTCACCAAAATAACATTTTTTCATAACATTTTGGTGAGCATTAAAATTTATTACTCACCAAAATAGCTATTACATCTCCACTTTGGTGCCTAATAAGCATTAAAAACAGGTAGAACAGTTAAAGAGAATCATAAGGTCTTCAAATACTTTTTCTTTACCTCACCAACATTACCTCCCCACTTACCTTTTCCTTTTTCAAACTCAATTTATTCAAATATTCCAATTGATAAATATAGATGCCGGCAGCTAGGGGCTCTCCTCCTTTTTCACCATCCCATTGACTATTATCACCTGATCCCTGGTATATCATTCCGCCCCAGCGATTATAAATAGTCAAATCAATTGTTTCAATATTCGGCCCAAGAGGTTTGAAGAAATCATTGCGGCCATCATCATTAGGAGAAAATGCATTGGGTATGTATATATCAACCAGACATAAACCTAGGGGTATTTCAATAAGCAAACTATCTTCACAGGCACCATCAGAAGCAATCAGCTTGTAGGTTCCTGCTTCAGGTACTTCAAAATGATTGCCCAAACTACCATCTGGCCAATAAAATGATAAAGGGATAGGATTGTAATCCAATGCTTCTATAAGCAATCCCAGACCAGGGCAAAAATCCTCTTCGCTCGTACGATAATCAAATACTGGTGGATTGGCAAATAACACCTCTATGCTATCTATAGCTTCGCAATGGGTTGTTGCATCCGTTATGGTAAGTATGTAGGTGCCGCTTGATGTAGGAGAAATTTGCTGTTTGTCTTGTCCATTATTCCATTCGAAAATAGCTTGTAAAGGAGCATTGTCTGGTTCTATATTTACCAACCCTCCATCGCATAGTTGTATATCTTCTCCCAAGCTAAAAACAGGGTTTTCCACAAATGATAGATATAAACTATCGCGATAAGTGCATCCTAAATCATTGGTAGCTTCCAGCTTATACTGTCCTTCTATTGTAGCAAGTACACTAGTTTCTGAAGTGCTATCCTGCCATAAAAAACTGGCCTGATTTGCGGCGAGGCCACTCTCTATCAAAAGACTATCTCCTATGCATATACTGGTATCAGCTCCCAGTTCGAAAATGGGCCCTGCTGATATTTCTATCGTCTTTATTACTGTATCCATACATCCTTCCATTGAAATGATGTGCTCAATTTCATATAGGCCCGCTTCATTAAAATGAAAAGCAGCTGTATCCAGCGAAGAAGTTGGAGGTAAAGCACTATCCGCAGACCACTCAGAAGTTGTTGGTAAAAAATGTTCTATTTCGGAATATACTACAACGGTATCGTAGGGACAGATAGGCCCTGGTAATGGGAAATCGGCGTCCAGCACAAATGGGATACAATAAGGCTCATTAATAAATGGCTGATCTTCTGTTATCAAAGAGAATGGCGCCCAATTATTTTCATTGAAATCTTCTACATCATTTAAACTAACAGGCACAAACGCTAATCCTTCCGCAAGGCTCCACCCTTCTTCACAGGTCTCAAAAGATTCGCAGGCGCTCAAAACGCCATTATCATCTGCTTTTCCCAGCACTACAGGGAATATATCATATCCATTGGAAGCGATGAAATCAGCATTTGAGCTAACACCTACAGAAGTCAGGGTATTTTGATGAGAGTAACCAATATCTAAATAAGGAATGATGTCTTTGTAGCGTTGCTTTTTTCTCCACTCCCCATTTTCTTTATCTACATACAAGATAGACATTGGATTTTCACTCTCCAGGTCATATCCATTCACGATCACCTCTGTTTCTGTAAGAAAGATATTCCCAACAATATCCATTTCAATGGACCACAATGGAGTTCCATCAGTCTGATATTTTGATAAAAATGCATCCGGGCCATAACCACTTACAATGTAAAAATGCCCTTCATTGTCCAACTTCATATCGTGTATAATATACATCGCCTGATTACCACCACTATTTGTAGCTTGCGGTTGGCTAAGCATTATATGAGAAGCCTCCTCCGTATTCAGATTGTATTTTGAAATAATACAGGTAGTATTATTGGGATTAGGGCCCCATGAAGTCTCTATGGCATGCTGCCAAAAATACAAATCAGTACCTATCAAGGCTGTATTTCTAGGATTTAGAGAGGATAACCCAAACCAATCGGGAAAAGCGACGCGTTTGCCATATTGAAAAGAGCCATCCTCATCCAGATAAAACAGGATTGTCTTATCTGTTTCAGGATACAATCGTAATTCGTGAAATAAAATGATATACCCACCATTGACTTCATGCATAGCCACTTCAGGTATATAATCATCTACCAATTTATTGGACCAAAGTAAGTTTCCTTCGCTGTCAAATTTACAGACCAACAAGAAAGCTTCATTGTTCTGATTGACCTGGCTGCTTACCAGTATACCCCCATCATCACAAAGAAGGCCTCCTAATATGAAAAGAGATTCTGGATTTTCATTATCATCAACTTCTAGCTGCATGTTTTTAGCCCATTCAATTTCACCATTGGCATCAAACTTACATAGGTGTCCTATTTTTATATCATTGCCCAATAAAATCACTCCATTATCTGGCGTAGGAAGACTGGCAATGGGTATAAAAAAAATATTCTCACTGGCCGGATCAAATGATATATCTGGATAGACTAACCTCAGGAATGATTGTGAGTGAATAATACTTACGCCCAGAACCAGGTATAAGCAGATGAATAAACGCTTCATATGTAATAGCTTCTCATTTTCTACTAATCCCAAACATGCTCATAGTTTGTCTATGAAGCCGTAAAGTATATTAATCCAGCTTATGTATCAAACATTTTTTTGTCGGACAGACGATTATTAATCCTCTCTATAAATATTCATTTTCAAGTAAAGAGGCATCTCAAACATTGTAAAAGAGAGCTACGAACTTTAGCATTTACTTACTTTATCTTACCAATAACACTTCACCATTTATCACTTCCTTTTTCAAACTTAGTTTATTCAAATATTCCAATTGATATACATAAATTCCAGCAGCTAAAGCTTGTCTTGCCTGTAGGCCATCCCACTGAACACCACTACCTGATTCTTGATATACCATTCCGCCCCAGCGGTTGTAAATCGTTAAGCTGACCGTTTCTATATCTGGTCCAAAGGGTTTGAAAAAATCATTGCGGCCATCATTATTAGGCGAAAATGCATTAGGTATATATATATCTGCCTGACATAAACCTGGGGTAATTTCAATGAACAAACTATCTTCACATATTCCATCAGAAGCAATCAGGCTATAGGTTCCTGCCTCAGGTATTTCAAACTGTTTTCCTAAACTACCATCTGGCCAATAAAAGGATAGAGGAATAGGGTTATAGTCTACTGCTTCTATCAACAATCCTAGCCCGGGACAAAAATCCTCTTCACTCGTACGATAATCAAATACCAACGGATCAGTGAACAATACTTCTATACTATCTATAGCCTGGCAATTACTTGCAACATCAGTAATAGTAAGTATGTATGTACCACTTGAAATGGGGAATATTTGAGATTCTTCCGATCCTGTATTCCATTTATAAATAGCCGATACTGGATGGCCATCTGGCAAAATATTTACGAGTGATCCCTCACAAGCTTCTATATCTGTTCCCAGGCTAAAAACAGGGTTTTCTATGAGTGATAAATACAGGCTATCCTGATAAGTGCATCCTATATCATTGGTCGCTTCTAGCCTGTATTTCCCTTCCGCTGTAGCAAGTATACTGCTTTCGGTTGTACTGTCCTGCCATACTAAATCGACCTGATCAACAACAAGGCCACTTTCTATTAAAAGGCTATCTCCTGTACAAATACTGGTATCTGCTCCCAGTTCGAAATAAGGCGCTTCCAGAATTTCTATCATTCTGGTAATGGTGTCCTTACAACCAGCCATCTCGATAATATGCTGAATTTCATGAATACCTTCCTGTGGAAATTGAAATGTGGCAGTATCCTGTATTGATGTAGTCATTAGCGCAGCATCCGCCTTCCATTCCGAACTGGTAGGGAGAAAATGGTCAATATCTGAAAAGACCACCACCGAATCGAAAGGACAAAACGGATCATCGGTAAAGAAGCTTGCATCTAAAGTAGGCGGGATACAATAGGATTCGTTGATAAATGCCTGATCTTCTATGCTCACAGAGATTGCTTCAATCAGTAGGTTGTCTATATCTTCTAAATCAGCAAGTATTATTGGCTCAAAGGTAGGAGCAACTGCTGTAGGAAGATCATACTCACAAGCCTCAAATGGCATACAACCATCAATCCGTCCATCTTCATCCGTTTTAACAATAAGAGAAGGATATATTTGATAATTAAGTGATTCTAGTACAGCTGTATTACTGATGGCGCCATGAAGCGCTAATTCCCCCATATTCGCATCATTCCGAAGTATATCAACAAAAACATCTCGATAATATAGCGTTCGTACCCAGGTTCCATTATCTCTATTTATAGCCGTATTAGTATATATGCCGCCACCATTATAGAGGTAGGAGGCATTAAAAAGGAGATGCTCTGAATCTAAAGATAACCACCCTCTCAAACCTATATCAACAGACCAAATTGGTAATCCATCCGCATTATACTTGGAGATTAAATGTTCATCTCCACTAGTACTATTTATATAAAAGCTACCGGCTTCATCTACCAGGAAACTAGAGATATCCCCTACCTCAGTTACCCCACTAGAGGAAGAAAAACCTGGTTCCGTATGTATTAGGTGTGTAACCTCTTCCGTATGTATATTATACTTTGTAAGAATAAGTGTACTATAACCTGGATTAGGTCCCCATTGAGGTTGAAGTACTGTATCAAAAAAATAAAGATCCTCCGAGCCTACTAATTTGGATTTACTTAAATTCCATAGCGCTGAATCAAACCACTGCGGATATACCAGGCGTTTCCCATATTGGAAATTACCATCTGTATCCAGGTACATAATATTCACCTTATTTATTCCATTGCCAACGCTATCATCTGGGAGCAACATAATATAGCCTTCCTCTGTTGCGGCTAAAAAGGTGTCAGAAAAATGTTGTGCTATTTTTCGACTCCACAATAGATTACCTTCCCCATCTAATTTCAACAATACATTAGTATCTGAAGCAGGAGCATTCACATTTAATAAAATATTTTCATCCGCGTCAATTATTCCATAGGTAGTATATACCGGTGTGTTTTCTATTATATCATCCAATAGAAATTCTATCGCCTTGCTCCATTCCATGTTTCCGGATGCATCAAGCTTACATATATATTGTATCTTATTAGAACTATCACCTGCATAAATCACTCCACCATCTGATGTTAATAAACTTATTCTCCCGGCAAAAAAGTGACTATATCCCACTGTATCGACAGGAACATCAGGGTAAATAATACGAAGAAAGGACTGAGCGCTTGTTGTGTATATGCTAGAGAGTAAGCATATACCTACTAAATAATGTTTCATAGCTTTTCATATTTTACAATAGCTTTTATAAAATACAAAAATGTGGCCTCTACGTCAAGTTTTTCTTCAAACATATACCCAGTCAATCTTTTTACAAGAACTTCTCTTTAAATAAAAGCGTCTCTATCTCCAAGGTGATTTTCATAGCCGGATAAGGTCGGATATTACCCAATACAATGATGACCACCTGATCATCCAGATATCTATGCACATTAGAGATATAGCCATACATAGAACCTCCGTGCCGAACCAGCTTGCCACTATCTGATGTAGAGCTACGATTGTATTCCTTCACTTTAAATCCATAGCCATAGCCACCAAATGCTCCTGGTTTTCCATCAAATAATAATTGCTTAGCCTCAAGGCCTAATAATTTTTCTCCATATAGAGCCTGGTCCCATTTCAAGAGATCAATAGCGGTGGAATACATATCTCCTCCTCCCAATGCATAGGCCATGTAGTTTTGAGGAGCTTCTGTAAATTTGCCATTTTCAAGATCGTAACCAACTGCTTTATCTCTGGCAATAATTCTGGTCCGTTCAATACCAGAATCAAACATCTCCAGAGGAGTGAGGATACGCTCTTCTATGTATTTTTTAAAGGATTGCCCAGTTACTCTTTCCAGCACTAATGCACATAGTTGATAATTCAAATTAGAATACTCAAATTTACTTCCTGGCTCAAAAGATAAGCTGGATTCATTATACAATTCAATAAGTTCTTTACTTGAAATATCCCGATACTCCAGCTTAGTAATCCTATTCAGATGTACTGGTAGGCCAGATGCATTCTTCATTAGCAGATGTAATGTGAGCCTGCCTATTTCATCATTCAACTCCGGAATATATTTTTTGATAGGTGTATGCATATTTACCAATCCACTTTCCCACAGCTGCATGATAGCAATAGCGGTAAATGATTTCGTTGTTGATCCAATTAAAAATTTAGTCTCTATTTCATTAGGTATTCTTTCTTCTATGGACGCGTGTCCATATGCTTGCTGAAAGAGGTTTTTTCCTTTTTTTGCGACAAGCACTACACCATTAAATTCTTTCTTTTTGTAATAATCATTAAGCAGGGAATCAAGTTGCGGAGCCAACTGTCCTTTTCCCGTAAAGGGCATAAAAATGGCTAAAAAAGCCAGTAACAATAGCTGTTTCATTATTAGAAATCTTTATAGATGAAGTGTAGAGATTTGTACTTTCAGAATGGCATTAATGCTCCAATACTTTGTGATTTTTATTGTATCGAGTAGTTTTCAAAAGCGCCCCATTGGGATCGTATTCATATTGTATATAAGCTATCCCGTTATCCTTTCTATTGACCAATTGCTCTTTTACATCATGATAACTAATTTGGATTAGACGCTGCCCATCGTCATACTTATACAGCACTTTGTGATACCCCCTTTCCTGATGGCCAACAGGCTTGCCTTTTATGTCGTAATACGCCAGATTATCTCTGAAATTGCCCGTAATATCCCATTCTAATTTCAATTGAAAATAGCCTGCTTTCTCATGATGCGTGGGCTTTCCTCTATCATCATAAAATCTTCTTTCTTTAATATTACCCCATTTATCAAACTTGGTTTCACTGCTACAAATACCATAGCTGTTATAAATCAATTGGTTGTTTTCGTCTCGATGTTCCAATTTGGATTCATAGCTATATTCATTAAAGGTTTGTATTCCGATGGCTACATCTGGGCCATTTCCTTTTTCAAGTTGTCCAGTTTTATCCAGGACTTCCCATTTTAGGAAATTCCCGGCTGCATTGGTCGTGATCTGATCTTGTGCGGCACCAGAGGTATTTTCAATCAGGTTTCCTTCCTGGTCGATATTTTGCATTAAAGCAATATGCCCTAGAGGATTGAAATACAATCTAAGCCTATGAAATTCGAATCCAGGGCGGATAGGCATTTGTTCGCCAGCTTTATTAAAACGGTCTTCTATCACAGCCCCGTCTGATTCATAAATCCATTGATACTGATAGATATTCCAACTATTCTCAGTGCGTTCTCCATTCACATTTTCGAAATACAAGGATTCTCGGAAACCTAATGGATTTAAGGTATATACAAATCGGTAGCAATTTCCCAGTACTTCAATTTGATTGTCTTTGACATCATAAAACGTGATTGTCTCAATAGCATCTTCATAAGAAAAAACTAATCGATGCGCCAGTGTAAATAGATTAGATGTGTGATTCGGGTTTCTGGGAGTATCTCCATTAAAAAATGTAATGGATTTTAATCTGTGTTTGTCATCATAGGTAAAGCGGTAATGATTTCTCCCCAGCGCCACCTCTTTTGAAAGAGGAACACTCCCCTTTAAGTAAGACAATGGCGTCTCTACAAATTCAACCGATGAATAATAATATACATTCAATTTATCCTCCAGCTGCTCTGCCTGTAGTGTAAAGCAAATACCCGAGAGGTAAAAAAAGAAAACGATCATTTTGTAATTCATTGTTCTAATTTTTGCTCCGACAAAAAACGACTGCTTTCCATGAACAATGAAAAATAAAACCATCTGGCTGGTATCAAATTCGGGAAATGATACTATTTAAACCGAAAAATGATGATTGCTCAATGTAAAATGTAAAAGAGCAGGGCTTTGGCATCTTTGGGTTTCAAGGTGTGTATATTGAAACTTGAATTATTTAGTAGGCTTATCCGCTGATTTTATGTATTGATTAGGTGTAAGGCTCGTAAATTTCTTAAAGGCTCTGAAGAATGATGATTTAGATTTAAAACCTGCCATTTGCCCAATGGCTTCTATAGTCAGGGACTTATGCTCTTCATCCAGAAGCAATTTTTGAGCTTCTTCAACTCTATATTTATTCAGAAAATCTGCAAAGCTGATTTCCATATGATCATTTAATGTTTGGGACAAATATTTAGGGTTTGTGTCAATTTTATGGGCTAATTCTGCTACAGTGAGTTTCTCATTTTTAAAGAGCTGCTCTTCTTCTATTCGTTTTTTAACTTTCGTAAGTATTGCTTCATACGTATTTTTATCAAGTGAACTGGATTGATATTTTGAAGGAGGGAAAAAGGAGTCGCCAGAATTGACAGAAAGTGTTACAATTGAGAACAACAAAATAATAATTGATAAAAAAAGGATATCAATCGGCCATTCAA
Source organism: Chitinophagales bacterium (assembly GCA_022360175.1). Taxonomy (GTDB): domain Bacteria; phylum Bacteroidota; class Bacteroidia; order Chitinophagales; family Saprospiraceae; genus JAKSDI01. Next base: position 54,749 of record JAKSDI010000273.1, read on the forward strand.
TCATTGAAAAACCAGTTGCCTGGTACCCCCAGAGGTAAAAGAGATTGGAAAATTGGTAGAATAAAAAATAGAGTACGATAATAAGCGCAATAAAATTTAGAAGTCGTTTATTTTGAATATTGGTGAGCCTGCCTTTGTATCGAAAAAAATTATACCCGATAACCGTCAGAAATCCTATTGGGATTAAAGTTGACTGGAGGAGTGTCTGCCAATTGCCCCAATAATTATAGGGCCCCGGGCGTGTATCCTGATAAAACAAATCCAGTAAATTCTTTTTATCCTCAAAGGAGATTGTTAATCCATAAACCCAGGGATAAATAGCATAAGCCACCAGGATAATAATGAGTCCAAAATGAGTTCTGCTTAGTTTATAAGCCTTTCGGCTAAGTGTCCAAATAAAAAAAAGAAAGAAAGGATAAATCAGAAGATTAAAAAAATGCTTTGGGGAGTATAGTAAAAGAAAATCATAAATCAGCTGGCTATGAATGAGTGTTTTATAAAACACCTCATACGAAACAACTCCAAGAGCAAGATAAAGGAAAAGATAACCATCGTAATTAAATTTATTTCGAAGCAGATAAAAGGAACTCAGGAAAAACCCTACACTTGCAAAACCCATCCCTAAAAGTGCTATAAAATCCATGTTATGATCCTTTCATTTATTTCTTCTTTTATCCTAGCCTGGGTAATAAGCAGCCAAAAAGAGCATATTGTATTCATCAAGACAAAATAAAATCATTTTGTATTTTTATTTGCAACCTCATGCATATCATCGAATGTGATACACATCACTATTTCCCTTTCACAATCTACTTAATTTTGTACCAAATTTATACGGATGGAAGATAATTGCAATGTGAGAAGGTGGGATTTGCTTAAAAGCAAACTGAATAATATTCCAGTAGAAGACTTTGAAGCTTTCATAGCCCAAAACCCTGATACTATTCTAATCGATTGTCGCAAACCGGAAGAACATGAAACCATCCGGATTCCGAATTCCAAAAACATTAACTACCTCAATTACGACTTTTGGGATGAACTGGAACAATTGCCTTTAAACAAGACCTATCTAGTCTATTGCAATACTTGCCGGCGAAGTATCCGCTCTTGTACGCTCATGCAAAATGGCGGGTTCCAACATGTTTACAATCTGGATGGTGGATTGAGAGAATGGGTTAAAAAAAAGGGCGAAGTGGGGTTAATTAGAGGGGAGGAATGATTTATGTGGTGAGAGGTATTCCGGTATTATGGTATTCCGGTATTATGGTATTTCGGTATTATGGTATTTCGGTAGTGTGATTTATGAGGTATTATGGTATTTCGGTTTTATGGTTTTAGGGCATATGGAAGTGGGAAGTTAAAATCTTTTTCGCCTAATTAAAAAACATGCAAAATGAAATATAGTAATATGCTCTTTTTGAGTACAATGATGGTGTTCATCTTCTTATCTGGTTGTGGACAAAATCAGGTAGAGGATCAAGCAACAACCGCCCACTCCACATTTTCAGAATCTGATAGCCTTGCTTACCTACAGAAGGGAAAAACGATAGCTGCTGCTACTTTCGTAACGCTGGCAGGGAAACTAAAAGCAGCCATGAAATCAGGAGGGGTATCCAATGCTGTATCCTACTGTAATCTGACGGCTTATCCTTTAGTTGACAGCCTCTCTAAAGTGCACGACGCTACAATTCGCCGCACGTCGCTAAAAGTAAGGAATCCTAAAGACGCCCCTACCCCACAAGAACATGCTGTTTTAAAAATGTATCAACATCAGGCAGACACCGGCAAACCGCAAATGCCTTTTGTAACAACATTGGAAGGTGAGCGCATTGCTTTTTACGCCCCTATACATATTAACGCTCTCTGCCTGCAATGCCATGGTAAGATAGGAGAAACACTTAGTGAAGATAATTATGCCCATATCAAAGAGTTATATCCTCAGGACGAAGCTACTGGGTATACAGATGGTGAGTTGAGAGGAATGTGGAGCATAAGCTTTCAATAAAAAGAGTAAAGATTAATAGAGTTTTTTAATTTCCCGTAAATAACTCACTAAATCATGAAATCGATAACACTAATTTTAACACTCCTCGCTCTATGGTCTTGTCAATCCAGTGCTCAGCAAAACAATGAGCAATCCGGACATGCAAACAATGAATCTCAAGCAGCATTCAAGAACATTGATATTGATGAATTCGAAAAAATGATAGGAGGCGAAGGAGTTGTTGTCCTGGATGTACGCACTCCTCCTGAAACGGCTATGGGCATGATAGAAGGCGCCATTGAAGTTGACGTTAAAAATCCTGATTTTGTCCAGCAAATACAAAAGTTAGATAAGGATAAAACCTATCTGATATACTGCCGCAGTGGCCGACGTAGCGTTACAGCTTGCAACCTTATGGCAGAGCAAGGCTTTACTAAACTATATAATATGCTAGGGGGATATAATGCCTGGTCAATAAAAAAAGAATAAAAAGTACCATTTTCGATAGAAAATATCCTAAGCCAAGCCGCTGCTTGAGTTGTTTAATAAAAAGAACAACCAATTCCATGTATTGCCATGAAACCCAGGGCCTATAATATTAATGAATTAAGATGTAATTCTTTCGCCAAGGAAGGGCTAGTCCTGGATGTGCTCAGGTATGAGCAATTTATGGCTGAAACAAACGGTTTTGCATTTCCACATCGGCATAATTACTACATGATTTTTCTGGCAACAGAAGGCAGCGGAAGCCAATTGATCGACTTTAAGTCCTACGATATTAAGCCGGGAATGATTTTTTTGATGCAACCGGGAATAGTACACGCCTGGAAAGAAAGTAAAGGATTGAAAGGTTATCTAATATTTTTCACTCCTGACTTCTTCTCCAGGCGGTACAATGATCACAATTTATATGACTTCACTGCATTTAGCATGCCTGGCAGCCCTCCTTATGTTCAGATGGTAAAGGATGAGCTTGCATCTACTACTTTCCTTTTCGAACAGCTACTCCAGGAATATAATCGCAGACAGGATAAGATGATGAGTGCCGCTCGTTCACTTGTCAATTTAATATTGATACAGTGCGATCGGGTACACAAAGGAGAAAGTCGTAACGGTACAAATGAAGATATACAAGCCCGCCTATTGGTCAAACAATTTGAGCTATTAGTTCATCAACACTATAAGGATAAAAAATTGGTAAAAGACTATGCTGAGTTGCTACATATCAGCCCAAATTATCTCAACATAATAGTCAAATTAGTAAGCGGGCTATCGGCAGGTGAAGTTATTCGGCAAAGAATCATGCTTGAAGCCAAACGAATGCTGGCACATGACCAATGTACTGTAGCAGAAATAGGTTATGCACTCAATTTTAAGGATAATTCCTATTTCTGTCGATTTTTCAAGAAATACGAAGGAGATAGCCCGGATAGATTTCGAAAGAAAGTACTTAAAATATAAACATTATGGACGTTGAAATATTATCACGCATCCAGTTTGCTTTCACTATATCTTTCCACTACATCTACCCTCCCCTTAGCATTGGATTGGGATTGATCATGGTGATCATGGAAGGCATGTATCTACGTACAGGTGAGAAAGTATATGAAGTGATGACCCGCTTTTGGACAAAGATATTTGCCCTCACTTTTGGTATTGGCGTAGCTACCGGCATTGTAATGGAATTTGAATTTGGCACTAATTGGGCTACCTATTCTCGCTATGTAGGAGATGTATTTGGCAGTGCTCTGGCAGCAGAAGGTATTTTTGCTTTTGCGCTGGAAAGTGGTTTTCTAGGCATTTTGCTCTTTGGCTGGAACAAGGTTAGTTCTAAAGTACATTTCATTGCTACTATTGGTGTATGGTTAGGCTCTATGTTTTCAGCAGTATGGATTGTTATAGCCAACAGCTGGCAACAAACACCTACTGGTTACCATGTTGTTGGTGAGGGGCTGGAAGCACGAGCAGAAATCACCGACTTCTGGGCGATGGTATTCAACCCATCAAGTGTAGATCGTTTGACCCATGTATGGCTAGGGGCTTTCCTTGCCGGAGCATTTTTGGTTTTAAGTGTTCATGCTTATTATATATTAAAAGGGCGATTTGTTGAACTATCCAAACGAGCCTTTAAAATTGCCTTGATTGTCGCCACTGTTTTTTCCTTAGGACAGCTTTTTACAGGCCATCATTCTGCGGATGGTGTGGCAAAGAATCAACCTGCCAAGCTGGCGGCGCTGGAAGGTCATTTTGATAGCCTGGCAGTGGCAGATATGTATATCCTGGGGTGGGTCAACAAAGAGGACCAAAAAGTCAGTGGTATAAAAATTCCCGGAGGGCTTAGCTTTTTGTTGTATCAAGACTTTGAAACACCTGTAAAAGGATTAAATGCATTTCCCGAAGATGAACGCCCCAGTGCAATCAATGCTATTTTCCAGTTTTATCACATCATGGTAGCTATTGGTATGTTTTTAATTGCACTGACCTTATTTGCCTCTTTTCAATGGTGGCGAGGTAAGCTATTTGAACAGAAGTGGCTACTTAAGATTTTCGTCCTGGTCGTTTTGCTTCCGCAAATTGCTAATCAGGTAGGATGGTTTGCAGCAGAAATGGGACGGCAACCCTGGGTAGTTTATGATTTGCTTCGTACTTCTGATGCGCTTTCCAAAGTCGTAACAGCCAATCAGGTGCTCTTCTCTCTTATACTGTTTACCATAATTTATGCCTTGTTATTTGGCTTATTCATATACCTGCTCAACAAAAAAATCAAACACGGCCCTAATGAAGAGCCTTTGATTGACAAACGGACGCATCAGAAGGAAATGGCTAATATTTTTAAAAACAACTAATATATCATGGCAACTTTTTTAGGATTAGATTATGCCACCTGGTGGTTTTTGTTAGTTGGAGGTGTTTTTTCTGGCTACGCCATATTAGATGGTTTTGACCTGGGAGCAGGTGCGTGGCATTTGTTTTTCAAAAAAGAAAAGAGTCGGCGTATTGCGCTTAATGCCATCGGCCCCGTATGGGATGGCAACGAGGTGTGGCTGGTCATTGGTGGAGGTGCCTTATTTGCTGGTTTCCCAGTTGTTTATGCTACCTTGTTTTCGGCGATGTATATCCCTTTCATGCTTTTTTTAGCCTTCCTCATTTTCAGGGCTGTTTCTATAGAATTCAGAAGTAAAGAACCGATGCTCTGGTGGCGAAAAATGTGGGATATTAGTTATTCTTTAGCTAGTATTATGTTGGCAATATTACTTGGAGTGGTTTTAGGAAATGTATTACAAGGATTCGCAATCGGAGCTGATATGGAGTTCCAGGGACACTGGCTTTCCTTTATCAATCCATATGCCATCATGGTTGGGCTGACCACACTTGCCTTATTTATGATGCACGGAGCCATATATTTATTGATGAAAACAGAGGGCAGGCTTTATGCCAAGCTTAGGTTATTGCTCAAGCGCGGGATTATTTTCTTTATTGTCATGTTTAGCATTACAAGCTTGTACACATTGATTTACATTCCACATTTATCAGATGATTTTAAGAATAATCCGGCACTCTTCATTTTTCCACTACTCGCATTTCTAAGTATTGCTAATATCCCACGGCTTGCCAATAAGAAAAAATACCATTCGGCTTTCATTTTTTCATCTATCACAGTAGCAATGTTGCTCATATTGGTAGCCATTGAATTATACCCTGTCATGCTGCTTTCTACTTTGGGGGAAGCCTATAATATAACTATTTACAATGCTGCCTCTTCGGAAAAGTCATTGGGTATTATGCTGACAATTGCAGCCATAGGTACCCCTTTGGTATTAGCTTATACCATTTTTGTTTACAAAACGTTTGCCGGAAAGGTAGAATTAGATGAAACGAGCTATTGATCACTTGTGACGCCCATCACTCATTTTAGAAAGAATAAATGGTAAATTCGCGTTTTCAACTCCCTATTCAAAAAAGCTAATTTACCATGTATTTTAAACAAACAATATACACTATTCTATTCCTCCTTCCGCTGACTGTATTTGCTCAGGAAAGTGAATCCAGTTGGCAGAAGAAGTTGAGCAATTTTTCCTTTGAACCTGTTGTTGCCTTGCAAATTTGGAGCAGTTACACATTAGGACAGGAAGTTTACGATGCGACAAACAGAGAATATAAAGAAGTAGACGATCGGCTAGACTTCCAATTGCGCCGCTCCCGCCTGGGATTTAAAGGGCAAGCATACGAGAATCTAAAATTTAATCTTACCGCTGCTATAGACCTGGTAGGTAGAGATGTCCTTTCCGGTACGGAAGCTGGTGGTAACAATGGCCCATCACCTCAACTACGCTTATGGAATGCTTTTCTTCAATGGCGACTCATTAATGGAAGCGAAAAACTGAATCTCGTAATGGGTTACTTACCTCCACAAATTGGCAGAGAAAGCATTACTCCTGCTTCACGTAGCACCTCTATGGAAAAATCATGGTCACAAAATTACCTGCGCCGCCACTTGGTAGGCACTGGTCCGGGGAGGGCTGTGGGTGCAAATTTCGGAGGATTGTTTATCAATGAAAATAGTAAAATACACTGGGGATACGACCTGGGGATTTTCAACCCTGCATACAGAGAATATAATAATAATTCTACAGGTGACCAGTATGCTCCCCTAGTATCAGGCCGCCTGGCGTTTTATATTGGCGACCCCGAATCTCCTAAGTACACCATCGGGCATAAGGTCAATTACTTTGGTAAACGGAAAGGCTTTACACTGGCATTATCCGGAGCGCATCAAGGAACCACTAATCTCTTCACCTCCAATGCTGCCTATGGTGGTGATTTCCTACTCAATCTTGGAAATTTAAATGTTGATGGAGAGTGGCATTTTCTGATAAGAGAAGGAGAAGAGCAAATAAATGGCAATACCCGGGCAATAGAGTCTACTGCAGGTACCGGCTATTTAAGAATCAGTTATAATATTCCTTTACAAAAAGGATTTGTACTAGAGCCTACTGCCATGATTATGCGTTTTAATGGTGCTATGTCGGCAGAAGATCAGGAAATGGCCAATACGCTGGATGCTTTTGCAGGGGAAGAACAAAAATTAGATGTAGGTTTTAATCTGTATTTCAACCCTAATCTTAAATTATCACTTCATTATACACATAGAGATGGAGATGCGGGTGATGCGGGTGATGGCTCTACTTTAAACAATTACTTTTCGCAAAGTGGTGTAGGAGCTATTAGAAAAGGAAGTTGGGCAGGCCTGGGTGTGATGATTGTTCTTTAAGAGCTCGTTTAAAAATCCTTCCAAACAAAGTGTGTTAATGGTGCCGTGGCGACAGTTGAGTTTCTTGTACAATGAGTTTGGATAACAAAGCTGGCTTTTTCTCTGTTATAGTGGCAAAATCAACCTTCTCTAAAAAAATTAACGTATGGAAAAAATAGTTTTGTTCCTTTTTATAGGGATAATAAGCTGGGGATGTGCCAATTCTCAGAACACTAATAAAAGTGAGGTGATACCCAAAAAAACAAAGCAAGAATGGCCAGCAGAAGTCGTAAAAATTGAAAAGATCAATCAGCCTTACGAAGGGCTATCTAATGCAGTATTCGCAGGTGGTTGCTTCTGGTGTGTAGAAGCTGTTTTTGAGAGGGTTAGGGGAGTAGAAGAAGCTATTTCTGGTTATGCAGGTGGCAGCACTCCTAATCCTACTTATAAGAAAGTATCCTACGGCAATAGTGATCATGCGGAAGCAGTCATCGTATATTACGATCCAGCCAAAGTAAACTATGAAGAATTACTAACAGCTTTCTTTTCAGGGCATGATCCCACTCAGTTAAACCGCCAGGGCCCAGATGTAGGCAGACAGTATCGTTCAGGCATTTACTATAATAATAAGGAGCAAAAAGAAGCCGCTGAGGCTTTTATCAAGAAGTTGGACGAATCGGGGAAATTCAGCAAGCCTATTGTAACAGAAGTAGAACCATTGGGCAACTTTTATGTAGCAGAAGGCTATCATCAGGAGTATTACGAATTACACCCTACTCAACCTTATGTGGCCAGTGTCTCCCGTCCTAAAGTAGAGAAGTTTATAAAAGCTCATCCAGAATTGCTCAAGGACGATTATAAATAATAATTAGTGGCCATCTCTTATTGATTACGTCAGGAAGAAGTTATTTTTGTGATACAAAACCACAATTCAAACCGATGAGCGAGTTTAAACAAGTCGTAAAAGAAGGAGCTACTAAAGTAGGCTCCTGGATCAAACGCTTCTTCCTGATTATTTGTCTACTAGCTGTAGTAGGTGGCGGAGTTTATCTCTGGGTCTGTAACTGGACCTATAGCGAAGGAACCCGGGCAGGTAACTTGATTAAGATTTCTTACAAAGGCGTAGTCTTAAAAACCTATGAAGGGCAGCTCAATCTAGGTGGTTTCCAGTCTAATGACCAGTCTGGCATCTCTGGCAATATTTGGGAATTCTCCGTATGGGATAATGAGATTTATAAACAATTGCAGCAATACGAAGGCAAACAGGTAAAGCTTTTCTATCGCCAAAAGTATAAAGCAATGCCATGGCAGGGAGATACGGATTATTTTATCTATCAGGTAGAACTGGTGGAGTGATGTTAGATAATTCTTTTATTGCTAATCCAATTTGAAATCATCATCCTGGCCAAAGGCTCCTTGACTCTGATTAAAGATTCCTTTATATTAGGAGTACTTTATAAGAAACAAGTATTTTTTAATGACTACATACATCAATAGAATAACAATCAATCCAGAAATATGTCACGGTAAGCCATGTATAAGAGGTATGCGTTGGCCTGTAGAGGTATTGCTAGATATGATGCTCTCTGAAATGACTTTTGAAGAAATTATAGAAGATCATCCTGAATTAGAAAAAGAAGATTTACTTGCCAGCCTTGAATATGCAAAAATGCAGTTCTAATGCTTCACCAAATACACCCCCGACAAAATTAATCCCAGGCCCACAAAATGTACCCAGGTAATGGCTTCCCCATCTAATGCTCCCCAACCCAGAGCTACCGCAGGTACCAGATAACTGATCATAGAAGCAAAAACCGGGGTGGTCCATTGTACGAGTTGAAAGAAAATAATAGAAGCCAGTACGGTGCCAAATAGTGCCAGGATCGTAATATATCCAAGAGCAAGTGACGCTCCTTCCACCGTACGGAAGGTAGTAACAAAATCAGTACCCATAAATAGATATATCAATGCTGGAATACCTACCATACAAAACGAGGCAGCACTGATGGTGACAGAGCTCATATCATTCAGAAAACTCCCTACTGTATTGGAGCTGATAGCATAACAGATACAGCCTACTACCACAAATAAACCATACCAGGGATTACCTTCTATTCCCGCGTCTTTGCCCATCAAAATAAGCATGGCGGCTCCCACGAGTCCTATCAATACTCCAAACACCTTTACCCAAGCCGTATTATGTCGGAAAATCAATATCCCCAGTACCAGTGTAAATAAAGGGCTTAATGAATTCAATACTCCTGCAACAGAACTACTAATTTCTGTTTGTGCAATAGAAAACATAAAGGCAGGGATTCCGGTACCCGTTAGCCCTACGATCAAAAGATATTTCCACCTTGACCAGTCAATTCTTTTCCAACGAAAAAAAACAACCGGCAAAAATGCTATAGCAGATATAGAAAGACGAAGGCTGGCAACCTGATTAGAAGAATAAGCTACCAGGCCTTTTTTGATTAAAATATAAGAGCTGCCCCATATCAGGCTCAAGAGGATTAATATCCCCCAGCTCTTCCATGCAATAGAGGTACTATCACTTGTTGTTACTGTAGTAGATTTGTTCAATGGATGCTCGTTTCGTATAGCAACCACTTGAAGGTACAAAGAGTTCTATCACACCTGAACAAGTCTTTAACTTAATACAATCTCGGATTGCTCTTTTTTGCTTTCTCCATCCCTCCAAAATACAACTGGAAGCCAATAGAAAAGTCAAATTGATTGGTTACGGTAGTTGTATTGCGCTTCTCCCCTCCTATATCAGTATCAAAATTGGAACGAGCATAATTGTATTGTACTAAAGCTTCAATACCTATAGCACTCGTAGAGAAAATGGTAAATCCAGGCCCTACCCCCACTGCAAAAATATTGGTACTGATTTTCTGAACCTCTCCACCAATCTCCAGGTTATCGGTCGAATTTCCGAAACCAAAATTAGATTCAAGGAAAAAAGCCATATCTTCTGTAATGGGGAGGTAATAACGAGCAAAAGGGCCAAAAAGTAAATCGCTATCCAGGTTATTATCACCATCTCCCCGGTCTACCCGGTTGGAAGTATAATCCAGGCCAATACCCAATATAAAATCATCCAGCAGGAAATAACCAATGGAAGGAGATATATTAAATTGTGTAGAAGTAGGATTAATGGTCTCTTCATCACCATTTCCAGCATCCTGTGTTACTTTGGAGTTGGCAGCAGAAAAGCCGATAGTAGATCCCATCATAAAATTGCCCTGTGCCGTATACTGTGCCCACAAGCTGGAACTCAAGAAAATAAATACCAAGCTATACATCAACTTTTTCATAAGGCGATATTTTTGGTTAGCCTAGTTAAGGTACACCAGATACAAAGCCGAGGAGATGAGCAAGCTCAATAAGGGTAGTGATTTATGTCAGAATATTTGCGTCTTTTATAAAACTAGATTCTTAGTAAATATTAAAAGTCTGCTTATTTAAAAGCTCCATTTCAACCTCATAAATGCCGCCTGTATAGGACTCCTGTACTCATCCTTGCCTTTATCAAAAGTCAGCTGTCCAATCAGGTCTATATCCCAGTTTTCTTTGATGGAATAGGTAAAAGAAGGATTAAAGAAAAGGGCATGAGCATCTACAGGACTATAGATAAAAGCGGCACCACTGTTGAGTAGCGGTGTGATAGGGTAAGACATTTGTGCAAACAGAGCATGTCGATAAGGGTATAAATTGCGGGCTGATAACTCAAAATTAAATAGATTAGTCACGGAAGCATTTATTGCCCCCTGGCTATTGTACAGATATCCCAAGCCTGCATAAATCGAATTTGAAAAGGAGTAGTCTACTCCAAGGCTAGCAGTAAAGGCATTCTCTTTGTCGTCTTCCAATGGTAGGAAGTAGGTAAACTCTCCTTTAAAACCAGCATCTCCCAGATTCCCTGCCCAACCACCGCCCAGGGCAATATCCTGATAAGTATATCCAGCGAGTAGCTGAAAATCGTATGTCCATTTATTAAATTTCCATAAAGCGGCTATTGTGGCTTCATCAAAATCATCAAAGGCGCGCACGGCGAGTTCTATACTTGAAGCAAAACCGGTGTAATATTTCACTCTCAATGCGTCACTTCCCGGCCGTTCTTCATAATCAAAATCCGTAAATGCAAAAGCATTAAAAATATCGTTAGGGTTCCAGACTGTATTAATTCCCCAATTGATCCGTTGCCGCCCCAGGCGCACTTCCAGATTATTATTGATATACTCCAGGTACAAGCGATCTAACATACTGTGTATTGCCCAGGCATTTTCATTGAGCAATACCACAGATAAATCTAAATAATCATTATTTACATCATCAATCAGGCCTCCATAATCAGGAGTAGCTCGCACCAAATCGCCATAAAATATACGTGTCCGCAAATCTGCCCGTAAATGCAAAGCATCATTCATTTGCCAGTCAAAATTCAGGCGGCTATGGATGAGATTGTCCTGTAAGAAAGTATCTACCAGTTTTCCCTGTTGGAAATCAGGATATGCCTCATTAAAGAAAAGCAGCGTTTGCATTTGCTTGAGGTAGCCACTGACATAATAATTTTTGGTGATATTATCCTGGGCTTTCAGGGCAAAACAAATCACCAATAAAGCTGCCGTAATAATTGACTTCATAAGGTTGATATTTTGATTACCTCCGTTCATCTGTAGCTATCTGGCCATCTACTAATGTTACTACCCTACGAGCTCTATCTATCACACGCTGATCATGAGTAGAAAAGATGAAGGTTATATTTTCTTCCTTATTGAGTCGGGCCATTATATCTAATAAATTGGCGGTAGAGGAAGAATCCAGGTTGGCAGTAGGCTCATCGGCCAATACAAATGTAGGCTTGGAAGCTAATGCTCTGGCTACGGCTACTCTCTGCTGCTGGCCACCAGAAAGTTCTGAAGGACGTTTATCCATTTTCTCCTCCAATCCTACCGCTTCCATTAATTCCTTTACTCGGGCATCTCTTTTCTCCTTAGACTGATTTTGCAACAGCATAACAAATTCCACATTTTCACTGGCTGTGAGTACAGGAATCAAATTGTAAGCCTGAAATACAAAACCAATATGCTCCTTACGGAAATCTATCAACTGATTATCTGACAATTCAGAAATGTCTTGCCCTCCTACCTCTACTGCACCCGCAGTAGGCCGATCCAATCCACCAATGATATTTAACAAAGTCGTTTTTCCAGAGCCAGAGGGGCCTACTATAGCAGTAAACTCCCCTTCTTCAATATCCAGGTCTACTCCATTTAAAGCTTTCACTGGAATTTTATCCGGATTATAGATTTTCTCTACTCCTTTTGTGGTGATGACATTCATTGTTTTAAAGTTTAGTTTTATAAGCTTCTCAGCGCTTCTACCGGGCGTAAACGTATGGCTTTCAATGCTGGATAGATCGCAGCTATCAATGCGGTAATAAATACCATGAGTGATGCCTGCCAGTATACACTGGGATCTATATCAAAGTAAATGATTTCAGCCATACCATAATTTTTCAGGCTGGATGAATAAGCAGACATATCAAGCCCATTGTTTTTTACATAAGTGATCGTTGCATAGCCCAATAACAATCCAATAGGAGTAGCAACTACTCCCAACAATACTGCTTCCAGCAAGATCATGCCAAATACTTTGAGCTTATTCATACCAATAGCCATGAGCATCCCAAGCTCTTTTACGCGTTCTAGCACTGCCATCAGCATCGTGTTGATAATTCCAAATACCAATGCCAGCATAATTACTACGAGGTAAATCATAGATACACTTTGCATTTGGGTCTCATATAGTTCCAAATCTGGAGACACCTCCCTATAAGTTTGTACTTTTAATGCTGGTAATGCTTCTTGCAATTCTTTTGCAACTGCTTCTATTGATTCTATATCATTGACCAGAATAGCTACTTCATGAGCCAGCTCTGCCGTAGTTACTTCTCCTGTAAGCAATCGATTTAAATCCGGCCGGCGAACAAAGACATGCCCTTGATCATAGGGCGTATTGCCCGTATCAAAAACGCCTGTAACCCGAAAAGCCGCAGAGGTAATTTCATTGTCCAGATTTTGAAAGGTGAGTACTATCTTGGAGCGCATTTTCACCTGCAGCTTATCTGCCAATTCGCGGCTTATTAAAATGCTGTTCTTTCCCTTATTCGAAAGATAATCTCCCTCAACTATTTTCTCCGAAAGCGTACTAACCATCCTTTCATCCTCTGGAATAATGCCCTTCACCATAACGCCCCTTGCCCCTTTACTAGAAGCAATCATTGCGCTACTGACAGAACGCACACTCAATGCCTTCACTCCTTCTACATTACGTACTTCCTGCTCTACTTTTCCAGCATCTGCTAAGTGGAACTCTACTTTGTATTCATCCAGAAATTCAGCTTGATGTATTTGTATATGTGCCACTGAATTTTCGATGGCATTATTCACATAACTTTTCATCATTCCGGTGGCAAAACCGCTTAATGAAAGAGCCGCCCATATACCAAGCGCCACAGCCATTATTACTACCAGGCTACGAGTAGGACTCCTCCATATATTTCGCCATGCTAATATTGGTATCATTATGTATGTTTTTAATTGTAGGTGTTAGGGTGTTGGTTTAAAGGTGTTGGGTGTAGAGGTTTATAGGAGTTGGGTAGTTTAGATGTGTCACGGCTTTCCACTTCCTATTCCAGATTTCCAATTTCCCGTTTCAGTGTTCCTCTAACCAAACCTTATAAAAATGCCCAGCAATTCAAATTTAAACCTTCGCACTCCCTCTAAACTTTCCCTCGCCATATCACTATATAATCCTCTAACTATATGACCACATAAATCACTCCACCACATTACGATATCGCTACATCATCATACCTCCCCTACCCCCTCATCGCCTTCACAGGCTCCATTCTTTTAATTTTATATAATGGATACAATGCCAAAACCGCCGTAATCAGGAATACAAATAATGCCTGGTTAGCAAATATTTCCCATTGGAAAGTAGCCGGAAAAATAGGCTCAAAGCCAAACTTTTCCATCATACCTGCATACTCTCCGGTGAAGCGGATAGGATTGATTTTGAAATACCACACTAGAGGCATGGAAACCAGAATTCCAGCTATCGCACCTATTAGTCCGAGCATAATTACTTCCAGCCAAACCGTAAGGGAAAGTTGCCAGCGTTTCATTCCAATCGAAACCAACACACCAAACTCATATTCACGTTCTTTAGTCATCATAAGTATGGTACCAAGTATTCCAAAGGCAATAATCATATATAGTATGAAGTATACTATCACATTTCCTGCACTATCCAATGCTCGTGCCTCTACCAGATCAGGCAATAATTCCTGCCAGTCCATCACTTCATATGCAGCAGTATCCAGATTACTTTCCAAACTATGTACCACAGGAGCAATATCATCCTGGCTATCCAGTTTTAGTGCCAGAGAGGTCACCATGCCAGGTGCTCCATAAAAATATTGAGCAGCGGGTAATGATAAATACACCATTTGTTTATTAAGATCTGGAGAGGCGAACTTTACCAAGCCCTTAACAGGGTACTTGCCCGCAGCATTTACACCATGATAACCCTGACTAATAAGGACGATCGTATCTCCCACAGCAAGCCCTAATTTTTCGGCAACGCCTTGTGCCAGTAAAGCTTTCTCTTCTCCACTTTCCAAATAATCTCCTTCTATTACTCGATCCTTAAGATTGGTCATACTGTTTTCTGCCTGGGGGTCTATACCCACTACTAATGCCGAAGACGTATTTTCTCCTGTAGAGGCTAATGCAAAAGACTCAATGCGAGGGAGCACTTCCTGAATTTCTTTAGTAGATGCAGGTATCTTACCTATAGCTTCCTGATAATCAAAGGATTTATCGATGGATTGCTCATCCCAGTAGCCATTTTCATGTACTTGTACATAACCAAAGTAATAATTAACTACATTATTGATCATATTATCCCACGCTCCTCGCTGCAAAGCTTCCATAAAGGAAGAAAAAAGCACTGCAAAAAGAATGGAAGCTGCTGTAATGAAAGTGCGCCTCCGATTACGCCATATATTACGCCATGCCAGTCGAAAGATCATAAGATATTATTTTACTCTCTTCATATTTTGGATAGAGAAGAATTGCTCTTTAATGGGTTCATCAAATTCCATATTGAGATATTCTATCACTGTTTTGTGGCCTTCTTCATCTGCAGGGATTATCTCCATACGAGATGGTAACAATTTGCCATCAAAATCCTTTGGGGCCTTACCTAGCATTGTATTTACCAAATAGCCATCTTCATCATAAAATTCTGTTTTCATTTGCATGTACTCCTCTTTATCTATCCAGATAATTATTTTCCCCCATACTACAGGTGCATCGGGCTTAGGAGTCATTTCTATCTTGTAAGATGGCCGTCCCTCTACAGCTTCAGTCCCCATTAATACATGTGTATAGTCTTCCACTATAGAAGACTCCCTGACCAGGTCATCATTGGTAAAATCAGACCCCATCCAGGATTGCATCATCATAGAAGGAGGTAATTTAATAGTCCTATCTATGGTAGGCTGCCAATTCCATATTTCCTTTTCACGCTTCAGAAAAGCAGTTCCTTTATCCCTTGCCGGAGCAGTTAGTAATATGAGAGAGTACTCTGTTCCCTTTGACCAGCTTTTCATAGTCATTTCACGAGTCCAGGAAGGGCGTACTATTGACATTTTGAGGGTAGCAATACTTGTTTCTCCTCTTAATTTTGCATCTGCTTTTTTAATTATTTCTTTAGCAGGCGGGTCGACAGTAAAACTCATCAACCCTAATGCCATTATTAGAGCTCCTGCCAATATACTTATGCGTTTCATATTTTTATTTGGTTTTTAATCCTTTATAAACTTATTCAATATGTATGCTTTCATTTTCTCCACCGGATAGTTGTTCATTTGCATGAAATGGAGCATTACTCCATCCATAACCGCTCCATAAAGGAAAGCCTCTTCTTCAGGCCTTTCACATCCCATTTCATCAAAAAGCTGAGTCATAGCATCCATTGCCGCTTGCTGTTTTTGTTTCAGCATTGGCATTAAGCCTTCTAATGCATCTGTCTGAAACGCCAAAGAAGTCAATAATTTCCAGTAATGGATATTGTCTTGCACCAACTCAAAGGAGAATTCTGTCATTTCCCTTAACTTCTCAGCCGGAGATGCCTGGCTTTTAAATAAAGCTGTCATCATTTCTTCTCCCATATTCACAACCTCCATGATGATATATTCAAGTAGTGCCTCTTTATTTTCAAAATAATTGTACAACAGCCCCTTAGACACTCCCGCCTCTTTAGCAATCTGGCTAATAGAAGTACTGAAATATCCCCTGTGAGCGAACAATTCCAGTGCAGCTTCCTTTATTGCCTGCATGCTTTTTTGTCGTATTTCCTCAAATTGTTCTTTAGTGCGTGGTGACATATTTGACTTTAAATCTTTTATTGACCGAACGTTTAATCAAAAATACAATAATACTTCTCAATTGTCAAGGACATAAATCATCTAACTTGCAAAAAACGATGAAAGAAGGGGTTTTATCGACGAAAAGAAGGTTTAGGGTTTAGGGAAGTTTAGAAAGGTTTAGGAGGGTTAAAAAAGTTTAGGTGGTTCCAATTTCCCATTCCCGACTTCCAATTTACGATCATAAAAAGCACATCACCTTATACCCAATACCATAAACCCAATACCTAACACCCCATACCTCGTAAACCTTTACATCTCCATTACTTCACTCTCCTAGTTAATTTGTAGTTTTGCGCTTCGTTTATCAAAAAGAAAAATGAAAGTCACTGAATACTTCGAAAAGGCCAATGGACAGACTTTAATATCATTTGAAGTCCTTCCACCTTTAAAAGGGGGCAGCATCAAATCAATTTTTGATACATTGGATCCTCTAATGGAATTTAAGCCTCCTTTCATAGATGTAACCTATCATAGAGAGGAGTTCCTATATAAAAAGCGTACAAGTGGGTACTACGAAAAGACCAGCATTCGAAAACGTCCTGGTACAGTAGGTATTTGTGCGGCTATCATGCATCGTTATGGTGTTGATGCAGTACCTCATTTAATCTGTGGAGGTTTCACGTTAGAAGATACTGAAAATGCTCTGATAGACCTCAACTTCCTCAACATTAATAATGTGCTGGCTCTTCGTGGGGATGCTCGAAAGTTTGAAGGGCGTTTTATTCCAGAAGCAGGTGGCCATCATTATGCCATTGACCTGGTAAAGCAGATAGAAGATATGAATGCAGGCAAATATCTGGATGCTAATATTGAAAATGGAGCACAGATGGATTTTTGCATTGGTATAGCTGGTTATCCCGAAAAACATTTTGAAGCTCCCAACATGGATTTTGATCTACAGCATACCAAAGCTAAGATTGACGCAGGAGCAGATTATATTGTTACCCAAATGTTTTTCGACAATAAAAAGTACTTTGAGTACGTAAAACAATGCAGGGCTATTGGTATTAATGTACCAATTGTTCCTGGTTTGAAACCTATTACCAAGTTATATCAATTAAATTCGATCCCCAGAATTTTCCATATAGACCTGCCTGAAGATTTGGTGAAAGCCTTGCAATCTGCAAAAAATGCGGAAGGCCGCCAACGGGTTGGTATCGAATGGTGCATCGAACAATCTCGGGAGTTAAAAGCATCTGGTGTACCTTGTTTGCATTATTATACTATGGGTGATTCAGATACTATTCGCCAGATTGTAGAAGCTGTTTATTAAAAAAGAAATCCAATGCTCCGACTTATTACATCCCTTATCGCTATTTTATGCTGTCCCTTTTTTTTGAATGCACAGCTACTATCTCCATCCGAATTTTTGCCACATGATCATGGTGATCAATTTACGCCTCACCACATGGTAGTAGATTATGTTTATCATGTTGCAGAAAATAGCCCAAAAGTAAAAGTAGAACAATACGGCCTTACCAATGAAGACCGGCCACTCCTGTTGGTATACATATCATCAGAAGAAAACCTGGAACAACTGGATGCCATTCGACAAAATAACCTGAGAAAAACTGGTTTATTAAATGGTAGTGGAGATACATCTTTAGACCGAGCAATAGTATGGCTTAGCTTTGGAGTACACGGCAATGAAGCCGGCGCCTCAGAAAGTTCTATGTCTACGTTATATGAATTGGTTCGTCCTGGCAATAGCAAAATGGAGGAGTGGCTAAAAAACACAATAATTTTATTAGACCCTTCTCTCAATCCTGATGGTTACTCACGATATACACATTGGTATAGAGGTGTTTCCAATCTGCATCCCAGTCCGGAAAATGATACCCGTGAGCATAATGAACCCTGGCCAGGAGGTAGAGTAAATCATTACCTTTTCGACCTCAATAGAGACTGGGCATGGCAAACTCAGGTAGAAACACAGCAAAGAAATGAACTATACCTTCAGTGGATGCCACACATACATGTAGACTACCACGAACAATACCCTAATAGCCCTTACTATTTTGCTCCTGCTGCTGCACCTTTTCATGAATATATTAATGAATGGCAACGTGATTTTCAATTGGAAATAGGTCATAACCACGCCCGTTATTTCGATCGAGAAGGGTGGTTATACTTTACCAGAGAAATCTTTGACCTTTTCTATCCTAGTTATGGAGATACTTATCCTCTATTCCACGGGGCAATTGGCATGACTCACGAACAAGCTGGACATGGTATTGCAGGAAGAGCCTATATTATGGAAAACCATGATACACTAACCTTAGCAGACCGTATTGCCCACCATACTTCTACAGCGATGTCAACAGTAGAAATGGCATCTGTAAATGCGGATCGTATTGTAAAGCATTTTGAAGATTACTACGATACTGCTCTTAATAATTCTGGCAATGGGTACAAAACATATATCGTTAAAGCAGATAATCCCATCGGCAGAATGAAGGCTCTACTTGATTTGCTGGATAGAAATCAGATCCAATATTATAAGGCAAATAGCCCTATGAAAGTCAATGCCTATCACTATCTGGATACCCGCGAAGGTACCGCGCAGATAAATGAGGGAGATCTAATTATTCCCGCTAATCAGCCAATGTCTGTAATGACTAAAATTTTGTTTGAGCCAGAACCATTTTTAGAAGACTCTCTGACTTATGATATCACAGCATGGGCTCTTCCTTATGCTTATGGATTAGAAGCATACGCTACAAATCAAAAAATTAACACCTCTTCTACCTTTGAGATGGCTCCTTACACTCCCCAAAAGCGAACTACACCTTATGCTTTTGCTATAAAATGGGATGCCTTTAGCAGTGCAAAAGTACTCGCTGCTCTTTTAAAAGAAGATATTAGAGTACGTTACTCTAATGCTATTTTCACACTTGAAGGGCAGGAATATCCTCGAGGCACATTGCTGATCACTCAGGCCGACAATCGCAAAAACTCTAAATGGGCCAGCACCGTCACTACTATAGCTGATCAGCACCAACAAAACATACAACCTATTAGTACTGGCTTTTCTGACAGTGGAACAGATTTGGGATCATCCATGATTAGCTACCTGGAAGCTCCAAAAATTGCTTTACTATCTGGCGAATCAACTTCACCATATAGTTTTGGAGAAATGTGGTATTTCTTTGAACGAAATCTAGAATATCCTGTAGATGTATACAATGCTGATCAGCTTAGCAGTATTGATCTATCAAACTACAATACGCTTATTTTACCTGAAGGCGGTTATCGCTGGAATGACGCACTTGTAAAAAAAGTAGATAGCTGGATCAAAAAAGGTGGGAAGTTAATTGCTGTTGGCGGTGCCCTTAATAGCCTGGCTGGCAAGGATGCTTTTGCCATAACAAGCAAAAACGCTCCTGTAAAAGAGGAAACCACCTATATAGATACTGACCATCATTATGCCGGACAAGCACGCCGTGCTATTAGCAGTAGCATACCAGGAGCGATATTCAATGTTCATCTAGATAATACGCATCCTTTAGCTTATGGCCTCGGAGGCAAATACCACACCCTGAAAACCAGTAGTAATAGTTTTGAATTATTGGATGACGGCTGGAATGCAGCTTACCTGAAAGGAGCACAAGACCCTGTTGGTTTTGCAGGATCAAAAGCCCTTAAAAGGGTGGAAAACAGCTTAGTATTCGGGCTACAGGAAAAAGGAAGTGGTTCTGTCATCTATCTTGTTGACGATCCTCTATTCCGAGGGTTTTGGGAAAATGGCAAGTTACTATTCAGCAATGCTTTGTTTATGGCCAATTAGTCAGGTAATTAAGCTTAAGCAAGTAGCTCCTGATTACTTGCTTAAGCCTTATAAATTAAAGGATTTGTCTGCTCCAAAGCAGATTTATGGATAGGCATTGTGCTTGCCCATATTTAATGCTATTTTTGTTTTAAAGCGTACCAGAATTTTCCATATAAATGATTACCTTCAGGTACGTTCTAACGAGCCTTAACTACCACAATGCGCTGGACATATAGCATACTATGTTTTTTTGTTTTAGGCACTTATACCTATGCACAACAAGGATTGGACTCTTTGATAGCCCCTTCCTCTATTTCTTTAGATCAAGTAGAATATTTATCCCTGCCTTTATTGGATAATGAAGCATTACTTGCTGCAGAATTGGAACGCCGTTCTCCAGGAGTAGCTCCCCGTTTTGCAGAATCGATAGAAGTAGATGTCAGGCCTGATCAATACGGCTTGTGGGAGTATCTGCCTGATGGGCGTGCTGTATGGCGCTTGCGTATTACTTCTCCTGATGCTCATTCTCTGAATTTAGGTTTTACAGAGTATTATATGCCTCCCGGAGGGCAAATGATTATCTATGACCCTGATGGTACACAAATATTAGGCCCTTTCTCTGTAGCCGACAATGATATTCACAAAGAACTATGGACGCCTGTGTTTCCAGGCGACGAATTAGTATTGGAAATACAACTACCTGCAACTGCTATCCCTTCACTACGATTGCGGCTTACTTCTGTCAATCATGATTTCTTAGGCTTTTTAAGCATAGCGTCTGAAGGCTGTAATCTTGATGCTATATGCGGTACACAAGATGGTTTCCCCATTGTGGACCTCTATCGTGACATCATACAATCGATAGCGGTAATTGGACGCAATGGTGATACTTTCTGTACAGGTTTTTTAGTAAATAATACCAATTACGATTGTACGCCCTATTTCATGACCGCTTATCATTGTGAAATCAATGCATACAATGCCTCTTCAGTAGTAGCTTATTGGAATTACCAAAATAGCGAATGCCGACAGCCAGGGTCAGCAGCAAGTGAGGCTCCTGGAGATGGCCAACTCAATAATTTTAATACCGGAGCGATATGGCGTTCTGCTTTTCAGCAAACAGATTTTACCTTATTAGAACTCGATGATCCTATACCTGTTTCTGCTGATGCTTATTTTGCAGGATGGTCACGTTCTGTAAATCCACCACAAGATACACTCCTTTGTATTCATCATCCGGATGGAGCTGAAAAGCGGATTAGCATCGCCTATGAAGATGCGCATGTAGGTTCCTGGGGTGGAGGTAGTGCTGAAGTCCCCAATGGCAATCATATCGTAGTACCTGACTGGTCTATCGGTTCTACAGAATCAGGTTCATCAGGAGCTCCCCTCTTTAGTCCAGACAAAAAAGTAGTTGGACAATTACACGGAGGCGCCGCTAGCTGTGGTAATGACTTATATGATTCTTTTGGGTGGTTTAGGTCATCCTGGAATGGCGGAGGTACCCCACAAACACGATTGCGGGACTGGTTAGACCCTATAGGTGCTAACCCATTAGAAGTAGAAGGAAGATGGCTATCAAGTTGTAGTGCCACCATTGAATTAGTTGATAATACAATAGAAGCCTGTTCTCCTGGTGAGGCATTATTTTACATAGAAGTGAGTGAGTTTTTTGCCAATGAGGTAGAGCTATCCACTGTTGGATTGCCACTTAACAGCTTTGCTACATTTACTCCTAATCCAGCTCCTCCTGGCAGCGTAGCCAGCCTTTCAATAATACTTCCTGGTGAAACACCTACTGGCAGTATTCTTTTCTCTATTATAGCAGATGATGGCACTATCGAAACTTCCACAGATGCTAATATGCAGGTAAACTCAGGACTTCCGTCTTCGCCACTTCCACAATCTCCCTACAATAATGAAATTGGAATCAGCCTAGCACCTATCATAAGTTGGTCGGCCTTGCCTAATGTATTCAATTACGAAATTGCTATAGCCTCTGATCCTTCTTTTGATAATATTGTTATCCAGACAGATGATCTTACCACTAATAGTTTTCAAAGTATTCCTCTAGAAGCCTATACTACCTATTTTTATCGGGTAAGAGCACGTAATATATGTGGTTGGGGAGCATGGTCGGGCATTCGCAGATTTACTACAGCAGCTACTACCTGTTCGGTTCTGCCAGCAGAAGATTTGCCTAAGCTCATTCACGACTATGCCAATGATTATGCGACTTCCACTATTGAAATCACTGATGCTGGCACGGTAGGCTCTATACAGCTCACCAATTTGGATATCAGCCATACTTATGTTGGCGACCTATCCGCTATGTTACAGTCGCCATCGGGTACTATTGTTAATCTGTTCCATCGCCCAGGTGTCCCGATTAATCCTTATGGTTGTGATCAGGATAATATCCTAGTTGATTTTTATGATGATGCCCCCCTTTCCAGTGACCTCTTTGAAAATGCCTGTACTTCTTTTTCAAATTATGCGATCTCCGGAAATTATCAACCTCTTGAAAGTTTATCCGAATTTATAGGCGAACCCATTACTGGTCAATGGAAACTTACCATCATTGATCATGAGAACCAAGATGGTGGCCAGATTAACAACTGGCAACTGGAAATATGCAAAGCCTATCCTGCTGATACTCCAGAGGTTTTTCTCACTTCTGTGCAAGGATGTTCTGATACGCTTAATACCTATGAATTATTTGTAGGATACGGATTCCAGGACTCCGTTCTTCTTAATACTTATTCTGTACCCGGAGGAATGTCTATTTCTTTTAGCAGTAATCCTGCTACACCAGGTACCTATGTTACAATACTAGTCAATGATGCTGAATACGCCCTTAACTCCAATTTCATCCTTACAGCAGATGACGGTGTTAATATGCACATTTGTAATATCCCACTAGATATTGTAGAGCAACCTATAGCTCCGGCTCTTTATACCCCAGATAATGAATCACCTGTGTTTTTGGATGATTTGCTATTTTCCTGGACTCCTATCACAGGAATTGATACATTTATCATAAGCATTGCCAGAGATTTTGCCATGACCGATGTTGTGCATCAAGCAATTGTAACAGATCCTTTTTATAATTTATTTGTTCCGCTGGAAGCAGGTATCTATTACTGGAATGTCACCTCTGCCAATCGCTGTGGAAAAGAAGAAAGTGAAACATTCTTATTCTATTTTGAAGGGACTGCCACTAACACAGAAGAGATAGAAAGTGATGCTACGCTAGATGTTTTTCCTAATCCTGCTTCGTCTCAATTACAGTTAAGTTGGGATCATAAATCACCCTCTCTTTCTCAGGGTATCTTGTACAATATGAATGGCATGAAAGTACAAGAATTCTCCTTCTATCAGTCTACCGTATTAGATGTACATCATTTGCCTGCGGGGCTCTATTTGATTAAAGTGGAAAACGAAGGCCAAATTATCACCCGAAGAATTGTGGTACAGCATTAGTATTGCTTTACATCATCAACTCATCCCTTACTTCCATAATGGCGAAGCCTAATAAGTTAGGGCCTTTCCAATTGTATGGATTTTCTATTCCATACTCATCCTGACGCATCCCTATTCCCCAAATCTTATCATAGGGGCTCGCCTCTACCAATATTCTGTTTTTTGTATTAATTAGAAATTCTTTTTGTTCAGGACTCTGATTGAATTTATGAAAGTTGCCTTTTTTAACAATCTCATATTTATGCTCATTCCAGATTGCTTGATTAAAATTTCTTACCTGTCGCCCTATTTTTTTAGCTTCAGCAGGGGAATTTGCATTCAATATTCTCTCTAATGCTAATTGATCACTAAACAATCTGGCCTTTCCTGCCATCATCCAATGCTCAGCAGAACGGTAAGTTATGCCATCTACTTCAAAATCAGCTATCCACCACTGGCTCAAACAGCTTTTATTAATTTGCCCTGCCTTATGGGGTTGATGCCCCCAAAAGAAGATCCATTTAAAAGTTTCTCCTTCATCAAAGCGATGTTTCAACCATTCAATCGAATATTTCATAGTCTTAAGGGTTTAATCACTCTATTTTACCAGGATAATAATTGCAGAATAATCTTTTTAGTTCCAGAAAGAGAGCCATGTTTTAGGCAGCTTTCTCTAAGCCAGAGTGAGTTTTTTAATTCTGTTGATTATAATTATATAAAACCTTCAATGCTATAAAAATGATAATGTTCTTAAATAGTGTAAATACTTAGTTTTGGATTCTTAATTTATAGCACAGATTTCTATCTTAGGCTGAAATTTAAATGACGCTCACTCAACTTATCTTAAGATGGTTTTAATGATGCATTTTCAGATTAAGTTAGTTGTGTTTAACTAATTAGCCTCATCATGAACCAACAAGAACAATTGTTTTACAACATTTTACAACGAAATGGTTTTGTAGTCAAAAAAACTCCAGAGGGTTTACATATAAAAAAAGGAAATATTAATCAATCTAGCCTATGGATTTATGCTATTTTATTAGCGATAGCAGCAACCGCAGGTTTTTTCATTGCTATGTATATATCCAGGAGGCTTGGCTATTTCATTATTGCCATTGGGGCTTTCCCTGCATTTGCTCTCATTAATATAAAACAACGAGAAGTAGATAATAAAGAAAGATCAGTTACTATAAGTAATAATGAAATAGGTATTAAACACCGATATAAACTCTTTAGAATACCAATGGATGAATTTCATAGTTTTGATGTTAAAATAAAAGAGACCTCACAGGTTTTAATTGGCTCTATTTACATCAAAACGATTCATCAACGGTCATATGAGTTTCTAGAACTATTCAATAGTGATCCACAATTTATTGCTTCTGATATCAAAAAAATTACTAGTTATCTGCAGGAGTTTATACAAACTAATCAGGCAGAATGAGCTACTCTCTAAAAATGAGATCATTTGGAGTGCATTATCCTTTGTGGTAGGTGCAAATGTCATAAAATTACTGTACTACAATACCAATTCCCCCTTCAAAATGATTTGAGCTTCACTCTTGATCGTCATTTTATCATTTCCTATTAGTTCCACTTCCATAAAGCCGGTCCTTTCAGAACATTGGAAAGAGTGCATGAGTGTTTTGTTCAGCCTTTTACTCCAATACTTGGCCAGGAATGTATGGGTTCCTCCTGTGACAGGATCTTCATTAGTACCACTCCAGGGCCAAAAATACCTGGATTCAAAATCGTAATTGTCCTGCGTTGAGGTAGCTGTAACTAAAACTCCATTTATAGAATCATGAGAACGTTGTAGTTGTTCAAAGTCTGGAGACAATTGGCCTAATAACTCACTATCTTCTATTTCAAGTAATAAGATATTGGTTTCCTTATTGTATTCGCTGTTGTTGATCACTTCGATTCCCAGTGCCTTCAGTAATTCACCTGGGGCATTTTGAGGCACTGTTTCATAGACTGGAAATTCCATTTCAATTTGATTCCCATCTTTTCGAATGATCAGGTCTAAATCCTGAATATTTTTAAAATGAATTTTGCTCTGTTCCTGATTTCTTTCAAATAGAACTTTTGCGGAAGCTAGGGTTGCATGTCCGCAAAGTGGAATCTCCATCTTGGGTGAAAAATATCTTATTGAATAAATATCCCCTGTCTCCTCCTTACTAATAAAAGCGGTTTCTGAAAGCCCCAACTCTTTTGCAATAGAAAGCATAAAACGATCATCCAATTCTGTTTGTACCAAACATACACCAGCAGGGTTTCCTTTAAATGCTTCATTGGTAAATGAATCAACTATGTAGGTTTCTATTGTATTGGGCATTTTATTGAGTATTAACGATTTAAGTATGTGATCAAGATGATTTACAGTACTGCCTGTGCTCTCATATTTGGAGGCACAGGCAATGTACTCAAGAACTTGTTTGGAAAATACTAATTCATTAGATATTCCAGCAAAACTCCATTGATTTCTTCTTCTAGAAAGGTATTAAAATATTCTTCATGGCTATCTTCCACATTATCATAATTGCTCAAGAGGATAACCCCTCCGTTAATATCAGAATTAAAAGACAGGGCAGTGCTCAAACCAGGATCACCTCCCCCATGTCCATAATTGCCATTAACATCTGCATCCCAAAATATCGAATAGGTTCCATTGCTCTCAAATAGCAATTCATAATGTGCACGGCTAAACAATAATTCTGTTTCTCCTTTTGCTCCCTGGAGCATATTCAACACATACTTACTCAGATCACTTATTGAAGTTCTTAAGCCACCATCAGGAAAAGATTCTAATTGATAGGTAGGAAGAGGAGTATTTTGATCAAAGTATAATGTTGCTTTTTCAAAATCATTAAATAAAGATGGCTCAAAGCCTGTTTCTTCCATTTGCAAAGGAGTAAATACATAGGTACTTAAAAAATCCTGATAGGAAACACCTGATGCCACTTCTACTAAGTATGCTGCTAATGATGATGCCAAATTAGAATAGGATTCAAAGGCTCCAGGCGCTGTGGCGCTAAAGTTATCCTCGTGATACAAAGCTCCTCCAGGATAATAATAATCCAGTATCAATTCTTGTAAACTCCTTGGAGTATCATCTACTTTACCACCAAATGCGTCTAACAAAAGCTGGCTTCCCGTTGTGTTTAAATCTACAGAAGAAGATAGGTAATAAGTGCTTGCATAAGCATCATCTCGATCCACTAAACCAGAACGATGCGTAACCAAATGCCTAACTGTAATTTCTCCTTCTGGTTGTTTAGGGTTTACAATAGGTGCTTGAAGAATATCATTAATGGGTGTATCCAGGGTAAACAAGCCCATTGAGATCGCTTTGACAATTGCAACTCCTATAAAAGTCTTACTAATAGAACCTATGGGTTGATTGGTATTGATCGTAAAAGCCTGGTTTTCCTCAAGATTTTGAAATCCAAATCCTTCCTGATAAGTGATTTCACCATTCTTGATGATGCCAATGCTAAATCCTGGCAAATCAGACTTCCCATAAATTTCTTCCAACCTTAAAGAAAGCGTTGCCTCATCTACTATTTGAACATCATCAGAACAAGAGGACCAAACAAGCGACAAAATCGCAGCTAAAAAAACTAATTTTTTCATTTGAAGTGAGAATTGAAATGACGAATAATTTTCTTCTGCAAACCTAGATGACCAAGGATAGAAACCTGTGTTTCACAAAAGATTAGCGGTTTGTCTACGTCATAATCTCACGAATTAGGACTGAATTTGCTGCTTTTTAAATTCTCCCGGTGTCCTTCCTGTCACTTCTTTAAAAGATTTATAAAAAGTGCTTTTAGAATTAAAACCGACTTCTTCTCCAATTGCTACTATGGAAAAAGTATGAAATGCTGGATTTGCCAATAAAGCAATCGCTTCTTTGATTCGATATTCATTAATATACTGTGTAAATGACTTGCCGAGATTTGCATTGATCAATTTTGAAAAATGCCCTTCACTCAGACCTAGCCTTTCAGCAATAATCATTCTACTTAACAATGGATTTTTATATAATTCCTCCTCCGCCAACAATTTTTCTAATTGGAGTAGATATTTATTTTGTCCCTCTACTTCACTTTTTTGTATAGTAGCCTTTTTATTAGAGGATCTTAGTTGACTTCGCTGTTCTAAAATTTTGAGGCGATAAATCCCATAATAACAAACCCACCAAAACAGGATAGATAAGCTAAGCCACATTACTTCATAATAATCTGCAATATCAGTCTCTTCCAGGGCATCCAGTACGAACCATGAAAAAAGGAGAAAGAACAAGAAAAACGTTAAGCTTCTCAGCCATTTTATCTTTTCTGTATACTGTGAGTGATCCTTTTTAATCAATAAAAATCCCCATGTGACAAAGAATACATTATAAATAAACGAGAGGTCATCTTCTAGCTCAAAATACACCCGCATACCATAGCTCTCTGGAGAAATAGGCAATTCATATACATGGAAATAATGACTAAGTGCAAAAAAGGTATCAACTATAAATGTGATTATAAAAGGCGTATAAATCCAGTAAATCCATTTTGCTTTGAGAAACCTATGATCAAGAGCATGTAAAATGTAATGAAAGAAGGTAGCAGGAAAAAGGAATTCCCACATGATACAACGTATATAATCAAGCAAAGTGAACTCCTCTGGATTCAACCAACCAAAAAAAGTAATAATGGTGAGTAGTAATATACTGATACTTAAATAAGTATTGGCTTTGCTTCTAAAAAAGGAGGAGGACAGAATAGATAGGCTAATAAAAACACCTTGCCCTAAACTAATTAAAACAAAAATATCTCCCACCGATAAATTCATACGAACTAATGATTCAAAATTTTCTTTATAACCGCTGAAAAACTACGTATGTATGTAATGTGTGGAAGATAACAAAGAGTAGGGATACCCCCATGTAGATAAAAGTTAAATTGGAAATTTTGAAATAAGATGCACTTCCAATTAGAGCTATTCCAATGAACCAGATTATAGTAGTATATGCTGGTGCCATAAAGCCTGCTGCACTTTGACTCCAACTACTTTCAGGAATCAAAATCATAACAATCCATGATAAAAAATACAGCATCACTCCAATAAGATATATAAGCAATCCTCTTTTCTGAGTTGCTGTCTTGATAGAAAGAAACATTATCAGAGGCATTCCCATTACAACAATTCTCAAAATATTTTCCGTTATACCTATGTAGCCAGGAATATCTTTCCAAAAAAAATCCGGACTATAAGCTTTGGGGAGGTAATCTACCAATAAGATATTCCATAGCAGGATTGGAATAAGCAGTAAAAAACAATTCTTCAAATATTTTCTGATCGGCATAGCACCTTTAAGATTCTTTGACAACTTCTCCTATTGGCATCCAATTTAAAAAGAAGTTGTCAAAGAAGACTATTTACTACTTATCCATTTGTTCATAGACTTTACGCCATTCAGAGGCATCATAAATTAAATGTGACTCTTTTATAATACCATTTTCGAGCCTAAACCACTCCGATGCCATATTTGACTCCAAGCCTGGTATTGATGATTTAAACTCATAAAACGTAGCGACCCAATCGCCATTTTCAGCAGTGCCAATCACATTCACCCCTGTTAGCACAGCTCCTATTTCTTGTGCCAGTGCAATAAATTCTGCTTTCGAATTGAGTTCAAGCATTGGGTTCTTAAACTTATAATCATCGGCTAATAAGTTTAAAGATGCCTGAATCTCCGCAGGATTATTAAAGCCATTTAAAAATTGTTGTACAACCTCCTGATTCGTCATTTTAGTACTTTGATTTTGTTGTGAATACAATGCATTTGAACACATTCCCATTACAATTAGAAATATGAATTTCATCGATTTCATAATTCAGTGTTTTGATTTAAAACTGATAATGGGACAAAGTTCTGGATTGCACATATCCTTATTCTTGGTCTAAACCAAGATTTTCAAAGCGCTAGAATAAATCTACATTTTCATCAAAAATATCGCCCTAAGTTGAGCTGTATAAAGCTATCGTCTCGGAAGAAATAAAACAGCTCGTCTTCTTCAAAATCTGTAAAAATTCTCAGCTCCAACTCTCCTTTCCAGTTTTGGGCAAAGCGACGTTCTGCTTCCAGGCTGAAGATTTTACCTTCTTTTTCTAAATCAAACAGCCCACCGAATAAGATCGCTGAATCCTGGGTATCATTAAAGCCTAAACGCCCACCCACAAAAATATCTTTTTGAAAACCAGTGCCCGTACTGCCAGTGATTTCTCCAGTTTCAAAATCGAATTGGATAGGTTCTCGATCATCATAAATAAATTCTGCTAAAACTCCCAGATCCACTCCCGAACTTTTAATATTGGAAAAAGTGTATTCACCTCCAGCTGCCAAAGCCATAAAATCATCAGAATCGGCATAGCGATTGATCCCTTCAAATTTCCATAAAAATGCTCCTGTTGTAGCCTGAACTTCCAGGCCCAATTGATGCATCTTTTCGTAATAGGGTACCAACTGAAATGCTTCATTTGATCGCACTAAAAACTCTCGGTTGGTGTGATAGATATAAGACAAACCTACATCAAAAACACCGAAGTAATTGGAATATCGAAACGCCCCACCCAGATCAAACTCATCCATATCACTTTCGTATTCAGCATCCGCAGCATCCAATACTATAGGGAAACGGAGCCTACCTTCTTCTCTGGGTAAAGTTCGCTTTCTGTGATAAGGCAATAGGAAGCCCTCAAAAGTACCAAAGTTCGATAACCAGGTATAATGAAGCATGGGTTGCCCCAATTTATCCTCCCCGTCAAATCCTTCTACTAAATCCGTTTGATTGATCACATCTACTAAATGAACAGATTCAATCACTCCCCAGTAAATCTTTTTCAATCCAGCACTCAGCTCCCAATCATTTTTTGCAATTTGGTAGTATAATTCTCGAATATCCCAATGGCTCCGATTTTGATCATGTGTGCTCAGTCTACCAAATAGATCACCTATAATACGTTGTTCGCCTTCATCCCATTTCAGAGTAAACTCTGGTTCTATTGCAATGGAAGCAAAATAATTTTCCTGTTTATTATATAGGCCATCTTTGAAGAAAAAGCGATGATCTGAGGAAACTTCAAGAGAAAATTCTTTGCTGATTTTCGATTCTTTAGGACCTAACTCTTGTGAAAAAGCCTGTATCGAAAAAATAGCAACTAAAAAAAATGAAAAAATTAGTTTCATATGCTTAAAATTTTTCTCCCGCTGACCTCATAGATATCAAACGGGAGAATGGTAGGCATTTTACACTAAACCCTTGTTCATGCCTACCCCTACATTATTTATTACTTATTCCTTACTTCGCACTTCGTAGTTTCGTTTGTGAGAAGTCATTATCTTCCAAATCGACATTGAAGTTGTAAGTTTCAAACATAATCCGTGTCTCTTTCTGTGACTGATGATTGGTCATATGCAATTCGTCTGGAAACCAATAACTCCCCTTGTACTTTTGATATCCCTTGTAAATTAAAGTCTTGAATTTTGATCCTTTTCGATCAAAAAAGACGATCTTTTCAATACGATATTTTTGATTCGGGTTGTAGTAAACATGCATAAATTTGTATCCCGACTTTGGGTCAACTGGATCGCGCTCAACTACATGGCAATTGGCACCGTTGGCTTTTTCATCTTTTACATATTTATAGCTGTATTTTTCAATTTCCTGTGAAGACAAGTCCTCATAAGCAAATTCGCTACCTACAAAGGGGCCTGATTTGTTGGTCGAGGCAATTCTTTTCACCCTTTTGATTGCAGGCAAATACAGCCATTGATCATCTGTCCCTTCTTTATGTGTAAAAGTCAAAACAGCCGTCCCTTTTACATCTTTTGGACTGTCAAAAAATATCATCGACTTATCTCCATCAGAAGATTGTTCCAGATTTCGGCCACTCAACAATCGTGAACTTTCTTGTCCGTGTTGATTTTTTAAGATCATTTTAGAGGTAGTTGCATAACTTCCCCAGCCGGTGTAAGCTTCATCGTATTTTTTGGCAATTTCCAAGCCTCTATTTTGGGAAAATCCAGATGTGGAAAAGGCGATTATGAATGCTAAAACGATTATTCTGTTCATATTTAATAAGGTTGAATTAAGTAAGAGAGCACATTTAATTAATCTTTTATGGTGACATCTTTTTACTCATATCTGCGTTGCGTACTCGTGTTAATAACTTTGGCTATTACACTCCGCCGCGCCTTGATCTGAGCAAAAATCCGCTCGACCAAAAAAGCAACCTAATTATGCGCTCTTACTTAGTATTTAAAAAGTTTTATTGTCTTTGAATTTGTAAAATGGAGCCGATGCTTTGCAATTGAAACCTACCTAAATCAACAGGAATGCTTATAAAAGCGATTCGTGTAATTGGTGGACTATTCCAACCTTGCAATTCTTAATTGCCAAGCACCATAATATCTATGCAGTCTTCCGTTTATCTACCGCCATAATGACTGAAGGCAGGAAGAGGAGGTCAATGACCAAAGCTGCAATGATTGTAATAGCAGTAAGCTGAGCCATGCCTGAATTCATTGCAAATGAAGATTGCCCTAGAATAAAAAAGCCAGCAGAAAGAACAATTGTAGTTGTCACTATAGCTATTCCAACTGTAGAAAATGCATATCGAATGGCCTCTTCTGAAGACTTGTTTTGCTCCCGTCGAGCACGAAGATATTTAGAGAAAAGATGCACCGTATCATCTACCACAATCCCAATGGTCATACTAAAAACAATTGCCAAGCCGCTCGTAATCTGACCACTCAGGAAGAACCAAACCCCAAACGCAATTGCTACCGGAACAATATTAGGAATGATACTTAAAAGCCCGAATTTGAAGCTACGTAAAGCAATAACCAAAACGATTGAGATCAGCAATATAGCCCAGAGGCCACCTTCTGCCATACTATAGATTTGTCGTTGTGTGAGATGAGCAAACATGATAGCTGTACTAATCCCTAAATTGGACTCTCCCTTTATGCCATTTTCTGTCAGCCACTTTTCTCCAGCTTCACTCAGCTCTATCAATTCGGTAGCTGTTACATTATCAACCGTTGCGATAAAGCGAGTTTCAGACTTATCTACATTGATCTGATTATTTAAATCCAGGCCAAAAGGAAGCGACATTTCATACAATAATAAGTACTGTGCGGCCTCTTCCCGATTATCAGGCAGCTTATACTCAGATGGATTATCACTATGCATAGACTTATTAACCTTCCGGGCTACATCTGTATAAGTGCTGACATGTACCACTTTATCATTTGCCTCAAACCAATTTTCAAAGCGCTCCAAAGTGTTCAAGAATGCTGGATTGCTAATTCCTCCTTCTTCACCAGAGCTAACAGAATATTCAATTGTGTATATCCCTGTCAGGTTATCTGCCATAAAATCTGTTGCACGCCGGAATTCAATCGAATCATCAAAGTATTCAACAAATTGTTCATTCAACTGATTTCGGGATGCAAAGAACACTAATAATGCCGTTACGCCTATTGATCCATATAATAAGGGACCTCGTTTGGCAATCACAAAATTGGCCAAATTATCTAGCCATGAAAGGTTGGCTCCCTGAGTTGCATCATTCTTGCCTTTAACCCACATTGGTAAGATGGCTAACAAGGCAGGTAGCAAAGTCACGGAAAAAAAGAATGCCAGTCCTACTCCTGTTGCAGCAATATTTCCCAAATCCCGAAATGGAGGTGCATCACTAAAATTCATAGTCAAAAAGCCGACTACTGTTGTTGCGGAAGTAATAAACACAGGCATAAAATTGACGCGCATACTCTCAATAATTGCCTCTTTTTTAGCCAATCCATTACGCATTCCCTGAAGCATCGTGATGAGGATATGAATACTATCTGCTACTGCCAACGTCAAAATCATGGTTGGTGCAGAAACAGAAACAGAGGTCAATTCTACTCCCAGATAACTCATAATACCAACCCCTCCTAAAATCGAAAACATCAAAACCAGAAGTGTAGAAAAAGTCACACTTCCCGCTGTAACAATTGACTTAAGCCCACCAGAGATCCCTTTCAAAAAACCCGTATTGTATAAGACTAAAAGGATGAGTGTCAGGATAATCACCAAATACATTGCGGGAATGAGTGTACTTAAATCTTTTTGTGCAGCTTCACCAAATGCATTAGATAGCATGACCACTCCACTTAAATGCGTTTCTATACTAGGGTGTTTTTCTTTTAAAAGTTCGACCTGATTTCTTACAAAAGCGGCAACTTCAGTTTCAGTTTCAGCATATGTTGTTACTTCAATGCCCAATGAGTCTGCCATTTGCTGCTTCTCTGCCTGGATTCTTTTGTATTCTTCTGGATCCGGCTTTTTGATCACAATATTAATCCCGGTAAGCGAGGCATCTTCATTAATTAATCGGTGTTGTAAAATAGGGTCAGCAAGGGCATTCTTTTCTGCTTCTTTGATTTGTTCATCTGTCAAATCAGCCGCTCCAAAGATTAAATCTTCTACAAACATATCATCCCCTTCAGCTTTGGTAAACTGATAATTCGTTATTGCATCTACCCGGGAAGAATAAGGTGTTTGCCAGGCTGAATCCACAAATTCTTCTATGGCAATAAGCACATCACGATCAAATACTTTACCATTCTTCGGTTGAATGACCACATACACATTATCATCTTTTGTGTATTTTTTCTGTAAAGCGTCATTCGTTTTTAACTGAGGGTTATCCTCACTAAAAAACACCCGATAATCGTTGTTAAAACCAGCATATTGCAAACCCGATGCGCCTAAGATCGCGATGAGAATAGTACCAATCAAAATTGGCCATCGCCATCGTACAACAAATCTGCCTAGTACGGATCCAAAACTTCCGTTTGAACTGTTGTTTTCCATTTAAGTAAGGTTTTGAACTTCCAATGATTCATGAAGTTATCATAGGAGGAAATCTATTTTAGCGGCAAAGTTATCGGCAAACAAAAGGGCACGCATTAGGCAAAAATGACAACTAAAGGGTTGATACTGCCAAAATATTAAATTATCTTTGTCTCAGAATTTTGAGAAAGAACCTTCCCTAAGCACAAAAAAGCATTCAAAAACAGGCTTGCATGATTACTGTATCCATATTGGTTTTAAAAGACACTTTTGGTTCAATGATATTTCCGGTTATCGACCTTTTCGAGAACGCAAATGATCTCATGCTTGAAACGACAGGCAAGAAAAAATTCCACATGCAATTGCTTGGATACAAACAAAAAAATCCATTGATCAATAATTATGCTACTGTTCATTGTGATAAAACCATAGCAGAACATCCAACTCAACATCTATTACTTGTTCCTGCTCCACACAAGCATATTTTACAGCATATGGACTTGAGTTATTATGATGATTTGGCGGTATGGCTTAAATCGGAGCACGAAAAAGGGACAACTATCGCTTCTTTTTGCCTCGGCGCTTTACTCCTGGGACATGCAGGCTTATTGGAAAACCAAGCCTGTACAACTCACTGGATGGGTGTTGAAGCCATGCAGCAACATTTCCCAAAAGCCTGCATGGAGCCTGAAAAAACAGTAGTTGCAAATGATGGTATTTACACGGGAGGCGGTGCTTTTTCCAATATGCAATTAATATTGTTTTTCATTGAAGAATATTGTGGGAGAGAAGTTGCCCTGGTACTTTCTAAAATGGCTGGTATTCCCTATCCCATAAAATCACAGAGCCAGTTTTACATGTTTAATGCTTTAAAGAACCATTCTGACAAAGCAATCAT
Source organism: Chitinophagales bacterium (assembly GCA_022360175.1). Classification (GTDB taxonomy): domain Bacteria; phylum Bacteroidota; class Bacteroidia; order Chitinophagales; family Saprospiraceae; genus JAKSDI01. Next base: position 90,516 of record JAKSDI010000273.1, read on the forward strand.
TGACGTGCAAAACTATATGGAAAAAAACTATCAGAAAATATTAAAAACTGAAGAGCTGTCTAAAATTGCGAATATGAGTGCTCGCAATTTTATACGTAGATTCAAGAAAGCTACCGGTGATACCCCTATCGAATACTTACAAAAAATCCGAATTGAAACCGCCAAAAAAGCATTTGAATCAGGTGAAACCTCTGTCATGGAAACGATGTACGATGTTGGCTATCAGGATATAAAATCTTTCGGATCATTGTTCAAAAGGATGACAGGAATGACCCCTTCAAGCTATGCTAAAAGGTTTAAAGTGAAATAATTCTAGCTGGATATATCTGATTTGCAGAGATTAAAATTCAATTTTTTCTTTCCAATTTAACCCCATAGGCAGTTCTTGATCCGTAAATTCAATATGGATTACTCGTCTACTTTTCTTGTTTTCTGTCCTTTTTGAGGAATGAAGAGTTAAAGGTTTCATTATCACTATTCCTCCTTTTCTGACTTCACAAATTTGTTCATTCCCTTCTTTATGCTTCGTCCATTCTTTAATATCAATCACTCCCCTTTTATGTGAATTTTCGATTACCCTCAGGGCTCCATTTTCTTTGGTACAATCATCGAGATGAATTCTAATCGTAAAAATACTTTCCAGCATTTCCTTATTTGGCTGAACGACAACCCTTTCACTATTTACTCTCCAATTCTTATAGGCAGGAACTTCTATTTTTTCTACAAGATTGATTGTCAAATCCTGGTGCCAGTTTACTACCCAATTAGCATGAGGTGGTTTATCGAAGTAAATTGATTTAATGGATTTATCACAATCTGGCGAGATAGTTCTAATGATCTTCATCAAATTTTCAGTAAAGACCAACTCTGCAAGCTCAGGCTTGTCAAGCAAAAAAGCTCGTACACCAAATTTATTCTCAATCTCTTTTGATTTTATTCTTTCCAATATTTCATTTACTTCCTTTTCGGAATAAACGCCTTCAATTATTTCAAAGCCTTTTTGGTTTAAGGTAGATTCCACTTTATTTTCTGTTTATTTTATATTCATCCAGATAAAAAGATGTGATCTTAGCTGTTGATAAACAGTATCTCCCAAATCATTATTCCAATAGTACCAGGATGTAATTATATATGATACAAAATTATAAAGATTAGATACTTTGATTTGTGCGATAAAAGCAATTATAAAATACCATTCCCCTCACAATTCACTACATTTGCCCTTTAAATAGACTGTCGATAAACAGACTTTATAAAACCAGATTTAGATGATCAAAGCAAACAACCCTAGCCTTACTTCATGGGTAGAAGTACCAGAAGGAAGTGACTTCCCGATACAAAACCTGCCTTTTGGTGTTTTTAAAACGCCGGGGCTACGCCCTCGCCTGTGTACTGCCATTGGAAATTTTGTAGCCGACTTACAGGTATTGAGTGAGCATGGTTTTTTTGACGACCTGAAGATAGACAAGGCTGTATTTGCACAGCCATTCCTTAATGATTTCATCGCATGCGGTAAGGAAAAAACAAGTGCCGTTCGCAATCGCCTGTCAGAAGTTCTGGATAGTGACCTGGATGATTGGGATGCTAGTGAATTGGCAGCTTATTTTCTCCACCCCATGGATGAGGTAGAGATGTTGATGCCGATCAAAGTAGGGGATTATACCGATTTTTATTCTAGCCGCGAGCATGCTACTAATGTAGGTACGATGTTTAGAGGAAAAGAAAATGCATTGATGCCCAACTGGTTGCACTTGCCAGTAGGCTATCATGGGCGTGCTTCTTCTATTGTAGTATCTGGTACTCCAATACATCGTCCTAATGGACAACAAATTCCACAAGATGCTAAAGCACCTGTGTTTGGCCCTTCCAAACTGATGGACTTTGAGCTGGAGATGGCTTTTGTCGTAGGTAAAGAAACCCAAATAGGTTCTTCTGTAAATATAACAGAAGCAGAAGATCATATTTTTGGTATGATGCTATTTAATGACTGGTCGGCTCGTGATATCCAAAAGTGGGAATATGTGCCTCTAGGGCCTTTCCTGGGTAAAAGCTTTGCCTCTACCGTTTCTCCCTGGATAGTAACGATAGATGCATTGGAACCTTTCCGCGTAAGTGGCCCCGTACAAGACCCAACTCCTCTTCCCTATCTGCAAATAGATGGTGATCGCAGTTTTGATATTCAGCTACAGGTAGATTTACAAGCAGAAGGTCAGCCTGCTACACCAATTTGCCGTTCTAATTTCAAGTACCTGTACTGGAATATAGCTCAACAACTGACACATCACACTGTAAATGGTTGTAATATCAAAATAGGTGATATGATGGCATCTGGTACAATCAGCGGCCCTACTCCAGATTCTTACGGTTCTATGCTGGAACTTACCTGGCGTGGTAGTAAACCGATACAACTACCTGATGGCAGTGAACGCAAATTCATAAACGATGGTGATACCATTATTGTCAAAGGATGGTGTGAAAAAGATGGTGTGCGTATTGGTTTTGGTGAAGCAACTGGAAAAGTGGGGAGTGAGCAGTAGGCAGTTTGTTCAGTGGGCAGTCTGCAGTATATCAGTGGGGAGTGGAAGCTGTGGATGAAGTAGAATCTGATCCTTTGCAGTGGGCAGTCTACAGTATATCAGTAGGCAGTATCAGTGGGAGTGGAAGCTGTGGGTGAAGTAGAATCTGATCCTTTACAGTGGGCAGTTTGTCAGTGGGCAGTCTGCAATATATCAGTAGGCAGTATCAGTGGGTAGTGGAATCTGTGGGTGAAGTAGAATCTGATCTTTTGCAGTGGGCAGTTTGTCAGTGGGCAGTCTACAGTTCATTAGTAGGCAGTATATCAGTAGGCAGTGGAACCTGTGGATGAAGTAGAATCTGATCTTTTGCAGTGGGCAGTTTGTCAGTGGGCAGTCTGCAGTTCATTAGTAGGC
>JAKSDI010000275.1 GCA_022360175.1 Chitinophagales bacterium
ACAAATAATATAACATACGACTTCTCTGAAGTCTCAACCCATTATTTGATACCGGATTGCTCGAATTGCTCTCACTCGGCTGGCATTCGTGTCATCTGTGTAATCAGTGGATAAAAAAAGCTTACGCAAGCCAATCATGCTCAATGTTCGTCGCGGAATGTTTCCGCGATGCTCTGAGTTTGATACCAAGGGTTTGGTTGGAGTATTGATTTCAGAGAAATCATACCTTTTGCCTATGCAAAAAAGCTTTCGATTTCAGATGAAGCCGTACAAATAATATAACATACGACTTCTCCGAAGTCTCAACCCATCGTTTAGTACTAGACAAAGCACTGGCTTAAAATCAGTATTCCATTTTAAATACAAGTTTTGCACTACCTTGTGCGTCAATCTGTATTCCAGCTGCTCTTTCTAATTGTTTCCAGAGACTATACGTCCCCTGGTTGCCCCGGTTAATGGCAGGATTTTGTGGAAATACAAAAAGATTTTGATTTCCGGGGCCTCCCATTGCTTTGTTGGCAAACATATGACCAGCGTCATAAGCAGAATGCCCAGTGGAAGCAGGTGAAGGATTATGAACCCAGCCTGTACCTATCTTAGTTCCATCAGGAAGATAAACTTGTAATTTATATCGCTTAGGTGGTGCTATTTGCTTAGCGTTGTTGACATAATTACGTGTTCCTTGAGAAGTCCCTGTTCCTGTGCTCGATCCTTTGGTGTTAACATCCGCCTGTACGGTAACTCTTTTGTTTTTTGTTTTGGAATGTTTGTTTACTGTTGTGCTGGATTTATGCATACAATGCTTGGCATTGTGTACCAAAACCCCTTCTTCTGATACAAAATAGTTGTGTACCCCTACTACTTCAAAATTGTACACTTGTATAGGAACTTCCTCTATCCAGATATTAAGCACCAGGCTAGGTGCTCCGTTTTGATCCAGGAGAGGGCTACCTACTTTCAGGTGTTGTGCTTCTATCCAACCTTCACCAACCACATAAAACGGGTGCTCAGTAGTCGTGATTATGGTATCCTCTTCAAGAACTATATTGACTTTTTCAGGAGCTATCCTGTTAAATATACTACTCACAGGATAGTAGGCAGTTGTCGCCGTTGTTTCATTGTAACCTAGGACTTCATCCCCAACTTCAATATCCTGAATTGCTTTTTGCCCTTCACGAGTAATGATTTCTGTATCTGCCGCAAAAGATAAGGGACACGAGAGATGTTCCATTTCGGCAGGATGGGTTGCTGCCTCTTCCGCAGAGTGCGCGGCGGCTGATAGTTCATGTTCGCCTCGAGATAAACCTCGTGCAATTTTGCTGGCTCCGCTAGCTGCTTTTCCAATTAGAGGGCCAACAAAGGGTATCATATCCAGTGCTAAGAAGATGCCATTTTCTGCATTAGGATGAGTGGCAAAGGTATATCCATCATAAGCAAGAAACGCTAAATCTGCCGATACGGAGGCAATGGTACCTGCACTAATCCCTCCAATACTTGCGGTTTCAGCGGCAATAAGGCCTACTTCTGCTAAACCTGCTGCACCTCCAGCAGCCAGGGCAGCTCCAGCGATGGCTCCAGTAAAAATACCTGCCCAGGTAGATCCTGCCGACCAATCCCAGGAAGCAGGATTGAAACTATGGTTGGCAATGGCTCCACCGACATATGCTCCAATAACGGCTCCTACAATTAGGGCAGTAAGCAATCCAAAAAATTGCCCATCTGGATCAGTGCCACTGGTAGGATCATCAAATCCATATACATAAGGACTATGGTATTGTTGGGCAGGGTCAGGAGAAATAAACCGTTTGCTTAAATTGGCATCATAGTACCGGGCACCAAAATAATAGAGATTTGTAGCCCGATCGTATTCTTTTCCTGTAAAAGTAGGCCGGGCATTTACTTTGTTGTCACCATTAACTTGTGCTTCATCAGCTTGCTCCCCAAAGGCTGAATAGCGATACGTACTTGCGAAACCACCTGTCTGATCCGTAACCAAAGCAGTGCTACCTATATGATCTAAATGAAGATAATAGGTGCCAAACGGCGTCTTTTCGGGAGCTTCCTGTGCAGATGCAGGTAGGATACTAACGACTGTAAAACTCCATACCATTAAACCATAAATGACGCGGCTTAAACGCTGTCTGCCCAACCAGGTTTTTTGAAAATGACGCTGCTCACTAGCACTAAACTGCAGCCCATGTTTTAATGGATTTATTAAGGTGTAAAAAGGTTTTCGGATATAGATGGAGATGATCCAAAGTAATAAGATAATTAAACTACCCCAGAGCAGGGTTTGTAACAAATAATTGTATACTACAACTGGAGGTATAAAGGAACCAGACTCATAAAGATTTAAACCTAGTAATTCGTTTTCTTTCAATAGATCAACCCCTTTGAAGGGATTATTTTGTAAAGAAATGATGCCATTGGGCCCTCCCACATAGCGTGTTTGAGCAATGTTCAACTTGTCATCTATTTGTATCTCAAAAAGTTCTGAGATATACCAGGTATATCCTTCATAAGGCCTTGTGCTAAAATTATTGTTATAGTTGTATGCTGTTTTTTTGATTCTACGATTGTAAGCATCGTATTCAAAGCTATTTAGAAGTGCTTTAAAATTTTGCCCAACCAGAGGTTGATAGCTTACTGTGTCCAGTAGCGCATTGGCATTATAACTATAATCACTAGCCCCGCCTGTTAGATTTCCGTTCTTATCATACGAAATATCCATATCAGCATCAGGGTATTGTTCATTTGCAGAAGCTGATTTGTTAACTTCTTTTCCATGATAATGATTTAGCTGGTGTAGCGCTTTTGGATTTGCAGTAAATTTATGAGTATACTGATAGTGAGGATTGTCGATAGTATAGGATGCTATATTCCCAGCAGGATCATAATAATAAGTATTGGTTTCCTGATCTCCTTTTTTGAATGATTGCTCGTTTTTTATAGATGCAGCAGCTACACTTTTATGCAATCTTCCAGCTACATCATATTCGAAGTGCTGGCTTTGGTCTCCTCCTTCTTTTTCCTTGCGCATATCGGAGATTTTGACCAACTTATTGGCGTGATTCCATACATAGTTGAGGTGCCTATGGGTATAAGCTTTTCGCCAGGTTTTGGTGGAGCTTAGCCTGCCGAGATAATCATAGTCATAAATCGTTGTATCTCCATTCGCATAGCTTATCCTGCCAATGCTACCATCGGCATTATATTTATCATAAGCGGCAATCGTTTTGAAATCATAGCCTGAGGATTTACCTGAGACTCCCTGTGCTTGTTGGATTGTACTTAGGGTACCATCATAGTGATCATAATTGTAGCGCACCAGGGTCTTGTCAGGATAAGTGATTTGGCGTTGGCGATCCAGAGGGTCATAGAGGTAGCGGAAAATGAAAGAGAATTGAGGAAAATCATTGAGCTTAGTCGTTTTCTCAAATATATTTCCACGTTTATCATATTGAAAAGCATATTCACTATTGGATGAGCTCACTTTGACCAATCTTCCTAAACAGTTATTGTCCTTTTGTCCTTTGCAAACATCGTAGCTGTAAGTGATTTTATCTTCAACTTCGCCGTTAGCGTTTATCGACTTGCGCTCTATTATGCGGCTTAGCCCATCCAGTTTGAATTGCTGCTGATTGCCTTCGGAATCTTTGGTCCATACGAGTAAACCATTGTTATTGTACTGATAATACTTGGTACCTGTCTCAGGCTTATATTCTCTAATGAGCTGGCCTCTTGAATTGTATGTGGAAGTAGAGGTTTGTCCCAGAGGGTCTATGGTTTTTACCAGGCGCCCTTGCTTGTCATACTTATAAATTGTTTTACTATCAAGCCTCAATGATTTATCTTCTGGATAGGTGAGCTGTGCATTTTCATTTTGAACAGCAAATGGCCCCGCTTTTTCAATTGTCCTACCATAGGTATCCTTTTTCTGTAAATGCCAAGTCATTTTATCATCATCATTGGGATGTGGTGTTTTATACCAAATCCGCCGATCATTATGAAGTTGATAATCAACTTCTGAAGTAATGTATGTTTGCCCATATCTTCTGCTTGGGTATGTTACTCCTATTTGGTGAAGGCGGCCATGAGAGGTATAATTTCGGGTGAAATACCAATCAGGAGTATGGCTGTAATTACGATCATCTGGATGATAATGTGCTCCGTGTTTTTTATTTTCGAAATAGGGTAAATAATTGCTGACGACTTGTCCGTCGTCATTAAACCTTAGCCTGTTTACGAGCTTCGTATCCTTATTATAGCCTTTTTCTTCCGTTCTGTATTTTCGAGCGAAAGCATCATAGTATTCTTCTCGTCTTAGCCATTGCGAAGTATCAGAAGAAGAAAGCCAATCCTTACGATGATACGTTTTGACGATCATTCCACCATCTTGCTTTTTATCGAGAAAAGTTTGAGTCATTAATATGGTCTCATCCTGTGTAGGATGCTGCTCCTCCGTTTTCAGGATGCGGCCTAATCCGTCAATACCATTATCAGGTATATTGATAATGGCATTACCATCTATATGAGTGTGTCGTAATAGAATGCCAAATCGAGGGTCCCATTTAAAAGTCTCTTTATGATGAACTCCGTTGACCAGTGAATCACTGCCTATCCCATAGTGTTGTACAGAGGAGATATAGGATGGATAGTTTGGTGTGAAATAGGTCATTCTCTGGAAAGAACCATCTGGAGCAGTAATCTTGGTGGGGCTCCCATACTCATTGTATTCAACATGAGTAGTAAGGTGGACTTCCTGACACGGGAAAGGGCTGCCTGGCTGTTGGCCACAATCGTCTAGATAGGTAGTATGGGAAGTTCTATTCATCTGGTTGTCATAGTCATAAATTTCCCACTCCAGGTCATTATTAGCGTCCCAATTATCCCACAATACCTCATTTTTCTGGCACTGTTTTTTCCCTATTGGATAATGATATTTCCAGAAAGCGTCTTCCTCCTGCGGAGGATAGCTGAAGAAAGTATACACATCGTCTAAATCGGTAGTAAGATCACCAAGGTTTTCCAGTTTTACCAGGTTTAGTTTACTATAATCATAGTGGTATTTTTTTTGTAAAGCATAATTGAAAGTACCTTCTGTAAAATGACGTAGGGTATAGCTTGTCTTAAACACTCGATAGATTCCTGTATGGCCAAGCTCCATCTTATCATATGTTGTGATCACCCGGCCTAAGGTGTCAAAGCTATCTTCTGTAGAAAGCATTGTCCGCTCTTCAATATGCCCTAAGAAAGGAAAGCGATTGCTATGAGTAGTTACTGTTTTGATCTTCTTTTGATGATCACTAAGTATCGTAGTACGGAAGCCTAGCCAGCCTCTTTCATTATTAAGCTGTGCATCTTTATATTCATGCGTATAGTATAGTATACTTGGGTATTGCTTGCTCTCCTTTATATTATGCCCGGATACTACCCATAGAGGAGGTTGAGTATGACGATAGGGGTATTTCAGCTCGTCTCTACCAGGATAATAAGGAAATGCAGTGTTGCCTAGTTGATGCTCACTATCCGTTATTAAATCATAAGAGATAGAGGTTATTTTACCAATACCATTGGTAATACTACTCAGGCGATGGTTGCCAATTTTAGGGTAAGAATTATCTCCCCGTGTAAGGTATAAGCTAAAGGAGTTGTTATAATCACCAGCATTATTTCCGGTTTCCTGACGGATAAAATCGGTCAGCCCATCCCCATCATAATCTCCCGGGATGATGTGGGCTCCCTGATCTGCTCTAAGATATCCTTGATATGGGTCACTCCACTTATTTCCTCCGGGCGTTATAACCTTGAAAGTACCATCTCGTTGAGAAATGTAGATTTGAAAACTGTTATTATAATCACTGTCTTTTGCCCAATCTCCATGTTCCTGACGGATAAAATCTGTAGCTCCGTCTCCATTAAAATCAGCAGGAATAATGTAGGCACCTTGGGTAGGATCAAGATTTACTTGGTATGCGGCTCCTTCTTTTTTGACCATTTCAAATGTCCCATCCCCTTTAGAAAAAAAAAGAACAAATGTATTGTTTGAGCCATAAGCCTGGATGGCAAAATCAGTCATTCCATCGCCATTAAAATCTCCAGGAGTAATAATGGAATTTTCTTGGGGTGAACTAGCATGAATCTTCCATCGGAATGATGGCATGTCTGGGTTTGGTAGGATATTGGTAACATAGTGGAAAGTCCCATCTCCCTTAGAAAGGTAAACAGCAAATGGATCACTACTATATTTACAAGGCTGAGACAAAAAATCAGTCATACCATCGCCATTGAAATCTCCAGGAACAATTTTGTTGTAGTAATCCCCACTTCGGCGCAGGCGATCATTGTAAATGCCACCCGACACAGCTCCTTCTGGTGTAATGACTTCATAAGTCCCATCTCCATTGGAGAGGTAAACAACAAAGTTGGTATTCACTAATGAATTTCCCCATGTTCCATAATCGCGAGTGAAAAAATCGCCTCTGCCATCTCCATTAAAATCGCCAAGAAACATATCTACTCCTCTATCTTGAGCTGCTTGTAACCACTTCTGATAGCGACCGCCATTAGGCTGGAAAGCAAGAAAATTTTTAAACTTCCCTCTCCTATATCTTAAGTCCGGGCCCTGAGAAAAGTAAACTGAAAAGTTATTAGCATTTATATCGGCAGATGGTCCAGCATTCTGACATAAAAAATCAGTCATGCCATCACCGTTGACATCTGTAGGAAATAATTTTATATTTTCATGATTCCAATTGGGAGCTGAAGTAATAGGAGAGGCATTAATTGATGTATGGCGAAAAGTTTGAGCTATAACCGCAGAAGGTTGATCACGATAATCAAAATATATACTTAAAGGATCATTTAAATTTTGAGGTGTATATGGACTACTATTAGACTTACTGGATTGGGCTAGAAAATCTGTTTTCCCGTCTCCATCATAATCCCCGGTTAATAATAATCTAGGATTAAGAAGAGTATAATCTCTCAAAAAATCCTGATAGGGGTCTCCAGCTTCATTCTTACCTGGTGTTTGGATATCAAAGGTACTGTCCCAGCTTTTATTACCTTCATATTCAAAAATGGTAGGAGGTAAGCAATTATCTTCATGATCACATACTTTGACTGATTTTAGCAGGCTTTCGCCAGTCACTAAACTTTTAGTGTACTCGAAGTAGTACTTCCTTACCATGTGAAAAAATGTAGAGGTAGTAATTGCCTTTAGACGGGCAGTGCTTTCTAATCTCCTTCCAGCTGAATAGGAGATGATAGGGTCCGGTCGATCCTCCCATTGAAAGGAAATACCATTAGCTAGATTGTTAGCATGTTGTTTATCGTCTCTGATTCCATATACAATTTTTGATGGATAAGGATGATTGCCCTTCATCTCATATTCCACAAATACTTCCAGGCGGTTGAGGTCAATGATAGAAATGACCTTCCATTCCAGAGACTTATTTTGTTGAGATAGCTGCTCTATACCTATGTTTTTATAAAGCATCAGGTGATCCATTTTACTATAATTGGCAGGATCAAGGTACTTGCTGCGTACCCCATTTTTTGCAATGGTTTCGAAGTAACAATTGCCAGTATCACAGTCTCCACGGCTAAATATTCTGGTCCCTTTATCGATTTGGGTGCGGTATTCAGTCCCATCTCTGCCATAGGCTGCGTCTCGTTTTAGCTGGCTATCTAAAATATTGCCAGCCTTATCCTTATAAGCTATAAGGCGCATCCCATCAATAGCGAAGCGATCCAACTGATTGAGGTTTAGGCTTCCTCGTGTACCATCCGTAGCAATATTTCGGCCTACCCGGCGAATGGAAGATAGGCCAGATAAAGACCAGCCTACTCCCAGGATACCGTTTTTCTTTTGACTACTGTAAGCTATGCTTAGTTGAGGTTGTACTCCATTGATACCTGGGGGAACCTCAATAGGAATAGAGTAATTGGCTGCACCATTGCCATCTACACTAAACGATCCATGCAAAGTACCTACAGAATCTGTAGGTAATAGCTTGGGAAAAGCTATAGGATCGTCATTTAGTGTAGACGAAAAAGGAGATGGAATAAAAGAAGTAATGATAATGCTTCCTAAAATAAGCGTAGGAAGTAACAAGGCTAAAAACTTTGGGTTTTTCATATTATGGTTTTAGGTGTTTTAACTAATACAGTTTTTAAAAAATCTCCTTACAATGGGTGCATATGAAAATGTTGAGAAACTTTTGTCTCAGAAGAAAACTTATTATTGTTTATGAGACCGCTTCCTCAAATAGCTTCCATTTCCCTTATGAAGGGATTTGTAAAAACGTGACAGGAGGAGGCGATTTTTTTTGATTTTATAAAAAGACACTAACTTTCTGTCACGTTTTGATACAAGCTGGCATAAGAATGAATAGAATCGATTCAATAAAGAGCATTGCGGAAAATCAATTTGAGGTATTCCTGGGAGCCCTGGAGTCGGGAAAAGACAAAGAGTGGCAGTGGTTGGTACAGCATCTTCGGGAAGTGGCCATACCCTGGATTCGAAAAATAGATGGAAATTTGCCTAAGCAGGCGGTAGTTTCTGAAGCTTATTTTATTGAAGAAATTTTTGCAGAAAGCCTGATTAAGTTTTATGAAAAATTCAAAACTGGCCGATTCAATAGTCTGGCCGATTTAAGAGGGCTTTTATTTCGAATTGCTGAATTAAAGTTAAAGGAAGGGTATCGATCTGTAAAAAAGGATCAAATGATATTCTTTCCGGAATTTACACAGCCTATTCTGGAAGATATACCTTTGGATGTCGATGCAGAAGACATTGAAAGGCAACGAACAATTGTAAAGGAAATCGAAGCTCAAATAGCTCAGATGCCAAAAGAAGAAAGGGAGATTTTACTGCGCTATGCCAAAGGAGAAAAACTGAAACAGATATCGAAAGATTTGAACCTAAAAGAAGAAACAGGGCGAAAGAAAAAACAAAGGGCTTTGCAAAAGCTAAGGAAAAAACTGTACAAATGGTTTTAAACTCATTATCAGTGGAAGTATAGGGAATAGCAACTTCTATATAAAGTTTGATTAGATGGATGACAAATATATAAAAGAGCACAGTGTAATTGAACGCTATTTGACCGGGCAATTGACTAAAGAGGAGTTGGATGAATTCAGCTTTCTTTTGATGAAGGATAAAAACCTACTAAAGGAAGTACAAGTCAATCGCCAGTTGTTTAAGACTTTATGGGCCCAACAATCAGACGAGCGTCAACAGGCTGTTAAGAAACCTCTCAATTGGAAGTTCCTACTTGTTTTAGGAGGAATTATTCTTGTGTTTGGATGCTTACTTTACTTTATTGGGGATAAATCCTCGAAAGCGCCTTCAACGAATACTATACCATCGGAACAACCCACCCTAACACCTCCTGATGCTACAGATACTATAGAGCAAAAGAATCACTCAATCGATATAGAAAAGGAGAAAATTTCACCATCTGCTCCTAAGTCAAACAATGAGGCTACACCAACAGATGAGCAAGCTTCTTCACAACCATTAGCAGCCAATTTTGAACCTAATCCCATGTTGGAAAATTACATAGGGCAATTGCGCGGTGGAGAATTAGTGATTAGTAAACCTCCTCAAAGCAACTTGATCATATCGAAAAATGGAAAATCTACTTTTCAATTAGAGGGAACATATAATAATAAGACAACTGAAGAGCTCATGCTCTATTTCTTTAGCAATAAAAAAGAAGACTACGAACAGTTTCAACCATTATTAACTACCAATCTAAAGCTAGAGCAGCTAGACGATGTGCTGCTGATTAAATGGGAGCAGGAACTGGATTGGCCAGAAGGGCTTTACTACTATCAAATAGAAGGTGCTGATAGCGGATTGTTGTATGCAGGGAAATTTGAAATTCGGTAATCGTTCTTTTGTTTAGAGGCTAAAGTGACCTACTATTTGGAAGATTTACCATTAAGATTTCAGTCTTACAATAGAACCTATTTGTTAAGCATTCCCTTATTTGACGGTCTTTGAGGTTTCTAAACTACCGCCCAATCAACAAGAATGCACCCCAGAACTCGGGTGAAGCAGTTGCCTCTTTTTGCAACATATCCAGTTTGGTTAAACGCAGAGCAGTAGCATAAGAATGGCCTTCTAAAATATATTGGTAAAATTGAGTCATCATATCTTTCGTAATGTGATCGAATACTTTCCATAGGGAAAATACGACGTTTGGTACACCAGCATAAACAAAACTCCTGTTCAGTCCAAGCATACCTTCACCTGCTAATAGTTCTCCTACACCACTTTCACAACTGCTCAATACTAATAGATCACTATTGATTGCCATATTATAAATTTCACCGCTGAAAAGTACACCATTTTCTTTATCAGTTGATGTTGTGGATATACAGGCAATTCCTGAAAGCTCAGGCTGTTCCAGATTACTAAAGCTATGTGATGCCAAATGTACAAAGCGATGATTTTTTATCAGAGCATCCTTAAGATTCCCCTCAGTGGCATCATTTCTCAATAATATAGTGGTTTTGTTATCAGGAATTTTTTGCTGAAAAAGCTTTACAATATTTTCCACTTCTAGCTGGGTATGCAAAAGGGGGCGAAATTTGCCTTCCTCATCTATTGACCTCAATGTAGTATCAATAGATGGTATATTTCTCAAAGAAGCTGTTTGATTAGTCTGATCTTCAAATACTGGTGCAAAAGCCAGCAAGTCGTTGCTAAAACTTTGTTCCTGCTTTTGAGCTTTTAAATAGAGTGGTGCAGAATAATGATAGCTTATTTCGAGCTCTTTGATTAAGAAATCCATCTCATTAAATGGCTCGTTTTTGTTGCTTGTTAGCAGCACTTCAAAGGGAATATAATGAGTGAAGTTTTCTCCTGTTAAAATCATTTTTCTTTTACCAATCAAGTGTTTTTCCAATGGTTGAACCAGAAGTTGATAGAACTGATGGCTTAGTTTGATGAAGTGGCGTTTTTTGTCAGCACGGCCTAGTAAATAGGAACGGAGGAGTTTATTAAAATTAGCTGCATCTTCCAACTTCTGTGCATCATATTGAGTATTGTAAATGCTTAGCCCTTTGGTCTTGTCAACAATAAAAGTCAATATTTCATTTGGTTCTTCTATTATGTGATAATCTACATATATCTCATCTTCTTTTAAGACAGCCTGAATCTGCTCTATAGATACTTTTGTGATATCGTATTTCAGTTCAAAATATTCTGGATAGCTTTCATGCAGCTTATTCAGGAATTTTTCATAATCCAGTTTGGCATAAAAAAGGTCATAATTTCTAATGGAGTTGATACGCTGTGTATCATTTTGATTTAAAGCAGTGAGCAGTTGCTCTTCATAAGCTGCCAACAGTTGAGTATGTTTTTTTTCTTCTTCTAATACTTGTTCTGGCAAGTCTATAAATTGATAAGCATTGGCTTTTAAACTGGCTTCCTGTAATAAAAGAGCTTTCCCCCATTCTGCTAATTGAAAAGACTTTTCTGCATATTTATCATCTTTTGTGTGCTTATAGCCCTGGTAGGCAATCAAAGCACTTTGCTTTAAGATGTACCGAATATTTTCTATTCTTTCTTTTTTTGTCTGGAGTTGATTTTCAAGGATATATTGGATTTCTTTCCAAAGTTCCAGGGTCAGTTCTCCTAATGCTATGCCTGTATGGATGGCCTGCATATTGCCGGGTTCCTGAGAAACAAGAAGGTATATTGCTTCCAATTTAGAAGATATATAAGAGGTTGCTAATATCGGATAATTAACGTCATCGATCTGTGGACTGGAATAAATATTAGCTTCTGAAAGATTATTACAAAGTTTGCTCAATGCAATGTGATAATTTTCCAATGATTGCCTCGCATCATTTTGCATTAAATAAACGGCACCTAAGCGCAAATGGCTTTTTGCAAGTGTAATAGGATCGTGCCGGTTTGCTATTCTATAGTTTACTTCCTTTTTTAAATAATCAATTGCAAGTTGATAGTCTTCTAAAAGGAGGTAAGTTGTACCTAAATAGGACAGATACTTTAACATCACAGGATGATGCTGGTCATAGTGTTTTATATCTATTGAATAGGCCCTGTCAAAAAAATCTTTTGCTTTGTGATATTGAGATAGCTTCAGATAATTTATACCAAGATTATTGAAATTTATAGCCAGCTCTGGATGTTCTTTCCTTTTTAATTGTTGCTCCTTAATGGCAATACTTTTATGATTGAAATCAATGGATATTGAAAGTTGTCTGACGCGACTAAGCATAGCTGCTATATCATCATACATATAAGCCGTTTCCAGGCTGTTTTTTCCATATGTCAACTCACTTATTTCTATGGCTTTGTATTGTAGGTCAATTGCTTTGTCATATTGCCTTAACCCAAATCCGTATAGGTTGGCAGAAGTGTTATAATAGTTGATTAATAAAGCATCTTTATTAGTAGTAATAGATTCAATGATTGGGTAGGCCGTATTGACAAGCCTTAACCCTTCCTCAATTTCTTTTTGAAAATAGAGTGCTTTTGCTTTTGTAAGTACTGATTTACAATATAAGTAGCTGGACTTGCCAAACTGTTCTTCACTTTTCTGAATGGCAATATCAATCGTCTGCCCGGTATTGTTGAATTGCTTCAGCCTGTATTTGGTTTCAATTATAGCTATCTTTGTTTCTATAAAATCAGCCCATTGCTTATGTTTTTCAAATAATGAATCCGCCAGTACAAGAAAAGAAAGTGCTGCTTCAAAATTCGCTTCTTCAGACAGAGAATCTGCTCGCTCCCAATATTGTCGAGCCAGCATCTTCTCAGCAGTTTGAGCCTGCATGGAAAAAGAAGTACAAGCAATTATTATTAACAGGTAAGGAAAGGCAATGGTGCCAAACAAGTTATTCATAGGTTTTACGTATAGCTTCTCTAAAGCGAAGGTACTTTAAATTTTTTTTTCAGAAACGGCTCAAAGAGTTCTCTTTCGGACATCTCTAGTTGTTTGGTATTCAGATTGAAAACTTAGGACTCAAGCTTCTGTTAAATAAAAAAATCTAATATATGACTACTAATAACTGGTACCCACTAACCCAAAATCCTAAAACATTAAACGATACGATTGTCAAAATGCACCATGCTGTTCAGGCTGTGGCTGCATTTGGTAATAGTCTTTTACCCAAAGCTGGAGATGATTCTCAATCTAATATGTCCTGGCACTCAGATTTAAAGGCAATGGTGGGGCATGAAGTACCATTGCAAGCTCCCCTTAGGCTCGCCCTTTCATACGATCCTTTTGAGTTATATTTTTTGAATGCCGCTGATCTTCCTATAGCATCTTTTGCAATGGAAGGGCAAACGCTTGTTACAGCCTTAGCATTTATTCGTATGCAAGTAGAGGCAATGGGAGGAGTAGGTGGTAAGTTAGAATATCCACAACACTATGAATTACCCAAGAGTGATTATCAGAAAGGAGCTCCATTTTTAATGCCAGATAGTTCAGCACATTTTGAGTTGGCAAAGCATCGACACAATGCACAGCATGTATTAGAAGTATTTGCATCGAGGTATGAGCATGCCAGCTCTGTAGCCATCTGGCCACATCATTTTGATACTGGTAGTCTGATTGCTTTTGCTTTTGATGCTGAAGGAGGTCTCACGAAATCCATAGGTATTGGGATGGCTATTCCTGATTCAATTTGTGATGAGATGTATTATTATGTAAGCCCCTGGTGGAAAGGAGTGACGTTAAATTTCGATACACTATCCGCTTTGCCTGGAAGAGGGGAGTGGAAATCTGGGCAATATAATGGAGCTTTATTACCCCTGTCATCCGTAACTGCTAAAACATCAGCGCAGGAACAAAGTGAATTGGTGACTGCATTTTTGGAGCAGGCCATTGAAACTTCTAAAGTATTAATTGATGTGTGAGCCAATAGGCAGTAGCTGATTAAATCTAATGCTCAACAATTTCGAGCTATGTGTAAAAGTCGTACTTATTATAATGTTCAATTAAAACTAATTTTTACAATGAGTATCTCAATAGAATGTCTGTTAAATTATTGATAAATAATGGTTTGGAAAAATAGGTAGTAACTGGTATTTTTAAGAAAGCTTGTTTTTGTAATTAATAATCAAATAATTTTAAACATTTCGTTAAAAAATAGCATTCTATTAAAGAAGTTGCTTAAGAATGTCTGATGAGTTGCTTGGAATAAGATTTTTGCACTCATTGATCTTTTTTTGAGCTTCGTAGTAGGGCTACGGGGCGATAAAAAAATGAAAAGGAGGGGGAAAAGATATTTTTAGCAACCATTGAGATATTTTTAAACAACTTCAATACTATGGTATAAAACACCAAAATTGATCATGACATTAAGACCCAATCTTAGACAAAGTAAGTTGTTGCAGCTACGCTATCAGGAAATTCGGCAGCAAAGCCTTAATATCTGTGCTCCATTAGAAGTGGAGGACTTTGTTGCTCAGCCTGTCGTTTATGTCAGTCCTCCCAAATGGCATTTGGGGCATGTTACCTGGTTTTTTGAGAACTTCATTTTAGCGGATCATCTAGAAGGATATGAGTTGTTTAATGAGACATTGAATTATTGTTTCAACAGTTATTACCAAAGCCAGGGGCCTCGAATTTTGCGTAATAAGCGAGGAAATTTGACACGCCCGAGTTTAAAAGAGGTCTTAAGTTATCGGAAATATGTAGATGAACATATTCTAAAACTATTAGGCCAGTATGGTGATGAAACCATCCCTGAAGATATAGCTGCTTTACTCGAAGTAGGTTTACAACATGAGCAACAGCATCAGGAATTATTGGTAACGGATATTAAATATATCCTGGGGCACAATCCATTACATCAGGCTTATTTTAAACCTCCTCAAGAGCATTCTGCTGCTGCTGCTACAGCACTCACATTTGCTACTATACCAGAAGATATATATGAGATTGGTTGCCAGGAAGCAGGCTTTTGCTGGGATAATGAACTGAGTGTACATAAGGTATTTATAGAGGAATTTCAAATAGCTAATCGGCTCGTAACCAATGCAGAATATGCAGCATTTATTGATGCTGGTGGTTATGAACAATTCGAATATTGGCTGGATGAAGGCTGGACCTGGGTGAATAGCCTGGAAGTGAAAGCTCCTTTATATTGGTATCAACACGAAAATGCCTGGTGGCATTATACCATGAATGGACTTCAGTCCGTTGCACCTAATGAACCAGTAACTCACATCAGCTATTATGAAGCAGATGCCTATGCACGCTGGAAAGGAATGCGGCTCCCTACAGAACAGGAATGGGAAGCAGCTTGCAGAGTCTTGAACAGTGAAATTCCTGCTGATGCCAACTTCTCGGAAGAAAAGCATTTTCACCCATTGGCTTCTAAGGGGGGCAATGACTTGCAATTGTTGGGCAATACCTGGGAATGGACAGGGAGTGCTTATTTACCTTATCCCCGTTATCCCCGATTTAAAGGAGCTTTGGGCGAATACAATGGTAAGTTTATGGTCAATCAAATGGTGCTTCGAGGTGGATCTTGTGCCACCCCCAGGTCGCACATTAGAATATCATACCGCAACTTTTTCCATGCTGATGAACGCTGGCAATTTACCGGTATTCGCTTAGCAAAATAAATCCTTATTATCTAGTAAAATAATATGATTACTACTCATTGTACTTCAACTCAATCTCAAACAGCAGTTTTTGCTCGTGATGTACTGAATGGGTTGAAGCAGTTCCCCAAAAGGCTTCCTTCCAAGTATTTTTATGATACTAAGGGTGATGAACTTTTTCAGCAAATCATGCACATGCCAGAGTACTATTTAATGAATAGTGAACTGGAAATCTTTCAATCTCAAAAGCAGGACATCCTTGCAACTATTGGTCATACCCATTTCGATTTAATAGAATTAGGGGCAGGGGATGGTTACAAGACGAAAGTCTTGTTGGAGTATTTTTTGCAAGAAAAAATCCATTTCACTTACGAACCTATCGATATTTCTGCCAATGTGTTGGAACAACTTGAAAAAAGCCTTCATCAACGATGGCCATCATTAAATGTGGCCATACAGCCAGGAGATTACTTCAAGATGTTACACAAATTATCGAAAGAGTCAGCCCGGCCCAAGCTTGTACTCTTTCTTGGAGCTAATATTGGAAATTATACACCGCAGGAAGCCCGGGTCTTTCTACGATCTATATTTGATGAACTCAATCCTGGAGACTACCTTCTCCTTGGTGTTGATTTGAAAAAGGACCCCAAAGTCATACTGGATGCCTATAATGATCCGGCAGGAATCACCGCTGCTTTTAATCTCAACTTACTTTCGCGTATTAATAGAGAGTTAGGAGCCAATTTTGAAAAAGCTCAATTCAAGCATTGGGAAACATACAATCCTGTAACAGGAGCCACTAAAAGTTATATAGTAAGTACCTGTGATCAGCATGTATTTATTAACGCCCTCAACCGCTCTTTCCATTTCAGTGCATGGGAAGCTATGGAAGTTGAGCTTTCACAAAAATATGATTTACAAGAGATCAATTCTTTAGCTGCTGAAGCAGGTTTTATCGTAAAAAAGCATTTTACTGATCAACAGGAATGCTTTGTTGATAGCCTGTGGCAGAAGCCTGTTTAAACATATTACAGGCCTGTTGGAGATGACGTTGCTGATGGGTGACTACAAAGCGAAAAGTATCACCAATTTTCATGCGTATCAGAGGCATAACCTCTACTTTGATGGACCGCCGGTTGAGATTATTCTTTTTGGCAGCAGATAATAATTGTAAAAGATGCTGTTGGTGATCTAAAAACTCAATTAGTGTACCCTTGTCTAACTGGCTGCCTGTAGGGTTGAGATGAGGGCGTGTTTTCATCGGCTTTTTGTTTTCTGGGGATACTAATTTTACAAAAAAAGAACCCAGCCATCCAGGTTTATAAATACTGGGAGGGCTCTTTTTTTGTAAAGCTAATTCTAGATGGTGATTGTAGTAACGATTGTATCTGTTTAGGTGCTCAATACACTCCAAAATACTCCATTTTTCAGCATTGGGTTTCCAGTTGAGTAGCTGGTTGTTTTCAGAAAGAAAGGATGTTTCAACCTCTACAATGCCAGCCTGTATTTTTTCCTGTAAGTCTGTAATTAACTTCATCTGTATATTATTTTACGCAAAGATACAGGGCTCACAAATCCGCTTTCTTGATTCAAATCAAGATTTCATATTTCGGCTTAAAGTTTCGGGTGCCATGCTAAGGTAAGATGCAATATACTTGAGTGGAACTATCTGAAAAAGGTGGGGACTGCGGTTTAATAAACGCTGTAATCTTACTTTTGGTGAAACCGTAAGTATATCAATTTCTCGTTCTATTCGCCCCAACAGTGCTTCTTCCAACATCGTTCGCCATGCTTTTTCCAGAGAGTTATGTTTATCTAACAATTGATAGAAAATTGTCCTGTCGATTCCTATTAATTCAGTGTTTGATAGCGTTTTGATGTAATAGTCAGATGGGAGGTTTTTAATAAATGAAGGAAAAGAGCAGATAAGCGTTTGGCTGTATCCAAAACCTACTACCTGCTCCAGCCCATCTTGTTCGTAGTATATGGAAAGACAGCCTTTAGTAATGAAAAAGAGATGGCGTTCTATTTGCCCTTCAGTGATTAAAAAATCTCCTTTTTTTAGGCTCCGTTTTATAGTCCAGGCATTTATTAAATCATTAGTAGCTTCATTAGAAATAGGTAATGAATGTAAAAATTCCTTTAGTAATGCCATGCTTTTATATTAAGGATTTATCGCAGCAAGATAAGTTAATGGATTGACAATCTCTTTTTGTGGGTTGTGCATTTCAAAGTGTAGATGTGGGCTTGCATGGCTGGCATTGCCTGTATTACCTACACTACCAAGGATGTCCCCTTTTCTGATTTTCTGTCCTTCTTTTACAAATTGCTTGTGGAGATGCCCATAGTAATATAACCAGTCATTGTTAGCTAATAACCAGACTTGTTTGCCACCTGCTCCTCCTGTTTTGACACTTTTTATAGTTCCGCTTGCTACTGCTAATACATTTGTACCTCTGGGAGCTACAATATCTACACCTTGATGCTTGCGTTTTCCTCCGTCTCTCGGGTCTCCAAAAAATGATATAATATGTTGATGATTACGGCCTTCAACAGGAAACACAATATTTAATTCTAAAATACCTTTATCCGTTTTTGAGGAGGCTGTATGCTCTTCTTTTATAATAGAGGAATTATTGATGCGATCTATTTTTTCCGAAATAGACCAATCCCAAACCCTAATAATAATGCCTATCGTCAGCAATAGGAGGATAGCTTCTCTTTTGTAATTCAAAACTATAATTTTAATAGTCGTATAAGCGTGTACAACTATAACGCGCTATTGATGCATATGTTATATATCATCTGATAGTCAATCCGCTATTTTTTATCAATCATCATTCACCAATATCTAATCTCCCAATCTCCCAATCTCCAATCTCTATAGAATCTTCTGCCTTCCCAAGGCCGAAATTCCCCAAACAAAATTCCATAACACCCTATCACCGCATAATGTGCTCACCTTATCACTATATCACAACATCACCAGATAGCCACACAACTCTCTTTTACCTTTGAGTAAAAATCCTTATCTTAGTAGCCCAAAAACTATTAGCCAAAGTATAATCCATTGAAGTTGATATACTTGGCCTAACAATTCATAATCCCATTATCTATGCAAGTCTTCAGAAATTATTTCTTGACCTCCCCTTTTATTATAGAAAAAAAACTAATAAATTCGTTTGTATATATGTTATTCTGCTTTGGCGCAGTGTTTTATGTGCTCAAATTGCAGAATATTAAGAATACAGCATAGTTTTATCAAGGTATATTTATCAGGTGTTTTCATCATGATGAGTATCCTTTAGCGCTTATCCCCCCATTATACTGCTGCCAGAGCGGCACCGCATTCGATCGTCTTCAATTTTTATAACTAAACATAAAACCTCGTTTTTTATGAAGGTTAGAGTTTTACTTCAGGTGCTTATCCTACTACTTTGTACAAGCCCTACACTTTTTGCACAATTCCCCGTAAATTGTATTGACTATGCAAATGTTTACGGACCAGGAGGTGCGAGTCAGATTGTTACCTGTGAAGGTGACGGGATTGCTGAATCCTACAATTTTGGAACCAGCACATTAGCTATGCCTTTTGGCTTTTTGATTACAGATGAAAACAACATTATTTTACAGGTAAGTAATGACAATACTTTGTCATTTGAAGGATTAGGGGAAGGAAGCTTTAGAGTGTATGCTTTCTCTTACATCGGACAAATTACTGCACAACCCGGACAAAACGCCACTACTACCCAATTGGGATCTATATGCGGCGAGTTGACTACAAATTTTATTCCTGTATCTAATTTTGTTCCTAATGGAGGAACAGTAGCAACAGAGGATGGTAATACTTCTGCCTTTATTTGTCTGGATGATAGCGTAGATGACAATATCGAATTCATGACTACTGGTGACCAGAGTATTGGTTATGCCTATTTAATTACAGATGAGACAAATGTAATTGTAGACATCGCAAATGGTGATGCTTATGATTTTTCCAACCTTGCGGTGGGTACTTATCGTGTATGGGGCGTTTCTTATGCTGGAAACCTGACAGCGCAGATTGGTGATGATGCTTCAACAGCAAACCTGGCAGATGATTGTTATGGCCTTTCTGATAATTATATTGAAGTAACAATAGCTCAGCCAGATGGAGCTAGTATTGCACTGGCAAATGGGATGGATCAAATCACAGTATGTGTCGCAGATAATATTGCAGATGAATTGGTCTTCACCAATCAGTCTACAGTAAATGCCGCATACACTTATATCGTTACGGACGAAAATAATATCATACTAGCTATTGTAAATGGCGATTCTTTTGATTTTGAATCTGCTAGTCCTGGCATCTGCCGTGTGTGGGGTGTATCTTTTACTGGCAACTTCACGGCTATGGTAGATGATGATGCTACTGCAGTGGCTTTATCTGATGGCTGTTATGATCTTTCAGAAAATTATATTGAAGTAGTAAGACAGGCCGCTATAGGTGGCATGATTGCATTAGAAGATGGAACTACAGAAACTTTTGCTTGTGTAGGTGATGGTGATGCAGATGAATTCACCTTTTCAAGTACAGGTGCGGATGCAGATGATTATGTTTTTCTGATTACAGATGAAAATAATATGGTTCTGGCAATCAATGACAGTGGTAGCTTTGACTTTGAAGGAGCAGCTGCCGGTGTTTGCCGCATTTGGGGTTTAGCTTATAACGGCACTTTATTGGTAGAAGCAGGAGATGATGCGGCTACTGCTATATTGGCTGATGGCTGTTTTGGGCTTTCAGAAAACTTTATTACCGTACGTAGAGAATCAGTGGAAGGTGGTACCGTAGCAATGCCCAATGGTGGTACGATTATTTATACTTGTCCAGGTGACGGGCAAGCAGATATCGTTGAATTTACCAATTCAGGTAGTACAACAGGAGCTTACGCTTATGTGATTACAGACGAAGACTTAAATATTTTAGCAGTAACTGCTGATGCCAGTTTTGATTTTGATGGTGCTCCTGCGGGTACCTGCCTGGTATGGGGCTTAGCCTATACAGGTAATCTGACAGCTACTATAGGAGAGGATGCAAGTGCGATTGCACTATCTGATGAATGTTATGATTTATCTGATAATTATATCACCGTTGTGAGAGAAACTCCAGAAGGTGGTACTGTAGCAATGCCTAATGGAGAAACCATTCATTATACTTGTCCAGGTGATGGAGTAGCCGATGTAGTGATGTTTGATAGTACAGGTACCTCTTCAGGTGCTTATACATATGTGATTACAGATGAGAATAATGTAATCCTAGGTTTCCCAACTGGTGATAGTTTTGATTTTGATGGTGCACCAGCAGGTACCTGTCGTGTATGGGGCCTTGCTTATACTGGCAACCTGACTGCAATGGTAGATGATGTAGCCTCGGCAGTAGCACTATCTGATGATTGCTACGATCTATCTGATAATTTTATTACCGTTGTAAGAGAAACTCCGGAAGGTGGTACTGTCGCGACCCCTGATGGTGAAACTACTCGCCTCATATGTCCAGGTGATGGATTGGCTGATATTGTTATGTTTGACAGTGCTGGCACCTCTTCAGGCCCTTACGCATATGTAATTACAGATGAGAATAATGTAATCCTAGGTTTCCCAACTGGCGATAGCTTCGATTTTGATGGCGCACCAGCAGGTATTTGTCGAGTATGGGGTTTAGCTTATACTGGCAACCTGACCGCGATGGTAGATGATACCGCTTCTGTGGTAGCATTGTCTGATGATTGTTATGACTTATCTGATAATTTTATAACGATTATACGTCAGACTCCTATGGGAGGAAATATTAGTTTTGATGATGGTACCAATTTACAATTCACCTGCCCTAATGGAGTAGCGGATGTATTGTCCTTTGAGGCAACGGATACTACGGGCCCATCATATACTTATCTGATTACTGATGAGCAAAATATCGTTTTGGACTTAGCTCCAAATGGTAATTATGACTTTGATGCAGCTTCGATTGGTATCTGTCGTGTATGGGGGCTTGCTTATTCAGGTACATTGACTACGGAGGTAGGAGATACAGCATCTATTAGTGTATTATCTACTGATTGCTATAATCTTTCTGAAAACTTCCTGGCAATAATCAAGCAAGAACCTGATGGAGGAACTGTAAGTACCGGATTTGGAGAAACACTTGTTTATACTTGTCCAGGTGATGGAGTAGGGGATGTGATTGAATTCGATAGCTCAGGCGTTACAATTACTCCTTATACTTATATTATTACAGATGAGAATAATGTAATCCTAGGTTTCCCAACTGGCGATAGTTTTGACTTTGATGGTGCACCAGCAGGTACTTGTCGAGTATGGGGCCTTGCTTATACTGGTGATATTGTAGCTGCGGTAGGAGATACGGCATCTGTAGTGAATATCTCTGATGATTGTTTCGATTTATCAGACAACTTCATTACTGTAGTACGTGATGTACCAAATGGTGGTGATGTGACAACGGAAGATGGAGCAACTAATGTATTCCTGTGTTCTGATCCAGGTGCTGAAGGTACTGTTTCTTTGGATAGTATCGGGGCATCCAATTCACCCTATGTTTATGTGTTGACTGACCCAGGAAATATCATCCTTGATTTAATTGCGGGAGATAGCTATGATTTCAGCGCACTATCAGCGGGAACTTATCGTGTATGGGGGCTTGCTTATACTGGTAATTTGCTGGCAGCAATTGGCGATGATGCAAGTACTACGGTATTAAGCGATGATTGCTATGATTTGTCTGATAGCTTTGTAGAAGTAGTAAATCAGCCTACAGATGGTGGTACAGTTTCAACCATAGGTGGTGAAACGGAAGTGCAGATTTGCCCTGGTGATGGAATGGAAGATATAATAGAATTTATCAATACAGGCCTGGGAGCCAATTATGCATATGTGATTACTAATGAAAATGAAGTAATCCTTACGATCACTCAGGATGATGCCTTTGATTTTGATGTTGCAGGTATTGGTGTTTCTCATGTATGGGGTCTTGCTTATACGGGCAATTTGGAAATTATGCAGGGAGATACTCTTATGGGAATGGATCTTTCTGATGATTGCTATGATCTATCCGATAACTTTGTTACGGTTATTCGCGAAGTGCCAAACGCAGGTAGCATCGCTACTGAATCCGGTACTGAGCTTGTATATACTTGCCCCGGTGATGGCAATGCAGATGTAGTTGCCTTTGATAGCAGTGGTGTGATTGGCACTTATACTTATATCATTACAGATGAAAATAATGTAATCCTAGGTTTCCCAACTGGCGATAGTTTTGACTTTGATGGTGCACCAGCAGGCACTTGTCGTGTATGGGGCTTAGCTTATTCGGGCAATTTACAAGCCATGCAGGGAGATACGGCTTCTGTTTCTGTCTTATCTGATGATTGTTATGACTTGTCTGACAACTTTATCACGGTTGTTAGAATGCAACCAGAAGGTGGTACGGTAAGTACTGAAGGAGGCGATACAGAAGTTAATATTTGCCCTGGTGATGGCGAAGCAGATGTAGTTGCTTTTGATAGCTCTGGTACTGTGGGCTTATATGCATACGTAATCACTGATACCAATAATGTTATTCTTGATTTTGCAGTAGGAGATGAGCATGATTTTGATAATGCACCAGAGGGAGTGTGCCGTGTATGGGGCTTGGCTTATACAGGCAGTGTAACGGCTATGGTAGGAGATACGGCTTCTATAGCAACGCTATCTGATGATTGCTATGATTTATCAGATAATTATGTGACGATTATTCGTCAAGCTCCAGATGGAGGTAACATTACTAGTGTCTCTGGCAGTATAGTTGATATTTGTGTAGGAGATGGTATACAGGATTCTATTGCTTTCATAGTTGATGGAGCTTCTACTAATGATTATATCTACCTAATTGCTGATAGTAGTGATATTTTGATTGGAGCCATTACTGATCCATACTTTGATTTTGACAATGCCATTTCAGGCGTGTATCATATCTATGGATTGTCCTATACTGGCCTTCCTAATCTATTGCCAGGTACAGATTTAATGGAAGTGGATTTATCAAATGATTGTTATGATCTTTCAGATGATTTCATAACAGTCAATGCAACAGGTGTAGATGGTGCGATTGTTTACACAAGTGTTGGAGTTGGTGAAGAGCTGATTTATCTATGTGTAGGTGATGGACAGCCAGATGTTATTTCTTTCGAACAAACTTCGTCAGAAGATGACGCTAGTTACATATTTGCTATTACCAATGAAGCTGGTATAGTATTAGGCTTTATCCCTCCATCTAATGAATTCGATTTTGAGATAGCAGGGGTTGGTACAGCAACAGTAGTTGGAGTTTCTTATACAGGCAATTTGACCTTTAATGTAGGCATGGATATCTACAATACGGTATTGTCTGATGGATGTTATGACTTGTCTGAAAATACGATTACCATTATTCGTGATCAGCCAGAAGGAGGACTAATAACAACAGATGATGGTTCAACAGATGTATTACTTTGTGTAGGCCCGGCCAACTCAGACGTGACAATCGTTTCCAGCAGCAGTGCAATAGTAGGCTATGCATATATACTTACTTCTCCCGATGATGTTGTATTGGCGGTTTATGACGATGCTACTATTGATTTCACACAATGGCCAATTGGTGATTACAAGATCTGGGGGCTTTCTTATACTGGCATGCTGAACAGTTTGATAGGCGAGAATATTCTGATGGTAGAACCTGCTACTGATTGCTATGAGCTTTCGCAAAATGCAGTTAGCGTTTCGAGAGGGCCTGGTGTAGATGGAGGAAGTGTTTCTACTGTATTTGATCAGGATATTTTCTATACCTGTACTACTGATGATGTATTCGACATCATCCCTATGACAACAACAAGTGCAGATACTACTTACACTTATATTATTACGGATGGCAATGATCAGGTAATTGTTGCTGATGTAGAAGAAAGTGTTATCCCATTTGAAGGAGCACCTGCAGGGATATACCATATTTGGGGATTGTCTTATTATGGTAATCTTGAACTGGGATTTGGAGGCCATGTCTTGTCTACTCCAGCTTCTGATAGTTGTTTCGCTTATTCTGACAACTTTGTTACAGTAGTAAGAGATACTCCAGAAGGTGGTACGGTATTGACAAATGAAGGGGCAGATGCGGTAACAGTAATAGTTGGAGATTCTAATCCAGATGAATTTACATTTGTTCATTTTGATGCATCTGATCTATTGCCTTATATCTATGTGATAACAGATACAAACAATGTGATTATTAACACGAGCTCCGATCCTGTAATCGACTTTGAAGGTGCAGGCCCTGGTGTGTGCCGCGTTTGGGGAATGTCGTATACCGGTGACATTACAGCTATGCCTGGTGATACTGCTACCACAGTAGCGATGACAAATGATTGTTGGAGTCTTTCTAATAACTTTGTAACAGTTACCAGAGAAGAAGACATGGGACTTCAGGACGAAGAGGACGAGTTATTCAGTAATGTAGGTGAAGTTATTCAGGAGGTTAAAATAGCTCCAAACCCTGCTACAGAATATACCATTATCACCTTTGAATTGAGTGATCAGGCTTCTGAGAACAGTACACTTCAAATTCTGGATGGAAGAGGCCAGATGATAGAAGCCGTGAAAGTAGCTTCTCGTGCTGGAACGAATCAATACGAACTATCTATTGCTGATTGGAGCGGAGGTATGTATGTTGCCTTCCTTCGCAATGGAAATGAAATAAAAGCTAAGAAATTCGTTGTACTTAAGCTTTAAGAAACTATAGATAGATCTGTATGCTTATTTGACTAGCTTACAGTAATTGTCTAAATTGAAAGAGCAGTATCCTTTGGGGTATTGCTCTTTTTTTTAGCTATGCATTATCACATGATGAATTGATAATCATTTGTAGAAAGCAAAAGGGGTTAAAGGGAATTGAATCGTTTTTCAAACGTATTCAAAACTTTGGTTTACTATTTTTTGTAAGTACATTAAAAATATTTGTATTAATACAATGGATTTTGAAAGTGTATTGAAGCATATAAATCAGAGGGTCACTTTAACCGAAAGTGAAGAATCTATTTTAGTCACTAAGCTAAGGCTCAAAACCTATTTGAAGGGACAGTATATTGTCCAGGAAGGCAATTTTAGTAATTACCAAAACTTTATTCTTTCTGGGAAAGTCAGAACTTTTTATCTTG
>JAKSDI010000115.1 GCA_022360175.1 Chitinophagales bacterium
GCATGGAGAGAAATATCTGCCAACGAAAATCCCGGCCATCTTGTGTACAGAAAATTTGGTTTTCCATACAAAATTTGTTTGCTTGTCTTTAGATATAAAATTGATCGCCCCGAAAATAGTCTCTTTTGACTAGATTCGGGGCTTTTTTATCGTTTTTCAAGCTAACAAGTTAGTCTATATTAGAGGATTAGAGTTTGCAGGGATGCCCTAATTAAAAGAAAAGCACGAAGATTTTAAAACCTTCGTGCTTTTCTTTTAATTAAATGCCAGGTACTTGTGCATTTCTAATGGAAGTCCACGAATTACACTCATCTCACGAATTTCCAAAACTTTCATGCTATTCGAGTAATCCGTGGACCTCTTCCACATCGATCTTCTTGGAATATTTTGACTTATCTATAGCCCCGTTAATCACAATTTAGTCTAATTGACCTGTGATATTCTGCAAAACCTGCCTATCTACGGTTATCAAACAGGCCTACAGGGATAAACTCACGAGATAGTCTCATTTAAATACCGATCGTCAAACCTAGCATATAATTTCTTCCTGCTTGTGGGTAATACCCCTGATCAACAGCGGTTGTTCCATCAAAGATATATCTGTAAGACCATGCATTGGTCTCATAGAATGAATCAAAAAGATTTTGAGTCAGAAAAGTCAATGCAACACGATTACTTTTTCTTGTTTGCCATTCATACCTCAGCCTTAAATCGGTAAAAGAATAAGCATCAATAACATTATTGTCATCTGAAGTATTATCAATATACTGCTTGCTAACATATTTGGTAAGCCAGCTTAAGCTAAGATCATGTAGCTTGTTTTCTTTTAGTAATTCCAAAGTCGGACCACCTCCTGCTATAACAGATGGAGAAAAAGAAAGATCAGTATCAGCATGCTCAATAGCTTGTTGTCCTATCCACGAAAAGTTTTCGTCATATACGTCAACATACTCCGTAAAGGCATCCACCTTATTTTGGCTCAATGTAAGATTGGCATCAAAGCGAAGGAAAGAGGCAAGTTGAATCCCCCCTGCTAATTCTATACCCAAACGATAGCTCTTATCAATATTTACACGAGTAGAAGCCCCCACATCATTGATCTGTCCATTAAGCGCCAACTGATCTATGTAATACATATAGTACGCTACTGCTTCCAAAGCTGCCTTTTCAGACGTATATCGATAGCCCAATTCTATATCATAAAGGGTCTCTGGCTCTGGGCGGCTATCTGCCGAAGATTCTACATAATCATTTCGATTGGGTTCTCTATTGGCTACTGCAAACGAAGTATACAAGCTCGCCTGATCACTTAATTGATATAATAAACCTGCTTTAGGATTAAAAAAGTTAAGTTCAGCCTCTTGTTCAACATTTTCAAGATTGCTATCGAAACCTAAAAACTCATACTCCACACGGCGGTACTGTAAATCAAGGTAAGCACTTAAGTTTTCTAACAGCCCGTAATTGATCCTACCATATATATTGAAATCAGTCTTCAACGCATCGTTTTCATAATAGCGTTGATCCTTTTCGCTGTCACTTGCATATTCTGCCCAAATAATTTCACCGAAATGAAGTCCATCATAAACATGATAACCTCCTCCAAGTGTGAAATCAATACGGTTGTCATCACTTTGATAATTGAGTGCGTAAATTCCGCCATAATAATCATTATCTAACCATCGTCTTCTGATAAGGTCCGTATTCATAATCATACTATCTCCTATTGCTAATGGAGATAGGCCATAATCTGTAAGCGCTTCATCTGCTTTATACTGTTCAAAGTACCCCTTACCTTTTGTATAATGCAAAGACGCATTTAATGCCCAATTTCTATTTAACTGATAATCATATAGTAACTGGTAGTGATCCTGCCCATAGTTATCAACTTCATTATCATGGGGAGTACCTTCTTTTTCCGTACCAGCTGAGTTGTAAGTTCTCAAATCTGCATCATCCAGATTGCTTGCTGGTACACCATTCCATGCCTGGTAAGTTTCTTCATGTCCTGAAAACAGATTTAAGCGTAAGCTACTCTTTTTACCAAAGTAAGCACCAGAAAGATAATAAGATGATAAATCAGCAGTAGCTCTGTCTATATATCCATCAGATGTGATACGAGACAGACGTCCATCCACTGCAAACTTGCCATTAATCAAGCCTGTACCAAACTGTACATTTGCCTTTTGAGTATTAAACGATCCTATTGAACCATTGAATTCAGCATAAGCTTCAGAGCGCAATTGAGAAGTGTTTAGATTGATAGTGGCACCAAATGCTCCTGCTCCATTAGTAGAGGTTCCTACTCCTCTTTGTATTTGTATATCTGAAGCAGAGCTAGCAAAATCAGGTAAATCAACCCAAAATACTCCTTGTGATTCCGCATCATTCAAAGGAATTCCATTAATCGTAACATTGATTCGGGTTGGGTCTGTACCACGTATTCTTATACCTGTATACCCTATTCCGGCACCTGCATCAGAGGTAACAACAGCAGAAGGTGTCCAACGCAATACAAAAGGGACATCCTGTCCTAGATTTTGTGCATCGATATCCTCTGCGCTCAAGTTGGTATAAGTCATAGGAGTTGTATTACCTGCCCGTGTAGCTTTCACTGTTAAAGTAGCTACCTGTACTGGCTGATCACCAAGCTGGATGTCCAACTCAAGTACATCATTAGCCTTCACCTCAATGTTTTGCGTAAGCGGATAATACCCTATATAACTTACTTGCAGGCTGTATGCTCCTTCTTTTACCGATACTATCTCAAAGTAGCCATCTGTATTCGTAGCTGTTCCTTGCTGAGTTTCGGCAATCAATACATTTGCACCAATTAATGGCAAGCCTTCGTCATTCGTGACGCGCCCCTTTACAGTAGTTTGAGCTATAGCACTAAATGTCAATAGCAAACTACTTGCAATCATTAAAAAAGATTTCATAAAAAAATTACTTTGGGTTTAAAAATGGATGCTCCCAGGGTTTGGGCATCTGTTTTCAAACATCTGATACCATAGTAGGCATCTAAACCCGATGGAAAGGTATGACCACATCATAAGAAAGCTTGCTTCTTTTCAGAAGAAGTATGCTTATAAACTTATGCGACTCCTATCTACAGATCGAAAATGAATAATCCACTCCGATCGGGAGATCGGAGGTACGTGGGCACCTCTCATCTCCCTTCCCGGTATTATCCGGGCAGGTTCCATGGGTATAATCTCAGAGGCTCGTATTTTAAATCTTATGATTGATCCTACAAGCCCCACCCCAGATGAGTGCCGCAAAGATAAAAAGATTGGCTATATATTATTGATATGCACCATTATTCTTAGAAGCCACCTAAATACTTAAAATCTCCCTGATTATTTCCAAACGCTCTGCCAAGCTTCCCGTTAATGTGATATACTGCTTTCCGGCTGCTTTCAATTCCGCCTGGTATATCGCAAATAACTCTGCTCTTTCATTTTGATTCTCCCGAAAGGGGCCGGCTTCCCAGGGCGCATCAATTCCACAAAGAAGATAATAATCATACGGCCGCTTTGCCCATTGATCTAATATCCAGGGATGGCAACGTCCGTATTTGAATTCCGACCATACTTTCATTACCAGCATGCCCGTATCACAAAACAGGTATTGATTGGCCTGAGCGGCGTGAAAATCTTCCAGATGAAGCTGTCCTTTTGCAATTAGCAATAAATCTTCTTCTTGATAATTAGCTCCGTTTTGCTCCAGCCAAAGCCGAGCGTACTCTGGTACCCAATGAGTATCATAACTTTCAGCTAATGCTTTTGCCAAAGATGATTTCCCTGTCGACTCCGGCCCTGTGATAAGTATCTTCTTCATAGAATATCAGGCAAAAGTTGTAAATTTAAGTAAGTGATTTAAAAGATACAGGTAAGATATCAGTTAATTAATAAGCATATGAATCCTACGTGCTCTAATTGCAGTGCTCCTCTTACTGGCCCCTATTGTGCCCAATGTGGTCAAAAAGATCAAAAAGAGCGTCTAAGTTTAAAGATTATTTTTCAATCTGCAATAGAGTCTCTTACCAATGTAGAAAGAGGCTTTTGGTATACCATGAAGCAACTTTCTTATCGTCCGGGAAACGTAGCTCGCGACTACCTTGCTGGCAAGCGTAAGTTGTATTATAATCCCTTGCGTTACCTCATTCTAATCGTAGCAGCCAATGCAATTATTATGGTATCTACAGGCTACTATGACCGACAATACGAAGCGATGCAATATTGGCAAAGTAGTTTTCTAGAAGGACAAAGTGACACTGATCAGACAGCCTCTATAGACGAGAACATAAAAAAAACTGCGAGAGTACGAGAAGCAACCAAAAAATACCTCAATATCATTGCCCTGCTAACCTTACCTTTTATTGGTTTTGTTTCTTATTTAGGTTTCCGAAAGCGTCAATATAATTATGCCGAACACCTTGCTTTAAATGCTTTCTGGAATGCGCAATCTGCCTTATTTTCCCTATTTATCTTATTACTATCAGCACTCTCTCCTTATTTATTGATTTTGTCTTTTGGCATTATTCTTATCATCAACATAATTTATTATTCTATAGGGTACAAACAGCTATTTGAACTATCCTATGGCAAAGCTTTATTAAAAGCCGTTGTTACTCTTATCGGTGGTTTCTTCCTATTTTATGTTACTATTCTTCTCTTAACTTCTATTGGTGTAGTTTTCTATTTATTGCTATTTGATTAAATGCAGATGCCACTAACATAAATTTTTCAGGGCTACTAAAACAAGCCGCACACTCAGGCGTTAATCCTAGAAACGCAACTATTTTTCATGCACGATATAGAACCGTACTACCGCTGGAGAGAGCATTATGTGGCTGCTGAAGATGAACACTCTCCTTTTTATGGAAGGATCTACGATGAGTTTCGCTTCAGTAATAAGGTATACAATTACTATATCCATCCTCAATGGGATGAATTTGGTTCTGCAACCCTCTACCTAAAGGTATTATATGCCGATTATTACGACGGCTATGCAATTATTGAGCTAATTGGAGAATGGAATGATTGCCTGTCAAATGATATTATGTTTTTGAAGCGCGATCTAATTGATGAGATGATCAGGCAGGGCATTCATAAATACATCCTTATATGTGAAAACGTGCTCAATTTTCACGGCTCTGATGATTGTTACTATGAGGAATGGTATGAAGATGTCAATGAGGAAGGCGGTTGGATATGCCTACTCAACACACTCAATCACGTCAATGATGAAATGAGAGATACTCAACTACAACAATACATTAGTTTTGGCGAACCCTTTAATGAGGTCAACTGGCGCCCACACAAACCTAAAGTCATCTTCAAAGCAATTGAAGCAATGGTACACGGGGAGTATAGGAAGGTGTTGGTGTAGGGAAGGTAATAGGTTTAAGGTATAGAGGTTTGGGGGTGACTACGCTTATCAGCTCCGTCAGGTGAAGGGTGATGTAGTTAATAATCACATGCTAAAACAAAAGAAGAGCTACTATTTCCTGGAGATTAAATAGGCGTTCAGGATGGGTTAGAAAGGTTTAGGTGGTTTAGGTGGTTTAGGTGGTTTAGGAAGATGCTTTTGAATAATATAACATTTTACGCTGTGCTTTATTAATGTACTATTTCTGAGATAATGATTGATGATATCTCAACTACGCTTATCAGCTTCGTCAGGCAAAGGGCAAAGGGAGATTGGTGATTGGTGATTGGTGATTGGTAAAAATCTACCATAAAGGCGAAAAACAGCATCCCTTCATCATTCGAAATTAAGGTAATATATCAATAGGCTTTTATTCTATCCTTTAATCCAATATTCTTTTGATATCTCTTTTCAGACTGGCTTGATTCGGAAAAATGAATATTTCGATTCGATCATTTTGTTTCCTTCCCTCTTCCGTAGTATTAGAAGCCCGGGGAGCAAATTCGCCTTTCCCCGATGCGATAATTCGGTTTGTATTCAAATCATACTGGCGAGTCATGCGATGTACAAGTGTAGCAGCTCTCATAGCACTAAATGCCCATTTGCTCTTGATGCTACTACGGCGCAGAGAGGTATTATTTGTATGTCCTACAACTTCTATTTCCATCCGGGGATACCCCAATACAACCTGACTAATATATTCAAGCGCAGCTTCTCCTTCAGAATGCATTTTAGTGGTACTCCCCGAATAAAAGAGAAAATCAGAAAGCAAAGAAACAACTAATTGTCCGTCCACAAATTGCACAGTATATGTGGTAGAATCTACAGACTGAAGTGTATCTTTTAAAGCAATAGCTAAAGTTTCCAATTCTGTATCTCGCGACTCCAATTCTGATTTTGCATTACTTATTCTTGCTTTTAGCGAAGCTATTTCTTTTTCCCTTGCCTGAATACGCCCATCCATACTTTCTACCTGATTTTCTGCTTCACTAGACAAGCGTTCAATTTCATCATCAAGATTAATAATTCTATCCTGCATTTTATCCTGCGTAGCTAACAAGGCTCGGTTTGCGCCCTTTTCTTCTGCCAGCTGAAGGCGTAATGCTCCAATTACTGTAGTTGTAGAGTCTATATTAGCCTGCAAACTATCCGATTGTGATTGTGCAAAGTCTATGGTAGCAAGGTGCTTCTTCTTGCTTACACAGGAAAAAGTGAACAAAGTGATGATGAAAATAAAGCCAAGATTAGGAATAGAATGCATAATGGTAGGTTTAGTAGGTTTAGGGGTTTAGGGGTTTAGGGGTTTAGGGGAAGTATTTCATTTTTCAAAAATAAAAAATCCCGATGATGTGTAGGAATGCATCATCGGGATAGAAAATTATGATCGTACCGAAAGATTACTCATTCGGTTCGTTTTTGGAATTCAATTACCGGCTGTTCTTTATCTAAGCCGAACGCTTGATGCGCCCAATAAACCTATATCAGTATACATTGCTACTCGGTAATACCCCGGATCAAGTTTTTCTTCCAGATCATACACAAATGAAAGGCGTTGGTTGTCGGTTATATCAACATCTTTAGCCTTTACGGCAATGATATCCATTTTCTTACCATTAGCCACTGTTTGTGCTTTGACTGGATTAGCAGCAGCAATAGGAGTTCCTTTATCATCTGTGATCGCTAAATAAACCGTGCGGAGTCCTTGATATTTTGAAGGCACATTGGTAAGGTCAAAACTAACCCGGATACTGCGTGCACGCCGAGCTTTTGAGGTTATTTTTTCATTACCCTGCTCCAATTCCACCTGAAATGCTGAAGCTTTGAAGTTTGCCAAAGTCAAGCGATCGACTTCGTCTTCAATAGAGCGATTCAGAGCAGAGAGTGTTTCATTTTCTTCTCGAGCTACATTCAGATCCGTTTCAAGCATACCTGCCACAGCCCGTAGAGAATCATTCTCGGTTTGCACTTTAGTAATATCTGCTTCCAAGGCTGCTTTAATAGTAATTAGCTCCTGAATTTGAGCTCTCAGATTATTAATTTCGGAAGAAGAACTTGCCTTGATATTGCGAATAGCTGCTTCCTTTTGAGCAATTGCGTCCTGTGCTTCGACCAATGATCCTTCCAAAGCCGAATTTTGATCTGCTAAAGCATAATACTCTTCTGACAAGCTATCTACTTCGGAAACCAGTTCAGAACGTAGCGTTTCCAGTTCCTGAACGGTGCCACTCAATGCAGTATTTTCAGCTTCCAATTCGGTGCGGGCTTTTTTCTGCTGGAAGCCCCATACTCCTGCACCTATTAATAATAAGGCTAAAACAATGGCAACGGCGATTAGTATCTGCTGTTGTTTCATAAGCGTGTTAAGTTGGTTGGTTTTAAGTTATTATACAGGTTTGATGACCATAAATAGTCAATTCACCCACTAAACGTCCTCATATAAAGTTTTAGTACAAATAATACATAAAAGAAAATCCCGAACCTCTACAAAACAAAGATTCGGGATTTTCCAGCATTTATAATTGTTGTATTTACCTCGCTATTAATAGTTGCCTGCTACTGCGGCGTATTCCCTGTTGAATAGTTATTTCATAAGTACCCCGAGATAATTTATTCACTGGAATTCTCACACTACTTTCTCCAGCAGGTACAGCCTGGGTCATCAATTGAACCTCCTGGCCTAAAGCATTAGACAACCAAACAACCACCTCTGTCGATTCCTCCGCTTTGAAATCAACGTCGACATAATCTACTGCAGGATTTGGAAACAGGCTGAAATCTAATCCGGAAAGCCCAACATCCTTCGTTCCGGTAGGAGTACCCAATACGCGGAAGCGGAAAAATCCTTCAGGAGCAACCAACGGACGCACCTGCTCTTTTCCACTATTGGCTACTGCATGAATATAATATTCTACCACACTTCCCGGTGATTGCGCTGGAATATCAGCTGCCCACATATCTTCTTCTGCATTGACTAAAGACATCGGTACTGTATTATAATCTGCTTCGCCTTCCAAGCGATAATTTAAGGTAGCTTCAGCAATACCAGAACGATGCTTGATCATTGCCATTGTCGGATAATCTTCTTCCGTTTCTTCAGTATCTCTTAAGCGGGCATGAGCAATCCATAGTGGTTCATTAACACCAACCAGCTTAGTAATACAGTGTAAAGCTCCAAATGCAGGAATAATTCCGTTGCAATCAATACCTACTACATTATAGCCAGGCAGCGCTTCTTCGTAAATGCGTAGAGCTGTTGTATCATATTGCTCTTCATAAACAGGAACAAGCAAGGTTTTATTTACAAAAATAGAATTTGTAAATGTACGATAATCACCTCCTTCATCAGGATAATCACCATTATGCGGAGGCATAGGCATTCTGATGACATTATATTGATTACCAAACGCTGTTGGTACTTCATTAAGTAGATATTCCAGGTTCTCTTCTATCTGGGGGCCATCCGCTACTCCTTCTGGATATTCACCTATAACCACTGTTTCCTCATCTATAAAACG
Source organism: Chitinophagales bacterium (assembly GCA_022360175.1). Classification (GTDB taxonomy): domain Bacteria; phylum Bacteroidota; class Bacteroidia; order Chitinophagales; family Saprospiraceae; genus JAKSDI01. The sequence continues at coordinate 8,949 of JAKSDI010000115.1, forward strand.
CATATGCATATCCAGGTGATGAATAGCATCATAAGGAAGTGTTTCAAATTTTATGTAACGGTCTACTCCCAAAAATTGAGCAGCAATTTCATCAATTTCTGCTTCTGTTTTACCAGGATTTTCTTCAAATACCAGATTGGAAGAAAAATTGGTACCCAAACCATCTCTAAGATTATTACCACCAGTATGCACCCAATCATTAGGAGCTTGTACTGCTTCATATATAGGAAGATCGAAGTATTCCGCTGCTGCTGTTGGAATAGCATCATCATCAGGGCGTGGACGATTGTAAATCCAGTCTACAATCATCAGGCTGTCTACATCATTGTGATATACAGACCAGGGGCCATAGTCACGAATCCAAATAGAATTATAATCTTCAGGAAGTACTGTTACATTATCTGTTGGAATACCATTGGCAGCAAGATAACCGTTTACAGTATTCACATTTGAAGCAAAAATAATTACCTCACATTCCTCTTGACTATGGCGAACAATTTCTCCCAGAATATCGTCAACCCAGGATTGCCAGCTAATCATGATGGCTCGTACCTCTTCCCATTCGGCCATCGTCCGGACAGGAGCAGGTGGAGGATTGGGAGTAAGCATGGAAACACTTGAAGTCAAAGACTCCAGATAATCCTTCATTTCTGCTTTTTCTTCAGCAGTTGGGTAATGAGGTAGTACCTCTTGTGCCTGTACATTACCAAATATAAGTATGGGTAAAAGTGCAAGTAGATAGTATCGCTTCATCATAATAATAAACTGAGATTTCAATGTAGTATGAATCAAAAGAGTCAGAGCTTATTTGGAAGTAATACTTCGAAAACGAAGTCGGAGGAACGAAGTGACGATCACCAAAAGTAAAATCAATTCTGAGGTTTATTCCCAAACATGCTCTTAGTTCAATCGCTTGTAAATATACTATAATTCACTGATCTCTTTTATAACAGTCATTCACATCCTACTGTTTCACTGGTGTGTAATTATTAATTTTTGGGTAATATGTCGTTGGCCTTCCTTAAATATAAGCATATAGACTCCATTTGCAAGATGGCCAACGGGAAGTGAGATATTGCTCTCACCATGCGGTAAATATTGCTTCTGCAAAAAAGATTGCTGACCTTGTGCATTACCCAAAATAATCTCCAATTCTCTACCAATGGATGAATTAAAATGAAGATTAACAACATCTGTAGCCGGATTAGGTGTCAGTCTGACTTCTAAGCCTGGTAGGAAAGAATGATCCTTATAACTATCCAACACACCTACCCTGAAACGGAAAAAACCTTCTGGAGCTACCATAGGGCGCTTTTGCTCTTTTCCATTATTTGCCTGAGCATAAATATAATATTCAACTACACTACCCAAAGCTTGCATAGGAATTGCTGCCGACCATATAGCTTCCACAGAATCTACCAATACCATTGGAATGATATTATAACTTTCTTCCCCTTCCAAACGATAATGTAATTTTGCTTCAGCTATACCTGATTTATGCTTGATAATTGCTTCTACAGGAAACTCCTCCAATGCTATTTCAGAATCCCGAAGACGAGCATGAGCAATCCACAAAGGTTCATTTGCCCCTACCAATTTGGTAATACAATGAATAGCTCCATATTCGTCTATCATACTCGTACAATCTATGCCTAACACCTTATAGCCAGGAAGTGCTTTTTGATATATACCCAGCGCAAGGCTATCCATTGGAAGCCCATAAACAGGCACCAAAATGGTTTTATTAACAAATAATGCATTTGTATAAGTTCTGAAAATATAGTCTTCATCAGGATATTCGCCATCTTCACTAGGAGGCATGGGTATTCGGATAATACGATATTCATTACCAAAGTAGGTCACCACTTCATTCTGAATATATTCTAAATTTTCTTCTATCTGAGGCCCATCTGCTACTCCTGAAGGATACTCCCCTACAATAATTGTTTCTTCATCTATTAATCTCATATGCATATCTACATGATGATTCGAGTCATATTGCAGAGACGGGAGTTTAATATATTTATCTGTGCCAAGAAAAAGATTGGCAATTTCATCCAGCTCTTCTTCTGTTTTGTCTTCATTTTCATCCAGTACCAAAGTAGAAGAGAAATTGGTACCCATACCATCTCTAAGGTGATTACCTCCTGCATGCACCCATCTATAAGGTTCTTCTACTGCTTCATACAATGGCAGATCAAAATGAGCCGCTACAACAGCAGGTATCTGGTCATCCAAAACTCTAAAGGGTCGATTATATTTCCAATCGACAAGCATTAAACTATCCACATCATTGTGATAAATAGTCCAGGGTCCGTAATCCCTAATCCATACACTATTAAAAGGATCTGATAATATGGTTACATTATCCAGCGAGATTCCCTCCGACACCAGGTAATCGGCTACTGATTCTGGATATTGCGCAAAGATGACAACCTGGCATTCTTCTACACTATAACGAACGATCTCTTTCATGATAATAGGATAGTTTTTCCAGCTGATCAATACAGCCTGGACTTCTTCCCATTCGGCCATCGTTCTTACAGGAGCAGGAGGTGGTGTAGGGGTAATCAGCGATCGCAAGGGACGGTCATCAATAAGCGATAACTCTTGTATGTCCTGTGCTTTAATTGGTATGCTATAAACTAGTGCAAAAAAGATGAGTGTAAAAAAATGTTTCATAGCTGTAGGATTAATCGGGTTTAAGATAAGGAAATGATTTAAACTTGTCCATACCTTTAAACATATGGTTCTTTAGTATCTTAGCAAAAGATGAATGATTTTACTGAATCTGGCTTACACTTCAATTTTGACAAGCAGTGGGTTGTCAAGAAATATGATGCACATAAATTCTTTGTAAGCCTTGCTGGAGAAGGATTCAAGGGAGTTGACTTTATAGCTATTAATGACTGTCAGTTGCTGCTGATGGAAATTAAAAATTACAAGCGCCGACAGAGTTGGCAAACGGAAAATCCATTCCAAGCGGTTATCGACCAGCCCGATGAATTTGTAGTGGATATGGCATACAAAGCAGAGGATACCTTAAAAGCGCTTGAAATCATTCGAAAATATTACTTAAGAAAGCGATGGTATCGATTCTTTAAACGACTACAATCATTCATTCCTTTTCCCAACCTGGATTGGTTATTCTGGACGCGCGCCTATCTTCTTGCCAGAGAGCGGAAAAATGTATGTTTTATTTTATGGTTGGAAACGGAAAATGGGCAACAACAGCTTAGGGGCCAACTACAGGAACAGCTTTCTTTAAAGCTTCAGCCATTTACAGATAAAGCCTATATCGCCAATTGCGACAACCATCCTTTACAGGAAAGTGTTCTGGTAGAAAACCTCACCAAGTAATGAAAGTCCTAAAGCTAGCCAAAAGTGTCCTTAAATGGGTACTCCTTATTGCTATCACTTTAATTGTTCTACTCCTACTTTTTGCCGAAGGATTTGATCGTTATATAGCAACGGAAAAAGGAGCTCGATGGCTTTATCGCAATATTCCCAATCAACAACTGGATATAAAACATACTTCATCAGGAGTGCGCTACCTAAAAATCGGAGATGCTTCAAAAACACCTTTATTACTTATACATGGTGCACCTGGAAGTTTATGGGATTGGATTGGAATCGCCAAACAGCCTTCTATTTACGATCAGTATCAATTATTGATTGTAGAACGTCCAGGTTATGGTGCTACCAAACCAAGAAAAGCAGAACCTTCCATCAAAATACAGGCAGAAAGAATCGCTGAAGTGCTCGTCGAAGAGGATATTTCTAATGCTGTAGTAGCAGGTCATAGTTATGGAGCTCCAGTTGCCGTCATACTAGGTGCAATGATTCCCGATCGAATACAACATATCTACGCACTGGCAGGACAATACGATCCTAATAATGAAATCGTTTTTAGCATCTCTCACTTTATCAAATACAAAATTTTCAAGTACTTATTGCCTAGAATGATTTGGGTTTCCAATGAAGAAAAACTCGGACATCCAAGTGCACAGGAAGCTGTCATGCATTATTACCCCATGGTCAAATCTCCCGTAACAATTGTTCACGGTGATGCAGATACACTAGTACCTTATGACAACTCTCCTTTCCTCTTAAAACATCTTACTAATACCTCGGCATCAATGATTACACTTCCCAATCATGATCATCCTATCCACATGCAAATTCCAGAATATTTGGTGCAATTAATGATGGGTAAAGAACCGGCAATGCCAGTGAAGGAGTAGGCGGTTGTTCAGTGGGCAGTAATCAGTAGGTCTTAGGATTTTCGATTTTCGCCTCTTGATTTCCCACTTCCCAGACGATCCGTAGAGGTGATGTGGTGATGCCCCGACTACGTTTATCAGCTACGTCGGGCGAAGGGGGATGGAGTCATGTGGTTAGAGGTTGGAGTTCGGTATTATGGTGATTCGTGATAGGTGATTTGTGATAGGTGATTCGTGCAGGGGGAGCGAGGATTCGTGTAGGGGATTGATTGAAAATGTACATACAATATTAACTAACAAAATCAGAAATGAGAAGGCGGAAGTGTCTCCCTGAATATCTACCACCGACTGAACACTGCTCACTGCAACAAGTTGATAAGTGTTCGGTAATCATCAAAAGGAGCATCGCCTGATTTCATTTCAAGAAGATTAAAAAGATCATCCTCTTCGTAAGCATCTTCAAGCAATTGTTCCGTATTAGCACACCGTATTTCTACTCTACCTTCCTGTATTTGTTTTCTACGCCACTTATAGGTAGCTTTCATACGCTCCAGAATGCGTTGGTGTATTTCTATCATATCTGCATCGGGGCTCACGGGGTCAATGTCTTTAAAAGCCTCTTGATTACGAGCCAACATCAATCCATTTTCTATTATGTAGTAAGCTACATGCGACCAGCCATGAGAGTTATCCTGCAGTTTAGAATAAAGTATTAACTGTAAATCCTCTTCATTTTTAATCATCTGCTTACGAAAGTTTGCTCCTCGCCATTTCAAGTCGAGTATAACAGATTCACTACCTCTCTTTAATACGAGGTCTGCTCTAGCATTTACCTTTATATTTTCAAATATACCGCTAAGAGGTAATTCTGTAGCTGCTACCTGCCATCCATTTTCTCGAATATGGCGTACCAAGCTCCAGGCAGAAAACTTGAGCCGTTGTATGAAACTGATTCGTTCTGGCTCTTTACCATACATTAGCATAACCGCTCCTTCCTTGCGGAATAATTCACTTTTTTCCCGTTCTATGAATGCTTCTACTTCTGCCTGCCCCCAATTGTTTAAAGAAGGTTCATTCATTAATTTTTCAAAAAAGCGATGGGCGAGATTCCCCATAAGCGTTTTATCCTGTACTACACTTAATATAGATGACTTCCTCAACTTTAATTGGTGTCTAAAAATCCATTGATAAGGATAATAAAACAAATCATTAAGGCTGCTAAAACTTTCTTGCTGACGCTCTTCCAACTGTTGCAATCCTTGTATTTCCAAAAATGGTTTTGGAGTTCCTAATTGTCGTGGTGGTAAGCTAATTTCCGAAGGCAGTGTAAAATACCGTTTAAAAACAGGAGGAGATGAATCCATCGTATTAATGTCAAGTGTAATCCTTGATAAATCACCAAAGGTAGCCTCTAAATCTCCCAAGAGAGGATGAGCGGTAGTTTGCTGCCCTTTAACTTGTTTGGGAATAAATAACAACAACTGTTTTTGACAATGCTTAATGGGGCGTTTTCGATGCCATACCAAACGAGCATTCTCTTCTTCTGGTGTTTCTAGCTGAACATTCAATACGGCTAACGCATGGCGTTCAGACTGATACCAACGGGAAAAAAAATGTTGTGGTTCTGCTTGAATAAAATTCCACCAGGCCAATTGTTCCAAGCCCCCATGTATTGCCCCAGGATGCAGCGTATAAGGATAATATCCCAACTGTTGTTCTCTAAATTGAATAGGAGCAGGTTCATAAATCGTCCTAACAATACGTTCTAACTCTAGATGAGACAATCGAGTTTCTGGTAATTCCTCCAGCAGTTCACCCACGCGTTTGGCCTGTTCGCTCAATACCAAAAGGGAGTTATTTTTACTTCCTTCTTCTTCAAAAGAATCAAAAGCCCATTGAGCGAGGTATCGAAATATTTCAATTACCTCTATTTTGGGCACACTTTCTGAAATATGAAAGCGTTGTCGTCTAAACCAACGATTGTATTGATCTCTTATTTTGGATACATCTATCGCATTATCATTGCCTGCTTTCTCTTCTAATTCTGAAAAAAACCTGGCGATCATTGTCCGCCAACTATCACTATCCAAACCAGGAGCTTGTGCCATCTGCACAGCAATCCGGTTAGACAACTCCCGGTCCAGTGGTTTCACTGCCAGAGATACAAATTCCATTATTTTAAATGGGTCTATTGGTTCCCATAAAAAAACAGTAATCAGCTTTAATACCTGTAGAGTTGGGCGTGCCAAAGATGCAGAAAGGGTCCCAAGGCTTGGTATTCCCTCCATTGTAAATGCATGATCAAGCGTATTGCTTTTTTCAGGAATTAAAAGTGCAGGCTTTAAGGAAGGCGTTTGTTTTAGTAGTTTCGCAAAAAACGATGCCAATGATGATGCCCTTGGACCCTTTACAATCAGTAAGCTACCATCTGCTTTAAGTGCCTGCCTGCCAGCTCCTGAGATAGCATTTTGAAACGCAACGAGGTCTGAATCTCCTTCTATATTGGGTTCTTTTATATATTCTACCACTCCCCTTTTCCTCAATAGATTGAAAAGGCGTAAATAATGAGCAGGTAACAGCCTTTCAGGTTCATGAATATAAAAAGTATCAACTGATAGATATCGGGATGGAATATATTTTAATACTTCGGCAAATCTATCAGCAAAGCCCGGAGCTAATTTAATGTTTTCCTCCTCAATATATCGTTCTAGTTGTGCCAGGCAGTCTAGCCTTTCTTTCCCCAATGCTTTGAAATCCCAACCTGCTAGCAATAATTCATCTCTTCTTTGCAATAGTGCCGCAGCAGTTGCTAACTGATCTGCCTCAAAGGATCTTTTATAAAAGGTGTTGCCTTCTTTTTCCAATAGTAAGCGTAAAGCTTGTCTGTATTGTTCTATACGCAAATATTCATTATTGGCTGGAAGGCCTATCAGACCAAGGCGAGATTCTAGAAAATATAGTAATCCTACAGGACCCAAATATTGACGCCCTCCACTATCTCCTTTCAAGCCCGGTAAAGGGTTTTCATCAAATAACAGACCAAATATTATTTCCATTGCGCGCTATTGTGCGAATCCTTTTTAATAAATTATTCGTATACTTAAAAAGCAAAAATCACTAATGATGGGAAATATTCGCCTCAGCTTTACTTTTTTATTGCTCATTTTCGCTTTTATCAACGTAAATGGAGCCGCAAGACAGCAAAACCAGTTAAACAATAATACTACTCCCACTGAAATCAATGAAAAAGCTCATCAAAAATGGGGTAAGAAATTGGAACGCCTCCAAAAGAAGCTAGATCGGAAAATACAAAAAAGGAACGATGAAGACTCTAAACCATTTTGGAAAAAATTGAGCTTTTTATTTGGAGCTCTATTCATCATCGGCGGAATCTTGCTAGGCATTTCCATATTTTCTAACCCAATTGGTGGTTTCTTTTACTTCCTCGCAGGCCTATTAATCACCAGTGGGATAGTGCTAATCATGTTTGCAGCAAGCAATGCGTAGCTTTAGTAGAGGTGAGAGGTAAGAAGTGAGAAGTGAGAGGTGAGTGGATAAATGAAATTGAAACTTCTCTTACTCCTCACCTCTCACGTCTATCCCCTATCCTCCTGTTTCTTTACGTAGCTCAGCCATTTGGCTTTCCCAAAGTTGCTTTTGGTCTTCTACTTCATCTTCATCACAGTAATCAGTGATTATAAGAATCGTTTCTCCAGTAACCGGGGATTTTGACATTTCAAATTCCAGGTACTCAGCTTCATCTTCTGCTTCTTCCCAGTGGAACCGGATTCGTTCCTCTTCTATGTCATCTACCACTTCGGCTACTTCTTCTGATCCACTCCATATAAAGGTGTATACATCGCCCTGGATGTCTACCTCATCACAGAACCACCTCACCAAACAGGAAGGTGTGGTGAAGAATTTGTATAAGATGGCCGGAGATGCCCTGAAAATAAACTCCATTGTTATTTTTACTCTTTCCATACTTGTATGTTGTTGGCTAGGATTATTTTAATTCCTTCCACCATCGAATAGTACATCGATGGAGTGCAATAAAAAATAAAAAAATGATTTTTCCAAAAAAAAGCCAGAACATAGAGTACTCTTTGGCTCAAGATACAGAAATATGCTATATTTAAAGCTATACAAAACAGGCTTTGGTGGCTTCTCCTCTTCGCCAAATCATTAGAAACGCGCTACTATTTTTTGAAAAATGCTCATTTTTTTCGTACCTAGGGAATTATTCAGGCCTATAGCTTGTTTTAGTATAGTCTATTCAGTAATGACTGAGTAAACACTTGACACAAACCCAAAAAAGCACTACTTTTGTAGGCTGAATTTTGTAACAAAAAAGGGTAAAATATATAGTGGAGAATTACTTTATCATAGATTGCTCACACTTTTTTTACTGATTGTTTATCTCTTAGCATAATCCCGCACTTGAATCAAGCATGGATTTACGACTAAATAGTTGGTTTTCATGTCTTGCCTATTCGACCCCCATTAACTATCTGATACAGGAATTACCATTGTAAACTCAAAACAAATTACGTACTAGATGAGACAGCTTAAGATCACTAAGTCCATTACGAACCGAGAAAGCCAATCATTAGAGAAGTACTTGCAGGAGATAGGAAAGGTTGATTTGTTAACCCCGGAAGAAGAAGTGGAGCTTGCCAAAAGAATTAAGCAAGGTGATCAGGCTGCACTTGAGAAATTGACAAAAGCGAATCTTCGTTTTGTTGTTTCGGTGGCCAAA
>JAKSDI010000276.1 GCA_022360175.1 Chitinophagales bacterium
AGTGAGAACAATTCGAGTAATCCGTGTAATTTGTGGATAATACAGTCCCACCACTTTAGTGGCTAACGGAAAATGGCTAGTATACTATTCAATGTATAGGCAATATAGTTGATACTAAAAGGACATTATATGCGGGCTGGCTATATCACAACACTAGAGGAAATGAAGTACTTTAAACGAAAGTAAGGAATTGTTTTATTTGCTTTTTTTCCACGGTTTATAGCGACTTGGAATAATGGTGTAGTGTTTTTTCGCACCTGTTTCCTTGCGGAAAAAGAGAAGGCCAAAATGAAAAAAGTCAATAGAAAGGCTAATCTGTGGGTGAGCCTTCATTTTTTTCCAGGCGACTTCCATCTCTTCAGACCAGTAGATATCTGCTATTACAAATAGACTGTCTTGATTGGCATGGGGTAGGCAGGTGTTGAAATATTCTATGCTAGCATCTTTTCGATGGTCTCCGTCAACATAAAGATAGGAGAGGGGACTAAGTTTTGAGAGTGCTTTTGGTAACATTTCCCGAAAGGGGCCTACCAATTGATGAAGATTGGGCAAGTCAATAGCAGCAAACATTTCTGAGGCAATAGTAGCTGTACAAGGACAACCTTCAATTGTACACATTCTACTGTTTAACGCTCCTGCTTTTTGATACATGCTTGAGATACCTAGTGAGGTACCTAGTTCCAGCATGTTCTCCGGTTGATGAAATTTTACCAGCCGGAATAAAAAACGGCCATTTTTAGCTGGGATAGCAGAATGGCGGGCAACGTCTTTTACGGTTCTTTCTAGAGCGGGGTTTATTGTTGATCCTGCTCCATAATCTGTGATTTTTATTTTTCTGTCATCGCGGAGAAGAGCGGACCGAACAATTTCTGCTTTTTCAAAAATGTAATAGCAGCGATCATCTTCAATTACCTCCTTGGCTAGTTGAGTTATAAAAGGGGACTGAATATCATAGCATGTCTGTGCCTTAAAATAGTATCTAAGGTATCGAAAAGCTAATTTGGTAAAGGCTTTCAAACGTTTCATATAATACAAAGTAAAACTTCTTGCAAAAATTGCTAAATTTCGGTGCCGAAAATAATTAATATGTCATCACTATTTGAATTGAGGGGGACTTTGAAAAAGCAGCAAAGCCTGATACTTAGCATAGTAGGTTTTGTTTTGTTTTTATTAATATGGTGGGCGCTTGCAGAGCTGCTTTCGAAGCAACGGCCAATATTAGAGGATTTTGATCCCAGATTGCCTTCCTCTCTACAGGCAGATAGCCTGGACAATCAGATAGACTTGGACTCATTGGCAAGGGTAGACTCCTTACGTTTTGCCAATGCCAAGGAATTTGTCAAAGTATACCCACTTTTACCTCCACCTCATCAGGTTGTACAACAGTTTCCCGAGCTGGTACAAAAGGATGAATTACTACCCAATACAGTACGTTCGGTCTGGTTAAACGTGCAAGGATATTTTTGGGCAGTAATTATATCCATTCCCATAGGCTTTTTGATAGGCTTATTCCCTTTGTTTCGAGGCTTGTTTAATAAACAGGTAAATGCACTACGTTATTTACCACTCACGGCACTTACTGGCCTATTTATAATATGGTTTGGGATAGATGACACGATGAAAATCGCTTTTCTGGCATTTGGTATCATTGTATATTTACTACCCGTAGTAGTGCAACGTATAGATGAGGTGCATGATGTTTATCTGAAAACGGTTTACACATTGGGAGCAACCAATTGGCAAACCATTAAAACAGTATATATTCCAGCTGTATTCTCTAAATTGATGGATGATATACGTGTACTGACAGCCATTTCCTGGACCTATATCATTATTGCAGAACTACTGAATCGGCAGGGAGGTATCGGTTCTCTTATATACATCAAAGCTCGCCAGGGGCAAATTCCTAAAGTATTTGGAATCTTGTTTGTGATTATTCTAATAGGCTTTTTGCAGGACCGAATATTTGTTTATCTGGACAAGCGAATGTTTCCACACAAATATTATAAGCAATCGCTTGCCGGCATTAAAGAAATTGAGTTTGGTATTTTCACCATCTTAGGCATGATTACAATCGCTTTATTCTTAGGCATGATGCCCGCCGCTTTGGCAGATGTTGTAAGTCTATTAGCATGGATTGTTCCAATTGCCGGCCTGATGTTGATTGCCTATGGAGAGTTTAATTTGCGTAAGTCCCTGTCAAAACAAAACTAAATATGAGTCTTTTTCCAGATACTAATCTATCTAATATAATAGAATTAAAGCATATTAGCCAAAGCTACGATGGTGGGGAGAGCTATATTATAAGGGATCTTAATTTTCTTATTGAAGATAAACCCAAGCAAGGCCAGTTTGTAGTGATACTAGGTATGTCAGGCTGTGGTAAGTCGACTATCTTGCGCTATATAGCTGGCTTGCAACAACCCACAGAAGGACAGGTGTTGATCCATAATGCACCCGTAACCAAAGAGCAACGGGTAAGTATGGTGTTTCAGCGATATTCTTCTCTACCCTGGATGACCGTATTGGATAATGTGGCGCTTGCCCTGCAATATAAAGGTATAGAAGCTAAAGAGCGAAAGGAAAGGGCAATGGAGATCATCAAAAAAGTAGGGTTGGAAGGACATGAAAATAAGTATGCCCAATATCCTACTTTGTCGGGAGGGCAATTACAAAGAGTAGCTATTGCCCGTAGTATACTGGCTAATCCGGAAATCCTGCTTATGGATGAGCCTTTTGGTGCGTTAGATGTCAATACTCGTCTGCAAATGCAGGATTTGTTGGCGGAATTGTGGCTGGATTTTCACCCTACTGTTATTTTCGTCACCCATGATATTTCTGAAGCGGTCTATTTGGGAGATGATATTTATATTATGAAAGCTGCTCCTTCCCGTTTTGTCAAACACATTCATGTAGATTTGCCTTTCGAACGCACTCGAGAAATTAAAAGAGATCCTCGTTTTACAGCCTTGGTGCACGAGGTGGAAGATGCAATGGTTGAGGTGGCGAAATATTAAAATGGAAAGGAAAATTTAAATAAATTCTAAATGACTTTTTAATTAGGTCAGGGGTATTACCAATGCACTATTTTTTATTGATTTTTTATAAATATGTAGCGAATTTATAAATATTACATACTATTCATAAAACGCTCTTCACTATGAAAAATCAATTACCTCTTCTCTGTATTGCGCTTTTTTTATTTTTTTCATTGAAAGGATATTCTAACGGCATTGGCATTATTGATGGCTACTCTGGGATTTATTTCCAATTGGTAGAATCAGATATCAAGGTAGAAGTAAATAATCAAATTGCTACCATCACTGCTACGCAAGTTTTGCGAAACACCTCGGAATTTCCCGTACCTGTCAAATATGGTTTTCCGCTCAATGAAAATGCAAACCCTATTTCCCTACGTTGGTTATACGACGGTTATTGGAGCGAAGCAGTTGTAACTTCTAATAATCAGGACAATGATATACCTGGGGGTGGCAACAATTCGGGTTACGAAGAATTAGATGCATACCTGGTTGATTATCTGGGGAATACGCCTTTGTTTTTTACTCCACAGGACACTATATTGCCAGATTCTACAATTGTATTTGAGCTAAAATATGTGGAGTTATTACCTTACTTTTTGGGGAAAGTGAATTTCAATTTTAAGAATGATATAACGGGATTGCAACTTACTCCTTTAGATAAGCAGTCATTTGAATTTATACTGAACTCAGATAGAGATATTATTAACATTGATTTACTTTCTTTGGAAGAAGAACTGATCACCAATGGAGGGTATGGGCAGGTGATTTATAATATAGATAATGCCCATGCAGATTTCAATTATGATTTAGAATACGAATTATCATCAGATGGCCTTGGCCTTTATTCATTGAGTACCCATATTCCCGATAGTTTATTTGATTGTGATGAATATGGTGACGGATATGTAACTTTTATTATTGAGCCTGAATCGAGTGTTAATACCGAAGTGATCCAGAAAAATTTCACCCTGGTCATTGATCGATCTGGAAGTATGTCAGGAGATAAAATCATACAAGCTAGAGATGCTTCTAGTTTCATTGTTGATAATCTAAATGCAGGAGATTACTTTAATGTTATAGACTTCAGCTCTGATGTATATAGTCTTTTCGGTTCGCTAAAGGAGTTTAATGTAGAAAATAGAGATATAGCATTGTCTTATATCGATGGAATATCAGCAGGGGGAAGTACTAACATATCTGGAGCCTTAACCACTGCTGTTAGTGAGTTTCCTGCAATTGATCCTAATAAAGCGAATATAATTTTGTTTTTCACAGATGGGCAACCCACTGCTGGAATCCAAAATACTGAAGGTATACTAGAAGCGGTGCAAAATACAGTAGAGGCTGCTGAAACGAGCATTTTCTTATTTTCTATAGGTATAGGAGAAGATGTAAATAAAGGTTTACTCACTTCTTTATCACAACAAAATAATGGCTTAGTTAATTTTATTGATCCCGATAACTTGCAGGAAGAGATAACAAATTTCTTTTTATCTATTAATAACCCCGTATTAATTAATACTAATATCACATTCGACCCACCTGCTATCCAAGAAGTATATCCATACCCATTTCCCAATTTATACAAGGGGCAGCAATTGATTTTATCAGGGCGTTACACGGAAGCTCAGTCCATAAATATGCATATAGAGGGACAGGCTTTTAATGTACCTGTTGTTTATGATTTTGAAGTAACGCTAGCCGATACGAATGCAGTAGAATTGTCAGTTTTGCCTAAAATATGGGCAAAGCAAAAAATGGATGCCCTGACCTTGGAATACTATTTGGCAGAACACACTTCGGAAGGAGAAGAAATACAAGAACTGATTGATGAAATAAGTACTTGTTATGGAGTCGTTTCTGTTGATTTTTCCAGCTTTGAAGATGATGGAGGCACTGTTGTTGAATACGATTATATAGATCGCGAGTCGTTGTACCAAATTAATGTTTATCCATTACCATTCAATGAACATCTGACTATCGATATCAAAACCCCAAAAAGCATCAATGATGAGGTGGTGTTTGAATTATTTGATTCTCATGGTAAATTAATCTTTTCCACTTCAAAACATGTGCATGGTAATAATATCGAGTTTAAGGTCAATAATCTCGGACACTTTCCTCCCGGAGTATATTATGGTGTATTTACAATCAATGGTGAGAAAGTGTACACAAAATTAATGAAAGGATAACAATGAATTTATTGCACACTGCTGGATGGGATTTAGTCACCTGGCAGTGTGCAATAAACTTCAACTGATGAGTAGTTATTATCGAATCAAACAATTATGGGATGTCATACTAATTTCTCACTCACGACTCCCCACTTCCTATTGCCTACTGAACACTGCCTAATGTCTACTACCCAGTGAACACTATACTCAAATTTGCCATTCCCCTATAATTTTCTTTTCTTCGCAGCGTTTTGGACGTGAAACAATAAAAAAGAAGTTATGAAGCTATTTCACAAGACGATGCTCCTGATGGCAGGGGTGTTATTTTTTTCATCTATAAATGCTCAACAGATGGATTCTGTTAGTTACAGTTTGGGTTTACTGGTAGCCCAAAACCTCAAAAGCCAGGGATTTGATAAATTAGATGCAGCTTCTCTATCAGCGGCTGTAAATGATGTATTGAGTGGAGCTGAAACTAAAATAAGCCCGGAAAAGGCTAATGCTATAGTAAACTCTTACATGCAAAAGAAGCAGCAGGAGCAATACGCTGGTATTATTGAGTCAGGTGAACAATTCCTGGCTGAAAATGCTAAGCGTGATGAAGTAACCAAGCTGCCAAGTGGTTTGCAATACGAAGTACTAAAAGAAGGAACAGGTGCTAAGCCTGCCCCTACTTCCAAGGTGACTGTACATTATCATGGTACACTACTTGATGGTACTGTTTTTGATAGCTCTGTAGATCGTGGCCAGCCAGCTACTTTCGGTGTTAATCAGGTAATCAAAGGCTGGACGGAAGCACTACAATTGATGCCTGCAGGTTCTAAGTGGAAACTTTATATCCCTTATGACTTGGCCTATGGTGATCGTGGTGCTGGTGGCAAAATTGGTCCATACTCTACACTTGTTTTTGAAGTAGAGTTGTTGGAGATAAATTAATTTAGTTGGTGAAGGTATGAGGTGTAGGGTTTGGGGATTTATTCCTTGTACCCCACATCTAATACCCCACACCTAATACCTCCTTTCATGCGCATCGATATTATATCCGTTTTACCAGAACTATTGCACAGCCCATTACAGCATTCTATCATGAAGCGTGCACAGGATAAAGGCTTGCTGGAGGTTGAGATACATGACCTCCGCGCTTTTGGTTTTGGTAAACACCGCCAGGTAGACGATTACCAATACGGTGGTGGTGCTGGTATGGTGATGATGCCTGAACCTCTTGCTAATTGTATTGATAGCCTGAAAGAACAACGAAAGTATGACGAGATCATTTATATGACTCCTGATGGGCAGCGCCTGGATCAATCCATTTCTAATCAGCTTTCGTTAAAGGGCAATCTGATGATCATCTGCGGTCATTATAAAGGCATTGATGAACGCATTCGTGAGCATTATATAACACTGGAAATATCTATTGGTGATTTTGTCTTATCAGGTGGAGAACTACCCGCAGCAGTACTTGTAGATTCTATTGGTAGATTACTTCCCGGTGTTCTCAATGATGAAACTTCTGCTCTTTTTGATTCTTTTCAAGACAACTTACTGGCTCCTCCTGTGTATACCCGCCCGGAAGATTTCAGAGGGTGGAAAGTGCCCGATATCTTACTTTCTGGCCACTTTCAAAAAATCGAAGACTGGCGCTATGAGCAATCATTGAAACGCACAAAGGATAGACGTCCAGATTTATTAGAAGATGGAGAGTAGCATCCTTTTACCTCGACGGGCCTTCGACATTTTATATTAAGCAAGTTGCATCGTAATTCGCATTAAAATATTATACCTCCTCCTTGCCCAAAATGCCACCGCATTAAAAAATACCTTCAATTGGACAACCTGCCCCTTTATAAAAGCAAGAACTAGCAGCAAAACTAATCTCAACAAGCTCTAATATCCTTTCTGGTATTGGAATCACTAAATATCCAATACAATGCACTTATTGCTTAATCACTATCACTTATAGCTATATGTATGCAGCTGTAAAATAATAGGATATCTGTCCAATTTTTGTCGTTACATTTGAAATGTAATGATAAATAAAAAATTGCTAAAGCTATTTAGAGGTTGTTGGGAGTTGTCAAAAACAGCCTGAGCATACAGTTCTTAGGAAGAGTGATGTCCCGAGTCTTTTACTAAAATCTATTAAAACATGTTACGATTACTGTCAATCCTATCTCTATTGTTTTTCTTCGGTTGCCAAATTCAAAATGAGGATCTGAAATTCGAAAATTTAGAAACACTGGCAACGGTCAGTGATGACCATGATGACGAAGTATTGGCTGCTAAAAAGAAACGAATGTGCCTTTACTTATTCATAAAAATAGAAACAGATGATCCTGATTTACTGGATCAAACGATGTGTGTATGTCCATCTTTGCCAGCAGGAACTTGTTACTCAACGGGAGATTTGGGATGGCCTTTTGCCGAAATGATAGCTATCCCAATTAGTGATCCCTGCTTAGGATTTGAGGAGGGCGATCATCATATCGTTGGACATAGCGACGAAGCACCATTTATGAATAATAATCCCACAACAATTCAACTTTACGTTCATGTAACAGATATTAATACTGCTTATTCCTCCTATGTTACTTACTATCCGGAAACAAATACCTTCTCTTTGGACAATGTTGCACCAGGTATAAATATTGAAGTTATAACTGATAACTTTGGGTTTTTATGCTAAAATAGGTTGGGAGTGGGTGCTTTGGAAGCCAACTCTTTATTCGGTGCAGGCACAGTCTGCGCCGAAACCTCTTACAAAATCCAATACTTCTTCTTTGCTCGAAAGTCCACCGGGTTTAAAACTTCTAAACCTATTTAAACTCCTCTACACCTTTCTAAACCAACGTCTTCTCTAGCTATAAAATGTTCTCATCGCATCATCCCCTGATACCTAATCATATTACCTCTAATTGCACTCCATCTTTTAATCTTTATTATGCCTTTAAATCATAATTTTTTGAGACTGATTGTAACGTTTTCTATTCTTTCCAGATAAAAGATTGAAACTACAAACCAAAAAACCTCAAAAAACTATGAGAAAATTATTACTTAGCTTGTTGGCTGTTGCCAGCATCTTTATGACGTCTATTGCTCAAGAAGAAAACCATCAGGAGTGTGGTATACAGGTAGGGCCAGAGAGTGAAGCTTATTTTCAGCGGACAGCAAAAGCCTGGAATCGATTCCTGGAAACTTATGATGCAACCATAGAATCCCGTTCAGCAGATTATATCCCTGTTCAAATTCATGTTATTCGCCGTAGTGATGGCACAGGTGGAATTTCGGTTGATGATATTAATCAGGCAATTGCTGAAGCTAATTCCTATTACATCAATGCGAATATCCAGTTCTTCATTTGTGGTGATGTTAACTACATCGATAATAATACTTATTACAGCTTTGATAAGTCAGAAGAGAGCGCTTTGATTGCAGGTGATTATGTAAGTAATGCCCTCAATATTTATTTCATGAATGCTGTGACTGATGGAGCTAATAGCCTGTGTGGATATGGTCATTTTCCGTGGAATCCCAATGATGTAATCGTAATGAGAAATAGCTGCCTGTTAAATGGCTCTACTTTTGTACATGAGATTGGGCATTATTTTTCACTATTGCATACACATGAACCTTATTATGGAAATGAACTAGTGAATGGTAGCAATTGTAGCACAGCCGGAGATCAGCTTTGTGATACTCCTGCTGATCCTAAATTGTCTATTTCTAATGTAAATACTGCTTGTGAATATACAGGGACCACTACTGATGCTAATGGTGATACTTATGTTCCTGATCCACACAATATGATGTCTTATTCACGCAAGTACTGTAGAGATTATTTTTCTCCGAATCAATATGCGCGTATTGCCTTTTCTCGTCAAAATGATCGTAGCCATCTGAGCTGCGGAAGTGAATATTGCGGATCCTATGGCCTTACCAGCAATTATATTTACATTGAAAATGTACAGTTGGGTAATATCAGCCATGAAAGTGGTTTGAATAATGGTTATGGCAATTTTACAGATGTCTCTACAGTCCTGACCAAAGGAGATCAGCAAAGCTTTAGACTGTTTCCTTCTGTGATGGGATCTGCATACACCGCGTACTGGCGTATATGGATAGATTTTAATGGCGATAATGATTTTACAGACAGCGGAGAACAGGTGTTTAGTGGAAGTGGAGCGGTATATGCTACTAGTGGGCTCCCTGTAAGTGGTTCATTTGATGTGCCATCATCTGCAATAACAGGCCCGGTCAAAATGCGGATATCTATGCGGTCTGGTGTATACCCTAGTTCCTGCTCTACTTCAGGATATGGTGAAACAGAAGATTATACAGTTTATCTGGAAGACGGATACTGCTCTGGTGAGGGAGGTAGTACTACTTATGAATGGATTCAAAGAGTCGGCTTGAATACACTGCAAAATAATAGTGGCGCAGATGGAGGATATGGAAATTACACTCATCTGTTAACTAATTTGGAAAAAGGTAATAGCTATACACTTGAAGCATCTCCAGGTTTTGCAGCTAGCCCCTATAATGAATTTTGGACAGCCTGGATAGACTTCAATCAGGATGGTGATTTTGAAGATTATGGCGAGAAAATTATGAGTACTACTGCTACTGCTTCAAATGTAAGCGCTACAGTGAATGTACCATCAGGTGCGCCAACAGGATGTACCCGTATGCGTATTGCTATGCGTTATGGTACTGCAGCTGATCATTGCGATCGCTTTAGCTGGGGAGAAGTAGAAGACTATTCAATATTCATTTCTGAACCTTATTGTAGTAATTCAGGAGGAAATACTGCCTACGAATTTATCCAGAGAGTAATTTTTAAAACGGTAGATAATAGCCTTTTGACTACTTATATAGTAGATAATGATAGTGGAAACGATGGCGGATATGGGGATTATACGAATATTGTGATTCCTGTACAAAAGGGCTTGTCTTATCCTTTCGTAGCAGTACCGGGTTATGTGGGCTCTACTTATAATGAGCGATGGAAGGTATGGATAGATTTCAATCAGGATGGCGATTTTACAGATGCGGGAGAGTTAATTATGGAAGCAGGGCCTACTAACACCTCTGTGGGTGGACTAATCCATTTCCCATTTGATGCACTGGAAGGTTGTACTCGTATGCGTGTTGCCATGTCTTATAGTTCGTCTTTTGATAATTGTAGTACTTTCTCTTATGGCGAAGTAGAAGATTATACACTTCAGGTATTACCTATGGCAATTGGTGCTGATGAAGGGGAAACAATGATAATAGATGAAATTGAAATGCCAGTTCCTACTGTGTATCCAGGTTTGACAGTTAATCGCGATAAAGGAACAATCATTATGAATATGACTCCTAATCCGACGAGTTCTACAACTCAATTGGTTTTCGAACAAGAAGAATTTCTTCCTGTAGAACTACGTGTGTTTTCTACCACTGGACAAGAAGTACTGTATCGTCCTCTTCCTGCTGATAAGTTGATTAATTATGAACTGGATGGCAGGATGTGGCCAGAAGGATTATACTTGGTACAAATGACAAATGGTAAACAGCAACATACACAAAAGCTAATCATTAGCCATAAATAGTCAGAGTAAGAAGGTGATACGGAGTTGAGGGCAGCCTGCGAGAGTGGGCTGCTTTTTTGTGAATTCGACTTGATTTTTAAGGAATTCTAATTTCGAAATAGGTGTTGTTGCTATCAGAATACATACCATTTTCATCAGTATACCTAATTCCATATCTATCTATATATCCATAAGTACCAACCCATATAGTTAACTCATAACCTGTATTTAGCCTGCCAGTGTAGAAATTTTCGGCTCCTGCATTATAAGAACGGATAATTCGTGGGACACCCAACCATAATAAAATACTTTTAGCTTCATCATCGTTTACTGTCCCTCCTCGATTGAATGGGAAATCGAGTAAGGCAGCTTGGATGAGCTCTTTGGTTGGAGGCTGTGTGTTTAGCTGTAATTTAGCGTTGGAGGCTTCTGCTAAAGTTTTAATATTAGCACTAGACCTTAATGTATTTGATCTCCAGATAAATAAAGCACAGGTAAAGGTAAATAATAGTAAAACTAATAGGATTTGAAAGCGTCTTTGCTTATTCTTCTTTTGGAAAATTGTAACTGAAGCAGCTGGTTTTATAGTATCGTTTCCTAAACTTTCAGGTCGTATCTCTTCCTGATTAATTAAATCTTCAAAGGAGTTATATCCCAAATAAATAGCAAATTGATGTTTTGTTGCTGATTTTGGATATTTCGTTTTTTCTGTAATAAAAATCCGTCTAAACGTGCCAGTGTCTATTGTTCGCCATTTATGGAATTGATAAACACCTTTAACTCTTTCTATATTACATAGCTGAGCTTTTGAGGGATTTTTTTTGCATGCCTCTCGTACCTTTTTTTCGAGATCATCCAGGAAGGATTCAATTTCTTTTTGCTTCCATGTCTTTAAAGGACCAGCTCCATATGATCGTTCTATGACTTCTGCTATATATTTCCAATAAGCTTTTGAAATATTCATTTGCAAATGGTTTGCAAACCGTTTTGCAAAGATTTTGCCTTGGTATAGCACCAATAAACCAACACCTTGCAAGCAGTTAACTAATGATTCATTGTCTACGTAGCCAAATTTAAGAAGACGTCTTCGCTTAATCAAAAGCGTTGAAAAATGAAGCGTTTTAAAATTTTGGCAGTTTTATTATTAACTGTTATTTCTATTCAGGCCATGCCGCCAACATCAGGCATTAATGATGTGCTGATCAGTGCAGATGATCAGGGAGATAAAGTTGTATTTACAATTGAAAACACAGGATCTACTGGTATTAACATATCCTATATTGTAATACAGGATGATGTGTTGATGCTGGCTGATGGTAGCAAAACTTTTGCTCCTGGTGAAACAAAATTAGTTGAAGTAACAAAAAGTGCTGGTATCCATGAATACGAGTTACGAATTTGGGAGGGGACTCGACAAGGTACTCCTGCTAATTCTATCTCAATAGAAGGATAATTGGCATTATTTGCATAAGCCTTGTTTCATTAATTGAAATAAGGCTTATTTTATATCATGTAGCTTTTCCAGGAGCCAGTCTTTGTACGAATGCTTTGTGTTATGTATTTGTTCGTCTAGTTCTGCTTTCTTTTTAAGGAATAAAGGGTTTGAAGCATTCCCATATTTACCGTTATACTTGAAGAAAAAATTGAATAGCTTACCAAATAGAATGGCAAAATCGGAGTAATAAGGCAGTTGATAAGAAAGTTGTTGCTTTTTTTCCTCTTCAAATTTTACTAGTTTTTTATATGCCTCGAATACTTTTTTGACCTCAATTTTATCGTACTCAAGAAGGTCGTCTTTATCTTTATTAATTTCATACAAGATTTTTAAATGGAGTACTTTTAGAAATAAATTGACGAAAGTGCCTTGCACCCTGGCAGGATTATTTAGTATTCTGTATGCCTCCTCAAAATTCTTCTTCTTAAACGCCAGCTTTGCCAGGCAATAACTGGTATAAACCTCGTTTACTTTTGGATTGGAATCATTCAGCTTCTCTTTGTAATACGTGATAAAGTTTATTATCCAATCATTACCATTTATAAATTTTCCTGATGGATTACTAGCTCGAAAGCCATAAGATGATAAGCTGGTAAAAAAACTATCATTAGAAATATTTAAAGCAGTTGATACTATATTTCGGAAAAGGCGAGGTTGGATTTGAATCTTATTTTCCCTTAGCCCTTTTGCATTAATGTTAAGCAGCTTATTATTGATCCAGACGAATTTTTCTTTAAAAACAGCCTTAGTGTAATCTTTATTCATCTTCTTAATACAAACATTATTTAATAATGAATAAGCTTCCAACTCCTCTTCCACACTTAATAAGTTTTGCCCTTCCAATACTTTTAGTGCTTTATTGACCATTGTCACAATGCCTATATCTTTAGTACTATCAAGCTGTTGAAATATTTTACAAATCAGATAGTAGATGCAAATGGGAGGTTCTACTCTTTCAATATATTGGCTATCCAATAAACACATAATCTCTTCTATGAATAGCAAATCTTCCTTTGTACAAGAATTAGATTCTTCACCAAATATATAATAGGCACTTAGGAAGCCGCTGTACACTTTTAGCTTATGGTAGATATGAAAAGTGTCAATAGCATCAGAGATTTCTTTGAAGTTGGGGACTTCTATTTTGGGAGTTTTTCTTTCTGCTTCTTTTCTTTTGACTAAAGCTGATTCAATTCTTTGGAGAAGGAGGTGATGATAGGACATTTTGTGAAAATTATTGCATTAAAGATAAGACTTTTTTAATTGTTTTATCCTTTTTTAAAGGGCTGTAATTCAGGTTGGTAAGGTCAATGAGTGAAAGTAAATCTTTCTTCTTTTTTTTGAACTCCATATTTTTTCTCGATAAAATAATTTGGAAATTGTCGATCATCGCAGATGACATTTTTGAGAATAAATTTGCTCCTTCAAAAAAGACGAGTGATGATGAAAAAAGTAATATTAACTATAACTATTGTATCAATATTCTTGGTGCCTCTAATCGGGAAGAGTTATTTCGTATTAAACAAAAATCAAGTGAGTGAAGTAGAGTTCTATAACAAACCTATCGCTCAATTTATTCATTCTGATCGGATTCAGATCAATAAACTACCTACCATATTTGAGCATCCTAATTTCAGGGGGAATTATTCAGAAATCAATGTATCTCGTCCAAAACTGAGTACATATGGGTGGAATGATAAAATCAGCTCGATAATTGTACCGAATAACTGGAAAATAATCTTTTATGAACATTCAGAATATTGTGGGAAAAGCTTTACAGTCCATCCTGGAAAGCATAACACGAAAGAGTATGGGTGGAATGATAAATTTTCTTCAATGAAAGTGTATTACAAAGGAGAATTACAAGGTTATGCTTACAGTTGTAGTTTAAAAAATCGTAAGGGGAATTGTCCAAAATGTAGAGGTGATGGGCAAATTGCAGAAGGCGCGGATTTTGGTCCTGTAGATTGCCCAAAGTGCGGAGGTGATGGAGATTGGTAATTCTATTCTAGTTGAAATATATTCATTATGAAATATTTGTTCGTTGTAATTGTGCTTAGCATAAATAGTAAAAGTATTGCACAGGAGATTACCTTCTATGCTTCTCATCCTAATATTACTCTAACTTCTTCTTCTCCTGGGCATATCTGGGTAGGGTTTAGTTATAGTGGTGAAAATATAAAAAAAGGTTTCTATTGGAATGGACTTAAAGATGAAATTCGAAAAGCAGAAATATCCTATACTTATAAAGTGACTCTATCTCAGTACAAGGCGGCAAAACGTGTAATAGAGAAATACAAAAATATGAACTATTCATTAGGGAGCTATGACTGTAGAAGCTTTGCAGAATCAGTTGCTGAAAGCATTGGATTATATACCCCAGACTGGGGAATTATCAGTCCTGGAGAGTGGTTAGGGCTTCTGGTACAAGCTAATGATTGAAATATCCATAGATATACAAAAATGTATTGATGTGAAATTCCTCAAGCATTATAAATTAATCCATTGATGATGAAATACATCCTAACAGGATCTGTCAAAAAATCTCTAATAGGTTTATCGATATTTACATTATTTGTACTTCTTATAAATTGTGCAAGAGACAGATTGTTTGTTGACTCCCAACATATAAATTATGAAATCCTAAAGGAGGTTTATCCTGAGATTTCGGATGCTTATGACGACTTAATCGCAATAGAAGTCATAAAAAATGAGCCAGAAAAAAAAGCTGAAACGAGCCTGAAAAACCTTTCTAAAAAGACAGAAACGTTGAAGAATAAAATAGGTTCGGATCAATTCGAGGAGCAGATCAATCAATTAATTAATAAAGCTAGAATTGATCATAACATCCCTAGAGAATATCTGGACCCTGCAATAGATAAGCTACAGGAAGCTGCTCTTAACAAGAATCCAGACACTGTTTCCATGTTTTTGGTAGAAGCTTATAAAGCATTCACGGAACCATTAAAATCTACAAACATAGAGTCCTTTAGACAAAAAGTGCAGCTAGCAGAAATTGCTAGGGTAAAAAGAGAAGGTATTCCAGTGACAAATATCAAGAACAGCTTTGAAGAAGAAATAAAAAAGCAACAACCGGATATACAGGAGATTCTGGAAAATAGTGACCTCAGCAACAACTTAGATGATATTAATAGTCATTCTACAGAAGGTATTAAAGCATTAAACGAGCTTAAAGATTCAGGGCTAGAATGTATCCAAATGACCTTGTCTACTCGCTATTCTACCCAGGAAGCCTATGCTATTGCTAGTATTATTGATCAAAATACGAATGAAAACAATGGGATTTTTCATCCAGAAGAGACAAAAAAGGCTATTACAAGCATGGTCAAAAATAGTGGGGGCACCTATGATGACCTGATTGCTTCAATTGAGCATTGCCACATAAATATGGTACTTCCCAATATCCCCAATTTTTGCGGTACCATAACAGACATCATACAAGAGAATAGCGATCCAAGGGAATTATCTGATGCTCAAAAAACGGAATTTATTGAACAAGCTCCTCAAGCATTGAAAGAGATAGAGGACATGGGGAAGGAATTGGATAAAATAGATCGCCAGCTCAAGAAG
Source organism: Chitinophagales bacterium (assembly GCA_022360175.1). GTDB lineage: Bacteria > Bacteroidota > Bacteroidia > Chitinophagales > Saprospiraceae > JAKSDI01. Next base: position 15,872 of record JAKSDI010000276.1, read on the forward strand.
GAATTTGAACAAAAACAGCGCAAGCTGGAAAACATCATTAATCAGCAATACAAAATTGAAGAACTGAGAAAAAGATTTCAGTGCACGAAATGTGAAAACGACGCGTACAGGGCGGAGCATCTAGAAAAATGTATAGAATGTGATTTGCTAAAGGAGAAAGCCAGGCAGTTGAAGGAAAAAAGAGAAAAAGTAGAAAAAGAAATCAAGGAGATAGAGAATCGAAGAAAAAAAATCATGAAGTTCAAATTGTCTTTAGCGGCTTTAGCCTTAGCTATAGCTATAGCCTTAGCAGCTATGGGGCAGTGGCAACTCGCGGCGGGTGCTTTTGCCTTAGCGATGGCACTATCTACTGGAGGAGGAAGTGTTGGCGGAGAGGGTGGAAATGGTGGTGATGGGTCTGGTGATGGTACGGAGTATTATTCTGAATATGGTAAAGGGGCAGGCGGAGGCAAAGGAGGCGATGGACAGACCGATGATCCAGTTACAAATGGCCCCAAGAGTGGCGATGGACAGACCGATGATCCAGTTACAAATGGCCCCAAGAGTAGCGATGGACAGACCAATGATCTGGGTACAAATGACCCCAAGAGCAGTAATGGACAAACGAATGATCCAGTTACAAATGGTCCCAAGAGTAGCGATGGACAGACCAATGATCCGGGTACAAATGACCCCAAGAGTAGCAATGGACAAATCAATAATCCAGGTGAAAACGGAGATAAAACTGGTAAAGAGTCACAAAAGAAAAAAGGTATCAAAAAGGGAAGTAGTTTTCATTCCATTCCTGGAGATGATTGGACTGCACCTAAACCTTTCCAAAACAGCTATTACGAGGTGACTTACGTGGGTAACAAAGTACCTGCTATGGAAGGAGTAAGATTTTTATTGAATTTACCCCGTCCAGATAAAGTAAAAAGCCTATGTGGAGGAGATGCTAAAAATCAGATTTACACAGGGATACTGAACTCAGGACAAATGTTTAAAACCATATTAGTGGAGGAAAAGGAATTTAAGCGGGATAAAAGCAATGCAATCCGAAAGCTAGTAGAAGATCCCAGTTTGTTGCTAATGGAATGCAAAGATGACCAAACGGATAAAGCATGCTGTGATCAATTAAAGGAGAGCCAAGCAAAGATTCTTGATCCCACCCTTCTTAAACGCCCTGAAGTATCTAAAGAATTGAAGGATCAAGATGAGCCTACTCCAAATCCAACCCCAGTATCAAAAAAGAAGCCAGTCAATCCTGATATACTTCCAAAGGCAGATGTCCAAAAAATGAAAAGGCTTTCGGCGAAATCCTTGAGGAAAGCAGAAGCTATTGATGACCCAAGTTCTAATACTTTCAGAAAAATGGAAAGAGATGGAGCAACCTATTTTATTGGCTTTTCTTTGGAAGACCCTCATAATGAGATAGAGATATATAAAGTAGGTCCAGATGGGAATAATCAACTAGTGGCAAAAGCACTAAGAAATCTGCCTGTACATGATAATGGTGAAATAAAACAAGGGTTAAAGGTCCATATAAGTAAAATTTGTGCCATAGAACCCCCTACTGGTAAGCCTAGAAAACTCATAGGAGTAGATGCTTCCGGTGAAGCCATTACTTACGAGTTAGTTGAGGGAGATTATCCTACTGGAACCTTGCCTCCAGGTAAATATATTTGGCGAACAGGGGTATCCAAAGCCTGTAAAAATTAAGAGATATGTCCATTTCACTATTAGATGTATTGTCTTGTGGTCTAGCAGTGGTGGTCATACTACTTATCATCGCCTTAAATACAGGAAAAGGCTATGATAATAATCCACAAAAAATAAGTGCTGTTGAACTAACATTGAATGGAGTATATGATTCTCCTACTAACGTAAAAGTAACTTGGCAAGATCAAGAGGAGAGGTGCTTCATAATGCCTATTTCGAGGAATTTATCCACGATCCAATTGACAGATATTATTGATTCTTTAGGAAATTTTTTTCAATCAAACTGCTATGCCCCCAATTTCGGTTCGGAGAGTACTTCAAAAACCCAAAAATATGACTTCTTATTCCATCCCAGCAGTAAGGGAATGCAGCTAGAGATGAATTTCTATTCAGATTTGGGCTTTGCTATAGAAAGTCGGATGACTAATGTGTCCAAGGGGAAGATGATCCCACGTGCTAAAAGAATGGACGGTCTAACAGGGAGCATTGATTTAAAAATCACTTACAGGAGTGGGGTGATTGTACGGCTTATGCAAGGTGAACTGGAATTAGCGAAATGGTTTTTGAAAAATGTTAAATGAGAAAGCGAGCAAAAAGAACGTCATTCATCCTGTCCTTTTTGGATGTATTGAGTAATGCCTTAGCGGCGGTATTCATATTAGCTATGGTCAAGCTTCAGCCAGATGTGCCAGGTACTTTTACGGGGGGGCTATATTACATCCAGGTGGATCGAGAAATCCCCTCTCTGGCTGATAGCTCACTCATGTTGGCAACTAAGTTTGGAGGCATTGATGAGTTTGCTCATGAACCGGAGGAGTATTTATTACGAGATACTCGCCTGATTATCACTTCAAGCTATGCCAAGCAAATCTTCCTAAAGGAACCAAAGTTGAACGAGTTTGAAGATGTGTTTTGCTACCTGCAAGATCCCGACTTTAGTCGTAAAGGAGCATGTATTAGTGTACAAATTAAACTACCAAATATAGATGTGAAAAAGACGATTTGGTTAGATGAGAACAATGAATTTAGAACACATTTTATCCAAAATGGCCGCATTCAAAATGAAGCATTTACTGATTGTCTTCCTATTACTGATCCAATCTAATATTGGAGTAGCTCAAGATTGGAAATTTATGTCTTCCAAGGATATGAAATCATTGGGAATTACTAGTGTTACAGGAAACCGTTTCATACACGAACGATTGTGGCAGTTGCATCAGTACAAACAAAAAACCATTGGTTCCAGCCTTTTTGTCCAAGTAAATTCTAATGGTGATTTCCAGGATCGAGTATTATTTATGCCCAATAACTTCTTACTGCTAATCTTTAAATCTAATGGAGAAATTAACTGGGTCATGACTAAAATAGTATCTAGCTATTGGCAAAACACGGCGGATGCTATCTACAATCAAGAAATTCAAATTCCTTTTTTTTCTGAACCTAGAAGGGGGCTTACTTTACAAGAACAAAACGCACTTTCCAGTCTATTTAATCGAATCAAGTCGGTATACTGCTCCATTGATGAAGCATCAAGAGAGGAAATACAGAACAGTTTGAAAGAATATTTTGGAGAAGAAGAGTTGAGTACTACTTATAACGAAGTAGTGAAAAAATACCTAAAGGCAAAAAAAGAGTACGAGACATTTATAAAAAAGTATAACCAGGAAGTAGCCAAGTATGAAAAAGAGATGAAGGCTTATGAGACCAGGCTGGAAAAAGCAAAGCAAGAGTATGAACAATGGGTGAAGGATGACAAGAGGTATCATATACTTAAAGGGAAATACGATGAGTATCAGAGAAAGTTGGAAGCCTTTCGCAGTGGATTATCCAGTGGTTCTGCCCTCTTCTCAAATCTGAAAGCCATCTATGATTTTGCAGATCATCAAAAAGTCTATTTCGTAGATCAGGATAATGGTTTTATTGCTTATGAGCATATCGTTCACAATACGTACAACAATAGTGTCTATAAGGACATACTATATCAGCTTAAGGGGATGAATCTAGGCACGCAGATACCTGTAGGCAAAGAGATTGTAGGTTTAAGCGTGGGAATATTTCCCCTCGGCGCATCAGATGTCATCCCTGCTCCAAAGGGGATACGCCTCTTACCATCAGTACTAACTTATTACGGTCTAAAAGAATATAAAGAAGAGACACTTAACGTAAATACTCCTGTTCCACCAGCGAACCCAGAAGAGATAAAAGCACCAAGTATTAAAAAGCCGCAGGCTAGTAAAGGGCCTAAAAAACCAGAGCTAGAAAAGGGAGAAACGCTAATATCTACACCTAATGTAACAGAAGAAGATTATCAAAGAGGGCTTACAGCCTGCCCGCCCATATTGAGTAAAGGTCTATTCGATTTTAGTGCAGGCACTAAGGATATTAATACCTATATTATAGATGCTCCAGAAGCGACTAGCGTTCAGGATTGGTTACTTTTTACAGGCGGGAAATGCCACAAATGTCAAGGCTGGAAAAAGAGTTGGCTTACTGAATTGTATTCTCCAAAATACCAGATAGGCATAAGGATTAATAAGGTAACTGAAAAGATAGGAGCATTAACTAATCCTGAGCATACTCTCGACAGAGATCAAGTACTTAGTAATATCTATAGGGCTTACCAGCTCGCAATTAGAGGTGTAATCCACAACAATGAACTGAAGTACCTAGGTAAAGATGGATTCACCTATAGCAAATCAAATGGCATAAAAGTATTAAACCTAAAAGGACAGGAAGTCAATTATCAGCCTAGGACACTACCCGCTAAATCAATTTTTGCATTTGAAACATGGCAAAAGTTATTCTGTAGATACCCTCTGGATATTTCAGACATTTTCATGGATGATGCTATCGTCAGTGAGCTCTTTGAAGATATTGCTGAAGGGAAGCATCATTGGATATCCTATTATAGACAAACTCCACTGGCCTTTTTGGCGAAATATTGTGAAATCATCACTAACAAATAATTAACAAAATGGATAAAATATACAAACATTTAGGCGTCGCCATTTTGGTCATTCTGCTATTCTCTATTATACTGACAATAGGCCTACTCACTATTATTGATATATCAACTTTCGATTGGCAAAGTGAGCGTTTTGAAGAAGAACTCAAGAAAGCAATCATAGATAAATCTCAATCTTTTCAAATCGAGGACATAGATATTAATGGATGCTTTTTATACAAAGAAGCTTCTAACCAAGAGATCAAGCTATGCCCTTCCGTAGAAAAAAAAGACGAGTCGGTATTCATCAATATCAATACGATCCGATTGAATGATACGATCTCATACCAATTAGCGGAGAGCAGTTACCACTTCTTTCTCGGACGCTCTACTTTAATTGGAAAAGGGGAAAGTATTCGAAGCCAAGTATTTCGACTAGGCTATGAGCTGAATAAGTTAGAGGAAAACGAAGCAAGGGAAGATAGTGCCAAATCGGGCTTTAGGTGGCTGCAATCCGTGATTGAAGTATTGAAAGCTTCTTCTCGGATGAATACTAGGTTGGTGGGTTGGGTACAGTTAATGATTTATCTGTTTTCCATGATTGCCGTAGCTTTAATGATTGTAGATATTTCATTCGTAAAAAAAAATCAAAAAGTATTCAGGAATATAGACTTTTTAAAATCCAAAGTAAACTACCTTCCTGAGATTAATCTGCAAGAAATAGAAGAAGTGAAAGATGATATAAAAGCAGGGCTTCAGCAATTTAGTTTTCATCGTTCTTTTGAACCACCTATAGTCTACGATTCCTTAAAACCTAGTTTGGATATGCTCTCTACTTATAAAAGCGGAAATGTTAATAGAGGGGAATTACTCCAAAGTGTAAACACTATTTGCGAGGGTGTAGAAAACCGTCTCGAAAGGAGATTTCAAGTATTGAGGTATTTTGTAATGACAATTCCGTCGCTCGGTTTCATAGGAACTATCATAGGAATTAGCGAAGCACTTGGCTTAACCAGTCGCTTGACCGGAGATAGTCCAAATTATGAAAAAATATTTGCCAACGAATCACTTGGTCAAAGTCTCAACGTAGCATTTGATACCACTCTGGTAGGGCTCATTGCTAGTATCCTATTAAGCTTCTTTATTGATTGGCTAGAAAGCTGGGAATTGAATTTTACCAATATTGTGCGAGAGAATATTATTAATAGGCTTTCGCCAATAAAAAAAGTCGTTGAATAATGAGGACATTGATCTATATAATAGGCATCTTTTTTTTATTGACAATAGGTTATTGCACATTAATTACAATAAATTCAGATGAAAGGGAATTACCTAAAAGTATAGCACTGGAATGGAATTACAACATAAGTAATGATTCTTTGTCAATAATATTTCAAGGTGGAACCACCCCATATGATTTCTCTCTTCTTAAGAATGATTCTTTGATTATAGAACAAGAATTCGTCGAAACTGGAGAATATTATATTGATGCCTTCGATGGTAGCTCTGGAGAATATGAAATCAGAATTATAGATGTTTCACATGTAAATACGGAACAATATTTTAGTATTAGAAGTAAAAACGAAGCTGTTGAAAAGCAGGAGCCAGACAGTATTATTCAGACATTAGATACACTCCTATGTTGGAATTTTAAGACAAAGGATGCCATGCTTAATAAGTTAAAAAATATCTATGCTCGGTTTGATGGTTATCGATACAAGGTAGGTACATCGATTAAAAGTAATAGAGATACTATTGGTTTAGAAACACAAATTCGTAATGGGCAAGGATTATTCATTGACTCTTTAGAGAATACTATTCAAACAAGGCCTAGTAAGAGAAGTGATATTAGAAACACATATTTCGTTAGGGAATATTTTGAACACATCTATAACAATGAAAGATATGACCATGTCAAAGTAGAAATTGATACAGCAAGCATCTATATAATCAATGAATTTGAATTTGATACTTTGCAGGGGATTTGGAAAGGAAAAGTATCTTTTAATATTACCTATGAAGGAATTGAACAGTGGGAAGTTAGGAAGGATATAATTGAGATGGAAGAAAAAGTAGTTTTTGTAGATGGAAATCTTCGCGAGGGAGATGTTTTTATTAAACCCAAAAATTGTCGAACTGGCAGTTCATATGTAATTAATGGCTGCTGTGATATATACTTAGGTGATATTATAACTATAGAATAATCAAATGTTATGAATACCGTTCAATACATCATACTGTATCTTCTAATTGTAATAGGTCCTTTCAACTTATTTGGACAAGAGAAAATAACTTTAACGAAAAAAGAAGCAGGTTATTTGGAAGATATCTTGGTCGCAAAAACAAAAGAAATCGTCCAAATCATAGAGTCTGCTACGTTGGAAAAAGGCTTAAACAAACCTGCTTTGAGAAATCTATCTCCATTCCGTGTTAATAAGTTAAAGAATTTAGATTTTTATTATGACCTCAAGTTAAACGATGCTGATCATAGCTCTGTATCTTCTCATTATTATAGTAATGAAATAACATCTTTGAGCTATTATAAAATAGATTTTAAACAAGGAGTAAATTATTCTCCCCCAGCTTCTGCAACAGCTACAAGTAATGTAATCGCAGCTCCGAATATTATGAAAAATAGTAGTAGGTTTTCAAGGGGCTTACTGATTTCAACTTACATTAATCGACGTTTAAAAATTAATAGAGCATTGGACAATGAAGTGAAACGATCAGAGTATATCAATATAGTATGGTTTATAAAGCCCATTAAAAATAAAGGAAAATATGATTTTTTATCTCTAAGTGAGAATGATTTCAAATTAATCGGTTATGGCTATGTTGAAGATGAACATGTGAAAGGAAAGTCTATTTGGTTAGATGGATGGAATTCAGACAAAATAAAGCAATCTAAGGATTTAGTTACACGACATATAAATAAATTTTTAGTAGGGGTAAATCAATTAAAATCAAATACAATAAGCATGGATTCTTTTGTAGATACCTTCTTTATTCTACGAAATAATCCCTTGATCGAGTATTATGACCCCAATAATAAAGAAGTTTTGAAATTAACTTACGCAGGTTATGCAGAAAAAGTTTTTGAGAATCAAAAAAATAAAATGATCTCTTCTCATTTAATTGGTACAAATATAATAAGAGAAAAGACTCAGCTTTATGGAGTGGCTAGGATGGTAGATACAATAGATGTTCATGGACTTATATGTGTTATAAAATATAATGTCACAGTAAATCTTAAATACTTAAATAAGAAGGTATCAAATCCAAAAATAAGTGAAATTACTTTCAATAGCATAGAATATTATCAGATAAAAAAGGATACTATAATTGAAGATACTACTTCTATTAAGAAGGTTAACTTGGACTATAACTATCTAGAAGTACAACAAATTTTTCAACAAAAGGGAAAAGCTAAAGTGAAATTGTTCCAAAATGCCATTATTAATGCATCCAAAGGAAAAAGGATAGATATAAGTGAGATCAAACGATTATTTATCAATCAAGGAGCAGATGTGAAAATCAGAGTCACCAATTATAAAAGAAAAACTTACGATATTTATAATGTCCAACAATATTTTGAACATCTGGGAAAGTTATATCAGCAATATGAAACTGTTGAATTTACTTTTGATGATATAAGTGATGCTGATATAGATATCAGTAATATGAAAGATCGATGGATTGGGCATCTATACTTTACACAAACATTTAGAGGTGATGGAGGGAGATCGTACAGTGATGTAACAAAAAAAGAAGTAGAACTGATATATCTTAAAAAAGGAGAGGGCAATACGGTTTATTTAGGAGATATTTGGTTTAATACCACAAGAAAAATTGACTAAAATGTAGTAATCAAAAATCATACAACTCCTGTAGCGAATCCACCAACCTTTCATCCGAATGGAATAACTTAACAAGTTCTTCTACTGAGAGTAATAGTGGATTTTTGTACCATACTAGCATAGAATCTGAGTCTATGGGATTTAAAACCAGACCATTTTCAAAAATAAAGCTCGCATCCCAGGAAGAAGGAACCTGGAGTAAGGTTTTATTATTATCCTGATGATTAATAAGTTTCAACAAATCTTCATAAGTATAAGAAATTGCGAAATGCTTGTCTGCTGAAAGCTCGATTCTTTTTTCTGTATTTTCAATTGTATCGATTGGTAATATAGCATCAGAGCTTATTTGATAGATAATTGCTTTTTTAAGATATGGTCTATTAGAAACAATGATATCGCTATCTGGAATAAGATAGTCTTTTCCTGCATCAGAAGAGTCTTTTTTTTGTATTTCTTCTTTAATTAATGAATAAGTATAAAGGTAGTTTTTTCTTTGACTTTTATCTTGTATGATCATTGACATAGAGGTGTTTAAGAAGCCCATAAATCCCCCATTTATACTATCCTTTAATTTAAATCTTTGGTTTGAAATTTTATAGAAATATAATTTTTCGTCTAAATAATTCCTGACCAAAGCAAAAGACTTATCAGGCGTGAATAAGATGTCATCACCATGTTTTATTATGGTTGAATCGATAATAAGATTTGTAGAGCAAGAAAGTATGTATGATTTTTCATGTTTCTTTTTCGAAAAGAAGTATACATTTGAAAAAGGTGTTGAAGTAACAGTACCTTTCCCAAGGTAATATTCGTCAATTACCATTGTATCTAGCCGATATATATAGGTATCATTAGATTTAAAATTTTTAGTGATGATAGCATCTGACGTTGCTACAAATTCACTAAGAGTTCCTTTTAAAGTTTTTCTTAATTCACATTGATTATTGGAAATAGAATATAAGTAGGTGTGTTGACGATCATGATCAGAAGTAACAAAATATTTACTATCAGCAGCAAATTTCCCGCCGTCACTTTCTCCTAAAACACGTTTTATTAATTCTCCGTTTTCAGCATTGTAGATATAGCTATGACGCAAATATCTATCATCTTTGTCAGGTATGCTTTTGGAGCTGCTCGTTAAAATGTATCTTTGATTAGGCGAAAACTTAGCAGAAATACCTTTGAGTGAACCGATGAACTCATAAGAATTAGAATCCGTTATCTTGTACAAATAAGAAGAGTCTTTTTCAGACAATAAAGTAATTATCATACGATTATCAGGAGAGAATTGCCCTGTTTGCCCTGTAATACTATCTATTAATTCTACAGATTCATCTTTTATTTCAAAAAGATAACTAGGGGTATATCTTTTTAAGCCAAAAGTATAGCTTTCATTTTTGTAGGTAAGCATATACTTATTGTTACTCGAAAACACAATTTTATTTCCTGGTAAGCGGTAAAATGATTTATTTTCATTTAAGGAAGCCTTTGTATAAATTAAATTGTTCATACATGCTTCAAATAGTAGTTCTGAAGAAGTTTCATTATTCAAATAGCGGTGTGCGTTTCTTGCTAATATGAGAGCTGTTTCATAATTTTTTGTTTTCAGGTTTTCATTAGCTGCTGCGCTTAGTAAATTGCCCTTAGAGGTACCTGCTTCGTTTAAGAACAACATGCCTAGTATAAGTAAAAGCAAAACACCTAGCAACAAACTTAAAGCTAATCTTCTTCTTCTTTTCTGTATATATTTTTTACTTATTTGTATTAGTCTATTTTCTTCAGCCGATTTCATCCGCATACCGACTTCTCCCTTCTCTATAACCTTCAGCTCCTTACTACTCAGTAAGATGTTATCATTGGTTTTAGCGACCTCTACCTTCTGCTCCAATAACTTCCTTGCTACCTGCCCAGGACGGGAAGATCGATAGAATTCAGTACGTATTACAGGTGCGAGTGTATCGTGAGCCAGTCTTAGCTGCCCTGTTTTCCTCATTGGCTGCCAGTGGCTGGAAGTATTATATTCTACTCTTTCTACCAGCAATTGCAATTCGATGAGTTTGTTGATAAGTACCTCAATATTCTCTATGTGCGAATAGCGATTATAAACTTCCTCTAAAGTGTGGCTTTCTGTAGTGTCGTGTTGGGTAGTGAAAAACAAAAGTAAGTCTAATCCAACTCCATATTGGATAGCAGATTGTAAACGATATGTCGTGATGTTATTATTCATTCACATCCTTTTCTAAAGCCTCTAACTGTTCTAATAGAAATGATCTAATGATTTTTTTTTCCTTGCGCACCTGCTTTTCAAATATCTCCTTGGTGATAAAGCGGGTATTTGACTTAACCTCATTCCATAATCTATTTAATATGATTTGCAATGCAGGAGCAATATTAGATCCACTATCTTCTTGGAGCAAATGCATTATGTCATTAGTGAAACCATCATAGTATTTTAGCTCAAAATAGGCTGTTTTAAGAGGGCCTTCAATAGCATCTTTTACTCCCTGCTTATCAAGAGGTTTTAAAAGCCATTTCTTGTATTGGTTTAAAAGTTTTTGTTCTAAAATATCTTCTATTTCAGCCAGGTAATCTGCTCTGAACGACAAAATAATTTTACAGTTTGTATTCTTTTGTAAGAAAAAAGCTATTGTACTTGCTAATTCTTTTAATTCAAGGTTATCATTCGATAGTGTTTCTATTGGGTAATCCTGAGTGTTGGGACGTGTAATGGCTTCTTCTACTTGATCTAATATAATAAGTTTCTTTCTGGGCTTGATATTCTTCTCATATATTTCACTTAGTGTAAGTTTATTCTTGCTGTAGCAGTATCTAAACAAATATTTACTGCTCATAATGGGATATAGATGCCGCCATAAATTATGTTTTAGTCCTAAAGAACGAACTAAAAACAGTCGTTTTTTTGATTCGCATAGTAATTGATCAATGCGTTGTATGTATACTTCGTCTTTTTCTCCATCTTCATTTTTTGGGAAAATTACTGCCTCTTCCAATATGTTCAATGTTGGGATGTATTCCAGTAATCGTGGAGGCATAGCCAAAAGAATGATTACATCTTTGAGTGATCTTTGAAAAGCATCATTTTTTATTGCATTGATAAAGTTAGATAGGTCTTTCTGTAGCTGAGAGACTGTTCGTTCTTCTAAATATTCAATTTGATCAAATAATAAAAGGATAGGCTTAGGTGTAATAAAAGAATCGAACTGATTTTTCAATCCTATATGCTGATCTCTTCTTGCATAAAAGAGGTCCCATTTTTCAATAATTCTTGGAATAATCCCTGCGTGTATTAAAGAAGACTTCCCAACCCCTGATTGCCCATAAAGTAAGATTAAATCCTTGTATTCCTGGTTAATATTTATCAAGTCGATATGATGCAAATACCTCAGTATTGATCGGATATGTACTTCTCTTCCGTGAAATAAATCGCAATCTGTAAAAGAAAAAGTTTTTAAGCCAGGATAGGGTGCTGATGGTTTTTCTTTTCGTAGAAAATGTGGAATGGCAGGTAGCTTTTCAAAAGTAAGTGCTTTTTTATTATTGATGTAATCATGAGCTGAATCGTAATTAAAATAAATGGCAAAAAGATTTCTATAGTGAGATGCACTATTGCTCTTTTTGGTGATAAATATCCTTCTAAAAGTATAATAAGATGGAATTGTAAGTGCACCATAATTAACATTTCCATCTTTTGTAGGTAAATTGAATAGGCGAATAAACTTATTATCACATTGACACTTGATTAATAAGGCCTTTCTAAAATTTTTTAAAAAAATGTCAATTTGCTTTTTATTCCAGTTAGATGGATGACCATTCTCATTTTGTACTGCAATATCTAATGCTATTTGACTCCAGAAGAAATCCATACTTTGAATATTATATAGTAGTATGTGTATTGATAAGAGGCATTTTTAAGAAGTAAGTAGAATTGCCTCAAGCGTATTGTATTAGCTAAATATAATATTGTTTTTATCTATTTCAAAGTAGCTAGATTATAAAAAAAATATAAGAAAATTTGAACCCCTCCCCATCTTCGGTGTACAAGCACATAAAAAAACATGAAAGCTTGTTATTACCCGATTTGGTATTTCCTGTTGTTTCTTATGACGACCTCTTATTTGCAAGCTCAGAAAGCGGAAACAATATATCCTCTTACAGAAGTTTTGTATTCTGTTGAGTACTATAAAGAGCAAGCACAATTATGGCGAACTATACTTGATGAAAATCCCCAACATGCAATGGGATGGCTCAACTATTATGCAGCTTCGAGAAATGAACGCCTTTTATCTGGCGAGGATATGAAAAGCCTGGATCGAATTGTAGAAGAGGCGAATAAAGCAATTCCTGATACTTATGAATCTCATTTTGTGACTTTCTGGCAAGACCCATTAGGGGAGCGAAATTTTGATCACATTTTCAGAGCGCATGAGTTGGCACCTGATCGCACTGAGATTATGGATGATTTACTGATGTATTATGAATTGAAAGGGGATCAAAAAAATCTGAAGAAGTATTGTCAGCAATGGTATGATTCTGGTACCGTGTCTGCTGGTGTGCTCAAATGGAATTATAACGCACTGATGTCAGTCTCCGATGAGTGTATTTTCCTGGTAGAATCAGATAATGCAACTTTTCCTGCCTGGATATTGCAACAAGTGCATGGTGTGAAACCAAATGTGACGGTACTTAATCCTTATCTAGTCGTTTCTAATGATGATTATCGCAAGCGAATTTTTGATAAATTACACATCCCACTGGAATGGCAGGCTCCTGTAAGTGACGGATATTATGCTCAGGTGAAATCACTGACCCAGCATATTATAAAGCACGCCCATATACCTGTTTATTTTAATGTATCGGTTGGCCCGGATTTACGCAAGCAGTTTGAAGAAGAACTGTTTTTAGTAGGGCTGGCATTTTTACACAGCAAAACATCCGTAGATAATCTGGCAATATTGCGAAACAACTATGAAAACCGTTTTCTAAAAGATGATCTGTTAAATCCAATTGGCTATGATCCTTCTTATACTGTAGTTGATCATATCAATTGGAATTATTTACCTGCACTAACTTTATTGCATGAACATTATCTGTCAAGTGGAGAAACAGCACAAGCAAGGAAAGTGAAGAAATTAGCAGTTAATTTGGCACATAGAGCAGGAAGAGAATCTGCTATTGCCAATTTTTTTCCTCCTCAATTTCCAAGAATACAAAGCCCGGTAAACATAAATATCAAATCTCTGGAGAAAGCAATGAAACCTGTGGGGAATGGACGATATGCTTCCGCAACAGAAGTAAGCAATGCAGAATATGAACTGTTTCTGGTATCCTTACTGAAGGAAAAAGAATATCGATTGATCAATGAATTTAAGGCCACTCCCGTAGACTGGATTAGCCTGATACCGGAGGAGTATAGAAACCAGCCATCAGAAGTACTCTTTTCGAACGGGCATCCCAACGATCCTCAGGCTCCAGTGGTAAATATCATTTACGAAGCTGCCCTGGCTTATTGCGATTGGCTGACACAAGTTTATAATAAATCGGATTACAAGCGAAAGCAATTTGGGCAAGTACGCTTTTACTTACCTTCACAAGAGGAATGGCGTATGGCTGCAGTGGCAAATGGGAATGGGCCTTATCCTTGGGGAGGGCCTGAGACAAAAAATAAAAAAGGCTGTTATTTGGCCAATGTCAATCCTTATCTTAGTGAATATGACGAAAGCAAAGCCGCATTTGTAGCCGTCGAACATCCAGAGTCTCCTGGTGAGGATGGAGCTTATTTTACAGTACCAGTTACTTCGTACTTTCCCAATGGATTAGGGCTTTATAATATGACGGGAAATGTAGCAGAGATGCTGGATGGAGGTATATCTGCAATGGGAGGTAGCTGGTTGTCACCTGCTCAAATGGCAAAGGTCAATAAACCTCAAAAAATCAACCTGCCAAGCCCTGAGGTAGGTTTTCGAGTATTTATGGAAGTAGTAAAACCGTAATAGGTATGTGATAAATCACATATGAAAATGAGGGTATATGGCTATTTGAATTTAATGAAATTGCATGTTGTTTTCTCGTAAATATCAAAAGTATAGTGATGAAGAGTTGATGGAACTGCTTTCCAAAGGTAAAGAGCAGGCTTTCAGAGTGTTGTATCAACGTTATAGTAAAAGGATGTATCAATATTTTTTGCGAATGTTGAATCATCAGTCTGAAGATGCGGCTGACTTTACGCAGGAACTGTTTATGAAGATTATTGAGCAGCCTGAGGCATTTGATACTACCCGCCGTTTTTCTACCTGGCTTTATACCTTGGCGGGAAATATGGTGAAAAACGAATACCGCCGGCGAGATAGGCGTTCAAATAAAGAACCAGTAAACATACAAATACCCATCACTTCACCCGATTGTTTAATAGCACAAATGGATGCGCCAGTCTTGAGGAAATACCTTAGGCTGGCCATTCAGCAATTGGATCCAATCCATAAAACTTGTTTCCAATTGAGGTATGATTCTCAACTTTCAATCAAGGATATTAGTGAAATTCTTGGTTGCCCCGAAGGAACTGTCAAGTCAAGGCTACATTATGCTTTGCGCAAATTGTCAAACCAGTTGAAAGTACTAGATGATGAAAGAATTTGACCAGTATATAGAAAGCTTACTCTTTGAGAAAAACTATAATCAACTTTCCCAAAAGGAAAAAGAATTGGTGGATCAAAGCATGGGAGCATTAGCCTATAAAGAAATGCGATCTGTCATTTTGAGTAGTCGTATAGACTCTGCAAATCCTCCGGCTTACCTGGAAGATAAGTTGATCACTGCATATAGGTCAAAATATAAAGCTACAAGCTGGCCTTTATCTGCAAAATTAGCGATTGCTGCATCTTTATTTCTTGGGGTCTTGCTCGGAGCAGCTATATGGTCTGTTTGGTCACCAAAGCCAGAAATTGTAGCTTATACAGAGTTTATTCGTGATACGATTTACCTAGAACCAGAAATAGATAGTGTACCACTAGCGGTTGTGAGCAAAGAGGCTTCAATAGACAGGAGGCAATCATCAAAGGAGCGTGCTCAATTTACAGTAGTAAATACTTCCCCTATTAAGGGTACTGAATCACCAATCCCCCCTCGCCAATCACCCCTCACCAATCTTCCTTCACCAATCACCAGTCACCAATCCCCCCTCACCAATCAAGCCATGCCAACTACACACAAAAACCAAGGAAGAAATGCCAAGGCGGATAGTGAGTTGATGGATATGTTTGTAGAGATGTAACAAATTTTTGCTTCATTAGTGTTGTGGAATACGGCTATTTTTTCCCTAAATTTAGCCAAACGATATTGCAACATGAAAAACTTTTTTTCAATACTAATAAGCATAATGATGATGGCTATATCCTGCCAGGAAGAAGCAGAAGTACCCCAATACCAGTCCTATGAAGATTATCCGGTTTATGAAGGGAATGATTTGGGTTTGACTTATAGCCCTGAGCAGTCTGCTTTCCGATTGTGGGCACCTACTGCATCTGCGGTGAAGCTACATTTTTATGAACATGCATTAGGAGGCACTCCTTCAAAAACGACTCGAATGGAGTCTTCAGAAAATGGCACCTGGTTGGCTACTTTTAATGAAGATTTACAAGGAATATATTATACCTTTCAAACTAAAATTGATGGTGAATGGCAACTGGAAGTACCAGGCCCCTATGCTAAGGCAGTAGGAACGAATGGCGTGCGCGCACAGGTCATAGATCTATCTACTACTAATCCAGAGGATTGGGAAACAACTTTACGCCCTCGCTTGAAAGCTCCTAATGATATTATTATTTATGAGTTACATGTGCGCGACTTATCAATGAACGCTAATTCAGGAATACAACACAAGGGCAAATATCTGGGATTAACAGAGCTTAATACAGTAAGCCCGGGAGGTGCGTTGACGGGACTCAGCCATATTAAGGATTTAGGAGTAACTCATGTACACTTATTGCCTTCTTTTGATTATTTGTCTGTAGATGAATCTAGATTAAATGAACCTCAATTTAATTGGGGGTATGATCCTCAAAACTATAATGTACCAGAAGGTAGCTATGCTACAAACCCGGAGGATGGAGCTGTTCGTATACGCGAATTTAAACAAATGGTGCAGGCATTGCATGCAAATGGACTACGCGTGATTATGGATGTTGTATACAATCATACAGGCGATACGGAAACTTCTGTATTTAATCAGGTCGTTCCCGGTTATTATTATCGCCATAATGAAGATGGTAGTTTTTCTAATGCTTCAGGATGTGGCAATGAAACAGCTTCTGAACGGTCCATGATGCGTAAATTTATAGTAGAATCCGTTACTTACTGGGCAGAAGAGTATAAAATTGATGGCTTTCGCTTTGACCTGATGGGGATACATGATATAAAAACAATGAACCAGGTAAGCCAGGCATTAAAAGCTATTGACCCTAGTATATTTGTTTATGGTGAAGGTTGGACAGCAGGAGATAGCCCTCTGGCTGAAGAAGACAGGGCGATTAAAGCACATACTTATCGTCTGGAGGGAATTGCTGCTTTTAGTGACGATATACGGGATGGTTTGAAAGGTAGTGTTTTTGAGCGTGAGCAAAAGGGTTTTGTAAGTGGAGAGCCAGGAAGAGAAGAAGATGTAAAATTTGGTATCATAGCTTCTACTGATCACCCACAAGTGGATATTCATAGAGTGAGTTATGCTGATGGGCCCTGGGCAAAAGAACCATCGCAAACCATTTCTTATGTTTCTTGTCACGACAATCATACTTTATGGGATCGCCTGTCTATTTCAAACAAAGAAGATAATGAGGAAGAGCGTATCAAGATGCAAATGCTTGCATTAACAACGGTACTGACTTCTCAGGGCATTAGTTTTTTACACGCAGGTGTAGAAATGCTTCGCACAAAAGAGGGAGAGGAGAATTCATATAAATCACCTGATGCAGTAAACCAATTAGACTGGTCCAGGAAGGCCGAATACCATAAAGTGTATGAGTATACCCGATTATTGATTGCTTTGCGCAAAATACACCCTGCTTTTCGTATGCCTACTACGGAAATGATTAAAACCCATTTAGCATTTATACCACAAGAAGAAGAAGGTTTAGTTGTATATTCCATCAAGGACCATGCTAATCTGGATGAATGGAAAAATATATTAGTAGTTCTAAATGGCAATGGAGATGCTCAAGAGGTGAAAATTCCGACAGCTGATTGGACAATAGCAGTTAATGAAGGAGAAGTTGATGAAACAGGACTGGGAACTGTTTCCGGAAGCAGCCTCACTATTAGTGGAAGAAATGCTATGATTCTTTACAATAACGATTAAGCCTATACTAATGCTGGAAATACAAAAACGTTTGACCAACTTTTTCTATATCACCCTTAGTTTGCCTTCTACAGCAATGGGGTTTGCACTATCCGTTCAAATTTCAGCTTTGAGTTGGATATTGGGCACCAAGTACGGACTGGAAATTGAAGATATCGGACTAGTATGGGCGGCGGGGCCTATTGCGGGTATTTTTGGACAAGTATTTTTTGGTGTGTGGAGCGATAACGTCTGGTTGTGGGGCGGGCGAAGGAGGCCTTTTATTATTGTTGGAGGAATATTAGCCGCATTGAGTTTGCTTGCTTTGCCCAATCTGGAGATTGTATCTGGTGCTTTGGGCATAGAAGGTATATTGGGAGTAGCTATTGCAGTGGCATTGGCTTTGGATATGTCTATTAATGTTGGTTTTAACCCTACTCGATCTATCATAGCAGATGTGACTCCAGAAGGTGAAAAACGTACTAAGGGATATACCTGGATGCAAACAATCTCTGGTACCTTTGGTATGCTGGCTTATGTGATTGGTGCGGTGTCCGGAAAGGCATTCTTGATTTATTTTGGTGCAGTTTTAGTACTACTCTTTACGATTATACCTCCTTTCTTTATACAAGAGCCCAAGGATTTTGAACATAAAGAAGGCACCAATAAAACCAGTTTTCGGGAAGGCTTTTGGGCTATTCGGCCACTTTGGGGCTTTTTATTGTATGCTTGTTACAGAGTACCAGTGAGGGTGCTGGAAATAGAAGTGAATAATTACTACGTAGAAATTGTTTGTCTCATACTTACCATTGTTTTTATTGCTCAAACATTATTACAATCAGAAAAAGGAAGATCAAAAGCAGAAGGCAGCCGGATTGGTTTTCAAAAAGTATTGGCAGCTCATAGCTTCACCTGGATAGGAATACAAGCTATGTTCATTTATATGTTTTCTTTCCTGCAATACCGCTTTCCCGAGTATTCAGAAGATGGAGTAGGGAGGGTTATTGATATTGCTTTTTTGATATTAAATGGAGTTGCTGCGGTATTACCTGCCTTTGTACTAGAGCCAATTACCCGCAAAATAGGGCGAGTGAAAACACACTGGATATGCATCGGTATTATGGCATTGGGATATGCTGGTGTATGGTTGATCGGATATAGCCCTATAATGATTTATATTCTAATGGCAATATTGGGAGTCGGCTGGGCAGCAACTGTTAGTTTACCATTTGCTATTATGTCCCAAAAGGTAGATCAGGCAAAAATGGGATTGTACATGGGGCTCTTTAATTTATCTGTAGTCCTCCCACAATTGGTGGCAAGTCTGGGAGTAGGTGAATATATAAGCGGAGTAGAAGATAAAAGCCTGGTATTCGTTATTTGTGCGGCAACCCTGGGCCTTTCAGCAATTGCGTGGACGCTGGTGCGGGAAGAAGAAGGAGGAGAAAAGGTTGCGTCCGCTTCAGGAAGCGGGCATTAAAAAGAAAGGGAGAGAAGGAGAGAGGCCATTCCATGGTGATTTTTAAAATCACCATGGAGTAGGCCTCTCCCTCTTCCTCTATTTTCAACTTACTATTTTCAACAAGTCTTTTACCTTACGTGCTTTTTCTTTTGCACGATCCAGATTGTCATCAACTATGGTAGCATGGCCCATTTTACGGAAAGGCTTGGTGGTTGTTTTACCATAAAGGTGAAGATGTACACCTTCTATTTCAAGGCATTCAGCAATTCCTTCATATTTAGCAAGGCCAATGTGTCCGTCTTCTCCTAATAAATTAACCATTACACTAGGTGCCTTCATTTTTGTACTTCCCAAAGGCATATTGGTAATAGCACGAAGATGTTGTTCGTATTGAGAAGTATAACAACTATCTATAGTATGGTGGCCACTATTATGAGGACGTGGAGCCACTTCGTTTACTAATATGTTTCCTGCTTTATCGAGGAAAAGCTCTACTGCTAAGAGTCCGCACACATCAAAGGTATTAATAACCCGTAATGCCAATTCACGCGCAGCTGTTTCTACTTCTTCAGAGATCGCTGCTGGACATACCAGGAATTCGACCAAGTTTGCCTCTGGGTGAAACTCCATTTCAACAGCGGGATAAGCGATAGAATCACCAGATTCATTCCTGGCAACAATAACTGCTAATTCTTTATCAATATCTACTAATTCTTCAATTAAACAAGGGCCTTGAAGAAGCTTGCTGTCTAACTCAGCAGCATTGCGGATAAGGCTTACACCTTTCCCATCATAACCCGCTGTTCTCGATTTTTGAACGAATGGAAAATTCACTTCTCCATTTTGTAGTGCATTGAGTAATGCTTTTTCATCGTCAAATAACTGGAATGGAGAAGTCGGAATATTATGTTCCTGATAAAATAACTTTTGAGCACCTTTATCCTTGATTATATCCAATTTTGCTGGAGCAGGATGAATAGTGATCCCTTCTTTTTCCAATTGATGTAATGCCTCTGTATTGACGTGTTCTATTTCAATAGTAAGAATGTCTTTCCCTTTTCCAAATGCTAAAACATCCTCATATTTTTTGAAATTCCCTTCCGTAAAATGAGGAGTAAGATAGGCTGCCGGGAAGTCTTTGGAAGCGTCTAGCATATATAATGGAAGATGCCAGTTGCCGGCTGCCAATGCCAGCATTTTTCCCAATTGTCCTCCTCCTAATACACCTATTTTATAGTTTGTGTTAATGATTGATTTTTCCAACTTGCTCATGTTTCCAATTATTTATGAGCGCAAAACTATGAAAAAGTTTGGACCCCTAAAATGGGGGCATTATTTTCACCTCCATACTTTTTTAAACAATACAGAAGCAAAATTTATATATGGAGACCATTCTCATCAAAGGAGCAAAAATTATTAATAGAGGAGAGATCAAGGAAGCAGATGTTTTTATCAAGAAAGGTTTTATTGATAAAATAGGACAAGGCTTGGATGATAAAGCTGATATGGAAATCATAGCTGATGGATTATATCTAATGCCCGGTATTATAGATGATCAGGTGCACTTCAGAGAGCCGGGCTTAACACATAAAGCAGATTTGTATACGGAGCCGAGAGCAGCAGTCGCTGGTGGGGTAACTTCCTTTATGGAAATGCCAAATACCAAACCACCTGCAATCACTCAGGAGTTGCTACAGGAAAAATATGACCGGGCAGCACAAGTTTCACTAGCAAACTACTCCTTCTTCATGGGGGCTTCAAATGACAATTTGGAAGAAGTATTGCGTACCGATCCTAAAACGGTTTGTGGCATCAAAGCATTTATGGGATCAAGCACAGGTAATATGCTGGTAGATAATCCGGTAACACTGGATAAATTATTTGCAGAAGTACCTATGTTGATCGCGACTCACTGTGAAGACGAATCAACTATACGAAATAATGAAGTCATTTATCGAGAAAAATATGGTGACGATATTCCTGTAAAACTCCATCCTGAAATAAGGAGTGCGGAGGGCTGTTATTTGTCATCTTCGATGGCTGTTGAACTAGCAAAAAAGCACAATACACGCTTGCATATTTTGCACCTGTCTACAGCCAAAGAGCTTGATTTATTCCGAAATGATATTCCACTGGAAGAAAAGCGAATTACATCAGAGGTATGTGTGCACCACCTTTATTTCAATAGTGAAGATTATGATCGTTTAGGTACACAGATCAAATGTAATCCGGCTGTTAAAGGAATTGAACATCAGAGTGCCTTATTCCCTGCATTACTAGATAATCGCCTGGATATTATAGCTACTGACCATGCACCTCATACGTGGGAGGAAAAGCAAAATTCCTATTTTAAAGCACCTTCAGGAGTACCACTCATTCAACATACTCTAAATGTGATGCTGGAATTTTATCAAAGGGGAATGATTTCTCTGGAGCGTATAGTGGAAAAAATGTGCCATGCACCTGCTACCTGTTTCCATATAGAACGAAGAGGATATATAGATGAAGGCTATTGGGCTGATCTGGTATTGGTAGATATCAATGAAAAATGGCAAGTCAATAAAGATAATATCCATTACAAATGCGGATGGTCGCCATTTGAAGGGCATACCTTTGAAGGTAATGTTAAAGCTACTATTGTAAGTGGCCATTTGGCATATCAGGGAGGTCAATTCTATGAGGATAAGAAAGGTGAGCGCATGACATTTGAATGTTAATTCAAGGAGCGGTTATTTTTTAATTGCCTATTTTTATCGATCTGAATCTCACGCATTAATTTTTTTAGAGAACATTAAAAAAGGATGATGAAAAAACTATCTCTACTCATTACCATGCTTAGCATGGCTTTTTTTCTAATTGCGCAGGATACCACTGTTGTACAAACGCTTACTTGGCAGGATGATGCCCGCTCGGGGTACTATACCTTTCCCGATGACCCAGACGCTACTTATCGTAAGATAATCATGCGTTACAACATGCGTTGCCATGATGATGCGGTAGGCAATGGAAATGTTGGATGTCGTGAATGGGATTACAGTTGTAATACTTTTATTACTGATCCGGGCATGATAGATTCAACAAGGGCTACACACCCTGATTATCTTATTCCCGGTTATTCAGAAGCTACCTTCCCATATACAGATCAGTCGGTATATAGTTATCAGCAATACGAACAAGCTACTATAACTTATGGTATGCCTGTATCATCAAATACAACCGAAGTAGATGGTGCCACTCCGGCTACTCTTTCATTAGATGGAGGAACTGCTCGCCAATTGTTTTTATACGACCTGAATACATTGACAAATTTGGGGATGGAATCTGGTGATATTACTCACCTTTCTTTTTATGTGGAGTCTGCGGGAGCTACCACAGGATTTTTGCGTATTCGTATGCAAGAGTTTTATGAAGAGGAATTATTGCCAAATAGCATCCCACCATTAACAGAAGAAACGGAAGTTTACTTCAGCAATACAGATTTTGATACAGAAGGATGGATGACCTTACCAATTCGCCCATATGAATGGAATGGTGCAAGTGGCATATTAGTCGAACTTTCTTACACTACAGATGCAGAAGTAGTTGCGCCTAGTATAAAAGCTTTTGAAACGGATGCTGCAGCTTTAGGAACCCAGGGTGCTAATAGTTACCTGGAGTTTAATGGTTATGGTGCATTTATTCCGCCAGCTGATTTGTTTGAACCTGTAAGTAATGAAATAACAATTTCATTATGGGTATATGGTAATGAAGACGTATTACCTGTTAATACCACCATTTTTGAAGGTGTGAATGATGCTAACCAGCGTCAGGTAAATGTCCACTTACCATGGAGTAATGGCCGAGTATACTGGGATTGTGGAAATGACGGTGGTGGTTATGACCGTATTGAAAAAGATGCCAATATGAGTGAATTGGGAGGGCAATGGAACCATTGGGCTTTTACCAAAAATGCTAGTACAGGAGAGATGAAAATATACTTGAATGGAGAACTTTGGCATTCAGGTACTGGTAGGACCAAACCTATCGATGTCACCGACTTCATTGTAGGTGCTAATATTAATGGAGGGAATGCCTACTTTGGTAAGGTTGATGAATTCCGTATTTGGAGCAAAGAACTGGATCAGGCAGAGATACAGTCCTGGATGAATTATAATCTACAAGGTTCTCATCCTGATTATGATGCGCTACTTGCATACTATCCTCTAAATGAAGGCAGTGGAGCCATTACTGCAGATGCTTCTGGAAATGCTTATGACGCAGCCGTTTACAATGCACCAGCATGGAAGCAATATCGTGGTGGAGAGCTTTTTACAGGATTTGAAGGAGGTAACGCTATTCCTGCAATAAGATTTATTCAGGGAGAATATACAGAATCTCCTGTAGAAGAAAGCAACATCGTACTGGATTCTACTCTAGTACCTTTATATGCTGTAATACAATTTGAAGTAAATGAAAGTAATGATCTTGTAGCTATTGATACTCAGTATCATTGGTTGGCTACAGAGACTTATTTATACGATCCGACGGGAGCTGTGATAGATACTTATCCTGTAGCTGAAGAAGGATCTATTACTCCTGAAAATTTGACTTATTATCAAAAAAGAGACGCCAAATTTGAAATTCTATCTTTGGTGACTCCTTACGGAAATGGACTGGATTTAGGTGCTGAAGGTAAGACCTTCTTCTTTGATGTAACAGATTATGCTCCTATACTAAAAGGCGAAAAGCGTCTTTCTCTGGAGCTGGGAGGACAAAATCAAGAAGAAATGGACATTCAGTTTTGGTTTATTGAAGGGACACCTCCTCATGAAGTGATAAGTGTACAGAATATTTGGCCATTCCGTCGTGGATGGTATGCGGATGTGCAGAGCGATCGTTTCTTTGAGCCTCGCTCACTTACGCTAAACCCAGGAGCGGATGCTTATAAGTTGCGTTCAGCAATTACCGGACATGGTCAAAATGGAGAGTTTGTTGCCCGAAATCACTATCTGAATATTGATGGTGGAGATCAGGAGTTTGTATATGAAGTATGGAAAGCATGTGGTAGTATTCCTATTTACCCTCAAGGAGGTACCTGGTTGTTTGATCGCGCTGGTTGGTGTCCTGGACATCCTACAGATGTACATCAGTTTTGGCTTAATGACTATGAACCAGGACAGGAATTGGAGATCGATTATGGTGTAAATGGAGGAACATTGAGTGAAGCAAACTATTTGGTTTCTAACCAATTGGTTACTTATGGTGCGCCTAGTTTTGAAACAGATGCAGCAATAGAAGCAATTGTTCGTCCAAGCACACGTGTAGAGTTTGAGCGTTTTAACCCTATGTGTAGCCAACCTATAGTGGTTGTCCAGAATACTGGAAATACAACTATCACTGAAGTGGAAATTGCTTATGGCTTGGAAGGTGGTGAAACAATGGTTTATACCTGGGAAGGTAACCTGGCATTCCTTGATACTGTTCACGTAGAACTGCCTTCTCCAGATGTAACCTTCTGGACAGAAGCAGGAGATCAGGCAACTTTCTTTGCTTTGATAGGCGAAGTGAATGGTAGTTCAGATGATTACGATGATAATAATTATATGAGCTCTACTTTCGAACTACCTACCTTCTTTGAATTCGAAGAGTTATTACAATTTCACTTCCGTACTAATAACCGAGCTAACGAAAACAGCTATACATTCAGAGATTCAGATGGAAACATCGTGCTGACTCGTGATGATATGGAAAATGCTACTTTGTATAAAGATGATATTGAACTACCTCCTGGATGTTATACACTACATGTTGAAGATACAGGTGGAGATGGACTGTACTACTGGTACTGGGATGCTGTAAATATCGATGTGGGTGCAGGTGCTGCCAGCTTCAAGAGAGTGATCAACGAAAATATACAATTAAGTGTAAGAAGTTTTGAAGCTGAATTTGGCAATAGTATCTTCTTTGATTTTGTACTGCCAGCAACTACTAGTAATGAAGATCTAACGGAAGCACGTCGTTTTAGTGCTTATCCAAATCCAGCATCAGATCGTTTTGTGGTTGAATTGCAAGGCTTTGAAGCGCAGGATTTAGATGTTCAAATATATAGCCTGGCAGGACAGTTGATGGCCAACGAATCTATTCAACACAATGGTACTAGCCTTTTGAAGCATGAAGTAAATATCTCAACGCTGCCTTCTGGAATCTATTTACTAAAAGTGCAAGGACAGGACAAAGTATGGACAAGAGAGATCGTTAAGATGTAGATTTCTGAATGTAAATTATAGAAGGTATTAAAATACCTATTGAAAGCATCATTAGCCAACTTGTGCCGATGATGCTTTCTAATTCTTGTATCATATTTAATTCGGGCCTTTTGATTAAAACGGGAAGCAGTACGAGGCCATTATTAAGGATGTGTATATAAATGGCGGCAATTAAAGATTGGGTTTTCCAGAAAACCCAGGCGACAAATAAGCCCATGATAAAAGCAGCTAATATCATAGGAAGGTATTGATGTGCTATACCAAAAAGCAAGGCACCCGTCAAGATTCCAATGATGGAATGCTTGTATTGGAGTACAAAGTGATGCAAAATGATACCCTGTAATATCCAGCGAAAAATCAATTCTTCCACTAAGGGATAAAGAAAAATCAAAGACCATAAAGAGAGAGCGGAATATTGCTCACTTAAAATATTTTCAGTAGCCTGAATATCAGGGAAAAAACTTAGAATTAAATACCTTAAAGGTAAAAGAGCAAAAACTCCTAATGATAAAGGAATTAGGAGTTTAAAAGAAAAAGATTTTAGGAAAGGAAACATGATATCATAATCCTTAAGTAAGTGATCAAAAGATCATTTACTTGGCTACAAGAATATTGCGTATACTATAGAATTAAATACCCCTAGTAATATTGCCAGCAAAAAAGCAGATAAAAAGTTATCTATCTTAAAACCTCTTAAAAAGTGTGCGGCTAATAGGAGCATGGCTGCATCCACTACAAAACTAAATAAACCAAGCGTTAAAAAGCGTAGTGGAATAGAAATGAAATCTAAAAACGATCCCAAGGTAGCATTCAAAAAAGCTAGTAAAACAGCAACGATAACTGCCCGAGTGAAATCTTCTATTTCAACTCCCTTGAGAAAATAAGTTCCTGCCATTAAGGTGAGTGCATTAAGAACAACCTTTAAGAGCATTTCACCTATGCTAGTATCTAATAATAATAACCACTCCATTATTGACAATCTTTAAGCTGTTGACGCAATTGCTCGATTTCTTTATCGCGTTCGCGCAAAGAGCTTTGCAATTCTTCTATTTGTTCCTCAAATTCATTTTTTGAATGACTATCCGCACTTACTTTTTTTTGGGTAGATGTAGTTTGTTCGATACCCACCATTTCTTTGAAATTAGACACGGGATCTTCATTGTTGATATACGAAGCAGCAAAAAATGCCAGGGGTACAATAATAATTATTGCGATGAAAAAACGGGTGAATGGAGTGACTCTTCTTTTTGGCATTGTCATTTTTTATTACGAATGTATATTATGTAGAAAAATATCTACTACTTATTTCTACTTATAACGATAAATATCGGATGAGTCTCGACATCTTAAAGGATTTTTTCAGGCTTTTGTGACCTTTAAGCAAGTTCTTGAGTCAATATATAAAAAGTAGAGCCTTATTCTCTATTCACGTGTGAAATATCATAGAATCTTAATAAGTTTGTGCAAACTGAAAACATGTCTGAAGCATATATATATGACGCTCTTAGAACCCCAAGAAGCAGGGGGAAGTATAGTGGAGAACTATACGAGGTAAAACCTATTGATATATTGTCAGTTACACTAAAAGCTCTAAAGCAACGCTTGAAGTTAGATACCGAATTGGTGGATGATGTTGTGATTGGATGTGTAACACCTATTGATGACCAGGGATATAATATTGCAAAAGCTGCTGTTATGCATGCTGGTTGGGGAAATGTAAGTGGTATGCAACTCAACCGCTACTGCGCTTCTGGCCTGGAAGCTGTTAACCTGGCAGCCGTTAAAATTCGCTCTGGTTGGGAACAACTGGTGGTGGCTGGTGGTATCGAAAGTATGAGCAGGGTGCCGATGGGTAGTGATGGAGGAGCTTTGCTTTATGATCCAGAGGTTATTACATCTAGTCATTATATTCCCCAGGGCGTTTCTGCCGACTTGATTGCAACTCGTGAAGGCTTTACACGCGAACAACTGGATGCTTATGCCTTATTGTCTCAACAGCGTGCTCATGCGGCACAAAAAAATAACTACTTCCAGTCCTCTATTATACCTATTTATGATGCGAATGGTTTGCTAATTCTTGATAGGGATAGTGCTATTCGCCCTAAAACAACACTGGAACAGTTAGCATCTTTGCCTCTTGCTTTTCAGCAAATGGGAGCAGAAGGTTTTGATCAAATGGCTTTGCATAAATACCCGGAAGTTGAAGCTATCCATCATTTACATACGGCGGGTAATTCTTCCGGAATTGTAGATGGAGCAAGTTTAGTATTGATTGGCAGTGAAGAAGCAGGAAAACAAATTGGAGTTGCTCCTCGTGCTCGTATTCGAGCGGTTGCAACAGTTGCGGTAGATCCAACTTTAATGCTGGTAGGGCCCGCTCCTGCTGCACAAAAAGCTTTGAAGCAAGCTGGCATGAAAAAAGAGGATATTGATTTATGGGAGTGTAACGAAGCTTTTGCAGCGGTCGTACTTCAGTTTATGAAGAAAATGGAGCTTGAAGAAGATGTCGTTAATGTTAATGGTGGTGCAATTGCAATGGGGCATCCATTAGGTGCAACGGGAGCTATGTTATTAGGGACTATACTCGATGAACTGGAAAGAAGAGACTTAAATACGGGCCTTGTGACTTTGTGTGTTGGGGGAGGAATGGGAGTAGCAACAATTATAGAAAGAGTATAGTATATGCAAATACCTATTCATAAAACGGCAATATTTTTGTTACTGATACTGACTTTTTGGTCAAATATCTATGGACAAGACCGTGTAACTGGATGGATAGAAGATATTAATACGCTGAAAACTGAGTTGCCCGAACAACACATTAATCTCTTTCACAAAATAAGTCAGGAAGAATATAATGATCAGCTAGATCAAATAAAGGCAAATTTGCCCAATGTACAAGATTGGCAAGTTGTACTTTCTATTGCTGAGGTTTTGGCAAAACTAGGAGATACTCATACTACAATATGGCATCGGGCTACTATGAGACAACCCCTCATGTATCCTCTTCAACTGCAGGCTTTTAAAGATGGTATTTATGTGGTGGGAGCAACAACCAGCAACCGCCTGGATACACTGATTAAACATCAACTCATTGGTATCAATGGAATTAAAACGGATAGTCTACTAAAATTGGCAGGCCGAGTGCTGGTTCCAGAAAATATTTCAATAATAAAACATCATTTTGTACCTGCTCTAAGTAGTCATTATGTATTGTATCATTGTGGAGTAGTTGATAGTGACGAAAAAGTTGAATTTGAATTCTTATCCCCAGAAGGGACAACTATTAAACTTCTTTTGGAGGCGATACCAATGCGCTCTTATAAGGCTACACTCCTTACTTTGGAGCCTGATTCCATATCTTTCACAGAGCGAGATAACCGCTCTTTTTTTTGGCATCAGCATTTGGAAGATGATAATATTCTTTACATCCGTTATAATAGCTGTAACAGTCGTGAAGTTTTAAAAAAATACCACAACAAAAAAGTTAAAAATGCCCCCTCTTTTCAAAAATTTGAGCAGAAAGTTTTATCTGTTCTTGAGCGGGAAAAGATCGAGAAACTTGTTTTTGATGTGAGTATTAACGGAGGAGGAAGTTCTCTGCAAGGAACGAATTTTGCCCGAAAGATAGCTGCTGTTTATAGAGGGAATACCTATGTGGTTACAGGTAGAAAAACCTTTTCCTCAGCGGTGATCAATACGCTTGATTTTCAACGTTTGCTCGATGCTCAAATAGTAGGAGAAGTAACGAGTGGTAAACCTAATCATTATGGAGAAGTTCGGCGAATGGAACTCCCAAATTCGGGTGCAGTAGTATATTATTCTACCAAATATTTCGAGAGAGTGGATGGAGATCCTGCTGGGATAGAACCAGATATTTATATAGAACAAACATTTAAGGAATATATTAATGGCGTTAATCCTGTCTGGGAATATATAAAGACATTATGATCCGATACAAAAAAGATACTGACAATATCGTCACTTTGACAATGGATATGAGTGGCCGTGCAGCCAATGTTATTAATCATGAAATAGCACGAGCATTTGTACCTGTTATTGAACACCTGAAAGAAGAAAAAGCAGAAGGGCAATTGAAAGGTGTAATTATCACTTCTGCCAAAAAGAACTTTTTGGAAGGAGGAGACCTCGAATATCTTTATCATTCTACCGACCGGAAAGAAATCTTTCAATTTGCAGAAGAACTAAAGCATGTACTTCGGGAATTGGAAAGCCCAGGGGTGCCCGTAGTAGCTGCTATTAATGGGAATGCTCTGGGAAGCGGCTTTGAACTGGCTTTGGCCTGTCATCATCGCATTGTATTGGATCAAACGGGTATTCGTATAGGTTTTCCTGAAGTGAAATTAGGACTTATTCCGGGCAGCGGTGGAATTATACGCTTGATGTGGTTGCTAGGCATTGAAAAGGCCTATAATATCTTAAGTTCAGGTAAACTCTATCATCGGCATGAGGCTGTAAGTATTGGTTTGGTAGACGAAATGGCTGGCACAAAGCGGGAGATGATGGAAAAGGCAAAAGCTTGGTTATTAAACAAAGAAGAAGGCCGAAGGCCGTGGGATTTAGCTAAATGTTCCATTCCACAAGGTACTGCCAAAGATGTAAAGGTAGCCAATGAAATTAGGCGAATGGCGGCAGAATTAGCAGGACGTACTTATAACAATTATCCGGCACCTCAAGCTTTACTCAATGTACTTTCTGAAGGATCTAAAGTAGATTTTGATACTGCATCCCGGATTGAAAGTCGTTACTATACCAACTTGATCAGTAACCAGGCTTGTAAGAATATGATCAAGGCTTTTTGGTTTGATCTGAATTATATAAAAGAAGGGGGGAATCGCCCAAAGGGTTTTGGAAAATTTCGACCTAGAAAAATTGGAATTATTGGTGCTGGCAGGATGGGCTCTGGTATCGCTTATGCCTGCCTGAATTATGGAATGAAGGTGGTCCTGAAAGATGTATCTAAACCGATTGCAGAACGTGGAAGAGCTTATGTAGCGCAAAGACTGGAAAAAGAGGTTGCTAGTGGTAGCAGGCAGATGGATAATCAGGAAGATATGTTAAACAGGATTGTAACTACTGAATCTTCCGCAGATTTTGAAGATTGTGATTTGGTAATTGAAGCTGTTTTTGAAAATAGAATGGTAAAGCAAAAGGTATTACGAGAGGCAGAAGAGCATATTGATGAGTATACACTTTTTGCAAGTAATACAGTATCCATACCCATCACTAAATTGGGCGAAGCAGCACTAAGGCCATCTAATTTTATAGGCTTGCATTTCTTTTCTCCCGCCGAAGAGGTCCCATTAGTGGAAATTGTAAGAGGAGCACAAACATCTGATGAAACCATTGCCCGTGCGTTCGATTTTGTACGAGCAATACGTAAAACTCCCATCGTTGTTAAAGATGACTGGGGTTTCTTTGCTGCAAGAGTACAAAATACTTATATACTGGAGGGGATTACTATGCTACAGGAAGGCTATCCTCCTGCTTTGATTGATAATCTGGGCAAACAATGTGGTATGCCTTTTGGGGCTTTAAAACTAGCAGACAATCTAGGGCTTAATATGGTGCTAAAATATGAAAACCAGGCAGCAGAGCATTATGGCTCGAAATATGTACAACATCCCGCTGTAGAGGTTTTACGTGTTATGCTGGAAGAACTCCAACGCCCTGGCCGACAAAAAAGAGCTGGCTTTTATGATTATGATGGAGATCAATCAATAGGCTTGTGGGATGGACTAATTGAGCAATTTTCTGCTACCTTAATTGATACAGATAATCAGGAATTAACAGATAGGTTGATGATCGCTCAGGTATTGGAAGCGGTATGGTGTATGCAGGAAAAGGTAATTGAGTCTATACCTGCTGCCAATGTAGGAAGTATACATGGTTGGGGATTCCCTGCTTTTAAAGGAGGAGTTATTCAGTATGTATATGATTATGGTAAGGATGCTTTCGTGAAACGCTGCAAAGCATTGCAGAAAGCCCATGGTCAACGCTTCCGCCTACCTGCCAAGTTTGAGGAAATTGTGAGTCAATAATAAAATGCTCCTAAACTTAATCACCAATCACCAATCACCAATCACGAAGATAAATTTTAACGAATGAGGGAAAAGGTTAAAGACTGGTTAAAGTTAAAAACAGTTTTGACCATTTTTATTTTATAAATGTCTCATAATTGGCAAACTTATTTTTTGATTAATGCTGAGGATAAGTGTTATCTTTGCACGTTCAAAGATTTTTGGCAATTTATTACCCTCCTAAAAAACAATAAGTAATTACTTTTCCGTTTGTAAACACGGTTCATAAAATAACCAAATTAACAGAAAAACAGCAATAATGAAGTTAAGACTGAATTTGATCCTTCTGGGGTGTATGATGAGCTTAAGCATGGTTTTTGCTCAAACTAGTGCTCCGGATAACTGGTTTAACCTGGATCTTCAAAAAGATGGAGTGCCTGGAGTAAGTACAGAACGTGCTTATCAGGAATTACTGAAAGGAAAGAAAGGCCAGCAGATAATAGTAGCTGTGTTGGACTCAGGAGTAGATTATGACCACGAGGACCTGTCAAGTGTAATGTGGGTTAATGAGGATGAAATTCCAGGCAATGGAATTGATGATGATAAGAATGGTTATGTAGATGATATGCATGGCTGGAACTTCCTTGGAAATAAAAAAGGAGAAGATATTCATCATGATAATCTGGAAGTGACTCGCTTGTATGTAAAGTATAAGCAAATGTTTGACGGCAAAGATGCAAGTGATATTAGCAAGAAAGATAAAGCAAGCTTTGAGAAATATGGGGAATACAAAGAGGTAGTAGAAGAGAAGCGCGCTAAACTGGAAGAAGATGCAGGTACTTTTGTTGCAATTGCGAATGCAATGAATACGCTTCAAAAGGAAATTGGTAAAGATGATGTCACTGAAGAAGATATCAACAACTTCGAATCAGATGATCCATTGATGACTTATGCAAAGCAGGTAGCATTGGGTATCATTGCAGAAGGTCAGCCATTTTCCAGAGCAGTGAAAGAACTGAATGAATATGCTGATTATCTTACCAATCAATACGAGTATCACTACAATCCTGATTTCGAACCTAGAGGACTTGTAAACGATAACTATGCAGATCCTTATGACCGTGATTATGGTAACAACAACTATGAAGGGCCAGATGCTCGCCATGGTACACACGTAGCAGGTATTATCGCAGCTAGCAGAGGCAATGGTACAGGAATGGAAGGAGTAGCTGATAATGTAAGAATCATGTCAGTACGTACAGTACCTGATGGAGATGAGCGTGATAAGGATGTTGCAGCGGCGATTGTTTATGCAGTAGACAATGGTGCTTCTGTTATTAATATGAGCTTTGGTAAAGGTGCTTCTCCACGCAAAGAATTGGTAGACGAAGCAATTCGTTATGCTGAAGAACACGATGTGTTAATTGTACACGCTGCTGGTAATGATAGCAAAGAAGTAGCTTACGGAAATAACTACCCAACTGACCGTATGGAGAAAAGAGGCGGTTTCCTTGGCCTTTTTGGCTCTAAGTATGCTGAAAACTGGGTAGAGGTAGGAGCATTGAATTGGAAAGTGGGAGATGAGTTAGTAGCTCCATTCTCTAACTACAGTAAAGAGTATGTTGATCTATTTGCTCCAGGTATGGAAATTTATTCCACTGTTCCTGACAGTGAATACGAAGATTTACAAGGTACTAGTATGGCTGCTCCAGTAGTAGCAGGAGTTGCAGCTATGCTACGCTCTTATTTCCCTGACCTGACTGCAGAGCAGGTGAAGGAGATCTTACTGGATTCAACTGTAAAGCAAAAGGTTAAAGTAACGGCTCCTGGTAGTGAAGAAATGGTACCATTCTCTTCTTTGAGTGTAACAGGTGGTATCGTAAATGCCTACAAAGCTGTGGAGATGGCTCAAAAGACAAAAGGTAAGAAGAAAGGTGTAGAGCGCCTACCTGGTGGTGGTGTAAGTGATGATATGATCAAGCAGAATAAAAAAGCAAAAGCAGTAGTTCGCCCATAAACGGGATAAATACTACTTCGTTTATAAAGAAAGAAGCCTGGCTACAATTAACGTAGTCAGGCTTTTCTATTTATAAATAAACTAACTAATTATCGTTTGTCGTAGATTCGTTATAGCTCTTGTTCTTCTTGGTCAACTAGAATGCTATACGTATCCCAATCCTTTTACTGCACAGCCACAGCTGCATCTATAGTACCCCATCCAAAATCTCCATCTCTGTTAGGGTAATAGCTAGATGCATTTTTCAGGCGTTGTAATACCTGGCTGCGACTTTGAGAAGGGTTGGTACCCCAGACAAGTGCCGCAATTCCTGCCGTGGTAGCAGTAGCCGCAGAAGAACCTCCTACATAAGAGGGATTATTGCCACTCATTGCTAGTGTAAGTGTAGTGCGATTGTCGTCATTTGATCGTTGCATAACGGCTACAAAATCAACAGCGGAACCCGAATGACAAGAACTGCAACGCTCCATATTACTAATAGACGTAAAGTTATCCTGAATACCTGTGACAGCCACTGTTTGAGACATACTTGCCGGAAAAATTACACCCAACCAGCTAGTCCATGAAAAAGAAGTACCTGCTGCAGCAAAGATCAGTTTCCCTTTATTATAGGCATAATAAATACCATCAGATACTGTACTACTGGAAACAATATCGCCGATTGACATACTGATAATTTTAACAGCACTATCATTTCCAGCACCATAGAGTGCATCGCGCACACCTTCCTTTTCATTAGAGCCATTCACCACTACATCACTAGTTGCACGATAGGCTTTTAAATCACAATTATAGGCCGCGCCTGTAATAGAACCTCCATATCCGCGGGGAGCAGAGATTAATCCAGCCATGGCAGTACCGTGCCCGCATTGATCATTCGGGCCATCATTGCTAGCCCACCACCACCAGCCGGTGATTAGCGTGCTGTATTTTTCAATAGTACGGCCTGAAGAATAGCCTGAATTAAATTGCGAACCCAGCTTATTTTGGGAATCTGCTACTCCGGTATCAATCAGAGCAACTTTAATATTATTGCCAGTACTGGTATTCCAGGCGGTTGGTACATTCATACTAGAATGACTCAGATGCCAGGATATTTTGGCACCAGGAGCGGTATTGCTATAGTCGGCAGATGGAATATAAGATGCCGGGTCATTGCTGCATCCTGAACTACTGCGCTCACCAATTTCCGGAGCAACTCCGTATCCCATTGGTTCGATATAGCGCACCTCTTCCATTTGGCGTAAGCTGGATACCAACCCAAGATTGTATATCTTCACATCAAGGGTAGGTAAATATTGGCGGTCAAGATTGCGAATCAAATCTTCAGCTTTGACATTTAATCCAGGATAAGCCGCATTTGTTTTATCAACAATCTCTCGGACTACCATGTCTCTGGCTGCTTTCCATTCTTTACTATTGAGGTCAATTTCATGTATTCGGTCAATAACATTTGTCATACCCGCTGGTTGATAACCTACAGACATAATAGAATCGGATTGCACAGAGGCGCTCCATAACATCACGTCGTTTGCGCTAGACCAGTGATAAACAGTATTTGTTGCGTGAAGATGATTGATAATAATGTCATCTATTTGTTCTTTACTCATGGGGTCAATAGATGGGGTAGGAGTAGTGTCCAATTCCAGTTTGTCTTTGGAGCATGCCAATAAAGCAAGCCCCAAGCCTGTACAGGCAATTAAGGATCGGAGTCTCATAGGGTGTAAGTATTTAAGAGACTATTGGGATTTTGCTTTTGGAGTGGACGCAGGTAAATTTTATTCTGTACAAGGCGTGATGAAAAAACATAGCCATCCGCGTGCTGCCGGAGCTATAGAGGAGGAGCAAGCTATGTGATTGAAAAATAACGCAGTACAGGGCAAAATTCGGCAAGAGCAGCCCAAAGGGCGAAGTCCAAACAGCCTCTAAGTTAAGTAAATAGTTGCGTGTTATTAATATCCGATTCTTATGGTATGGGTAGAAGTAGGTCGGGTGGTGTACTTTATTTGCTACAGTGTGAATTTAGAATAAATATTAATATTGAAGAAATATTGAAGTGGAAAATATTGTAAATTAATATATAGGCAATATTTGTGTTTAGTCGACGCCCCTTTTTTTACATAGCTATTATTGACTTGCTGGTTTACACTGATTTAAGATTATCTTTGAGCGGTATTCAACATTAGCGTAAGTAAGAGAGCATAATTAGGTTGCTTTTTTGGTTGAGCAGCTTTTTGCTCAGATCAAGGCGTGGCGGAGTGTAATAGCCAAAGTTATTAACACGAGTACGCAACGCAGATATGGGGAAGGTGCCACTATAAAAAAATGAATTAAATGTGCTCTCTTAAGTG
>JAKSDI010000277.1 GCA_022360175.1 Chitinophagales bacterium
AAAATGTAGAAAAGTTTAAATGGGCAGGAGAGAGTAAGTAAACACCTAACCCATCTAAACTTTCCTAAACATATGATTATCCTACTACGATATTTACCATTCTACCAGGTACAACAATTACCTTGCGAATAGTTTTACCTTCCAGCCATTTTTGCATGGTATCCAACTCCTGAGCTGCTTTTTCAATATCTGCTTTGGAAGCATCAGCTGGAAAATCAGCTGTAGCTCTGGTTTTACCATTGATGGCAATAGGATAAGTAATAGAATCTTCTTTCAAGTATTTTTCATCGTATTCGGGGAAGCTGGCTTTGTGTACACTGCCTTCTTCTCCCAATCGGTGCCATAATTCTTCGTTAATATGAGGTGCAAATGGCGCCATCAATACTACCAACTCTTTTAGTACAGCAGCCTTATTACACTTCATCTTCTTCAGGTCATTAGTCGCAATCATGAATGCGCTAACACAAGTATTGAAGTTAAAGCGTTCAATGTCTTCCGTTACTTTTTTGATAGTAGTATGCAAGATTTTCATCTCCTCTTTGCTAGGCGTTTCCTGGCTTACTGCGAATTCACCATTGCCATCAAAAAACAGACTCCAAAAGCGGCGCAAAAATTTGATTACTCCATCAATTCCTTTTGTATCCCATGGTTTGGCCTGCTCAATAGGACCTAAAAACATCTCATACATGCGGAAGCAGTCGGTGCCATAGCGATCAATTACATCGTCGGGATTAACAACGTTGAAATAACGCTTAGACATTTTACCAACCTCACTTTTAGTAACAATTTGTCCTTTATCGTTAGTAATAAAGGTAGCATTGGCAAAGGCTGGGCGCCATTCTTTGAATTTCTCAATACCATCTTTATCCAGATGAGATTGTTCACTACCGTAGTCACTAACAAAATCGACATGAACAGGCATTTGAGCCCATTCAGTATCTGGATATTGATCTAGTAAATCAGCAGAAACAAAACGCTTGTCTTTCGCTTCTGATTTTTCCATAAAAATGGACTCAATAACCCCCTGGATCATTCCCTGGTTGATCAATTTCTTTGCATATTCCTTCTCCGGCACCAAGCCTAAGTCGTACAAAAAGTGATTCCAGAAACGGCTATATAACAAGTGTCCTACTGCATGCTCAGAACCACCAATGTACAAATCTACAGCTTGCCAGTATTGTACGGCATCTTTAGAAGCAAAGCGCTCGTCATTCTGAGAATCCATATAACGGTACCAATACCAGGAGGAACCTGCCCAACCTGGCATAGTAGACAATTCATATTCATATTGATCCTGATACTTCCAGCCTTCTGCTCTTCCCAATGGTGGATCGCCATCTTCTGTGGGCAGGTATTTATCTACAGCCGGTAATACTAAAGGCAATTCGGATTCATCTATTAAATAAGG
Source organism: Chitinophagales bacterium (assembly GCA_022360175.1). GTDB lineage: Bacteria > Bacteroidota > Bacteroidia > Chitinophagales > Saprospiraceae > JAKSDI01. The sequence goes on from JAKSDI010000277.1 coordinate 1,409, forward strand.
TACACCATCTTTCCAGTAGGCTGGAACAGGCTCTCCCCAATATCGCTGGCGACTGAAAACAGCATTGCGAATACGGTACTGAATTTTTCCTTTACCTAATCCGCGCTCTTCCAACCAATTGGTTAATGTCGGTATGGCTTCATCATAAGTCATACCATCAATGATTCCAGAATTAATATACTTTCCTTCTTTAGTAGGATCGGCAGCCGTTTCTATATCCTTTTGAGCATCCAATATAGGTATGATTGGCAAACCAAAATGGGTTGCAAAATTCCAGTCACGCTGGTCACCAGAAGGGACTGCCATCACTGCCCCCGTACCATAACCTGCTAATACATAATCAGCAATATAAATGGGGACTTTTTCTCCATTAAAAGGATTAATACAATAGCTACCGGTAAAGGCTCCTGTAACTTGTTTGACTTCTGACATACGTTCTCTCTCCGAACGCGATGCCGTCCATTTAATATATTTTTCTATTTCTTCCTGTTGTTCAGGAGTTGTTAATTGGTCAACCAGGTCGTGTTCAGGAGCCAGGCACATAAAGGTAACGCCATAGATGGTATCTACGCGGGTAGTAAATACTTCAATTTTGGTATCAGCATCCTGTTCTAATGCAAAACGTACACTAGCACCCTGGGAGCGACCAATCCAGTTGCGTTGTTGCTCTTTGAGACTTTCTGGCCAATCTATATGATTTAGGCCTTCCAACAATTTATCAGCATAAGCAGTAATGCGCATGCTCCATTGCTTCATCAATTTGCGCTCTACAGGATGGCCACCACGCTCACTGACTCCATCTTTCACTTCATCATTAGACAAGACGGTACCCAATGCAGGACACCAGTTTACAAAACTCTCTTCAGGAAAAGTCAAGCGATAGTGTAACAAGAATTCATTTTGCTCTTTTTCACTCATCCCATTCCAATCGGCAGCGCTGATAGCAGGAGTATCATCATCGCATACTGCTTTTACATTGGCATTACCGTCTTTTGCAAAACGTTCTGCCAAAGTTTCGACAGGCATTGCTTTATCCGCGTCCTGATCGTAATAATGCTTGAATAATTGCATGAAAATCCACTGCGTCCATTTGTAATAAGATGGATCACTAGTACGAACTTCTCTACTCCAATCGAAGGAAAAACCTAGATTTTCCAACTGCTCGCGATAACGATTGATATTCTTTTCGGTAGAGATTGCAGGGTGAATGCCTGTTTGAATAGCATACTGTTCTGCGGGTAAACCGAAAGAGTCATATCCCATAGGGTGTAATACATTAAACCCTTTCAACCTTTTGTATCGTGCGAATATGTCAGAAGCGATGTATCCGAGTGGGTGCCCCACGTGTAGTCCCGCACCAGAAGGGTAGGGGAACATATCTAATACATAGTACTTGGGCTTGTTGTGATCAACTTCTACTTTGTAGATTTCGTTTTCTTCCCAATACTTTCGCCATCGTTGTTCAATGTCGCGGGGTTGGTAATCCATAGTTTATAACTTACTTTGTGGTTTTCCAATTCAATTTGCTGTAAAAAAGTTCAGCTTGTTTACAGCAAGCTGCGAAATTATACAAATTGAAAGGGATTACAAAGAAAACTAGGTGCTTGGATAAATCTTGTTTCCAAAAGCATTCGAAGACAAGACTCAAGTAAATGATCAAATTTATTTCAATAATTCTGATGGGGCCTTTTTTCCATACTCTTTGTTGAAGAACCGCCTTCCTTAGCTTGGGCTAAGGTCGGGAGCCCTCGCCTCGATTATGAAAAAAAATTCCACGACCAGAATCACAAACTAGATTTGATCACTTACTTATCCAAGAAATTAAAACTATTTGACCAGAATTACATCACCCTGGAATACTTCCACCGCTCCATCGGTAAATTCTATTTCTGCTACGTACACAAAGACACCTGGATCTAGTTCCTCTCCACGGAAAGTACCATCCCAGCCATTTTCAGGATTGTTACTCTGTATATTCTTTGCTTCATAAACCATATTGCCACCACGGCTAAAGATGCGTAGCGAATGAATCATAACAGCAGCATTATCTGTATTGATAAAGAAGAAATCATTTCTTCCATCTTCATTAGGGCTAAATGCATTTGGTACGTATACTCTACGATCTTTTATTACATTGATGAATATTACATCTGAAGAGGTACAAAGAGTTATTGTATCGAAGGCTTCTACATAATAAGCCGTACTAATATGTGGCGTAACAAAAATAGATGGCCCACTTATATCTTTGCTAAGACTGTCTGGTGTTGACCAGGAATAGATAGCATTGTTACTGCCGCTATTTGCAGTAAGCAAAATAGAATCACCTAGATGGATGGTTTCATCAGTCCCTAATTCGACTGTAAACTCTGGTGCAGCCAGGATGTTTTGACTGAAGTTTCCTTCACATCCTGCATCATCCATAATGGTAATATCATAGGTGCCAGCGGTTAAACCTGCTAGTACGGTTCCTGGTGAAAATGTGGTCCCATCAAGAGAATATTGATAAGGTGGAGTACCGCCAAAAGTAGTATCGATATTTATGATGCCTCCATTTTCACCGCTTAAACAGGTCAAGTCGGTAGCTGAAGTAGTAGCTTGTATGATCGATGGTTCTGACAGCTGATATTCAGCAGTTGCGACACAGTTGTTTTCATTGGTAGCGGTAGCAGTATAAGTGCCAGCTCCTACATTATCGAGCAGCGCCCCATTAACATTATTTGACCATTGTATATTGAAGTTGCTACCTGGGCCTGCAGGGATCGCTTCGAGAATAGCATCACTAGCATCGGTACAGCTCACGGCTTGTATTTCGATGATGCTCAGGGAAACGGCTTCCGAGGGTTCAGAAATAAAACCTGTAGCAGATCCCATACAACCATCTGAATTGGTTACGTCTACGCTATAGTTGCCAGTAGGCAGGCCTGAAACAGTGGACGTCATATCTCCGGTATCCCAATTGTAGGCAATAGGTGAGCCATTGGTTTCTGCCATGATTACACCATCACTATCACCAAAACAGGATACGGGGCTTACTTCAACAGCCGTAACTATAAATTCTTCGGGTTCCGTGACCTCCAGTTCAAGGCTTTCCTGACAGTTGTTTTCATCTGTAACAGTAGCGGTGTAAAGTTGTGCGCATAAATCACTGATAGCATTTCCCATTTCAGTATTACTCCATTCATAAGTGTAACTACCAGTACCACCACTAGCCTCTACACTAAGTGCCCCGTCACAAAATCCAAAGCAAGATGCATTTTGAAGATTGGTTTCAGTTAATATCAGGGCTTCAGGCTCTAGTATCTCTACTACAAAAGTCGTGTCAAAGAATTCATCCTGTACCATAATAGTATAAATGCCAGCGGGTAAATCAGGCAGTGTTACTTCTTCATTTTCAGCACTGATACCCCCCGTGCCATTAATAGAATCATCTTCATTTTGCCAGCTATAACTATAAGGGGCAACCCCACTCATTACAGAAAAAGAAATAATCCCATCTTCATCTCCATTACAGTCGAGTGTATCGGCGGTAAAACTTGGAATGATTCCAGTGACAAATTCTACAGTAAAGCAAGTATCGTTCATACAACCAAAATCATCAGTAACCGTTACACAACAAAGGCTACCACCGGTAAGATTAGTATGGGAGTCTCCGGTTATGCCGTCACACCAGGCATAAGAATAGTTGCCTGTTCCGCCAGTAGCAGCAGCATTTGCCATCCCCATAGGGCCACCATCTCCTATAGCGGGCTCTGTTTGATTGATATTAATGCTGATCGGTTCTAGTACGGTCAGATCGGTGACGACAATACTATCACATCCCATAAAAAGAGAGAAAGTATCAGAATAGATGCCACTTGCAGTATAACTGGAACCCCCTATATTATAGGTGTCTCCAGCACATATAGTATCCGACTGATTCGTAACGGGAGTAATATCTCCAGCATCGGAAATAGTGAGGTCAAAAATTCCGCGTCCATTACCACCATCCCCATCTATTAATATGAAATAGGAATCACCAGGGAATAAACAACTTACTTCCATGCTTTCATCTAAATCTTCAAATGTATATTGGCTGGCAATATGCTGGAAAAAACCGGTACAAAGGCCATTGATAGGGCGATAAAGTCCAACTTGTATACCTATTGAATCTACTTCTCTATCAGATACTGCTTCGATTAATACATGCCCTGAAGGCGGCGCCTGAAATTCGAACCATACAGAAGTTTGAGTTACAAAATTAGGGCTGAAAGGATCTCCGATCCCTGTAGCACAAAAATTGGCCAGCATTTCATCGAGGCCAACAGAACCATTTTCAGGTACAGGACCAAGATCGGTAGCATCGCAACGTAAATCTCCTCCTTCATCTACGTCTATATTTACAACTTGAATGCCAAAATAACCTTCTTCCGAACCTGGAGCAGAGAAACCTCCATCTATTAAAATGAAGTAAGTAGTATTGGGAGAAGGGCAACGGAAATGCAATCTGGCATCATCCTGGAAAAAAGGATCGGTCCAGCTGAGAAGAGTCATATTGCCATCGCATGCATCATTATCAGAGCCATAAACAGCAATTTGTATATCGAAATGATCCCCTACATTATTGGGGTCACTAAGTGTTTCAATAAAGAACAGGCTACCAATATCACTATCAGTAGTAAACTGAAACCAAACACCATTTTCGTTGCCAAAACCATTTTCAGTTTCAGGATCTGGCTCGTTTTGATTAGTACCGCAAAGGTTATGATAAATACCATTACTATTGTCTCCTATCGTATCTCCTCGGGTAAGTAAACCTAAGTCGATAGCATCACATGGCAAATCATTGTCTGGAATTCCATTATTAGTAATTGTAAATGAAAGCTCTCCTTCACTAGCACCTCCTGTCAGTGCTAAGGTATAGGATGTACTCATACCGGCTGGAGGTACATCAAAGAAATCACAGATGCTTTCAGAGCATGAGCGGTCTATAAAACACAAGCCTGACAACAAGTGGTCATTATCAAAAACATCAAAACAGACTTCCAGTTGATCAGGGACATCAGACTGACAAGTAAATACTTCGCTGTATTGTACATTTGGTAAAGCTGTATAACAAAAACCTTGTTGGGGGTAAGTGACATTTCCCTGGCCTTCTACATTGACTTCAAAGAGTACGTCTGGATTGGCACATGTCGTGCTGGTGGTGGCTCCCTCTACTGTTACATCAATGGTTATTTGAGCAGGGAGGTTTAGAACAATTATGCTTAAGCAAAATAGTAGTAGATGCTTCATGAAAGCCTGTTTTCTTTTTTACGAAATAAATTTTGGGCATACTAGTATGCCAGTAATATATATAAAGATAATCTGATATGTCCACCTTACATTAAGCGTGGACACATTGAAGACAAAAATGCTGATCGTTTATTTAATTTTTGACACACTAATTATAGCGTATTAAGGGTGGACTCAGTATTGCGTAGAAGAATAAGATATAGTATATGGAACTAGTTTGATCATCTTAAACAAGTCCTTATTACTATGGTGGTGATAGTTGATGCTATATTATAAAGAGTAAAAGCCCACGGAATTCCACAGGCTAAACTCAGGTATTATTACAAATTTAACAAAATTTTGAAAAGTACTAAATAGCTTTTTTCTTTTGAGTGATTTGATCAAAGGTAGTCCGATAGGCCTTATGATTGGTATTCATAATTGAATCCCAAATATTGAAATACAGGCCATAATTGCAGTTTGCCTTTGAGTGATGCATGTTATGATGAGTGGAAGTGTTGAACCATTTGAAAATAGGATGGTGTACGAAACCTGTTGGAAACATTTCAAAACCAAGATGTCCTATTATATTCCAGATCAATGACCATGTCGCAAATAGTAAAAGTGTAATGGGATGAAAAGGGATTATAAATGCTGCGATAGGAACAATAGCAACTTCCAAAATGGCTTCAAGTGGATGAAAAGATAGAGAGGTCCAGGGAGTTGGATTGTGTGACTGATGATGTACTCTATGAATTAGAGCAAAGAATCTTTTTTGATGCATGAGTCGATGTAACCAATAAAAATAGGTATCATGGATGAGCATTAAAAAGACAAAAGAAAGTATAAGATAGGCATAACTGTATTGCTGGAGATCGGTATAGACCCTGGTCCAACCAGCCTTGCGGCAAAAATAGATACCTACTCCCATTAGGGCAAAAATGAATGCTGTGAAGAAGGAGTGCTGTATTTCGTTGAAGATATTTTTTCTTTTGGGAAACTTTCTCTGAATTTTAAAAGCCTGCCAGTTTTTTTTGCGAACCCAATAGAACATCAAAAAGGTACTTCCTGCAAAAAGAACATATCTTAAAAAGATACTGAACACTGCGATCAAATATCCATACAATGGCCCAAAATGATCAAATAAGAACTCCATAAGTGAAAATTGGGAAGTCGGGAATCGGAATTTCCGGCTCCCGACTTATGATTTTCTAAAGGGAAATAGTATAACTATTACCATTGATGATGATAGTGGCAGTGCCACCGCCGTTGAACACGATATCTGCTTCTATCGTAGTTTCGTTGCCATCCGGGCTGCTTGCAGTCAGGCTTACATTGGCTATTCCAGAAGTAATCCTGCGAGAACTTTTATCTATGTGCAAGTCATCTACCTCTATAAGAATAGTGGTGCCATAGGTATTTTGATTGTGAATTTTTGATTCCGAAGTACCGGTTCTGGCATAGTTTCCGTTGATAACATAACTGGTTCCTGTGAGAAGGTTTTCTACGACCCACTGGCTATTGGATGCATTATTAGAGATCAATCGCTGTGTTTCAAAACTGCCATTAGAAGTACTGGCAAAATCCATGCTTACGGGGAGGCTGGCTGCATTGCATGTGAAAGACCAGATCCAGTTTAGAGAATATTCTGCTGTCAAATTAGCATTGTTGATACTACGAACGATGGTAGAATCAAATGTTTCTTCGCAAGGGTTACTGCTGGGATCGCGATCTTCAGGTGAATCTTTAAAGTTTTCAGAATATTCATCTGCAATGTAGGCTGCATCCTCAACTTCGGCACTTACCCCTTCCGTATTGGCAATTAAGGCAGCTTCAATGATATCTACAGCTTCTTCTTCTGTTATATTTTTTGCTCCCTCTGGATTATTTCCATCCTTTTCACAGGAGGACAAGGAAAAAGTGAAAAAAGCAGCAAATAGTAGAGCAGATAATTTAGAAATTTGAAAAAATTGCATGATTGTTAACGATTTGGTTGAAATAATTAGAGTATGTTTAAATTTTGCTTTTGAGTACAGTTGTGAGCAAAGATTATTCTGGACAGCTCCTCCGCTGAGTAGCTTCAGCGCTCGCGGAAGGCATTTTTTGCAGTCGGATGCGGGCAATCCGGCGAAAAAAATAACGCAGTACGGGACAATATTTGCCTCAAATGTACCGAAGTGTGATTTTTAAATATACTCGTGGTTGACGTTTACAAAAGTGCTTGCAGAAAGTGTAGTTTGGAAATTATTTCAATGAATGGCAAAAATGCTTCAATCACTTACATGAAACAGGATTTATGAAGTTAGAACTTATACTAATACTGCTGCTGCTTGGTATTGTTTATCAAGGAATAGGGCAGGAAGATATCAGGCCTGTAGAAATTGTATTAAGCAATGGAACGATTAGAACAGGCGAAATAAGTAATGATAAATGGCAGGCTCATAATAAACAATTTATTTTCCGGCCAGAAGAGGATAAATCACCCATTTTTATTGGAGTAGATAGCATTGTAGAAATGACAATTGGAGAAGAACCGGAGATGGAACGTTATTTTGGATATAAGGGGCCTGTAATACAATTTAGTGATAAAATAGATTTATTGCCAGAAGGAGAGGAGGTAACTTATAAAGAAGATACGATACTTCTAAAAGCCCTTGTTTTAGGTACTGCTAATTTATACTCTTATATATCATTAGAAGGCACAGAGCATTTTTTTGTATCCAGAGAGGGCACAGAATTGACAGAACTAATTACTTTTCGATACCGCTTATCGGAAACAGATAGACGTATTCGACATCATGATCACTTCATTACTCAATTGCAGGAATTACTGCCTGATTGTGGTTGGATCAAAGACTGGATAGAAGATATAGAAGTAGAAGAATCGGAATTAAAAGACCTATTTATAGAGTATAATAGCTGTGATGAGCAAAAGAGTCTGGTTTATGTAAATGCTTTACTGAAGCGAAAACTGAGCGCGGCAATTGCGCTAGGCGGTGCTTTTACCAGAGTCAGTAGAAAAGAAGATCAAATTATCAATATCGGTACAGGGCAATTGACACCTCGCCTGGGACTTTCGGCAAAACTTACTAGCAAATATAATCCAGATATACAGGCTTTTTTATTAGAAGTATTGTACAGTCCATTTAGTACTTATGATGAGGCAGGAGAAATAGATGTTCAATCTACGTATTTGCAAACAAACATATTGTACCAAAGTAGTTGGCAGTCAGCTAAAAACTGGCCTTATTTTTTAGCAGGCCTCACCTATAATGCCAGGTTATCTACTAAAAAACAAAATGGCCTGCCAGCACAGGTATTAGTCGATCATATGCCCGGTTTATTAGTGGGCTTTGGTGTCCAGTCTGGCCGTTTTAGAATGGGACTGCGATATGAAGTAAACAACCTAGGTTTACTATTCCCACAATCTCCTTCCTATTATGCTAATACATTGAGCTTAATGGCTGCTTATACAGTATTGAAATGACAGCTTGTTGAGCAATACCTTCCAATGGTTGAAATAAATAAATGGGTATATGAAATAGATTTATCTTTCTCCAAAATGGATCAATGAGAATGGATTACAGATCACTAAAATGGTGGATACATGCAGGTATTTGGATGGTGATCTTATTGGTATACCTAATCATTTTTGTGCAGTATTTTTCGATGGGCTTAAGCATACTCAGGGGCTTAGCAAATTTGCTTCCCATGATGTTGCTTTTTTATCTGAATCTTTATTTGGTCAACCGCTTTTATGAAAGGAAAAAGTACACTCTATTTTTGCTTATAAATATGTTATTATTGTACAGCCTTGTTGTATTGAGAGTCAATCTAAATCTTCTTTTTCCACAGATTAATACTGATTTATTTATTGCGAATGAAAAAACGGGTTGGCGTATTGGAGCTTTAATCACTAATATCTTGATCTTATTGGTAAGTACATTTTATCAGATATTAGAAAACAGATATACCGCAGAGCAACACAATCAGGCTGTTATTCAAAAACAACAAGAAGCTCAATTACAATTTTTAAGAGCACAAATTAATCCTCATTTTCTTTTTAATACACTCAATAATATTTATTCCCTGGCAGTGATGCGATCTGAAAAGACTGCAGAGATGGTACTAAAACTTTCTAACTTATTGAGGTATGTAGTATATGATGGTCGTCAGGAGCAAGTAGACTTAAGTCGAGAGGTGAAGCAGATACAAGAATATATTGACCTTTTTAAGATGCGTAGTGAACATCCTTTAAATATCCACTATATCTATTCAGGCCAACTGGAAGTTTTAAAGATAGAACCAATGATTTTAATACCTATCGTCGAAAATTGTTTTAAACATTGTGATTTTGATATTAATGAGGATGCTTATACAGAAATAGAGCTTGTAGCAGATCGTCAACAACTCACTTTCCGTACGTTCAATACAAAAAATGATACACAGCAAAAAGACAGTCAGGGAGGGGTAGGCTTGGAAAATATTCGCAGGAGATTGGACCTGAAATATCCTGCTCAGTTTGATTTGAAAACACAGACTACTACAGAAACTTTTGAAGTGACATTAAACCTGAAATTTATCAAATAATCTTTGATGTGAGCATGAGAACACTGATTGTTGATGATGAATATTTAGCACTGAATTTATTAGAAACATTTATTTCGAAAACTCCAGGATTGGAGCTTGTCGCAAAAACTAAATCACCTATTGAAGCATTGGAAATCCTTGAAAGAGAGCAAGTAGATTTATTATTTCTGGATATACAAATGCCTGAACTAACAGGGAATAAATTACTTAAATCACTTCATAACCCTCCTCAGGTAGTTTTTACAACTGCCTATTCTGACTATGCCATCGAGGCTTTTGAACTAAATGTATTGGATTATTTGCTTAAACCTTTTTCTTTTGAACGTTTTTTACAGGCAGTAAACAAGGCAAAAATAACTCACCGACAAAAACTTATATTAGAACATTCGCCTACAGTAAACCCTGATAAATCAGCTGAATTTATTACTATCAAGGTAGATGGAAAGATAGTTAAACTGAAAATAGAAGAAATTTTCTTTGTAGAAGGCTTAAAAGAGTATGTTCGTTTAGTTTGTCAAAGTGGTCGCTATGTTACTTTTGAAAGGATGAAGAACCTGGAAGCTATGCTACCTGATCATCTATTTATTCGAGTACATAAATCGTATATCGTCGCTCATAATCACGTTCGTGCACTTAATGGAAATCGTTTGGAAATTAATGAATATTTGATTCCTGTAAGTCGAAGTAAAAGAGAAGAGGTAGTGGAGAAAATTTTTGGTAGTAGAAAAGGGTGAAATGTTATATAGTGATATATATGGTGAGAAGTGATATCCCAACTACGCTTATCAGCTCCGTCGGGCGAAGAGTGATGTGGTCAAATGGGCATTTGGGTATTAAGATTTTCGGTATTTTGGTGATGTGGAGGAAAAGGTTTAGGGGTGTTTATGAGGGTTCAAGGGGGGGGAGCTTGCTAGCTAATGCTAAACAAGACTATTGATCATAAAAGGAAATAACTCATAGCATCTTTGAGTGCGCTTGTGATTTTAAAGTTCAAACTCAAGTCCAAGTATCAAGTTCAAGATGTAAAAGAGAATTTTTCCTCGAATAGAAGTTGAATTTTTTCCAGCTTTAATGTACGCTTACTATTTGAGTTTGCATTTGGGCTTGCACTTGATATAGTGATGTGGCCAAAGGTTTATATCGCTTGCTATAATTTGGGGATTATGATATTTAAGGTATAGCAGTCTTTTAGCAAGAAAAGAGAATCGAATATTTGTAAAAATAGGATATACCAATATCTGAAAAATACTAGTGAGTGAAGCGAAACCGGCATAATTAAAATGCAGCCCATCAGGGTACATCCCACTGAACACTGCCAACTGATTACTGTCTACTGCCAACTGTTGAGTAAAACGAAACCCAGCGAAATGAAATGAAGCCCCATCTGGATAGCCTCCACTGCCCACTGTTTAATACAATGAAACCCGTAGGGCTAACTGATTACTGCCCACTGAATCAATGCATCCTGTCTCCTCTCAATTCGAGTTCCTGCATGATTTCAGCTTCTCTTTCAAGGTATGCTTCCCAACGTTGTTTTACCATCTCTTCAGGCAAGTATTTTCTGGCTAGTTCAATAAAAAGTACATAGTGACCAGCTTCGGCAACCATAAATTTATGATACCAGTCACGTAGTTCTTCTTCATTGATGTGGAGAGATAAAAGGCGGAATCGTTCACAGCTACGCGCTTCAATTAAAGCACACGTCAACAGTTTTTCTAGTAAACGTTCTTCTCTGGAGCCTCCTTTTTTCTGGAAAGCTAATAGCTTATTGACATATTCATCTTTACGCTGTCGGCCTAAATGGAGATTTCTCTTTTCTAATTCTTTAAGTACCATCCTGAAATGCCCCCATTCTTCCGTCACAATAGGAGCCAACTCTCTGACCATTTCTTCCTTTTCAGGATAGGCTTGTATGAGAGAAATACAGGCAGTAGCTGCCTTTTGCTCACAATAAGCATGATCCGTTAATATTTCCTCAAGGTCTTTCTCTGCCAGGTTTACCCAACGTGGATCAGTTGGCAATTTAAGTCCGAGCATTTGTACCTCTCTTAATTCTTCCTCCTTAGTCTTCGCATTCATGAATAGTCTGTACTGATTGATTTTCGCAAAGATAGTATCTATGTGGGAAATCAGAAATACGAACCTTCCGATTCTCCATTCCTTATTGATCTTCAGGAGTTGGTAATCCAGAACGAGGTATTTGATCTATGATAGGTATAGAAATAGGTGTCGTATCTGGAGTAATAGTATTTGCATCTACGGATGATGGAAGAGTAGGTGTACGTACAATTTCTTTTATTGCCGGAAAGCGAAGAATACCTTTTATAGGCCTAATGCTGGTAATGGAGGTACGGGCACTTTCCAGGTGAATATCCAGCGCTAAATTATAATTTTGCATAGCGGTATTATCGATGCGTTCTAATGGATAGGTGTTTTGAGTTTCCAGCGTAACAATAAATCGTTTGCGATGAGCATCAGGTTCTACATCTACTATTCGAACATTGAGGTCTTTATCACTTCTACGGACGATTAAATTGCCAATATAAGGCTGAACATCGAAGTTGACAGGATTGTAATTGTCTTCTACTTCTATTGCAAACTTCCATTGAAAAGCGAATTCCCAACCATCCTTTTTAGTAAGGTCAAAGCGGCCATCTGCTATGGTTGCAATTGGATGCGAACTAGTTTGTATCTCCTCGTCTATATCAAAATAAAGATAAGAACCACCCACTGGTTCTTTAGACCGGATTCGATAACGCGCATTTAGTTTGCTAGGGCGTCCTTCAATAGGGCCTCTAAAATTCTCGGCCAGTGGTCGGCCAGTGATTGTAAAACGACAACCTCCGGTTTGGCTTTCATCATCAAAATAGGGTTCTGCTTGCAATCTGGGCATGCCATCATATATACCAGCTTGAACCTGTTCTATAAGCCAGGAATTATTAGTCATGTACTCAGGAATGCCCTCTACGATTAGAAAATGTTTGTGTTCTATTCCTTCAATCATAAGTGGAAGATCCTGTGCTTTCTGGAAAACAGGCTGTATGCCATTGAGGTAGCGCTGTATTTCAGCAGGAGAGGGGAGAGGGCTAAACAATTGAGTCTTATTATTAGGATATTCGAATTCGGTATAAATAATTGTCTCCCAATCTGTACCAGAGAAGATGGAATTTCCAGTTTGTCCAACACCAATACTACTTGTAAGGTGAGCTGGTATTGGGCCTGTAAAATTAAGGCCACCTTCCATTTCTATTAGATAATTTTGTTCTGCAGAAGTAATATGTTTTAGCATGACTCCCTCAAACTCACGAAGGTAGTAGGCATTTCCAATATATTCTGGATTGTCTTGATAGAATTGCCAGAGCTGGAGCATCGCTTCGGTAGTATGATAATCATTTGCTTCCAGTGCAACGTTTAAAGGAGAAACAAATGAGCCAGAAAGTGCAATGACAGATGATTCTCTGCGGCTATCTGTGTCTAGTGCAGTTTTGAAAGACGTATAAGGTGGCTGGACTCCCGCATCCAGAGCTGCTTTAAGGTAACCCGAACAGGTTTTGTGCATGAGGTAAGTATCAAAATTATCATCAGGGTTGATGGTAAATTGATCCTCTAGGTGTTCCAGCCTAAATACCCTGCTAGGTGTATAATCTACCTCATCAAAAGGGATATTTAGTTCATCATTCTTAAAGATATAATATAATAACCCACCACCACGGATGTCAGCTGTTTCTACATCTGTACGTAGTGTTCGGCGTCCCAAAAATTTACTGATGTCATTTGGTACATAATCCCTTCGACGGTCTTTAGGATTAGTAAAACCACAATATTCACAATGGCGTTTAAAGATACGTTGCAATGCATAACCTAAAGAAACACGAGAATACGAACGCTCTGGCGGCCAGTTTTCACGACGCATTTCTTCTATCTTTTTCTGATACTTATCTACTCGTTGGGCGGAACTTTCAAAAGTAATACAGGTACCTATTAATATGACAAACAGTGTAAAAATAACTTTGGGCATGTGGGAATTATGATTGAGGAAAAATTTAATATTTGGAATTAAACGTAAAAATAGGGCTTCATCTTATACGATAAAGCCCTATTTTTGTTTTCTTCCTTTTTAAGTATTCAGAAGTAGAAGAGATTTATCCTTTTATGGCTTTTATGCCTGGTAATTCCTTCCCTTCTAAAAACTCGAGCATTGCTCCACCACCAGTTGAAACATAACTCACCTCATTGGCAAGTCCCATTTGTTTTACCGCTGCTACAGAGTCACCACCACCAACAAGAGAGAATGCACCCTGGTTAGTTGCTTTAGCTACCATTTCTGCAATGGTTTTGGTACCATTAGCAAAATTGGACATTTCGAATACTCCCATAGGGCCATTCCAAAGGATGGTTTGGGAGTTTAGGATGGTTTCAGAAAAACTTGCACGAGCTTTTTCACCAATATCAAGTCCCATCCAGCCATCTGCTATACTATTGCTATTGACGCTGTCAATATTTGCTTCGTTAGAGAAGTTGTCAGCAACTATAGAGTCTTCAGGAAGTAATATATTGACTCCTTTTGCGGCTGCTTTCTTTAGTAATTCTTTCGCTAATTCTAGGCGATCATCTTCTACCAGAGAATTTCCTATCTGTCCTCCTTGAGCTTTGAAGAAGGTATAAGCCATTCCTCCGCCAATGATCAAATTATTTACAAAATCAATGAGACGTTCTAGCAACAATATTTTATCGGACACCTTTGCCCCACCTATAATAGCTGTGAGCGGGCGATCAGGATTATTTAATACTTTATTGGCGTTTTTGATTTCCGCCTCCATAAGAAAACCAAAAGATTTAGCTCCTTGTGGAAAAAACTGAGCTACAGTAGTTGTAGATGCATGAGCACGATGAGCTGTACCAAAAGCATCATTGATGTATAAATCTGCCAATTGAGATAGTGCTTCTGCAAAGGCTTCATCTCCTTTCTTTTCACCTTTGTTAAAACGAGTGTTTTCCAGTACCAATACCTGACCAGGCTCAAGTGCATTGGCCATAGTTGTAGCTTTTTCACCAACTGTTTCATCACAAAATTGCACATCTCTTCCCAGTTGCTGTGAAAGGTGATTTACAATATGATGTAAGGTGAATTTTTCGCGATTTATACTACCATCCTCTTTGAGTTTTTTCATTGGACGCCCAAGGTGAGACATCAAAATCACAGCTCCTCCATTGTCCAATGCATGCTTGATAGTAGGTAGTGCTGCCTGTATACGAGTATCGTCAGTTATTTCATTATTGGCATTAAGAGGAACATTAAAATCTACTCTAATGAGGGCTTTTTTTCCTTGGAAATCTAGTTGCATGATATAGGAATTTGAAAGGAATGGAGAGAAAAATCAATTAATGGTAGAAGTGATTTAAACCAGTTCTAAGAAATAAATCCGACATGGATAAAGTGTGAATCGCAAACCACACTTCATCCATTGAAAAGTCGAATTTATTTCTTGAACACTGACTGACAAATGAATTGTCAATACTATTTATACATTAAGAATTCTTGCTGCTAAATCTGCCAAACGAGCAGAATAACCAGCTTCATTATCATACCAGCTAACTACTTTTAGCATATTGCCATTGACATTAGTCATGAGGCTATCAAAAATGCTAGAGTGCGGGTTGCGTACAATATCGCTTGATACAAGAGGGTCTTCGCTGTACTGAAGTACTCCCTTCATAGGGCCTTCTGCCATTTCTTTGAACTTGGCATTTACTTCTTCAACTGTTGTTTCCTTTTCTACTACAACATTCAATTCAATCATTGATCCAGTAATAACAGGAACACGCACTGCAATAGCAGATAGCTTACCTGCTACATTAGGATATACCTTACCAGTAGCAGAAGCGGCACCAGTACTCGTTGGTACGATGTTGAATGCCGCTGCACGTGCACGACGCAAGTCGCTGTGAGGTGCATCCTGGATTCTTTGATCTGAGGTATATGCGTGAGTAGTTGTCATAGAACCAACTGTAATGCCCCAGTTTTGATCAATGATCTTAGCTACAGGAGCTAGGCAGTTGGTTGTACAAGAAGCGTTGGAAAATACATTAGCGCGGCGATCCAACTCTTCATCGTTAACACCTAATACGATTGTTTGTACATCGCTACCTTTAGCAGGCGCAGAGATAATTACATCTTTGGCACCAGCTTTAAGGTGTAAACCTGCCTTTTCTTTGGTACGGAAAATTCCAGTACATTCCAAAACCAGGTCAACTCCGAGGTCAGCCCATGGCAATTCTTCTGGATTACGGACAGCGTAAGCGTTGATTTTGTTTCCATTAACAATCAGTGCGTCGTCTGTAGCTTCAACAGTTCCTTCGAACGGTCCCTGAGCAGAATCGTATTTCAGCAAGTGAGCTAGAGTGTGATTGTCTGTAAGGTCATTTATCGCGACAACCTCGATTCCTTCAATGTTTAACAGATTGCGAAAGGTAAGCCTTCCAATGCGTCCAAAGCCATTAATGGCAACTTTTTTTGACATGGTATTACGCAATTTTGAATTAGTAAATAGAGCCTAATTGATTTCTGAGGCTCAACTAACCAGTGTTAAAATATCAAATCAAAACACTTAGTGTAAAAGTAACAATAATTCAATTCTTTTAGTTGAAAGAACTAATTATTCTTCCTTAAGGGAACCTTTTTGAAAAGATTTGCCTAAAAATGATAGAATATATCTAGTTCTTTCAATTGCGGGCAAAGGTACTGTGAACACCTTAAAAATGGTACTTTTTTAGGCACTATTTATAGGATAAATTAGGAGAGGAATTGATTCATTTTAAAAAAACTTTTGCGAATATATTTTGCTTTTTTGAGAAAGACCCTATATTTGCATCGCTTTAGCAAAAAGTTGCTCAGCATTTATCATTAAAAGTTGATAATTTACATTCGGTTTATATTAAAAGTAGCTACGTATTATTAGAAGCTGTAAAGCATCTTTTAATGCCAGTTAACTAACTGGCCCGTTCGTCTAGGGGTTAGGACGCAGGATTTTCATTCCTGAAACACGGGTTCGATTCCCGTACGGGCTGCAAAAATAGTTCAGATCATTATCTGAAATCAAACCGAACTGTAAACCAGTTAATCAACTGGCCCGTTCGTCTAGGGGTTAGGACGCAGGATTTTCATTCCTGAAACACGGGTTCGATTCCCGTACGGGCTGCAAAGGTGAGGCATTTATGTCTCACCTTTTTTTGTTTAAAATGAATCAATGATAATAGTGATAGAATAGGATTGGCTGAAGTAAGATTAAATATACTCCTAAAAAATCCGGGCTTTAAAATCGCTAGCATTCATAATCGCTGCAGAATCACCAGTGGCTCTAATGACAAAAAGTTGTTGTTTTTCAGCAAAAGTATCGCTTTCTTCTTCTGATCGGAGAAATGCAATGGCTCCATAGATGTTATAATTTTTATATTCTGGTAGCCATGTTTTGATTTTTTGTAGCCGTTTAATATGTTGCTTGACATGCTTAACTCTAAGTGTAGTTTTTACTTCTACCACAACAATTTCATTGCCATTATGAGCGATGATATCGAACTCATATTGCTCTCCGTGATAAGAGCCTTTTCTACGTGTAGAGGTGTCTCGTACTTGTATCCCTCGTTCTTGTAATATACGAATTAAGTCACCTTCAACTAATGACTCCATTAGTTTACCCCATTGCCCTTCAAATAGGTCAAAAGCCTGCTTGATTTTTTGATCCGTTTCTTTGAACTTAGCGTCGGTTTCTTTCTGACTTTGAATTAACTCAGCCAGTAATTGTTTGAGATCTTTTATTTCTATAGAGAGATCGGCCATATGTATGAATTTTTAATTGCGTTAAAGGTTATTCAATTTATAAAAACAAATACGCATTTACAATAGTTTCTTCTCTTAATAGAGTTAATCAGCTCGAAATATTGGTTATTTATCTACTTACAAGTATTTGTTCAGCTCTCAATAAGGCCATCACCGACATCGCATCTGTAATGTCACCATTTATCACCATTTGTACGGCATCACGAAGTGGTATTTTTTTTACTTCCAATTGTTCTGTATGCTCGGGCTGAGCGCTTCCAAAAGATAATCCTTTTGCTAAATAAATGATACCAGCTTCGTCCGTTACAGAATTAGATGTGTGAAAATCGAGTATTTTCTCCCACTGAATGGCCGTAATGCCTGTTTCTTCCAATAATTCTCTTTTAGCAGCTTGCAGAGGGTCTTCTTTACCAATCAGACAGCCCCCTTCGGGGATTTCCCAGCTATACTGTTCAAGGGTATAACGGTACTGCCCTACAAGCCAGGTATTGCCTTCTTCATCAATAGGGACAATTCCAACTGCCAGATTTTTGAAGTGTACTAACCCATAAATACCAGGCGTGTCATTGGGGGTTGTTACTTCGCGATGAGTGATTTCAATCCAGGGGTTATCATAAACTTTTTTTACGGAATGGGTTGTCCAGGGATTTTTCATCTGCATTTTTTGTTGAGAGTTAAAGATAGTCTTAATCAGAGATATTAATTTTAAGTTGTTAAGATAATAAAAGCCGGAAAAATGCTTCAACCAGTAGGTACAGCTTTGCTCATCAGAGAGATGGATAAACTATTGATCAATTATCTCAGTGGTTTAAAAGCAGCAGAATGGGAGTCGCAAACTATTGCTAAAAAATGGAAAGTAAAAGATGTAGTTGCTCATCTATTGGACGGCAATATTCGTTCGGTATCGATGCTAGGAGATGGATATTGGGGAGAACAACCATCTAAGACAGAACCATTAGTAGACTTTCTTAATCGCCTCAATGCAGATTGGGTAAAAGCGATGAAACGAGTAAGCCCATCAATGCTCATTGCTTTACATCGTATGACCGGGCCATTGTACTGTGATCTTATTGATAACCTTGATCCTAATGCCCAGGCTTTATTTGCTGTAGATTGGGCAGGGGAAAAAGAAAGTAAGAACTGGATGCATATTGCGCGGGAATACACAGAAAAATGGCTGCATCAGCAACAAATCAGAGCTGCCAATGATAATAATGATCTATTGAGTCCGGTTTATTACCTGCCTTTTATGAATACCTTTATGCTGGCAATGCCCTATACCTTGGATTCTGCGGGCCTGCTAGGAGACTACAGGCTAAAAGTAGAGGTGAGCGGAGATTCTCCTATGATTTGGTATCTTGTGTGTGAAAACAGGCAATGGAAATTTGCAGAACAGGCTGATGATTGCACTACCAGTTTGAGCATTCCAGCATCTATTGCATGGAAACTATTTTCTAAAAGTATACGCCCTGAAGAGGTAGAGGATTTAGTGATCATTGAAGGTGATGAACGGCTTGCCAGAGGCGCTTTGGAAATGGTATCAGTAATGGCATAATTAATACAATCTATGAAAGCATCCGTAAAAGGCCGATTCGACCGGATAGATCAAAAATTGGACAATCTTCTTGAAGCATTATCGGAGTATAGCCATGAACAGCTTAACAAACCACCTGCTAATGGTGGTTGGACTGCTATGCAAGTGATGCATCACTTATTGATAGCTGAAAATTATTCTTATTTATACCTTAAAAAGAAACTCAGCTTTAATCCTGAATTGAAACGCGCCGGACTAGCTGCTGGATATCGACGATTTATACTGAAAGCGTATTTAATGACTCCTTTCAAGTTTAAGGCTCCTAAGGCTGTATCAGAAGATGCTTTGCCTGCTGTTTCCAAGTTGGCAGAAGTAGGCGAACAGTGGAAAGCTAATCGTCATGCTCTACGAGCGTTTATGGAAACCTTTCCCGAAGAACATTATACTAAAGAACTATATAAGCATCCACTGGCAGGAAGAATGACACTGGATGGTATGTTAGATTTTTTTGAATTCCACTTCGATCGACATGAAAAGCAAATCAAAAAAACATTGAAGTAATTCTTCCTGAGCTTACGCTTACTTATAATTAAGTTTAGAAAAGTACCCCAGCGATCGCTGCTGTTAGGAAACAGGCAACTGTACCACCAATTAATGCTTTGATACCAAATTCTGTAAGTGTCTTACGCTGGCCTGGGGCAATGGCGCCAATACCGCCAATTTGAATACCAATAGATGCGAAGTTGGCAAATCCACAAAGTGCATAGGTAGCAATGAGTAATGATTTATAACTAAGCTCTCCTTTAATTCCTTCTAATGCAGCATAGGCAAAAAACTCATTAAGCGTAGTTTTGAGGCCTAACAATTGTCCTACCAGCATTGTATCTTCAGATGCAACACCTAATAGCCATGCTATTGGAGAGAATAACATTCCCAGAATATATTGTATGTTGAATGCATCAAAACGTCCGTTAGTGCTATTTACTACATATTCGTTTAGATTGGTAGGAGCTCCTATCCAATTGATAAAGATGTAGTTGAGCATTGCAATAAAAGCAGTAAATACTAAAAGCATTGCTCCCACATTGACTGCCAGTTTGATGCCATCGGTAGTACCTTTAGAAATGGCGTCTAACATATTACTTCCAACATCCTGTCTGGGAATATCCAGTTTTTGATGTTCTATATCTACCTTTCGAGTTTCGGGATAAAGCATTTTTGCAGCTACAATGGCTGCTGGAGCAGAAATGATGGAAGCGGTCAGCAAGTGAGTCGCAAAAAGCTGTTTTGTTTCAGGGTCGGAACCGCCCAAAAAACCAACATAAGCAGCAAAAACGCCACCAGCTATAGTCGCCATACCTCCTGTCATCAGGCAGAGAATTTCCGAACGGGACATATTTTCCAGATAGGGCTTAACAACCAGAGGGGCTTCCGTTTGTCCAATAAAAACATTAGCGGCAGCGGCCAGGCTTTCCGGGCCAGTAAGCCCCATAAGTTTAGTCATTACCCAGGCAAATCCTTTAATGATAATCTGCAAAATACCGAGGTAATAAAGTACTGAAGAAAGAGCAGAGAAAAATATAATGGTTGGCAAAACTTTAAATGCAAAGATGTATCCCACTATCGCTACATCTCCGGTTATGCCATCAGATATTTGTACTACATCAGGCCAATCACCTAATACAAAGTCTGCTCCGGCATCAGTGAAATCAAGAACAACGACAAAGAAGCTTGCTAAGATTTCAAAAATATCTTTAACAAAAGGCACTTTTAAAATAGCTATAGCTAATACTACTTGCATACTTATGCCTATTCCCACCAACTTCCAGTTGATATTTTTTCTATTAGCGCTTAGCAGATAACATATACCAAGCATAACACTTACTCCTAGCATGCCACGTAATAGCCCTGTAAAAAACTCCATCGTTGGTCGTTACATTTTGTTAGTACAAATCTTTCTGCTCAAATGTAAGAAAGTTTTTAAAACCGATTTGCTAAAAAAGGAGCTACATTTGCGTAAATTTAGATTCATGAAACCGTTGATTATTGGAATTACTGGAGGAAGTGGCTCTGGAAAGACTACTTTCATCCGACGCTTACGCGATCGATTTACTGATACAGAAATATGCGTCATCTCTCAAGATGATTATTATCGGCCTAGAAGCGAACAAAAAACGGATAAAAAAGGAGTCCGCAATTTTGATCGCCCAAGCTCTATCAATAAGAAGGCTTTTGCTCGTGATCTTGAATTATTGTTGAAAGGACAACCTATCACCAGGAAAGAGTATACTTTCAATAACGAGAAAGCAGCACCTCAAGTCCTGACTTTTTATCCGGCACCTATCATTATAGTTGAAGGCATTTTTGTTTTTCATTTTAAAAAGATTCGCCGACTGCTGGATATTAGAGTGTTTTTGCATGCTAAAGAAAACCTCAAAGTAATACGACGCATACGAAGAGATAAGGAAGAGCGCAATTATCCATTGGAGGATGTATTATATCGCTATGAACATCATGTATTGCCTACTTTTGAAAAGTATATAAAACCCTACATGGATCAGGCAGATGTCATTATCAACAATAATTTGCACTTTGATCGGGGACTGGAAATGTTGGCTGGTTTTTTACAACATTATCTCAAAGAGGGGCGCCAACCTTACTATTATGAAGAAGAAGAATAGTATCTTTTTTTATTGTCTGTGTATGCTACTATTGGGCATATTGCAGATGAACACAGTATTAGGTCAACAACAAACGGGTAGGTCTTTATTGATGCTCTCTGGTGATAATCATTTTTTGCAAGATGAAGGGGGAGGCGATTTTCAATACAATTATATCTATAACGTAAATTATTTATATCAATTCAATGAACGATGGGCAGGCGGAATGTACCTGGGCATGAATTTCGCCAGCTCAAGGCGAATATTTACGCAGGCTCAGTCTATCAACTTTCATATTGAGCCACGGCTACGTTATTATTTAGGGGAAAAGAAAAATCGTAAATTTTATTTACAAGCAGGAGCTCATCTGAAGGAAATAGAATTATCAGTACCAGCTTTTTCCAGCATCGCTCCTGAAGAGGTACTTGCTCGCGGAGGGAGTTTTACCATTGGTGCCGCATTACCTTTTAAGCGTACATTTTTATTAGACTTATCTACAACGTATCAATACCAGGTGCAGGAAAGTGAAATGGGAAATTCGCTGCAGCGGTATATCGGATTTAAAGCTGGTACCGGATTAATTTATCACCCGGCCAGGAGTAAATATCAGATACCTGCATCAGCAGATATGTTAAGGCTGGGAGTCATACTTTTGAGGGGAGATATGAGCCTTAGTTTTTCACCAGATGATTTGAATCAGTTTAGTTATGATATGACTACAGGAATATTCCTTTCTCCTCGTTTGGCGGTAGGCGTGCAAACAACAGGGATTAGAATACAAGCTTTAGAGGACGCAATTGTTGCTCTAGTTATGCAACGAGAGCTTGGAGTATTTCTAAGAAGATATTTTCCTGTTAGAGATTATTTGCAGGTATATTCTACACTAGGTTTAGGCAGAGAAATATCCGAGGTAGAGATCACTACAAATACGAGCGCCAGAACTCAAAGAGATCAAAACGGTTTTTTACGCCTTGGAATAGGGGGCAATTTTTTCATTAGCCGCCATACCGCGTTGGATATAAGCCTTGCTGCCAGTTTTAGTGATAGAACACAACGGCATCGGATTTTTAGAGTAGGAGTGATGCATTTTTTATTTAAATAGAGGCCTGATAGAACCAAGAATAACTATAAATCCCATCTTGCGATAAAGAGATATTTGGATTATCTTTATAAGGATTGATTTTGCTCTCGTATCTGGTCACATAAGATACCCCTAAATGTTTTATGTATCCATTGATGTGCTCTTAAAATATTATAATATGTACAAGCGCTTTACTCTTAGTTTAATGCTAATTACTTCCGTAATTATTCTGAGCTTTTCGGCTTCAACTGCACAAGCCACAGGAGAAATACACATCGACTATTTGATTGATAGATTTGTTCATTCACCAATTCCTAAAATTAGTGAACTGCTACTTCATAGGTCTGATCATCAGGATTTTAAAATCCAGGCAGCTCAACGATTAATATCTGAAGATTATCTTAAACTGACTGATGATGAAAAAAGATACAATGCATATAATTTGCTTTATAAAATAGGATTAACAGTAACCGATTCTATAATAAAAACAACTATTGTTGATTACTTAGTGGAATCTGCTACGGATCCTTCAAGAAGGATCGCTTTAGGTATTCCTTCAAATCTACAATACTTTGATACAAAGTATTTCTCTGAAAAAGCAAAAAAGAAAATATTATCCTATTCGGATAATCCAGAGTATGTGAGCTATGCTTTGTTGAAATTAATAGGGCAGTTAGAATTGAAAGAAGGAGTACCCATATTAGAAAAATATACTGCTGAGAGCAGTGAACGCTATAGGCATGATTCTCCATCTCCCAGAAAATCTATCCAATGGGCTGCACATCTATCCAGTGCTCGTTTAGGAAATGATCGCAGTCTGAAATCTATAATAGATTATGTGAAAGAAAGACAAGAATGGGGCTATAGAAATGGATTATTGAATTTTGGTGAAGACTTATGCTTTACTCATCAGAAAGCAGCAATAGAAATCGTTGTTGATTATCTTATGAGTAATGAAAAGTTACCTCCAGTAGGGCAGTGTTATAGAGAACCTGTGGCTTTTCCCGCTATCAGTTTTTTAACTAAAGTGATAAAAGGCTTTCCGATAGAATTTAGTAGAGGAGGCTTTTATTGTCGAGAAGATGTGAGAATTGCCAGAGAATGGATGAAGGCTCATCCTGATTATGAATTCAAATAATGATGATTGAATTATGAAATTAAGCTATAGGATGTTTATCTTATTGTTGAGCAGTCATTTTATAATTAACCTGCTCTCAGGGCAATGTAGTACCCATGATACTCCATTGAAATTAATAGAAGACTTAAAAAGAGAGTTGTTATTAAATCAACAAGATTTCATAAGTATAAAAGATTTAAGTAGAGAGTGCGATGTGGAGCAGGAATATAATATACGGAAAGAACAGCCTGATGCACAACGAATCCAAACAATATTAAAACAATTAGCGTGTACTAAGGATTTCTCCTATATGGCTGATATTCAAGAAATATATAATTTACAAGTTGAACTATTTAAAAAAGAATGGGCCCCCGTTTTTGATTATCAAGTCTATGTGTGTGATTTAGCCAGAGAGCAATATAGAATACTTATGGCTTTTGAGACAACATTACATTCGTTGTACTTTGGTGCTCAAGGGTTGACCCCAAAAGATAAATATAAATATCATCAGGATTATAAGAATCTGGCATACCATTATATTGTTGATTATGAAAATAGAGAGCAATTGGTTAATCAATTTGTAATGTTTTCTGATTATGTTCGAGAAATGAGGAAGACTGTATATCTGAGTGTTAATTTTGGCTATATAGATCCTTATCTTGAAGAGATAGAGACATTTCTTATTAAGGATTTTAAAGATTTTAGATTTGAGAATGATCGTAAAAGCAAGGCATTTATTAAAAATTGGTATTCATTAAATTCAGATAAATATTATTATCAACAGATTCGTGATGAAAATTTCATTCAGGCACTTAAAGAAAAGTTTGATTATTGGTATACTGAGGATTGTGAAGCTTGGATTTTTTATGTAGCGAATGAGATTAAAGATAATTCGCTTAATATATTTTTATTAGAGCGTTTAATTGAAATGCCACGGTATCAAGAAATAGAAGAACAGGCGAAATCAAATTTATTTCGATTATTATTTGAAGGCAGTACAGAAACAAATTTATTAAGGGATTATTTGCTAGAAAAGGTTCATACAAATCCTCCTTCTCAATTTAGAGATGTAATACTATATCTTGGAAAGATACATGATGAATTAGTAGTTGAGGAACTGATGTTATTTTGGAGCAATAGATTATCAGAAATAGGTGAGGAAGAATGTCAGGCTTTATACAAGACATTGAATACGTTTTCAATGTATTCTGGTTTCTCAGATGAAATAAGAGAGGCAATAAGAGAACTAATTACAAATCAAGAAAAAACTAAGTAATAATAAAAACCGAGCCAGAAAACACTTCTGGCTCGGTTTTATCTTTTATTTAAATTATTTCGCTTTCACTACACGAATGGACTTCGCTATTTGTCCATCTACTACAAGATTTACCATATAAATACCAGTAGTAAGTTGATGTCCAATAGCTAGTCGGCCATTTTGATCCTGAAGGATATGGCTTTCTACCTTTTGTCCAGTGATATTGTATACGTTTACAAGCGCATTTTGACGAACTTCTTTTAGGTCAAACTGAAGTTCAGCCTGTCCACTGAAAGGGTTAGGATAGGCGATGAATTCCAATTCAGCAAACTGTTCATTTGAATTGTTTACCACGCCTTGTTCTTCAATCAATAGATTGTCAAAAGCACCTTCTACTAAGTGACCATCTGAATCATCACCAGTTTCTACAATAATTTGCATCTGATTAGTCAACTCAATCGCTTGATTGATGTGGATGTCCTGAAGGCTACGCCATAAAGGCAATGATGCAGTCGTATTTAATACTTCCACCTCTGTATTACCATTAGAGATACGGATAGAGAATTGATCGTTAGGTGCTCCACCATTTCCGCCATCATTGAAGAACCAATACTGACAGCTCAATACAGGATCAATATAATCTGAAAGATCCATAACTGGAGAGTACAGCGTTACATCACCACCATCTACATCATCGTCTCCTGCTTGTCCGCCACCATTACCAGTGACATAACAATCTGAACCAAGGTCATTGTCTACATCTAAATCAGGGTTTGATGGATTACCATTATAGATTGTACCATTAGGTTCACCCAGCTCCCATAGTCCTGAAGAAGCGCCATCTTCATCGGTTGTCCAACCTAAATCTACAAAGAAATCATCCTGATAACCAGGAGTCATTTCAATTGCAATAGCAGTATTACCCTCAATAGTGACATTGTCTAGCGCTGCATGTAGATATCCCCACTGCGCAGCAACAATATCATATTCACCATCTACAATACCTTGCAGGCTGAAATTACCATTGCCATCAGCAGTAGCATAATAAGAAAGATCATCACCAATTAGCTGAACTAGAGCACCAGGAACTGGTGAGCCATCTTCTGCTTCAACAGCACTACCCGTAATAGTGAACATTCCCAAAGGTGACAGTTCAACTTCGACATAGGTCAATTCTCCATTTTCGAGCTCAACAGAAATCGTCTTAGGGTAGTAGCCTGACTTTTCAAAAGTCACGTCAAATGTTCCACTTAAAACCTGGCCCGTTTTGAATTCGCCAAAGACATCGGTTTCTCCATAGTTAGGCTGTTCGCTATCTATTTCAACAGAAACGCCCGCCAGGTTAGCACCACTTAATTCATCCGTTACGATCCCTTCTAGTCGGCAAGCACGCATGAAAGTAGGCTCTAGCACATATAGGCCATTATTGATATCAGATACAAGTACTGTTTGTGATGGTAAGAAAGGATACAAGCCCCAGGCACCATCAAAGCCACCATCATTTCCTAGCCAGGTATCAAAATTTCCTACTTCGATGAGGTTGTCAGGATGAGATGCATCAACAATCTTTCCACCATCTGTATAGTATGATATCAGCAGGTATTCATCCCAAACATGTACGTTGTGAGGGATAACACCAGAACCTAATGAACCAACAGGATTGTATTTATCCAATTCCTGGATATTGTTTAGATCAGTGATGTCATAAGCAGCAACTGGAGCATCTGGGCGTTCATCAGTAGTAAAAGCAACTGTTTCATCATCTGTCAACCAGATATTGTGAGTAAAACTAAATGGAGTAGGCTGAGTGGCTAATAGCTGAATGTCCTGCTTGTCTGTGACATCGTAGATGGCCATACTGCCTTCATAGATTTCAGAAGAATACATACGATTACTAACCGTATATACATCGTGTGCATAGATAGGAGGAGCTGCCGATAGGAATTCAGGTTCACCCGTTTCCGTATCTACATTTAAAATCAACATACCACCAGCATTCAGGTTGCAACCTGCTAAATAGCAATAACCAAATTCATCAATATATAAGTTGTGGCATTGCTCTAGTGTACCAAGGTCTGGAAGCGTTGGTGTCCATTCTATGTAAGGTGCAGAATTGGGGAGGTCACTCATGTCGATTACCAATAAACCATTGCTGGTTTCATTGGTTACGTATGCATAATTTCCCCAGGTTTTAATATCGCGCCATGTTGAACTAGGCCCAGGTATATAAGCTACTTGTGTAGCATTGGTAGGGTCTTCCAGGCTAACAATAGAAGTACCATTACGCAAACCTACTATGGCATATTCGATGCCAGTTTCAGGGTCTGCCCATCCCCAAACATCATTAAGGTCTTCATTGTATTGTACTTGAGAAAGCAGCTCCATATTGAGCTGGGCCTTAGCACTGAAACAAAATGCCAAGGTAAAGAGAAAAATAGTTGTTGCTCTTTTCATACTGATCTTATATATTGATAATAAAATTATTAAATCGATTTACAAAGCTTACAAATATATAACCTTTGTAATCGAAAAAGTTTTACAAACGGCGATTCACAACCGCAATTGTTAAACGGCTGACACATACTAGCTTATGATCTTCCCGAAAAATTTCTATTTGCCATACATGCATAGTACGGCCTATTTTAAGTGGGCTTACTTTACCTGTTACCCATCCTTGAGTGACAGATCTCAAATGATTGGCATTGATTTCTACTCCCACTGCTGTTTGTATGTTAGGATCATCCAGGCATAGCACTGAAGCAAAGCTACCTAAGGATTCTGCTAAAGCGACAGAGGCACCTCCATGCAATAAGCGCATTGGCTGTACGGTACGGTTGTCTACAGGCATGCGAGCTTCCAGATAATCATCTCCATATCCGGTGATCTCTATTCCAAGATGCTCTATAAGGGTATTTTTACCAAACTCGTTAAGTTGCTGTATATCTAGTGCTGATTTCCAGATCATTGTTAGACGTAAATTTTGATTGCGGTTATTGATGCAAGAGCTAAAGGTAGGGATATTGGTTTAAAGGGAAAATAGCTGTAAAAAAACTACAAGTCATTTTTTTACTATTTACATTATCCCAATGCCCTTAGCTTTTCTGCAGCCATTTCAGCAGTGATATCTCTTTGAGGATTAGCGAACATCTCATATCCTACCATAAATTTTTTGACTGTAGCAGATCGTAATAGAGGAGGATAGAATGTCATGTGGAAGTGCCATTCAGGATAATGTTTGCCATCCGTAGGGCTTTGATGAATACCGGATGAATAAGGAAAAGAGGTATCAAATACTTTATCAAATCTTTGAGTCAAGTCCTTTAATATCTTTGCGTAAGCTATTTTTTCATCTGAATCTATTTGATTGATATGTTGATGATGCTTCCTTGGAATGATCATTGCTTCATAAGGCCATACTGCCCAAAATGGAACAAGAGCGACAAAGTATTCATTGTGACAAATAATTCGCTCTTCTGCGTCTAGTTCTTGTTCGACATAATCGTGGAGTAAACTTCTTTTGTTGTCATTCCAGTATTTTTTGAGCTGTATGGATTTCTTTGCAACTTCCTGAGGAATAGAACTTTGAGCCCAGATTTGACCATGTGGGTGCGGATTGCTGCATCCCATTACTGCTCCCTTGTTTTCAAAGATTTGTACGTGCTTAATGAAGGCTTTGCTTCCTAATTGCTGATATTCTTCTTGCCACAAACTGATAATTTTTTCAATATCACTAAGTTGCATTTGAGGAATTGTAAGAGAGTGATCAGGAGAAAAACAAATAACCCTGCAAATACCTTTTTCTCCTTTTGCCTGAAGGAGCCCATTTTGATAATTGGAAGATTCTGTGTGGGGAAGCAATGCACCAAAATCATTGTCAAATGCATAGGTGCTGGTATATTTGTGGGTGCGTTTGCCACCAGCTCGTTCATTACCTGGACATAGGTAACAATTGGGATCATAAGTAGGGCGTTTCCCGTTTTGTATTGGTTCTACCTTTCCCTGCCAGGGGCGTTTAGTCCTATGTGGAGAAACGAGAACCCATTCCCCTGTAAGAAGATTATATCTGCGGTGTGGATCTTCTGAAAAATTGATGGACATGATATCCTAATTTATTAATTCAGCACTTTTTATTATCCGAATCTTATAAGGAGTTAGATCCAGTTCTTATCCATAAGGCATGATATATGAAATGGATTTTATGTGTAATAAATACGCTTGTTTTTCTTGTGTAAAAGTAACGCTTATTTCGTGTTTGTCCAATTTTTTCTATTATTGCTTCAACATGATTCTTAAAAAGAAACAATTTGACTGGAATGTCTAACGCATATGATCATAATGCAGCGATATTAGTAGCCGTTGATTGTACAATCTTAGGCTTCGGAGATGGAAAACTTAAGCTGTTATTATTTAAGAGAAGGGTAGAACCTTTTAAAGGTCAATGGTCATTGATCGGTAGTTTTGTAAAACCGAAAGAAGGAGTATTGGAAGCGGCCACTCGGGTGCTCAAGGACTATACTGGTTTGCAAAATGTATTCCTTGAAGAGCTCAGTTATTTTGGCAATCCTGATCGTGATCCAGGTGGAAGAGTTATTACCCTGGCACATTATGCCTTGATGAGAATAGGCGAGCAAGATGAACAACTTGTGGAAAAATACAATGCACAGTGGTTTGAGGTAGACAAGCTTCCTGATCTGGTATTGGATCATAGAAGAATAGTAGAGAAAGCATTGGAAAAACTTCGCCGTAAAGCGAGGTATAGGCCAATTGGCTTTGAATTATTGCCTCAAAAGTTTACTATTCCCCAACTTAAGAGCCTTTATGATGCGATACATCAAAAGAATCTGGACCGGCGGAATTTTAGGAAAAAAATCCTCTCAATGGATATAATTGAAAAGCTAGACGAGAAGGATAAAACAGGTTCAAAAAAAGGAGCATTTCTTTATCAATTTAATCGAGAGAAGTATGATGCTCTGGTAGCCAGAGGAGTAAATTTTGAGCTGTAAAATAGAGTAGGGGTACTTTTTATGATTAATGTTTGCACTATTTTGTTTATTTGTTGTGTTTGTGTAATTTATTTGTGTATTTTTGTATAATTATAATCTTTTGCGCTTTAAAATCTTAATCATGAAAAAGTGTTTTGTGCTCTCTTTATTATCTATTCTAATACTCTCATCTTGTGGGGATGGGGTAGATCGAAAACCCATCGAATTAAATCCTAAAAAATACTCCAATAGTAAACATTTAGGTAATGGAGTATGGTTATTGGTTCCTAAAGGCTTCCATGAAGCTCGTTCGTATGATGGTTTTCAATCGGGTTGGTCCTCTATTTCCCTTCAAATAGAAAATGTACCACTGTGGAAAGCAAAACAAGCCTTTGACCCAAAAATACTGAAAGCTAGAAGGACTAAGCTATTAGAAATGCATCCAGTGAAATTTGGTGAAATAGATAGTGCTTTTTTTGCAGTAGTACATGATATGCGGAAAAAAACGGTTCGATATCTACTTTCTGTAAATGACGGACAACGTACATACAACATAAAGGCTTTTTGTATGCAGGGGAATGAAGAAAAATGGGACAAGGCATTAAAGGAATCTCTGTTGTCAACCTATATAGGAACATATAAAACGGAAGAGCCTTTGTTCAAATTGGCAAGCTTCAGAGAGGAAAATGAAATGATCTTTACGAAAGATGGTGTTTTCCCAACTCAATCCGAAGAAGAATCGGTGATTCGAATACAGATGATGCCAAAAGAAAACGCATTTTTAACATCAAAAGACTTACACAATTTTGTAAAAAATAAACTGAAAAAATTATCAGGAAATACTAAAAATAAAATCACCACGGAATATTTAAGTAATGGTACCTTTACGAAAGGTGTCTCAATAGGAGAGCATGAAAATGCATACATAGCTATACTCCAATTAAAAGAAGGTGAAACCTTTATTTATACAGCAACGGGCAACAAAAAACAAGATATCCAGGAGTTTGAAGATTACATCAAAACAAACTTCATGGAATATAAAATAATGCCCAGGTAAAGTATAAGGTTAAAAGTCACTCAAGTTATTATGTGATTTAATTTGTCTTAGCACTTAGATACTCGAATCAATTATTCATCATGAAAAGACTTACGGCCCTTTTTTTTGTGCTTTTTATAGCCCTAAATGTACAATCACAGGAATCGATTAACATGTATATTTTTGGCCACAGCTTGATTGACCACCGCCCACCAATGATACCCACGCCTAGTGATGAGACAACAGTGCCGCATTGGCTATATCTATTAGCGGAAGAAAGTGGCTATGCTTATACAGCAGGAGGGCAGTATGGCTTTTTACCTCAGCATGCAAATGTTCCACCAGTTTCACAATGGGGCTATGATATCGTTCCTCCAGTTTGGGATTCAGAAATGGAGTCTTTTGTCGATGCAGAGATCACAACTATTCTGCTTACTGCAGGAAATTTTATGCAATGGCAGGGGCCTGATGAAGAATATCCTACCAATCCAGGTGTAACTCCTGTCTCTGCAACAGAAACGGTTTTTGATTGGGTGGAAGAACAGGGGAATCCGGTACGCTATTACATATACGAAAATTGGCCGGATATGGCTGGGTTTTTACAAAATGGCTTTCCTCCAACAGTATCTGAATTCGAGGATTACAACCAATACATTGCAGGAACTTTTCACGATTGGTGGATAGTGTATCATGATGCTTTGTTGGCATCTCGCCCTGATATGGAGGTGAAGATGATTCCTGTAGGCCCCAGTATACGCAATCTGTACACGAATTTGCTGAATGGTATGGTTCCGGTTACAGAATTATATGAAGATGATGCACCGCATGGCCGTGCTTCTACTTATTTCTTGGCTGGTTTAGTTACTTATATGGCTGTTTATCAGGAAAAGGCACCCGCATCTTACAATGTACCAGAGATTGTTCATGAGGGGATTCGTGAAAAATATCCAATGATTGTAGATTTTATCTGGAATGAATTGGAGGCATTTAATGATGATGATGGAAATAGCCGGGTCTTTTTTGAGGAGGGGATCACAGATGGAAGCAGTCTTGTAAAGAGCAACAAAAGAATTCAGTTATATCCTAACCCTGCTACAAATCAGTTAGTAATTGAAGGTTTTGATGAAGCGTATCTCAAAATATTTTCTTCAGAAGGCAAAGAGGTATGGAGTCAATTCATAAGAAGCGATCAATCAATTGATATTGGGCATTTGTCGAACGGTATTTATTATCTTCAATTAAATGCTGGAAAAGAGCTTTTTATAGACAAAATAGTAGTGAAATAATGAAAATTTAGTTACCATTTGATGCTGCTATAAAAGTCTTTCAGCTTTTCCTTTTCGTGTTCCCAGTTCAGCGTCTTTGCCGCTTTGAAACAGTTTTGCTGCATTGCTGCATATAATTCCTGATCTGATAACAAAGATTGTATAGCTTCTGCTAAATCAGATACGGATAGAGTAGGGAGGAGTACAAAAGTGTGATATTGAGTATTTAAGTTTTCATACTCTGGAAATGAAGGATGAATAGAGGGAAGGCCTGCTTGTATATAATCAAATGCTTTATTGGCAAGCGAATAGTAATAGCTTAAGCCTTTGTTTTCCAGCAAGTTTAATCCGATATGTGCTTGTGGAGCCAGCTTCTTTAACTCGTCAGGAGGCAGGAACCCCCAAAAACGTACCTTTCCTGTTTTTATCAGTTGTGTAGCTTGTGCTCTCAAAGCAGCGGATAAATCACCTTCTCCAGCCAGCCATAGCACAGCATTATTCAAATGGTGCATAGTATCAATTGCTGTTTCCAGTCCGCGGCCTTCATTAAGTGCTCCTTGATATAGAATAACTTTGGGAGATGGCTCTAATGGCAATAAATGAGGTAGCTTTTCTGTCTGAAAAGGGACATTACGAATCACCCCGAAAGTCGTACCATATCGTTCTTCAAAAATCTTTGCAAGACAGGGACCTACTGTATAGGCATATTGTATTCGTGGGATGATAAAATCTGCAAGTATCTCCCATATTTTTTGGGTGCGTGGCCTACGGCTTACTTCAGGTACTTCCGTAAAATATTCATGAGCATCATAAATGCAGGTTTTGCCTCTTAAGCGGCTGCAAATAAACGCCGGGAGTATAGTATCTAAATCGACTGCACAGATGCCGTCATATCGGGCAAAGAGTAAATAAAAAAGTAAGCGGATGTTATACTCCAGATAAAATAATTTGCCTTTATTAAAATAACAACGAAAGCGTTTTTGCAGGAAAGTTTCTTTCTTTATTGGGCGGGAATTCTTTCGCAGCCTACCAATTAAAATCACCTTGTACCCAAACTCTGATAGGCTGCTACAAATGCGTATCATGCGTTGGTCGTAGGTAAGGTCATTGGTTACGGTACAAATGATTGTTCTTGCCATAAATTTATTTGGCTTTATTCCAGCTATATTTTTCGGCTGTTTTATCAAGATAGCCTTCGTTTAATAGATAGCTAATAGCTTGTAGTACTTCATCTCTGCGCTTGGGCGCAAATGAATTAACAATTTCCTGTAGCCCCAATGGTTCTCTTTTCAGTAAAAATTCTATTTTCTCTTTGTATTTTTCAAATGCATCTGTATTTAATTCCGTTTTTGTCCTGCCAGTACAAACATCGCAGATACCACATGGAGTAGATGACGTTTCTCCAAAATAAGCCAGCAATTGTTGGCTACGACAGCGAGCCATTTCGGCATATTGGATGGCGGTTTTTATTCGCTCCAGATGCCGTTCCTTTCGGAAATTGTATAGACGTGGATTAATATCCAGCGAATCTGCATTTATTCTTTCTTTGAGAAAAATCAACTGAGGAGTATCTTTTTGGGGCTGATAATCAACTATTTGATCTTTGTGTAATTTACTAAGTGCCTGCCTTAAATCACCTGGATTGACTTTCAAAAAACGGGCTAATTGTGTTTCGCGTAAGCGTATGTAATGACTAAATGCTCCCTGATAAGTACGCAATATGGCCTTTAATAATTTATCCATTTTGGGATTTCTCAACTGATAATCATAAAGCGCATCTTTTGATACTTTAATTTTAAGTGTTGATGGAATAAATACGGCTTCTGTAAGTAGTATCCAACCAGCCTGCTCTAATATTTTGAGAGCACTATAAGTGCGCATAAGATTCAATTGAAAATTATTGGTAAAGCGAACAATGTCAAAATCATAACTTTGACCTTCACCTCCTCCCAGAGCCAGTTGGAAAAAGCTGCCAAGCGCTCGATATACTCTTCTGACCTCCTCAATAGGAGGGAATGCCTGTTCGTATTGCTTTTCAAGCTTAATACGGTCACTATCATTATATAAAAGGACGGCATAACTTTTTTTCCCATCTCTACCTGCACGGCCTGCTTCCTGAAAATAGGCTTCCAAACTATCAGGTAATTCCATATGTACAACAACCCTCACATCGGCTTTATCAATGCCCATCCCAAAAGCGTTGGTGCTAACCATTACTCTGAT
Organism: Chitinophagales bacterium; assembly: GCA_022360175.1. Taxonomy (GTDB): domain Bacteria; phylum Bacteroidota; class Bacteroidia; order Chitinophagales; family Saprospiraceae; genus JAKSDI01. Next base: position 36,242 of record JAKSDI010000277.1, read on the forward strand.
TTTATTATTCATCCAATGCTCCTGCCGCTGGTCGCGTTCTTCTGAATTTAGACCAGCGTGATAATAACTGGCCCTAATTTTATTACGATTTAAAAAATGAGCAATTTCTTTGGTTTGACGGCGATTGCGCACGTATACTACGGCACTGCCTGGCACCCTTTTTAGAATTTCTGCTAGTTTTTTAGTTTTCCCTTCTTCAAAGAGTACAGAATAGGAAAGATTAGAGCGTTGGAAGCTTTTTTGAAAAACATTCTCCTCCAGGAATAGCAAATTTTCCTGAATATCTTTAACCACTTCTGGTGTTGCTGTAGCGGTTAGAGCTAATACCGGTATTGTAGGCAGTATTTCTCTAATGGCCGCAATCTCGAGATAAGGAGGCCGAAAATCATATCCCCACTGAGAAATGCAATGTGCCTCATCTACCGCAATAAGATTGACATTCATTTGAGCAATGCGAGCCTGTGCCAATTCTGTACTTAATCGTTCAGGAGATAGATACAGGAATTTTACATTTCCGTAGATACAATTATCCAGAATGCGGTCGATATCTTTATAGTGGATACCTGAGTAAATAGCTTCCGCTGAAATGCCCCGTTTTTGTAGTTGCGATACCTGATCTTTCATCAATGCTATGAGCGGAGAGATGACGAGGCAAATTCCTTCCTGACATAAAGCTGGAATTTGAAAACAAACGGATTTTCCTCCGCCTGTAGGTAACAAGGCAAGTGTATCTTTTCCCGCAAGGGCAGACGCAATAATCTCTTCCTGCAAAGGCCGAAAGGCTGGATACCCCCAATAATGCTTAAGTACTTCTAACGGACTCAGATTCACTTTGCAATAATCTTTGGGCGTAATATATATTTTTTTGAGCCTAAAAAAAAGAGCGGTACCAATCAGGGTACCACTCACAATAATCTCAAATCGTTTATTTTAAATAATCGTTGATATATTCTCGCTAATCTTATCCGTTTTGAGTGTAATTTGCTCACTAGGGTCTGCTACCAGGTGAGCAATTAAATCTCCAATTTGACTACAGCCATATACGATAGATGGTTTTAACTCGGGAGTGCCAATTCCCTTTTCAAGAGTGTGTTGTACTGCTGCCCGGATTGCATTGGCAGCTTCGAGCATGCCCAACGATTCTACCAGCATAGCAGCCGAAAGAATGGCAGCCATTGGATTGGCAATATCCTGTCCGGCAGCCTGTGGGTAAGAGCCATGAATCGGTTCAAAAAGTGAAGTTAGCATTCCTATGGATGATGAGGGTAATAAACCCATAGAACCAGCTAGGACACTAGCTTCATCAGACAATATATCTCCGAACATATTTGAAGTAAGAATTACATCAAATTGTTTAGGGTATTGAATGAGCTGCATAGCCGCATTGTCAACAAACATGAAATCTAATTCAATGTCAGGATATTCTCTGGCGATTTTTTTTACGGTCGCTCTCCATAAACGGGATGTTTCCATCACATTGGCTTTGTCTACCAAAGTGACCTTCTTTCTTCGATTACGTGCTTGTTCAAAGGCGATCCGCGCTACTCTTACTATTTCATCTGTAGAATACAAGCAGGTGTCATAAGCTGACTGTCCATCTTTAGATTTGCCTTTTTCTCCAAAGTAAATTCCCCCTGTCAATTCTCTGACAATAAGTAGATCAACACCTTTAATATTATCAATTTTGAGAGGAGATAAATGTAAAAGGGTATTATAGGTAGTTACAGGACGAATGTTAGCATAAAGGCCGAGTTCTTTGCGAAGTTTTAACAAGCCTTGTTCAGGGCGTACTTTAGCATTTGGATCGTTGTCATACTTTGGGTCACCTATTGCACCAAAAAGGATAGCATCTGAATGTTTACAAGCTTCCAGTGTAGTATCCGGAAGTGGACTTCCAGTCAGGTCAATTGCTTTTGCCCCTACTGTAGCATAACAATATTCAAAATAAACATCAAAACGATCTGCAACAGCATCTAATACTTTGATCGCCTGTTCTGTTACCTCAGGGCCTATACCATCTCCCCGGAGTACCGCAATTTTTTTCTTTTCTGTTTGTTTCATGGGTAAACGATTTGAGTAATATTATAAAATTAGAATGCCAAAAGCCCGTCTGGGGAAAAGGTAAAATGTAAAAGTGGGGGGAATGCTTCTACACTTTACACTTCGACATCCTATCTATTTTCATAAGCAACTATTTTATCTTTTACGCTGAGTAAAAAGTCGATATCATCATAGCCGTTTGAAAGGCACATTTTTTTGTATGGATCAATATCAAATTGTTCGGACTGGCCTGTTGCATCAATAGTAATGTTTTGGTTCTCGAGGTCAACCGTAAAGCTGCTTTCTGGAGATTGTTCAATGGCTTTAAACGCAGCATCCAGAAATTCAGGACTCACTTGTACTGGTAGTAAGCCATTGTTAAGGGCATTGCCACGGAAAATATCAGCAAAGAAGCTAGATACAACAACTTTAAATCCATAGTCTACTAATGCCCAGGCAGCATGTTCTCTACTTGATCCACAACCAAAATTGCGCCCAGCAATAAGGATCTTTCCTTTATACGAATCATTATTCAGTATGAAATCTGGTTTTGCTTTGTTTTGTGCATCATACCGCCAGTCCCGGAATAAGTTTTCGCCGAACCCCTCCCTGGTAGTCGCTTTTAGAAAGCGGGCTGGAATGATCTGATCAGTATCTATTTCTTCAATCGGGAGCGGCACTGCGCTCGATTGTAAGCTTGAAAATTTTTCCATCTTAGTTGAAAGATTGTCTGAAGTCAACAATTTTACCTTCAATAGCAGTCGCTGCAGCCATTAGTGGACTTGCAAGAATGGTACGAGCACCCGGGCCCTGACGGCCTTCAAAATTGCGATTAGAGGTAGAAATACAATAGGCTCCTTTAGGTACTTTATCTTCATTCATCCCTAAACAAGCAGAGCAGCCAGGTTCTCTAAACTCAAATCCTGCTGCTTCAAAAATCTTATCCAAACCTTCTTTTTTAGCCTGAGATTCTACTTGTTTAGAACCAGGCACTACCATTACATTGATATGTGCAGCTTTCTTCTTGCCTTTTATATAATCAGCTACAATTCGTAAATCTTCGATGCGAGAATTGGTGCAACTACCTATGAAAACGTAATCGATAGATTTCCCTGTCAGGCGTTCACCAGCTTCAAAGCCCATATATTCCAGTGATTTACTAAAGGAATTGCTAGATACAGCATCTGAAGGCCGAGGAATAGTCTCACTAATACCAATGCCCATCCCCGGATTGGTTCCATAAGTAAGCATGGGTTCTATATCTTCAGCTTTGAAAGTATATTCCGTATCAAATTGGGCATCTTCATCAGAATATAACTTTTTCCATTGTTCAACAGCTTGATCAAAAGCAGCTCCTTTGGGAGCAAATTCCTTGCCTTTTACATAATCAAATGTTGTTTCGTCTGGAGCAATCATGCCTCCGCGCGCACCCATTTCTATGCTCATATTACATATCGTCATTCGCGCCTCCATAGAAAGGGATCGGATAGCAGAACCTGCATATTCTACAAAGTGGCCAGTTCCACCACTGGCAGTCAATTTTGATATGATATAAAGAATAATATCTTTAGATAAAACGCCTTTTTGTAGCTCACCATTTATAGTGATCCGCATTCGTTTAGGCTTTTTTTGAAGTACACATTGAGTAGCCAAAACCTGTTCTACCTGGCTGGTACCTATACCAAAGGCAATGCATCCAAAAGCTCCATGAGTAGAAGTATGGCTATCACCACAAACAATAGTCATACCTGGTTGGGTGATACCCAATTCTGGGCCTATTACGTGCACAATCCCCTGAAAAGGATGCCCCAACCCATAAAGCTTAACGCCAAATTCTTCACAATTTCGGCTAAGTGTATCTACCTGAAATCGGGACAGCTCTTCTTTGATTGGCAAGTGCTGTCCCTTTGTTGGCACATTATGATCTGCAGTGGCGATGGTTTGTTCGGTACGAAATACCGGCAAGCCCCGTTTCCTTAAGCCGTCAAATGCTTGAGGACTGGTTACTTCATGTATAAAATGGCGATCGATATATAAAACATCAGAGGTAGCAGCTGCCTTAGTGACAACATGCTGATCCCATATTTTATCGAATAATGTTTTTCCCATATTAGTTGACTGTTTATCAAACAGATACCTGCGCAATACTTAATTTATTTTTGATGATAATTTGCAAATCCTGATCTTCTACTTCTTTTTTCTGGTCAGCAATCTCAAGGAATCGGGCATATACTATATCCAGTTGATCTTTACTCAGGTTAAACCCGATGTTTTTTGCACGATAAGCTATAGCGGCACGGCCACTGCGGGCAGTAAGGACTATTTTAGAGTGATCTACACCTACCTCTTTAGGATCAATAATTTCATAAGTTTCTCTTTTTTTGATCACCCCATCCTGATGAATGCCAGATGAGTGAGCAAAAGCATTAGCACCAACAATGGCTTTATTCGGTTGAACGGGCATGCCCATGCGATCAGATACTAGTTGACTGGTACTGTTTATCAGCCGAGTATTAATATCGCAATCTACATTTAAAGAGGGATGCATTTTCATAATCATAACTACTTCTTCGAGAGAAGTATTGCCTGCCCGCTCACCTATACCATTAATGGTACATTCAATCTGGCGAGCACCATTTTGTACTCCTGCTATTGAGTTGGCAGTTGCCAGGCCAAGGTCATTATGACAGTGGGTAGAAAGAGTAGCTTTATGAATTCCATTCACATTTTCCTTCAGGTATCTGATTTTTGCTCCATATTCTTCTGGAAGGCAGTAACCTGTAGTGTCTGGAATATTGAGCACGGTAGCACCAGCCTTGATTACAGCTTCAATAACACGTGCTAAATATTCATTATCAGTACGGCCAGCATCTTCAGCATAAAACTCTACATCTTCTACAAATTGTTTAGCATATTTTACTGCTGCGACTGCTCTCTCAAGAATTTTTTCTTGTGTACTTTTCAGTTTGTGAATAATATGGGACTGAGAAGTACCAATACCTGTGTGAATGCGAGCTCGCTTGGCATATTTTAACGCCGCCGCAGCTACCTCAATGTCTTTTTGTACTGCTCTGGAAAGACCACATACTATAGGGGTGCTTACTGCCTTGCATATTGCTTCTACCGAGCGAAAATCCCCCGGGCTAGAGACCGGAAAGCCTGCTTCTATAATATCTACGCCAAGTTTTTCGAGCTGTAGGGCGATTTCAATTTTTTGATCGGTGTTCAATTTGCATCCGGGCACCTGCTCTCCATCACGCAGCGTAGTATCGAAAATGAATACTTGCTTATCCGTCATAGCCAATTAGGTTTTTTTGTCTAAAAAGTTAACTTTGTTGAATAGCCAGTTAATTAGGGCTCAGTCATCAAATATATCGGGCTATTGGGTAGAGGTGAAATCATTTTAGTGAATTACTACAAGTTGGCAAGGTGAATTGTAGCTTTGTAAGCTTATGGAAATCAAGTAGTTAATAAACACAGAATTACAATGCCTAAGCAGAAAACGGATGATTTGATTCAGTTAATCAATTCATTAACTAGAGCAGAGAAGAGGCATTTTCGACTTTTTGTTCGAAGAAACCAGGCTTCGGATGATATACTCTTTCTCAAGCTTTTTGATTTTCTTGACAAACACAAATCTTATGACGAACGCTTGATCCTAAAAAAGTTGCCAGGCATTAAAAAAAGGCAATTGTCAAACTTAAAAGCGCATCTATATAAGCAACTACTGATTAGTCTCCGTCTACTCAATACTAATCATATCGAAGATATACAGCTGAGAGAAACAGTAGATTCTGCAAAGGTTTTGTATGATAAAGGCCTGTATAGGCAGAGTCTGGATATATTAGCTAAAGCAAAAGACAAGGCTTATCTTGTAAAACACTATACGCTGGCATTAGAGATAATCGAGTTTGAAAAACATATAGAAGGGCAATATATTACTAGGAGTATAGAAGGAAGGGCCGAAAATCTGGCACGAGAAAGCCTGGAGTTGAACGAAGCAGTTTATCATTCGAATCTTTTTTCTAATCTTTCTTTGCAATTGTATGGGTTGTATCTTAGAAGAGGCTATGCACGTAATGAAGATGATTACCGCTTCATTGAGTCCTATTTCAATGAACGATTACCCAAGGTGGATTATCGCTACCTGAATTTTTTCGGAAAGCTGCATTATTGCCAGTGCCATGTATGGTATTATCATACAATCCAGGAATTTGCTTTGTGCTATCGCCATGCTCAGAAATGGGTAGATTTATTTAATGAGCATCCCAGGTTTAAAAAATTATATGCTCCTCAGTATTTAAAAGGCTTGCACAATCTCCTTAATGCTTTATTTAATACACTCCAATATGAGCGTTTCATTGCAGCATTAGATGAATTGAATACATTTCCTGAAAGCATAGATTTAAAAACAGTTAGAAATATAGAAGGGCTTTTCTCCTTATATAAGTATATCCATTCCATCAAAAAACATTTTATGGAAGGGACGTTTTCCGAAGGAACTAAGCTGATCCCTGAGCTTATGAATATTATTCAGAAAGATGAATATAACTGGGATGAGCGGCGGATTATGGTTTTTTATTATCGAATAGCCTGTCTGTATTTTGGAAGTGGTGATAACGAATCTGCCATTGATTACCTTAATCTATTAATCAATCAGAAAAACCCTGACTATAGAGAAGATATCCAGTGTTTTGCCAGAATTCTGAATTTGATAGCTCATTTTGAATTGGGCAATGCTCAGTTAGTGGAATATCAAGTCAAGTCTGTTTATCGATTCCTTTCAAAAATGGAGGATCTTCATGCTGTCCAGCTGGAAATATTCAAGTTCTTAAGAAAGATACTTCGGATTAGAGAAGAAGAACTTAGAGAAGCTTTTATAGGATTGAAAGAACGTTTGATAGAACATGAAAAGAATCCTTATGAACGCCGCCCTTTTTTATACCTCGACATTATTTCCTGGTTGGAATCTAAAATAGAAGGAGTAGAAGTACAATCTATTATAAGGCGTAAGTTTTTGACTATTCACAGTCCAGCCTCATAAATAGACAGTTCTAATAATTGTATTCATCAATAATATATATACATAGATGATTATAGAATCCGGGTCGTTTTGCCGGGAATTTAAAGCAGAAAAAAGTTATTAATTCAGAAAAATTGTAAATATCTGATGCTAACATGCTGAAAAAATCTAAATTTGTTTGGCAATTAGTGAGTGATACCCTACTTTTGTTGTGAATATAATCCCAAATAGAAATAATAGCGATGACGATAAATAGAAAACTCCTTTCTTCTGTTCTATTGTGCAATTCAATTTGCCAGCCTCATTTACTATATAAATACAAACACAACTATAACACAAACATTCAACTGGATAGCATAATATAATGTTATGTAAAATCCTTTTTTAGTTTAGAGCACTAGCGAATGAGCAAGTGTATTTTTTGACATAACATCTTACTTAATTTGTAAGATGGTTTAACGTTAAAGTAAAATTTCCAAGACGACGACGACAACAAACCTAAATGGCTATTAGCCTAATATTTTTAGTATAAAGATTTAACGACCTATTTTTTAAACCTATTTTTCAAATCAAATTGTGATCTTATGGAAATAACGAATTTTACTTTCGTTTCTCCATCACGCTTAATCCGTTCAGTAATGGTACTGTTGGCTATGAGCTTTGGTGTTTCTTACGCATCAGCTCAGTGTACACCGCCAGCAAACGTTACTGTAACACCAGGTTGTGATGGTTCTGTAACTATCAGCTGGGACGCTGTTCCTGCTGCTACATCTTATACTTTGGATGTAGAGGATGGCGGTGGCCTT
>JAKSDI010000227.1 GCA_022360175.1 Chitinophagales bacterium
CTTTTCTAGCGTTTTTTGCTTCGTTTTTTGGGCAATGCAAAAAATGAAGAGCCTAGCCGGCTGGAGGCGAATCCAAGAATGACCGCTCTAAATACAGAAAAACTTCTTACTCCGAGGGCAGAATAATTTTAGTGCGTCTATAGAGCAAAGTGACAAAGTAGTATTAAGTAAGTGATCAATATTACTTACTTAGATCTTAAAGGCTGTATTAGATCAACTTGTTCCAAAATCCTTGCATGATTCTCTTTGAAAATTCATGCCGTTACTGTTAAAGGGTTCCTACTCAAGATTGTTCTGTTTATTTTTGCTTTTATTATTAGACAAACTCACATTACTATGATAAAAGCAATATCTATTTCCACCAGTGCAGTATTCGTGATATTCCTTCTCTTCTTCAGTGCTTGTGAAAATGCTCCATCTGAAGAAAATAGCTCCAATAATGAAGCAGAAGCTCCTACCCAAGATTCTACTCAGGATAAGGTGACTTTGATAGAAAAATTTACTCCTCCCCTACCCGATTGCCAACCAGAAGGCTCTATCATAGAAGGGAATCGTTTTTGGGCAGATGAGGAAAAGTTATTGATTGTTATTAAAGCTGATCCTTCCACTGAGGATGATAGATTAGGCGAAAGCCATCGAATTTTAGAGGTATATGATGAAGGTTGTCAGCTTATACAAAAGGAAATACTTCCAATCAACAGGAGTGCAGATTTTCCGTATCACATCGCTTCTATTACATACAATAATAGTAATCAACTGCTAGCCATATACGGCTTCGATGTAATCAGGTTTTATGATATCAAAAACCGAAAATTATCTCCTGCTATTCAAGCTGCTTTCCCTACTGGCCGTTATAGCGTAGATGCCCAATCGGGTATGATAGAACATCTCGAATTATGGGAACAATATCTTGTTGGCCATGCAAGAGATCAAGGCGGATTTGTTTTTGATTTGACAAATAGTAGTGCTCCTGAAGCAGTTATGCCAATTTCCGAATACGAGTATGAAGAGCGTTTTTATTCACTATTTGCCCTAAAATCTGATGATGGCGGACAACAACTTATTATGCCCAACTACGACAAGCAGCGTCAGGTTTTTGAAATCAATGTCATACTTGACAAGCCAACATTATTAAACACTAGTACTATAGAAAGTAATGATCACTTTATAATAGTAAGCACTACTGATGATACGCTCCCAATTGCAATAGATTTATTAAAACGCAGCAGCGTTGATTTACCGGAAATTATTATGGAGAAAACCCCAAAAGAAATGCTCAAATGGATGCAAAGTGAATTATAAGTAAGAGAGCAAATTTAATTAATACTCCTTCCAGTACTTAAGTGTAATTTGCAAACTTTCACTTTCCTGCTTTAAGTTAAATAAAGCATCATCATAAGTTGGTGGTTCCCATTTAACGGTAGGGTTATTGGAAAAACCGTAAGGTTCTGTGGGGATGCCTAATAAATTTTTGTCTAGTCTCCCGTTATCATTCAGATCGTGATAAGCCGCAACTGCATAGGTACCATAAGCTAAATCTTTAAAATGTAAGTGGATATCTTCTTTTTTCCGGGCTGGCATGATTTTTCCGGCTACCCCATCTTCCATTTCATCAAATAGTGCTTTACTATTGTAAACTGCTATCAATACTTTACCTTTTGAAGATCGACAATTGTTTATCTGAACATTTAAGGTAGCTGTGTCTTTTTCTAATGAACTATTATTAATAACAAAAGTACAAAAGAGAATAGGAGCAACGAATAGGTACATTTTCATTTGAATCGACTTGGTACGGTAGGATAACTAATAAGGCCTCTATTTGTTCAGGTCAAACCGCTGCTTCAACTTTTTCTGTCAGAAGTATCAAGGGAAGGCTAACTATAAAGTGAGTATTTGTTTCTGTAATAGTAACCGCCTTATTGGTGAAGAAAGCATACCTGTTTTTAATGTTCTGCAAACCCAGTCGAGTAGAGTTCATCACCTGAGGTTTACGCTGCAAATTATTTCTGATAAATAAACGGTCCGCTTCTACCCATGCTTCTATCAACAAAGGATCTTCTGAAGAAATGATGTTGTGTTTGATAGCATTTTCAAAAAGAATCTGCAAAGACAGTGGTACTATTTTATAATTTCTTACATCTCCGGGAATATCTAATGTGATGTTCAAATTTTCACCGAATCGTTCTTTTAGCAAAAAATTATACGCGTTTAAAAAGTTAAGTTCCTCATTTAATACGATCAGTTGTTGGTTTCTGATTTCCAGTATGTATCTATATACTTTTGAAAGCTTTTGTACAAATTTCACTCCGCGTTCAGGATCTTCAGGAATGATATAAGCCAAAGTATTTAAACTATTAAAAAGGAAATGAGGATTTACCTGATTTTTTAAGCCTTCTAGTTGTGATTCTACATTTTCTCTTCTCAGCTGTTCTGCTTCCAGTATAGACTTCTTCCAGCGATAATAGATATAAACACTCTCGTATAAGGTGCTAACCAATAACAAGATGGTAAACGAGCTGGCGTGGTAATCGAAGTCCGTAATTCCGGGCGGATGTTCGTGTATATCCAGGCATATCTGCACTACATCCATCACGATGTTGACGATTATAAAACACAGGATGATGCTGGCTACTGTAAAAATAATTCGCTTGATCGATTGGTTATATTGAGGTAATCGCTGCCTTATATAAATTATAAAAGCTCTGGTCAGTATCCAATACGATATGGTGTACATAAAGGAAATCAACCATTTAGGCAGGTAAGCTATCAGCCCATCAGAAAGAGAAGCATCAAAAAATATCAGAGGTACCAGGAAGCTGGTCACAGGTATTCCTATGATCAGCGTCCAGGTATCATCAAATCCTATTACTTCTCTGGCAGATTTATATTGATTGTTTTTTGCCATTTAATAATTTATGCCCCTATAAAGTTAGCACTAAAATTGGATTCGATATAGTATATCAGGAAAGAAGCCTGATTGGTATACATCATTTACTTCATTGGTTTGTTCATTATAACGGCGTACAAATATGTTTTCATTATCCGTTACATTTTGCAAATCAATAAAAAATTGTTGTGACATTCTACGCTTTTTGCTATTGAGCTGATAGCCAAATTTCACATCCAAACGGAAATATGGATCATGGCGTTCGCTATATGCTAAATCATCCTGCAATACTTCAACACCTGCAAATTGAGATGCTTCCAAATTGACAGGAGTGTAATAACGGCCTCCTGCTCGGGTAGCCTTCATATCAAAGGTTATAGCATTTCTTTTATCCTTGCCTATCTTAAACTCCTTACCTGCCAGCACATTGACTACATAACCATTATTAAAAGCGGTATTGCGTTCTACCCCATCGCTCCCCTCATAACGAGAATCAAAAACGGAAGCTGTTAGCAATCCATAATATCCTTTGCTAAAGAATTTTTCAATTGTTAGTTCTGTGCCATAATTAATTCCTGTACCTTCATTGATCAAAGACCCCAGCTCTGGAAATACAAAATCAGCGCCTGCATTCAATAAAGAAAAACTACTTGAATTTATTTCTACTGGTACATCAGAGATATCTTGATAATAGACCTCTAATTTAGTTCTCCAACTCTCATTAATTCGCCAGTCGTGCCCTAGTACAAAATGATGGCTACGAGTAAAATCAAGCCCTTCATTAGTTCGCTCATAAACTCCTGGGCTTACCTCTTCTGTAAAGAAAAATACTGGTAAAGGTTGCATTTGGTGGTGCAATCCGTATCCCAGGCTCAATCTATGTTGGGGATGTACCTGCCAATTTAAAGCGGCTCTGGGTTCTACAGCATAAGTATCATTGATATCCAAATATTGTGCGTGTAATCCCAATTGTAAAGACCATTCATCTGTAAATCGGTAAACTCCTTGAGCAAAGGCCTGCATTAGGTTCATTCCTCCTTCAAAATCACGTAGAGTAACCCAATCTGGTTCTCCATCGCCATTAGTGTCTGGCAAGTCGTCCCGATCATCTACCCGAGTATCCAATTGGAAATGCTGTGCCATTATTCCTGTTCGAAGCGTAAACTGAGCATTGAATTTCTTATTGAAATAAGAAGACAAGGAGTAGGTATCAGTAATATCTTCAACTTCTGTCACTCTCAATTTACCGCCATCAGAGTTAAGGTTATCCTGATCGAAATTATTACGAGAAGTCGAAGCAGAAACCACTGTTCTAATATAAGCGCCATCTCCTACTATAATATTATGTTTAAGCCCGACAATACCCAATTGAGATTTCACATAAGCATCTTCATTAGGGCTGGCAAATAAGTCATCTTCATCAATTTCATCTCCAAGGAAATCGATATCACTGGTAGCAGCTATTCCAAAAATGGAAAATTTCCCGGCCTTAGTTTTTGCAAAATCGACATTAAAAGACAGGTCGCGATAATTTGGTGTCGCATTCGTCCCCACTGGGATACCAGTAGCATCTGCCAGTTCTACAAAAGAATGTCGATAACTCACTAGAAAAGAGCTATTTTTATCTTTTGTCAATGGCCCTTCTGCCATTGCTTCAAGCCCACTGAATGCAGCAAGTTGCATAGTAAACTCATGCTGGTCTTTATTTCCTGAACGAAAGCCAATATCAAATACCCCAGCTAACGCATTACCATATTCGGCAGGAAAAGCAGAGGTTAAAAAATCAGAGGTTTTCAATAGGTTCGGGTTTAAAGCACTTACAGGGCCTCCGGTAGTTCCAAGCGTAGAAAAATGGTTAGGATTGGGGATAGGTATTCCATTTAACCTCCAAAGCACGCCTGTTGGAGCATTTCCTCGAATGACTATATCATTCCTCGAGTCATCCGCAACTGCTACACCTGCAAAACTTCCTGCCAGGCGAGCGACATCGTTTCTGCCTCCAGAAAATCGGGTTACTTCTTCCAAATTGAAAGAGCGAGCACTAATAGTAGCCATTTCATTTTGAGCCTTCCATTTTTCTACTTTAGAAGTAACAACTACTTCATTCATTTGGACAATGGATTCTTCCAGGCCTATATTTAAATCTACCTGTTTTCCTGAAGTCACCAGCACATTAGGAATAGTAACAGAACTATAGCCTAAATAGCTAATCCTCAATTGATGCCTCCCAACAGGGACATCATCAATCGAAAAATATCCATCCAAATCGGTAACTGTACCCATCACGGGGTCAACGGTTAATAATTCTATCGTAGCACCGATGATGGGTAATTCTGACTGCTGATCAACGACAGATCCTTTTACCGTTTGACCTTCCTGAGCAGCAATAGTGAAAAAAGAAGAAAAGAATAGGACAAACACAAGTGTAAGGTGTTTCATCTTTAGTTTAGAGTTTTACGGGTGAATATTGATCTAGTTAAATTGGTTGACCCCCCAAATCTCTATGATATATGGATACATAGCTGAAAAAATAAAACGAATTGTAAAATTAGAGGACTGGATTGTCATTAGGGAAGATTCAACTGTTGTCGTTATATTTGTTATAAATTCATATCTGCTATGAAACCAATTCTATTTACTATTGCGTCTTTTCTCTCACTTAGTTTTAGTTACCTCCATGCTCAACACCTAAATTTCCCTAAAGAGGGGGACCTTATCGAAGTCAGTATTTATAAAGGAGGAGATTTTATTGGTTTTTTTTTAGAAGAAAATGATAGCTTCCTAATCATCAACCATATCCAGGTAGGAGAATTGCCTTTTTGGAGAAGTGAAATTAAAAGGATAAGACATTTGCAAGCCGGCCGTTTCTTTAATGGTAAATATTGGCCCACGGGCGTCAACAATCATTACTACTACTCCCTGCCTAATGCTTTTACGCTTCCCAAAGGGGATATATTTTATCGCAACGACTGGTTAAATTTCAATCAGGTTGCCTATGGAGTATCTAGCCGTATGTCCATAGGCCTGTCCTTTGATGCTGCTTCCATATTTAGTCAATTGGGGGATAATAATTTCCCTCCTATACTAGCATTAAGCCCTAAGTACAGTATTCCTGCTCCAACAATGCCTGGAATACAATTTGCTGCTGGAGCATTTATATTAAGCCTTCCTGATTACGTGCTGGACGAAACAGATGGCCCTATTCTGGATGCAGCACTAGTATATGGATTAGGTACTTTAGGAACCCGAGATCGCAATCTCACTGTGGGCTTTGCCTACGGCTACGCCAATCAAAGGTGGTCAACTCGTCCTGCGTTTTTTATAGGCAGTAGTTATCGAGTAGCTCGCTGGTTATCTGCGGTAGGAGAAGCATGGGTTTTTCCTCAGTATGATGCAAGCATAGGCACGATAGGGATAAAAATACACCGGCCTCATAGTTCCTTCCAATTGGCCTTCCCTCTTGGTACTATAGACCGAAACACCAACATTCTTCCTATTCCATTACTAAGCTATTCTACCACGATATGGAACGTGTATCGCTAATAGAGGCGCTTTTTCTTGCACATCAAATTATTTCTCTGTAACTTTGAACTAAGAGTTTACCCCCCTTCAACTAATCCCCAAAAATCATTCCTACCCCCTGTTTGTCACCAGCCTTGCTGATATCTCAGAGATTTAAGTGCAGTATTTTCAAAGAAAAATTCACTAAGCAATAGGCACATAAATCATTATGCTTAAATTTGCCCCCTTTGATAATGAAATGGTGACTAAACTATGAAGCTTGAAAATTTGATTGCCGTAAGTGGCCTTTCTGGATTATTCCGCATGGCTGCTAATAGAAGTAACGGACTGATTGTTGAAGATATCAAGACCGGGAAGCGTCGTTTTGCTTCTGCTCGCAAGCATCAATTTACTCCTTTAGAGTCTATTGCAATCTATACAGATGATGGCGATTCTACTGAGTTAAAGAATGTTTTTAGAAACATGCACCAACAATTGGAAGACAATCCTGCTCCTAGTACGAGTGCTTCGAGTAATGAACTCCATGAGTATTTTGCAGATGTGCTTCCAAATTATGATCGCGACCGCGTTTTCACGGGTGATATAAAAAAGGTCATTAAATGGTTTAACTATTTACAGGAAAGTGACCTATTAACTATAGAAGACGACACAGAGCAGCCATCGGCTGAAGAAGAAGAATAAATCTTCCTGGCCGAAAAAAGCTCATGAGAAGTAACATAAATAAAAAAGCCTCGTACATAATTGCAGGCTGAAAATTATTTTCCGTTTGAGCTTTACCTGTTATGAAGCAGCAGGTAACAAAATAAAGAAATATCATCTCATGAATCTCAAAACGGCCACTATTTTAAGGGAGGAGGAAAGAACATTCGTACCGAGAGAATTTAAAGTAACCACATGGTCAAGGCTTAAGCCTTATTACAATGAATTACTTAATCGCCCCATTTGCAGTCGCGAGGAGTTGGAACAATGGCTAAAAGACAAGGGCGAAATGGATGCAGTGGTAAGTGAAGCTTTCTCCTGGCGTTATATAAATGTGACAGTAGACAGTTCTGACGAAAGAGCAGAAGAACTTTATCAATATGCCGTCCAAAAGTTGGCTCCTAAAATCACTTCTTTCGAAAATGAGTTGGATCGTAAACTTGTAGAATGTTCTTTCATTACAGAACTCGATCCTTCCAAATACTATATTCACCTTCGTAGTATCCGTAATGCTGTGCAGCTATTCCGCCAGGAAAACATTCCTTTGGCTACCAGTATTCAGTTAAAATCTAAAGAATATGTCAAGATTTTTTCTGAAATGACTATCGGAGTAGATGGTAAGCAAATGACCTTGCAAAAAGCCAGTTCACTCCTGGAAGCTACCGATCGTGACTATAGAGAAGCTGTTTATCACAAAATTCACCAACGCCTATTACAAGATACTACTCACCTGGAAGACCTTTTTGATGAACTATTGAAAATGCGCCATCAAATGGCCATCAATTCTGGATTCGAAAACTTCCGTGATTTTAAATTCCGTGCATTAGGCCGTTTTGATTATGAGGTTCAGGATTGTTGTGATTTCCATGATTCTATAAAAACGGAAATTGTTCCACTAATCAATGAATTAAACCGCCATAGGCAGCAAAGCCTGCAACTGGAGCAATTACGCCCATGGGATTTATTTGTAGATCCTTCCGGGAGTGATCCATTAAGCCCATTTGAAAATATTGATGATCTGGTTGATAAATCGATCATTTGCCTAAATCGGGTACATCCTGAATTTGGAAGGACGCTGCGCTTAATGCGCCAAAAAGGGCACCTCGATCTGGACTCTCGCCAGGGTAAACGACCAGGTGGCTATAATATGCCTTTACATATAAGCGGCCTACCTTTCATTTTCATGAATGCAACGACTTCTTTAAGTGATATGCGTACGTTAATGCACGAAGGAGGGCATGCCGTACATTCTTACCTAACAAGGGATTACAAGCTCAAAACGGCTAAGCGCGTACCTTCTGAAGTAGCAGAACTGGCAGCAATGGGTATGGAGCTACTCACTATGGAGCATTGGGATATATTCTTTGAAAACCCTGAAGATCTCCGCCGTGCTAAAATAGCCCAACTGGAATACGTGCTAAAGGTATTACCCTGGATTGCTACCATTGATAAATTCCAACACTGGATTTATACGCATCCTGAACAAGATCAGGAAGAACGCAAAGAAAACTGGCTCCGCATCATGCGCGAATTCAATAGCGATGAGGTTGACCATTCTGAGCTAGAGCACTACGCTGAACATCTATGGCACAAGCAGCTTCATATTTTTGAGGTACCTTTCTACTATATAGAATATGGTATGGCGCAACTAGGAGCGATCGCTTTGTGGAAAAAGTATCGTGAAAACCCTGATGAAGCTGTTAGCAATTTCCTTGGAGCAATGAAGTTAGGTTATACTCGCAATGTTCGTGAAATTTATCAAACGGCAGGCATAGAGTTTAACTTCTCCAGAGAGTATGTAAGCCAATTGGGAGCTTTTGTGAAAGAAGAATTGCAGGCTTTGTTGTAAGAAATCATTCCACTTTTATAAACTGCTTACTTATTAATACCTCTTTAGTTTTATTGTATAATTGTAACATATAAGTACCTATTGGCAACCTATTGATGCTCAGCATATAAGTAGCTTCTGATAAGGCTATTGGACGTTGTAAATGTACCTTTCCTTTCATGTCTATTACACGCATATAAGTATCCGTAGGCAAATTTACTGGTCCTATATATACATTGAGTATATCCGAGACAGGATTAGGGTAAAGAAGCAAAGGTAGTTCCTCTTCTGGTTCTACCTCTTCTGTACTATCCAGTAAGTGACAACCAGGAACAAGGCAACCATATTCATCTACCTTTACCAGCCAGCCTTGCTGACTTGGTTCTGTACCAACAGAACGTGATTGTCCAATCAAATAATACCCTCCATCTGATGCTGCCTTTATATCATAAATATTGTGATACTCGGAAAAAGTAGGCAGACTAGGGTGCAAAATTAGGCGATCCCACAAACTATCTCCTTCTGGTGATACCTTCCCCAAATAGCCTCCTATATCCCAGGCATTCTCTTCATTAATATTCCCTCCTTCAATATATTCCACTCCTTGAATACCTGCTGCCAAATAACCGGAATTATCCGGACAGGCAATCACTTTATGAAATTCTGTATCCTCCATCGCCAGCCCCATTCTAAAAGGACGTACCCATTCCTGTTCATGATTGCTATTTAACTTAAATAGTATACAATCCCAATAGATATCATCGTTGCTGGAATTGACCCATATCAACGTTCCTATAGCAGAGGCTACTATCTGCCCGCCATCTGGTGTGGGTACTATACTATTTGCATATTTGTACAATTTATCAGGAGGAGAACGCCATACCCATAATTCATGACCGGTTGAATCTACTCCATATATCTGGCATTGGGTATCAAAATCCTGCGACTGGATGTAAAACATGTTTCTAGCTCCTCCCAAAATATATTCATTCTCATTTTGTTTAACTATACATTCGATGTGATTAGTCCAGGGAGTATGTCCATAAGTTTCATAAGATAATAATTCTCCGTCTGGAGACATAATACCTAGCACACCAACAGATAAATATGGGCCTACATCATTTCTGGAATCTATTGCAGTTATATAAATATTTTCATTCACTAAAAACACATCTGTAAATCGGAAAAAGTCGTGATTTTCCCAAAAACCAGGATAACGTTTTTCCCATATCTTTTCTCCTTCTTCAGAATACTTTACAAGTAAACCATTCCAGGAAGAATCTACTGCATAACCTACCGCTAGATATCCACCTTCTGTTTTGACCAATGCATTGCCCCATAGCTCAAAAGTACCTGTTTCTGCTAGGTTTACATCTATATTTAGCAACTCCCCTGTACTGTCTAACATAGCCATGAAACTACCTGTTCGATAAGGAAAAATTGAATCGCCTAAAATGCCACTCACTAAAACGGTGTCTCCTTTTAGGGCTAAGCCATTAAACACTACTGCCGAAAAATCAAAATCATAACGGCGAGAAAAGGTGTTTTGCGTCCGAACAGAAGTACAGGCTAATGTGAATAGGAAAAACAATAGTACGTATTTCTGCATGATGTTTTGGATTGTTAGAAACCCTGCCTGTATAACAACAGACAAGGCTTCCCAAGAAAGAATCATTTCAATAGCACCAATCGCTGCATAGGCAATTGCTGTTCTCCGTAATTTAAAGTATATAAATACACTCCTCCTGGAAGAGATGTAGGTATATTCCAGCTATATTCACCCATTGCTCCTATCAGGCGCTTCTTAAGTACTGGTTTGCCAGTAAAATCTAGCATTTGTAGCATAACAAAAGGTGTATTGACATCTACTGCATAATTAAATTTCACTTGATAACTAGCTGGATTTGGCATTGCTTTCAAAAAAGCATCTGTTGAATTATTTATGCTTAAACCCTGCTCTGTCAGAAGGCTTTCGCCTTCAGCAGCCTGGGCTTCCCCTTCTACTGTCAAGACTGGAAGGTTTAAGTATTCATAACCATACAGCATATTCAATATCTGTCGGGCCTGTGCTCCTGCCCGTTCTTGTTTTTGCAGTGCTAATAATTCCAACTGATTAATTTCTATCATATCTAAATCATTCCATCCTTCACCTGCTGTCAAAAGTTGAGTATGCATATTTTTGAGGATTTCATAATTGTCATATTCACTCTGAAGGTATCCTGGTTTAATTCTATCTGTTTCAATATCCTGTAATAAAGTAGTTGCCTGGCTCATCTCTCCCAACTCATAATGTAGTTCTACTTTATTATAATCACTGGACAAACCATCCTGAAGATCAAGACGGTTTTTAAAAGTTGCCATATCAATAGCATCCCCGGAGTCAGCCAGAACATCTATAATGAGGGTATGCCCAGCATGTTGCATACTGGCATAATAGCTGTACAACTGCCGCTCTACTTCATGTCTCACTGTATAGCTATTATTAGCAGCCTGCTCTAATAAAGAAATTTGGTTATTGCTCAATGTACGCTGCATCTGGAGATATTCCATAAGATCAGAACTACGTAAAACTTCCGGGTTTGCCACTGCAAATGCAATTACATTTGATATTGAAATACTACTTTGCTGCACAATAGACTGCAATACCTCATAGGATAAATATGGACTGATATCCTGTAAATCAACTAGTAAAGCATTCATGTCTGTAGGATTGTTGATCCGGTCGACTAACTGAATGCTGTTTCCTCCATCTAAGACTGAACGATAGTAAGTCAATTGATTTCCAAAAGTTGATTTTGCTGTATCAAATAGATTTTTGTAATACAGGTACTCTTCTTCACTTAGTTGTTCTTCATGATCTCCACTATTACTTAAACAATTTCCATTAGGTGCTAATACTTGTATTTTTTCCACGTTCAAAGTGGAAATCGGTTCTTCATATTCGACTTCTCCTTGCTCAAAATAATAGAAATATTCGACTTCATTAGTAGTAGAAGCATTTCTAAAGTCGCTGCCTGGTATGGAATTTCCTTGATGGAAAGTATTTCCTGCTGCCAAGTTAGTCCTTCCTTGAAGACGGCCAATACTCCCTCCATCTTCTACAAAATAATCGTAATTCGTATATGCATCCAAACCTGCTACCTTATTGCAATGATATTCCAAACCACCTAATAAGCTGCCACCATTATATCCTTGCACCCAATTCCCAAATGTAAGTTCCTTAAAAGTGTTTTTTTCTATAATATTAGCCTCATTTCCTGAATTGGTCACAAAAATACCTGTTGTATTACTCCAAGATATGCCATCAAATAAATTACCTTTTATAGTAAATCCACTTCCGGATTGAAGGCTTATCCCCATCCCTTCAATAAAGGTTGGCGGTGTATTATCATCTTGTGGGATCGGAGACAAATCATATTCACCTATCTCAAAAATATTGTCCCGTATGGTAAAATTATTAACGCTTCTGCTGATTATTCCTAAGAAACAATTTTTAAAGGTGGCATCTTTCACTGTATAGTTTCTAGCTGTACCACTGACTCCCACTTCTACCCCTTTTAATAAGCCAGAAAACAATGTGTTAGCACCAGAGACGGTAAAGGAAGCGTTCAATGCTACTATACCTGTACTTACTAAATTGTAATAATAAGGTACATCTATATATTCTTTACGATCATCAATAAAACGACAGTAATCTATCTTAAGATTTTTTACTCCTCGCAGTGATAATAAGGGTTCTACACCAAGCATATGTTCCTCTGTGATCCTAAAAGTACAGTTCTTGAGCCTACTTGGATTATAATTATCATACACCGGATTTATATAAGGATGGAAATAGACTCCATATTTACAATCTTTTATTTCGCTATCTTCTGCATATAAACCAGCTCCTTTTGATAATTGAATTCCCGTGTAAGCATATTCAATCAATGCATCATTTTTCAAAACGACTTTCCCTTGGCTTAAAAGAAAATTCGCCCCTCCATCACCTTCTGCTATAATCCCTCCCCAATACTCACCACACTTCGGGGAGGTAGTTGTTATATGACCATTATCTACGATTAATTCTCCTCCTTTTTCAACTTGTATTGTAGCACCAGGAGCCATAATCAATTTACATTTCACAGTCAAACTGGCACTATTTGGCACGATAATATCTCTCTCAATTATTCTGGCTGTTTCCCAGACTTCACTACCTGTAATTGATATAGTAGCAGATGGGTCAAAATTCAGATCAAGATACTGCACCCTTTCTTTGGTAAATCCTTTCACATGCATTGCTGCTAATTGGAGTGGTGTGAAGTTTCTTTTTTCCTGTTGCGTATATGCCATAATATTATTTAAACACAATGCATCCTGAGAAGGATAACAAGCAGGAGAACACTCATTTGGGTCAGCACAACTACCTGTTTTATCACCAGCACAGTGGGGGCATAAGATATCTCCGAATTGTCCGTCCCACGAGTGTTTTAATCCAAAATTATGTCCAAGTTCATGTAATATATTCTTAGCCTTGTGAGTTTGATTTACATTACAGTCAAAAGGAGGTGTTGTACATTCCTGATAATATTGCCAATAGTTCGAAACTACCTGAAAGTGGGGTCCGAAACCAGGAGCACAACCAGAAGAAGTTCCCGGCCCTATGACAAAAATATCGTAAAAGCAATCATCTTTTCCGTATTCGTTATAGCAATAAGAACTACAAGTGCTATTGCTATTGGACCAACCTAAAGGATCAACAACAAAATTTATATTATCTTCTTCTAATTCAAGGCGAAATTTAGAATCTGAAATATGTGGTTGCCCAGTAGGGTATGGAGTTGGCGTTGAACTACCATAATGAGCGGGATGTAAATTACTCAAATAAGTATTAGCCCAGCTTATGATAGACATCCAGTAATTTCGATGTTCAGGAATATCAATAAAGTTTCTAGGATCGTTTTCAGCAAACTGCATTATCCATATTTTCACTTTTATTCTTTTAATAGGTGTATCATTATCTGGATAATAGTCAGCGAGAAAATCAGGATGATTTCCCACAACTCCTCCTGTATTAGGTAAAAAACAATCATCTGATGGTAAAGGGTTGTCTGCCTGAATAGACTCTGATTCATTACCACATGTAAAGAGTTGCGCAATTGATTGATTTGGTAATAATAGAAATGTAAACATTAAAACAATGAGACCAGCAATTGATGAAACTCGAATCTTGAAAACATCTAATTGCTGATTAAGAAAGCATTGAGTATACGCGTTAACAGAGCGACTTGAAGTCATAATATGTAGTTTTAGAATTGAGAAATAATAGCACGTCAATTTTGTTCTTCATAGTTCATGAAGAAATATTGTCATATCTCTTTGTGAGTTATCTTAAGATGACGATATACTGTAGAATAAGAGAGCCTTAGCATTCTTTTGAGGCTGCTTTTGTATTTTCTATAAAACTACATAAAAATTAGGAACAATACAAAGAAACAATGTTAAGTACCATATCGAAACTAGTCCAGATTTGCAAAAGGATCTTCACTCAAACCAACACTGGATAAAGTGTTGCCCCCCGCCACATTTTCCATATTGGATTCGAAGGTTCCCCAATCGTGCCTGGTGGATATTAGAGCACCGGTAGAAAGCTCAATCCAGTCTTCCCAGCTCACCGCTAATCCTCCTGTTGGAATAATGTTTACCCACATTCGCCATGCATAGGGTTTGTTATCATCCCCTAACTCCCATAAATAAGCATCGCCCGGAGTAACGCCGCCACTATTGTATGTCACGAGTAGTGCTTCGGTTCCATCATCCTGTGTCACGATTGCCCTTTCTGTTCCAGGGTCAAAAGCTTTAACAACTGCATTTAACCAAAAGGAGTCATTACAGAAAAACGACCAGGCTTTTTCCTTCAATTTTTCAGCAGTATCTCCATCCACTTCATTCTCCATCTGCCATGCCTTCACTAAATGTCCATTATCACGGATAATCACCCTGTTTTCATTCCACCTTACTTCTATCATATCCCTTTTTTTATCCCAAAGAAAGTGATGCCCACCAGGAAATGTCCATTTCACAAAAGTGGTTGTATCCCAAGCTGCTTTATTAACCGAAGTCATCATTTTATGTGCCAATTCATCTGCCGCAGGGCCTGTCTTACCTGTCGGACGAGGATCGTGCAACATCCAACCCGCTATTAGGCCACCAATAATCAATACTCCTATTATGACTCCAATTACAATAAGTGCTTTTTTCATTTTAGAAAGCGTTTTGATCGTCTAACAGCCTTTTCAGAAAAAAGTTGGGAGAACCATGATTCAGTACAAACCGTAAGCGTAGTTTACAATTTCCTGATCCTGGACTTGACCAATTTAAGATTCAAAAACGTATACGCAATTAAGAAAATTTGAGCTTGCATTTTTCAAGTTCAACGGAAGGACAAACATTCTTTACAATATCTTGAATTTGAGCTTGATTCTTGCTCTTGAACTTTCACTGCATTTCTTATCTTTGCGCCACAATTTTAGATCCATGTATAACGGTAAAAAAGTAATCGTCGTACTCCCTGCTTATAATGCAGCTTTGACGCTAGAAAAAACTTATAAGGAAATTCCTTTTGATTTAGTTGACGAAGTAGTGCTTTGCGACGATGCCAGTAGTGATAATACTTCTGATCTGGCAAAAAACATTGGCATTCAACATGTCATTACACACGAAAAGAATAAGGGTTATGGTGGCAATCAAAAGTCACTATACAATAAAGCACTGGAATTGGGAGGAGATATTGTGATTATGCTCCACCCCGATTATCAATATACTCCGAAACTGATTCCTGCTATGGTTAATATCATAGGAGATGAATTATACCCGGTAGTATTAGGCTCAAGAATACTTGGAAAAGGAGCACTTGCAGGAGGAATGCCTCTTTATAAATATTTTGCCAACCGCTTTTTGACGCTTTCGCAAAATATACTCATCAATTATAAGCTTTCAGAGTATCATACAGGATATCGTGCCTTCAGCAAAGAAGTATTGGAAACAATCAATTTCAATGCGAACTCTGATGACTTTGTTTTTGATAATGAGATGCTTTCGCAAATTATATATTCAGGTTTTCATATTGCAGAGGTTACTTGCCCTACCAAATATTTTGAAGAAGCTTCTTCCATTAATTTTTCTCGGAGTATGAAATACGGCCTGGGAGTTTTGCGTGTTTCGGTTAGCCACTTTTTCAACAAACTAGGGTTCTTGAATCTTAAGATGTATAAAAAACTTAAGTAAAATCGAAAGGTGAAAGCATGTTTGAGGGTAGAATACATCCAGCCAGCCTGGCGAGGAAGTAAAAAATATTCATTGAAGTTCTACTAATCACCTTTCACCAATCACTCCTTCTCTTCCCTAATACTTATGAAACAGTCAGATCTCAAACAATTACTAGACGAGTCAGTAGATAAATTCAATCAAGCCGGATTTATCAAAGATGATCCTATTAGTATTCCACATAGATATAGCCGATTGCAAGACATAGAGATCATGGGTTTTTGGACAGCGATGCTGGCCTGGGGGCAACGAAAAACCATTATCAATAAAGCGACAGAGCTTTCCAGGCTTATGGATGATGCTCCTTATGATTTCATCGTCAACCATAGTGAAAAAGATAGAGAGCATTTATTAGATTTTAAGCATCGTACTTTTCAATCAACAGATACACTTTATTTTTTAGAGTTTTTGCAACAATATTACCAAAAACACGAAAGCCTGGAAAGTGCATTTTCCAACTATATAAACGATCAAGATGAACATATAGGCCCTGCTCTTATCGGTTTCCATCGTCAGTTTTTTGATTTGCCTTATGCTCCGCAACGGACTCGAAAACACATTGCTACTCCTGAGCGTAAATCTACCTGTAAACGCCTGAACATGTTTCTGCGATGGATGGTACGCAAGGATAATAAGGGAGTAGATTTTGGATTATGGCATAACATACACCCTCGACAACTGCTGATACCTCTAGATGTTCATGTAGACAGAGTAGCTCGTAGGCTAAACTTGATAACACGCAAGCAAACAGATTGGAAAACGGTATTGGAATTAAGTCAAAGTTTACGAAAGTTTGATCCTGAAGATCCGGTTAAGTATGATTTTGCATTATTTGGGATCGGCGTTTTAGAAAACAAAAAAGGGCCGCTTAAGTAAGCAGCCCTTCTATATACAGTGTAGTTTTTCTCTATTCTTTATCAAATTTCAGCTCTTGAATGACGGTTTTACCACCACTCATCTTCATGTAGATATACACTCGGAATGATTGGCCACCAGCAGTCAAATTGCCGATACAGTATTGCGAGTCTTTACTTGGAGGGGCACCTTTATGGACCTGGCTAAATGCCGTAGGCCGGTATTTACTAAAGAAACCCTGTACCATAGAGATGGCCTTTGATTTCCCATAAAAACCTTCATTCCCCAGAATGCCGATCTCTATAGAATCATCAAAATACTGGCCTAAAGCCTGAGCATCTCCACTACCGATAGCTTTAGTGATACCGCTCAAATTGGCTTCTGTTGTCCCTAAAAAGGAAGGAACCATAAGCATTAGAACCAATAGATTTTTCATAATCATAAGGATTTAGCCTTTAGACGTAATCTATTATATCACGTCACTTTTAAACCAACGTTTCCTATTAATGAGTTCAAAACGATGGCTGGTTAAGAAAAATTGCCTTCCCTTAGTAATTGTCTCATTTTCTGGACCGTACATCTGCCAGTATCAATTTGTGAATCCAGCGTTGATCACTTTCTCTTGTACAATTTACGCAAAGATTATTAATCTCGTGCCCACTCCAGGTATATATCATTTCATTGGCAGTATAGGTGACACCTTGAATTTGATTTCCATAGGTAATTCCATATGCTGTCTTTTCCCAATAATGGATACCATTGGCTCGTTCGAACTCAATAACTTCCTCCACTCTTGCTCCCATATCTGGTAATCTTTCTAAAAAATGGTCGCTATATATCGTATGTATGAAAATCCAAAGGCAAGTTTCAAAATCTGGAAATACCGAAAAGTGTGCGGGATAAGGATCATTTTTTGCAAAGGTTTCGCAAATCATGAATGATTGACAAATCCAGGGTTTAGCTTTCAAGCGAATACCAAAATAGTTGAACGTACGATTGCAGAGGTAGGAGGTCCCCCAAAAAGATTCTCTGGCAGCCTTACTGGCTAATGCTCTCCAATCTGCTAAATATAAACGGCTATAATTTTGACAAACTTCCCTAATATCTGCAAAGAAAGCATCCTGAATACGCTGCAATTCTGACATTGGAACAGCATCTTTTTTAGGATAAAAAAGATAATAACGATTCGTTTCCGGAATGAATCCCACCAAGTCAGGGTAGGTTTTATTCATGTCTTCCAAGACTAGTTGTACCTGGCTTATTGAATTCGTAGTACTGGCAGAGGCAACAATAATAGGCGATGCTATCAGCAGTAAGGAAATCCAGTAACAATAACCACAAATTTTACGAGTATGCAATTTCATGAAATTCACCCACCAATGCATGTTTGATCTTGGTTTTTTGATTATGAAGTTGTCATATATAAGAATGATAAGAGGACTACAGCCTACATCACATTTATTGACGACAAAACATCTTGTTTGTCACTATAAACAAGCTCATATAATTGAGCTGATATTATAACATTAAAGCGATTTGAGTAGGCCAAAAAACTGGAATCCACCCGTGTCAAAAATAATGAGAATAGCAGAAAAATTACGTTACAAAATCAAAAATTGAGTGCTATAAACAAAAAAACAAGCTGATTTACATATCGTAAAACCTACCCAAGACGAACTATATTCACAACTTATTGAGCTGGATTATTTGTCATTCATTCCTTACATTTGCCCCATGGAAAATCAACGTTTATTACTCGTCATTCTTGATGGTTGGGGACATGGTCCTAAGCCCGAAGTTAGTGCAATTGCTCAGGCTGAAACTCCTTTTGTAGATAGCCTTTACGATAAATATCCCAATGCAGAATTGGTTACTTATGGTGAAGCAGTGGGTTTACCAGAAGGACAGATGGGAAATTCTGAAGTGGGGCACCTCAATATTGGTGCTGGCCGTGTTGTATATCAGGAGTTAGCACGCATTAATAAATCTATTCGCGATCGTGATTTACATCAAAATAGGGAGTTATTGAAAGCGATCGAGTATGCCAAAGTAAATGACAAAGCCTTGCATTTAATGGGATTGGTTTCAGATGGCGGAGTGCATTCTCATCATACACATCTTATGGCTCTTTGTGATATTGCCGTGGAGAATGGTTTAGAAAAAATATACATCCACGCTTTTACTGATGGGCGAGATACAGATCCTAAAAGCGGTAAAGCCTATCTGGAAGCAGTGTTAAACCATATTCAGGACAGTCCAGTCAAATTAGCATCTGTTATAGGCCGCTACTATGCGATGGACCGTGATAAGCGCTGGCAACGTACTAAAAAAGCTTATGACCTAATGGTAAAAGGTATAGGCGAAACTACTTCTAATGCCTTACAAAGCATACAAGAACGTTACAATAAGGGAGAAACAGATGAATTTCTGGAGCCCATGATCTGTACTGATAGCAATGGTCAAACAATAGCTACCATCGTAGAAGGGGATGCCGTTGTATTTTTCAACTTCCGTACTGATCGCCCTCGGCAAATTACACAGGTGCTCACGCAAGAAAATATGCCTGAAGAAGGCATGGAAACCATTCCGCTCTACTTCGTAACTATGACTCGTTATAATGAGTCTTTTGAAGGGCTTCATATCTTATTTACTAAAAATAACTTGAGTAATACACTAGGCGAAGTACTCGCTAATGCAGGAAAAACACAAACGCGTATTGCCGAAACAGAAAAATATCCTCATGTCACCTTCTTCTTCAATGGAGGACGTGAAGAAACATTTGAAAGAGAACACCGCATAATGGTTCCTTCTCCCAAAGTAGCTACTTATGACCTCCAGCCAGAAATGAGTGCGGTGGAAGTAACAGATGCCATCACTAACAATATTGATGAACATCAACCTGATTTCATTTGCCTCAACTATGCCAATACAGATATGGTAGGGCATACTGGAGATTTTGAAGCAGCAAAAAAAGCCGCTAATACAGTAGATACCTGTTTGAAGCAATTACTGAATAAAGCACTAGCACACAACTACAAAGCCATCGTAATTGCTGATCATGGCAATTCTGACTTCATGATCAATGAAGATGGCTCTCCTCATACAGCTCATACAACAAATCCAGTACCTGTATTTTATATCAGCCCTAATCCAACAGGTACTTCTATTCGGAACGGTAAATTGGGAGATATTGCGCCCTCTATTTTGACTATCATGGGCATTGATATACCACAAGAAATGGACGGAGAGGTGATTGTTGAGTAGTGTTCAGTTGGCAGTGTTCAGTTGGCAGTGTTCAGTTGGCAGTATTCAGTTGGCAGTGTTCAGTGGGCAGTGTTCAGTGAGCAGTGTTCAGTGAGCAGTGTTCAGTGAGCAGTGTTCAGGGGGCAGTGTTCAGGGGGCAGTGTTCAGTTGGCAGTATTCAGTGGGCAGTGGGCAATTGACAGTTGGTAGGGTGCTTTAAAGAGTGGAGTGCAGGACAGTTCTTCAGAGAGTAGCGTTTATTAAGTACGAAAATCAACTTAGGACATTGAATCGGGTTTGTTGTACTGATATTTTGCGTTTCGCATCAATCTATATCTACAAAACTTTCCATCCTAATAGCGGTTAACATCTAAGTAAACCATACATCCTCACTTTGATGGATAAATTCGCTGACCTATTTAAGTGCTATCCAATGCGCCTGACAATAACGCTTACTTTAATGATCTTTTTTTCTGCCTGTCAAACAGAAACAGCAGAAACACCAAACGATTTAAAACAGGATTATTTCTTCGACCTTAAATCTTACATAGAAGGAGAAATTACGAAGCTGAATGAACAACAGCCACGAATAGAAAAAAGCATTCAACTACGTGACAAAACTGAAGTCAAACAGTTTGGTTCGTTAGATTATAAAAAAGAACTATCTGTTTTTTCCCAAGCAGATATTAACAAGGCGGCATGGACAGACAAATACGAAGCTGATACGCTTTATGAACAAGGAATTATTGCTAAAATTAGTTATCAAGCAATTGATCCTAGCCTGAAAACCAATCTATTGGAGATATCATTTACCAATGATAATATAAACCATATTTACGTAAAGGCAATTACTGAAAGTTTAGTAGCTAATGTCTATAAAGAGATGAATTATTGGCCAGGCAAAGGATACCAGTTAGTCAGCGCTCAATCAACCGTCTTATCTGATACCACTGCAGTTGCAATTGATGCCCAATTTCTAGAATAATAAGCGTATGAAGTAGGTTAAGAGATGATATGTTAGCATCTCGAAGCTTTTCTCATTAAGACAATAAAAACCAGAATACTCAATTATCTTTTTTAGCATCTTGATACCCACTCCTCCCCCGGCCTTTAGCTGACCCTTCCAATCATACGACCCACCTGGGAGAGGTATAAGTAAGTGCTGTGCTCCCTCGGAGGAGTTGCCTACAGGGCTGAGGCGGATGTTCTATAAATCTAAACAAGTTCATGTTCTAAACAAAAAAGAGGTAGTACTACCACAGTACTACCTCAGCCCTAACCAAATAAAACCAAATTATATCTTTATATAACGTTAATTATTTTCAGCTTATAATACAAAGATAATGACTTTGTGTAAAAAATACAATTACAAAATCATTAAAAAATCAAAGTTTTTTTTCAAACAACTATACTAAAGTAAGGTTTTTTTTCTAAAAATACTAGTTTGCTAAAAACATGGGCTACCAAAGCATAGGCTCAATACTTATAAAATAGAGCAGATAGATTAT
This sequence comes from Chitinophagales bacterium, assembly GCA_022360175.1. Lineage (GTDB taxonomy): Bacteria > Bacteroidota > Bacteroidia > Chitinophagales > Saprospiraceae > JAKSDI01. Next base: position 21,848 of record JAKSDI010000227.1, read on the forward strand.
TAGTTCCCTCTGCAGGAAATTTAATTTTGGCAAATCAGTATCAACCGAAAAAAGTTCTATTTTGAGCGCTGGTAATTTTTTTCAATATTATCCACAACTATTACCCTTCAGCCATTTAAAAGCAATAAACAGTGTTCTTTTGTGATATTTACATGATAAAATAAAAAGTATGAGACGTTTCCTGTTATTCTTTTTTTTATTTCCAAGCTTACTACTTGCCCAGGACAGTCAAAAAGAAGATGCTTTTTTCATTCGTCAAATTTATGATGAAGCATTAACAGAAGGAAAATCTTATGACTGGCTAAATTATCTTACACAGCGCATTGGAGGGCGCCTGGCAGGTTCTCCACAAGCTGCTGCTGCAGTTGAATACACCAAACAAGTTTTAGATACCCTATCAATAGTCGATTCCGTTTGGCTGCAGCCATGTATGGTTCCACATTGGGTACGGGGAGAAAAAGAACAGATAAGAGTAGTCAATTCACTGAAGATGGGTACCATTTCATTAAACGGCCTTGCTCTTGGTAATTCAGTGGGTACAGGCGCTAATGGTATTACTGCAGAAGTAATAGAATTAAGCGACCTGGAAGAGGTAGATAGTTTAGGCCCTCAACTAAATGGAAAAATCGTATTTTTCAACAATCCTATGGACCCCACTCAACTCAATACCTTTTCAGCCTATGGCAAAGCTGCTGGTCCACGAGTATGGGGCGCTTCCCGTGCAGCTAAACATGGGGCAGTAGGGGTAGTGGTCCGTTCTCTCACAACTCGCCAGGATGATATACCACATACAGGTTCAACTGTTTATGATAATGAAACAACTCCTATTCCTGCATTTGCTATCAGCACGAATGATGCAGAGCTACTAAGTCGTCTTCTTCAAGAGGAGCCGATACGTTTATTCATGCGCTCAACCTGCGAAATGCTGCCAGAAGTAGAGTCTTTTAATGTTATTGCTGAAATCAAAGGTAGCGACTATCCAGACGAGATTATTTTGGTGGGAGGCCATCTTGATTCCTGGGATGTAGGAACAGGTGCCCATGATGATGGCTCCGGATGTGTTCATTCTATGGAAGTTATCCATTTAATACAACGCCTAAATTATCGTCCTAAACGCACTATCCGTTGTGTCCTTTTTATGAATGAAGAAAATGGGCTTCGTGGAGGCAGAGCATACTGGAAATGGTCAAATGGTAAAAAGGAATTTCATCTTGCAGCTATAGAATCCGATCGCGGTGGCTTTACACCAAAAGGATTTACCGTCGATGGCCATGATGATATCTTTAATAAATACTTCAAACAAGTAATTGAATGGCTACCTTTGCTAGAAGCATACGGGCTTGCCATTCGCAAAGGAGGTAGCGGTGCAGATATTTCTGGATTAAAAGAACAACAAGGTTTATTATTTGGCCTGGAGCCTGATAGCCAGCGCTACTTTGATTATCATCACACACCAATAGATGGGTTGGATGTAGTCAATAAAAGAGAGTTGGAGTTGGGAGCTGCAGCAATGACCAGCCTGGTATATCTATTAGATAAATATGGATTAAAATAACGAAACTAGATAATGAGTGATATCACTTTTTGCCATGGGCGCCCTTTTAAATTATACATCTCTGAAGAAAAAATTCGTCAACGTGTTCAAGAACTAGGACGGCAGATTGCAAAGGATCATCAGAACAACTGCCCCCTTTTTATTGCAGTACTTAATGGTTCTTTTATGTTTGCTGCTGATTTGATAAGAGCCTGCCCAATTGATAGTGAGATTACCTTCGTCAAGCTATCTTCTTATGAAGGGACTCAATCCAGTGGTAAAGTCAAGTCACTTGTTGGACTGGCAGAAAATATTGAAGGAAGAGCAATCATTATTGTAGAAGACATCATTGACACAGGGAAAACGATGTCTGAGTTGATGCCACAGCTCCATAAATTGGGGCCTTCCACTATACATATAGCCAGCCTATTGTCCAAGCCCGAAGCACGTACTCATGAAGTAGCAATAGATTATCTGGGTTTTGATATACCAGATAAATTTGTCATTGGATATGGACTTGATTATGATAATCTTGCCAGAAACCTGAAGGATATATATCAACTAAATGAGGACTAAAATCTGTCTGCTGGTAGCTACAGGACTAACTTGATAGCTGATATTCTTTTAATGAAACAACAAACATTGTAAATTACCTCTAACAAATAATCATGTCCCAGTCATTTTAACTAGTGTACTATGAAATCACCAATCCTTGGTTTTTTACTCGTTTTGTTATTATTCATTATAGCCTGTGAAAAAGCAGATGATAGTGTTTCTGAAGGAATAGCACAATTAAGGTTAGATAATAGAAGCCCTTATACCCTGGATAAAGTTATCGTAGAACCGGGTGAAGGAGGACGGCAGATATATGAACACGTCAAATCAGGAGAAACTTCCAATTATAAAACTTTTGACTATCTATATCGATATGCTTTTATTCAAGCAGTTATCGGATTGGATACTCTAACCTTACAGCCTATAGACTATGTTGGTGAAGAGCGATTTAACAATGGGCTCTACACCTATACTATTGATATAACTACTGAAGAAAACCGGCCTGGTTATATGATTGTTGATTTTAAGATAGATTAATTCAGTTAGCAGTTAGCAGTTAGCAGTTAGCAGTTAGCAGTTAGCAGTTAGCAGTTAGCAGTTAGCAGTTAGCAGTTAGCAGTTAGCAGTTAGCAGTTAGCAGTTAGCAGTTAGCAGTTAGCAGTTAGCAGTTA
>JAKSDI010000192.1 GCA_022360175.1 Chitinophagales bacterium
CAAGAACTTTAGAAATAACAATTATTCACTGGAGGCAGAAGCTTATTATAAAACGATAGAAGGCAGAGTAGACTATATCGATGGTGCTGATCTAATAGCTCAAAACACTATTGAAACGGAAATCCTGCAGGGAGAAGCCAGGGCTTATGGACTGGAATTGCTGCTGCGGAAAAACAAAGGACAATTGACTGGATGGTTGGCCTATACCTTATCCCGATCAGAACAAAGAACACCTGGTGGCATAGCTGGTGGGCCAGGTATCAATAATGGTGACTGGTATAATACGGCTTATGATCGTACGCATGATCTCTCATTAACTGGGAATTACAACTTGAATGATAAATGGAGTTTTGGTGCCAATTTTGCGTTCCAAACAGGCCGCCCAGTAACCTATCCCAATGGACAGTTTCAATATAATGGACTGTCTGTAGCAACCTATTCAGATCGAAATGCAAGTCGATTACCAACTTATCATCGGTTAGATGTTTCTGCTACATTAAAACCTAAGAAAAACAATATTAGAAGATGGGATAGCGAATGGGTATTTAGCATTTACAATGTTTATAATCGCAGAAATGCTGCCTCTATCAGTTTTGGCCAAAACGAAAGTACAGGCCTCAATGAAGCTACTCGAACAGCTATATATGGAATCATCCCTTCGGTCACTTATAATTTTAAATTTTAAACAAATGAAGAAAGTCATAATTGGTACCAAGCTATTTGTCGTTCAATTGATGCTACTTGTTTCTTGTACAGATGTAGTTGATGTGGAAGTTCCTGATGGTGGTGATCGCCTTGTCGTGGAGGCATCCATAGAATGGGAAAAAGGGACTTCAGGACAAACACAATCCATCTCTCTCAGTACTTCTGCGGCTTATTTTGAGCAAAATAAAAATACCCCTGTTACCGGAGCAATGGTCATCGTTACTAATAATAATGATGGCTCACAATTCATATTCGAAGATCAGGGTAATGGCATTTATATCACAAACGATTTTGTGCCTGAACTGGGTCAAATGTACAGCCTGGAAATAAAGTATAATGGAAATACCTATGAAGCAAGTGAAGTACTAAAAGAGGTTGAAGCAATTGATGAGATAGAACAAATAATAGATAGTGGCTTAGAAGGGGATGAAATTGGAATCAATGTCTATTTTAATGACCCTGGAGGTATCGCCAATTTTTATTTAGGAGAATTTACATCATCTAATGCACCCCTCGTTGTTTTGGAGGTAGAGAGTGATGACTTCACAGATGGCAATCAGAACATGCTCAGTTACGATGCGGAAAGCCTGATGCCAGGAGATACTGTAAAGATTGAACTACAAGGTATTTCAGAAAGCTATTTTAATTACATGGGAATATTAATCGATCAGGCTGGTGGCGATTTCAGTCCGTTTCCTACCACGCCGGTTCAGCTAAAAGGGAATTGTAGAAACATCAATGATGCTACGGAAGAAGTGCTGGGTTTTTTCCGATTGAGCGAAGTGGTGAAAGAAGCGTATGTGCTTAAGTGATTTTTGACTGTTCACTTATTAATGGAAAAAGGAGAGCCATGAGATGCAACACGAGCGAGTATCAAAAAATGGATAGCTTGAACTGTGTTTTTTAAAGGATTTTGTCAGGTAGTTAAGTTTTTAAATGATTTTTCTTTATCAAGCATCCATTTTTCTGAAAACTTTGATTCAGTTCTTGACAAGAGTTGTATGCAAAGCCGAATATCGTCTTCTGGCATTTCCTTGAAAAAGAGCTGATTGATCGAGTTCATCTTTTGGTAGCACTCTTTGAGTGTTTTTTCTCCTTTTTCTGTTATAAATAACCGCTTTGACCTTTTATCTTCTTCATCCTGTTGCTCTCTAATCAACTCCATTTTCTTAAGCCGGCTCAATATTAATAAACCAGAGGATAACTCGTTGAAGTTAGAATATATCACTTGTGTTTTTTTTGGGCAATTATTCACAGATATAGTATTTAGATAAACGAAGTCATCAAAATTATTGATACCACATTCTTTTATAGCTTTCAGAGCATAAGCACTATGTAGCTTTACCAGTCTACCAATCATTTTTACAAGAATACTGCTCGATTCCGGTGGTACTACACTACCTGAAAATTTAAGTTGTTGCTCTTTCTCTCTTTCAGTTGTCAGATAATGAAGGCAAAACTCTTCTATGCCTGCTTCCGGATGGCAAATCTCATATTCAGACCAACGTATAACTAACTCAGCCGTTTTATTCATAGATGTATCATTAATGATGTAAATGTGAAATATTTAAATCGCTCATGATGTAAATTTATACATTATCAACCTATAAAAAAACATCATGACAAAGCTTCAGACAGAAGGACTAGGAGGATTGATATTTTCTTCCGCTGTACCAGACCAGTTAGCAAAATTTTATAGAGAAGTAATCGGTATTCCCCTTGAACTAAACAGTCATGGAGGGCTTCCCGAACATTGGGAATGTGATTATCAAGGAATTCATTATGCTATTCTTCCCGCATGGAGTAAAGAAGACAATACTAACTCCATCATTCCTTCCTTTGTCGTAAAGGATATTGAAACATTCATCCTGCAACACAAACTGGAAACACTGCATCCCATCATGAAATTAGATGAAGGTCGTTATGTCGTAACAACAAAAGATATAGATGGAAATGCAATACGGCTTTGGATGGGTAGAGCGGAGCAATAAAAAATGCAAAAGGAGGCTACCAAACTTTACCCTCATCTTTACATTTCACATTAAACGTTTTTCATTTTGCGGTTTCAAGTTAAGAATATTGCAACTTGAATTAATTAAAAATTCTAATGGATTGATTAGCGCTCTCTCATTATAAAGTAAAATTAGAGTATGAAGTAGTATTGTTTTTGTATTGATATTTAGTCGGTTAAATGTTGTTTTTTTATCTATGTAACAGAGAGTCAAATATTGGTAACAGTAGTGAAAGTGATAAAATTAGAATTGATCCATGTTTGTATTGATAAAATGATTTATTATTTGAGTAATATTAATATTTATGAGAAAATTGTTTTTATCTTTAACGCTTCTGATATTTAATTTTTCTGCTATAATCAGAACTAACCCATCAATCAATATTGATAAAATAGGTTTATAGTCCTAAATGAACTTGTGTACCCCTTAACACTATACACACAGTATCATCCATTATTGAAAGAATCCGATATTATTTAGCTGACTGGTTAATACAATTTTAGAATTCAGGGCTGCAAGCTTTGTCTGGTAGTGTGTTTATAACCAGTGTGTTAAGTTTTTTTGCTGCTTTTGCGTAATCCTTCGCACATAAGGTGTATCTGGGAAGGGCAGATGTGTTATGCTCCTTTGGAAGGAACTAATCGTAAAGCTAAAGAAGGCAGGCTATAAGTTTAAATCATTTCCTTGTTTAAAAATCGTTTTTGATGTTAAAATTCATCAACTATTCGATTGGGCTAGGTATGGGAATTAAATAAAATAAAATCAAAACATTCATTAACTAAACTTTTCGCATTTCAGTAGGGATTACATTTCTCTTTTCTGGCGAATGCCGCCAGAAATAGAGATTCTGCTCACAACACCCATGTTGTGTAGGTCCTCTAATTGCCAAAGTATTCAAAACGTTTCACAAAATGACAAGACGAAAGTCAATTTTTACAAAACCAACCTTATACTTAATCGTTTGGGCAATTTCCGCATTGGCTATAGGCTGTAATCAAAAAAGCGGGAAAATGTTAAACGGTATTGGGGAGAACGCAAGAGCTAATTTACCCCAGGCATTTCTGGATAGTATTCCAGAAGACATGGTAAAATGGTATGATGATGATATAGATAATGGAGAAATTCGCATTGATGTTAGAGACAGTCTTTCCGTTGCAAATTGGGATGATTTCTCTCCAACAGATACGTTGAAGAAAACGGCACCAAATATTCTTTTCATCCTTTACGATGATACTGGCTTAGGAGCCTGGTCGCCCTATGGAGGGAGTATCAGAATGCCTACCTTGGATTTGCTGGCTAATGAAGGCTTAATTTATACGCAATGGCATACTACCGCTTTATGTTCTCCAACTCGCTCAACTATTATGACGGGACGCAACCACCATCTCAATGGTATGGCATCGATTACAGAAACAGCTGATGGTTTTCCGGGAGCTAATGGCCGTGTTCCGGATAACTGTGTGCCTTTTGCACAAGTCTTACAAGACAATGGCTATAGCACCTTCTGGATAGGCAAAAACCATAATGTGCCTGAGACAGATGTTGCCCCAGGAGGTTATAGAGGTGAATGGCCTTGCCAGCAGGGTTTTGATCGGTTTTACGGGTTCCTGGGAGGAGAAACCAATAATTGGTATCCCGATTTAGTAGAAGATAACCGTTTTGTAGAAGCACCTTCTACTCCTAACGATAGTAAAAATCCAGTAGCAAATCCAGAAGAGGGGTACCATTTATCGAAAGATTTAACCGATAAAGCGCTGGAGATGTTAAAGAATCAACAAGCATCTAATCCTCATAAACCCTGGTATATGTGGTTTTGTCCGGGAGCAAATCATGCGCCACACCATTCTCCGCCCTCCTATACTAAAGAGTATATCGATGATGAAACTTTTGCAGAAGGCTATAAAGTTTACAGAGATACGATCCATAAAAGAATGCTGGAAAAAGGTATCCTTCCAGAGGGGACCGCACTGACTGATGTTAACTTTTTGGATACCTCAATTGGGAATCCTCTAGACACCATTACTCCCTGGGATGATTTAGATACTACAACTCAAGCCTTATATGTAAGAATGGCGGAAGTCTATGCTGGTTTTTCAACCTATACGGATGTACAGGTGGGAAGAATTATCGATTATTTAAAGGAAACCGGGCAATATGAAAACACGATTATCCTTTATGCTGCCGACAATGGTGCTTCAGGCGAAGGCTCCCCTTCAGGCTCTGTTAATGAGAATAAATTCTTTAATGGTTATCCTGATTTACTGGAAGAGAATATGAAATATATGGATGTTCTGGGAACAGCAGAAACCTATAATCACTTTCCGACAGGCTGGGCGGCTGCTTTTTCTACCCCATTTAAAATGTTTAAACGTTACTCGCAGTTTGCCGGTGGAACAAATGATCCACTGGTAATTACCTGGCCGAGGCATACCAGAAGAATTAATGACGAGAACCGTATCAGGCATCAGTATCATCACTCAGTTGATATTGTTCCTACTTTATTGGATGCGATTGGTATAGAAATGCCAAAAGTATATAATGGTGTAGTACAGAAGGATCTTTCCGGGGTCTCTATGTTATATACGATTAATGATACTTGTACAGCTAATACTCCAACCAAAAAAGAGGTACAGTATTATTGTATGTTGGGTACAAGAGGTATCTGGAAAGATGGCTGGAAAGCGATTGAATTACATGCTCCTACCAGTGGCAAAGGAAATTTTAGTGATGAAGGTTGGGAGTTGTATGATGTAGCGAATGATAGATCTGAATCTCGAAACCTGGCAGATGAAGAAGGATATGAGGGGAAATTGCAAGAGATGATAGACACCTGGTATGAACAGGCCGCAATAAACAATGCTCTTCCTCTGGATGACCGATCAGCAGATGAGTTGTTGACCATTGAACGCCCAAATCCGGAACCTCCACGATATACGCATCGATATTATCCTTATACTGCCGCTGTTCCAGAGGGAGTTGCAGCCAATATCAGAGGCCGTTCGTATAGTATTGAGGCAACTATGGATGATATTTCTGATCCAGAAGGTGTTTTGTTTGCACATGGTTCGAGATTTGGTGGGCACACGATGTACATGAGTGGTGACAGCTTGATATACTTATACAATTTCCTGGGTATAGATTATAAGCAGTATAAGGTTTACCTGACGGGAATGGATCAACTTGATTCAGATACTGAATATAAATTTATTGCTGATGTCGAAATTGACACAAGCCTGACTACAGACACTGCATTTGTAGGAACGGTTAAATTATATGTAGAAGGACATTCTTCTTTTGGTATAGACTCTTCGTTAATCAATACACAACCCGCTAAATTTACCCTTTCTGGCGATGGTCTTTGTGTTGGTTATGATAGTGCGGATGCCATTACAACCGATTACCCCAATTTCGAGGAGCAGGGAAGATTTGAAGGAGCAACATTAAAATTTGTTGAAGTGAAGGCACGAGGCGAAGCTCGACGGAACCTAAAAGCAGAAGCGAGGCGGATGATGATGAGGCAATAAATGCTTTGTTGAGTTTCATTCACAGTAGTCTTTTTTAGACTGCTGTGAATGATCTTAAATACTGAGTATCTGACAGATTAGCTTGGGGATATTTGTTTTTATCTTTGAAATATTATTCATGATCCCCTAATATCAAAGTCACCTTCGCATTACTTTTAGTACCTCCACTATCATAAGCAGGTCAATAGCATGGTCAATTTCATCATCTGCTATCAATCGAAGTATGTAAGCTTGTGAATAGATGCTTCAATAGTTATTTATTCAACAATAATTTTTGCTTAAATATCAGAACTATGTTTTAATGCTAACAATGACATTGTTGAAAAAGTTGCGGGAACAGTAGCACTATTTTCGTGCAGTTATATTTATGAGGATAAAAGAGCTTGTTAAGCGTAATGACTTGAGGTTGTGCATTGTATGGGAAATGGAGATTAGCCCTGAAAATATCATAGCTTTTTGAAGTGACAATGTTGATGGGGTGTGATCTGGTTGCTATCGCTGAAAAAAATCCTTATCTTGAAGTACAATCATTCATTCTATGAAAGCCAAAGCCCCCAAATCACATTCTTCCATTTCACAGGCTCATTCATCAACACCATTTTTCAATAAATCTGGTAAAGGATCATTCTTTTCTAATACTAAGGAAACGGAAGGGGCGTTTTTTAGCCCGTCTTTCATCCAACCAAAACTAACTATTGGTCGGCCTGGGGATAAATATGAGCAGGAAGCGGATGCTATGGCGGATAAGATTGTTCAGCGGATTGAATCATCAAAATCAACTCCGGCTATTCAGACGAAATGTGAAGCTTGTAAAGAAGAAGGAAAGCTTCAAAAGATGGAAGAAGAAGGGAATGAAAAGGAAGTAATTCAAAAATCAATTTTTGAGAGTAAGCATAGGTCTAATGATGCATTGATTCAAAGAAAGGGAGGAGAAGAAGTTGATCCGAGTTTAGAGATGCAATTAAACAATAGTAGAGGTAGTGGACAAACATTAGATGATCAAACGAGATCCACTATGGAACAGGGTTTTAATACGGATTTCAGGAATGTAAAGGTTCATACCGATGAAAATGCAGTACAAATGAACCACAAGCTGAATGCACAAGCTTTCACTAGCGGAAATGATATTTACTTTAATCAAGGGAAATATGATCCAAATACAAAAGATGGTAATCGGCTATTGGCTCATGAATTAACACACGTAATACAGCAGAATGGAAATGGATCTTTGAAAAGCAGGGTCCAGAACCGAATTGATAAAAAGATAATTCAACGAGCTCAAGTTACTAAAGTAGATCAGGTAGAAAGCCTGGAAGTGGATATGTTAGAGAATACGGTTGTGCCTGGAAAGTGGAGTACACTAAGGAAAAAAATGAAGGCGAGAGACAAACAACTAGATGATGCAAAAATTTACGTTAGTTCTAAAAGGCCTTCAGAGAAAAAAGCCTATGAACAGTTGAAAAGTCATTGGAAAGGTCTAAAGACAAGGCTATATAATAAAAAATTCGATTACCTGAATGGTACATTGCCAAGCCAAAGTGCTATTAATGCCACAATAAAAGCCGATGAGAAACATATGGCAACCCTTAATAAAAATAAAAATTTTAGGATTACTGTAGCAGTGTTGAAAGAGTCACTGACAGCCTTAAAGAATTATCTAAAACAAAGAAAAATATATCAGGAAGAGAAGGTTCAATGGAAACGATTTGATGCTGATTTTAAGACTGGAGATGTTACCAAGTTATTAAATAAAATCACCCATACTACTTTTTATGCAGCAGATGTAAAAGCTTTTATAGGCCAGGAATCCTCGGATTTGACTAATGTCAAAATTGCAGGAATTGGAAATAAGAAAAAGGGCGTGATCAGCAAAAAAACCAATCTAAACTTCGTAGGAATTGGTCAAATTGGGACAGCAGCTATGACTGATGGTATAAAGTGGGCTTCCAAAGCAGGAGTAACCATTAAATCTAACCCTGACCCTAGGAAAATCCCTTCTGAAGCAATTAAGCTAGCTGCTGCTTATATTGGATGGATAACAGATTATATCATTAATAATGCTAAACCAGCTCCTAAAGGTATAGAGTTTAAAAAATGTGTGTTTGCTGCTTATAATGCAGGCATAGGTAATTTCAAAAAGGGTGTAAATGCATTTCAGGGAAATAACAAGAATAAAGCTTATTCCTATGATGATATAAAAGATAAAACTCCTAAACTAGACCCTGTTTATGTGCCTAGAATTATGAAAAGGTTAGGAGTGTGAGGCTTATGAAAACATTCTATCTATCTTTATATGGATATGTATACCAGGCTTAGTAAAATAAATTATTATCTGATATCTGTTATTTGTCTAATAACATGTTTTTCTTTGGGGTGTTCTCCTAAGTCTACTTTTTTAGTTCGGAAAAATGATTTTCAACCCAAAGCATGGCGGCAAATTCTAGCTCAAATTGGCATTGATTGCCCTAATGAAGAACTTGAAAATTATTGTTCGGGCGAATTTTTGAAATTAGAAATTTTAGATCTTTACCCAGGAAATTCTAATTATCTTTTGATTCAGGATGTGGGAAATTTCTTTTCAGGGACTGCTGGAATTAGTTTTTGGCTACTAGAGGAGTCTAATGATTCTTTCTTTCTGATACAAGATTTTTTTGGACTTGAACTGTCGATTTCGAAAGAGAAAAATTTAGTTAATGAGCATAAAAAACTCCTGTTATCCTACCTTGGCCCAAACGATGCTGGTATGCGCCAAAACCGACAAGGTGAATTGATTTGGGCAAATGGACAATACAATTATCATGAATTACTGACTATTAATGAAGAACCATATCTAGTCCCTATTTCTATTCTGAAAAAAATAAATTGCTCTGCACTTTGTTCAACAGAAGTTGGCAAAGATGCTTTAGAAAATTGTTCGAAGACATTTTACCTTGAATATTTCACTCTTCAAAAAATACATGATAGTCAGCAAGGTAGATTTTTTTTCATTCTTAAATACCAAAATGTAGATTATCGTGAATTCCACTCGTGGCTTATTGAAGAAAATAATGGCACTTATGAAGTGATTCAGACATTCTTTGGAAAAAATATCTCAGAAACAAAAACAAGTACAAACAATCGGATCGACCTGATCCCTGAATTTGATGGTGTTTTAAGAACTGAGAAATTCAAGGAAGTAAAATATATTTGGAATGGAAAACAATATGAAGTTTTTCCAGATACTGTTCTTACAGGACAACTTAACTACTATGAAAAATCATAGTAACTTAAAATGGAGCTTACCAAAAATATACATCAACTCTTATATATTTATATATATTTAAGCACATAAACAAATCCAGCTAATCCTTAGGAATAGTATTAAGTTTTGGCTATCAATGTTTTAGGTTTAAATTGCTTGGATGCAAGGATGGGCAAAAAAACATCCTGCCTTTTCTTATATTCTAAATGTGTAAGATCAGATGCGATCATAAAAAGATGAATTAATTGTGCTCTTTTACTTATATGTTCTATTTTTATTCAGAATAAAAATCATAGGATTTGTGTCCTTCAAATTTTAAGTATGAGACCACCGCTTGTCATCTTCCTGCTCATCCTCACCTTGAGTGCGTGTAATACTGGTTCAAAAGAGCATTCAGAACCAGAACCGGAATGGATTTACCTCTTTGATGGTACCAGCACCGATGGTTGGCGGGCTTATAACGGCGAGACATTGCCTCCTCAGTGGATCATCGTGGACAGCTGCCTTACCTTTACCACTGAATCCAAACTGGAAACGGAATTTAAAGGAGGCAAGGATATTATCTACGCCGCCGAAGAATTTGAAAATTTTGAACTTTATTTGGAGTGGAAACTGCCTCCTGGTGGGAATAGCGGCATTTTCTATCACCTCAAAGAAGGATATTCCGGCCCTCCGGAGATAGCGCCGGAATATCAACTTCTGGACGATCTGCAATGGGAGGAGATCAACAACGCGACCCTGGAAGAATGGCAAAAGACAGCCGCCGATTATGCCATGTACGCTCCGGATGTACAACAAAAAATAGTAAAACCAGCGGGTGAATGGAATTCCTCCAAAATCTTATTTACCCCGGAACGAGTAGAACACTGGCTCAATGGTCGGCTAGTCGTTTCATTTGTACCCTGGTCGGAGGATTGGAACGAGAGAAAAGCAGCAGGAAAATGGAAAAATGCTCCCAATTACGGGAAGTTCAAATCCGGTTATATCGGACTGCAGGACCATGATAGTCCGTTGTGGTTCCGGAACATCAAAATCCGAAAATTGTAAACCAACGGAACTATGAAAAGGAGAGATTTTATTAAAACTTCAGCCGCACTGTCATCCATCGCCCTTTTGCCTTCCTGCGCGGCTTCTAAACTCGATAAGAATGCTCGTTTAAGAACAGCCCATATTGGCGTGGGGGGAATGGGGGCTGAAGATCTAAAAGCTATTTCTTCCCACAGCATGGTAGACGTTGTAGCACTCTGCGATGTGGACGCCAGGCAGCTGGCTGCTGCCCAAAAGGCTCATCCTACTGCCAAAGTTTTTGCCGACTACCGAATCATGCTCCAGGAGCTGAAAAACGAAATCGATGCGGTGATTGTCTCCACTCCAGACCACACTCATGCTCCGGCTGCTATGATGGCCATGCAGATGGACAAAGCTGTTTATTGCCAGAAACCCTTAACGCACCACGTGTCCGAGGCTCGGGCCATGCACCGTTTGGCAGAAGAAAAGAAGCTGGTCACCCAAATGGGTATTCAGGTACATTCTTTTTATGATTACAAACTGGCCACCTTACTGATCCAGGACGGCCTCATTGGAAAAGTGAGTTGTGTTAGAGCCTGGTCGCCAAAAAACTGGGGCTACGATGGTCCCATTCCAGAGGGAGGCGATCTAATCCCCGAGCATTTAGACTGGAACCTATGGCTGGGTACTTCGGCAGAACGACCCTACAAAGAAGGCTTTTACCACCCTGGCAATTGGAGAAAACTGACGGATTACGGCTGCGGTACCCTTGGAGATATGGGGGTGCATATTTTTGACACACCCTATAACGCCCTGGAATTGGACGTTCCTATAACCATAGCCAACCAGTGCCGGGAACCCAATGGGTTTGGTTTTCCAGAACACAATATCGTCACTTATAAATTCCCGGGAACCCCCTATACCACTGAGTTCCTGGAATGGGTCTGGTACGATGGAGAAGGAGCACCGAAACCTCACCCCGACCTTGATCTACCCAACGGAGAAAAACTACCGGAGCAAGGAGCTATGTTCGTAGGAGAAAAGGGCCGACTGCTCTTGCCGCACTTTATGGAATTACCCAGGCTGATTGTGAATGGGCAATATGAAGCTTTTGATGTATCAAAATTTGAATTGGGAGAACCAGTTCGTGATTATGATGTAGAAGGGAAAAAACACTATCATCAGTTTGTCGATGCCTGCTTAGGCAAAGGTTCTTGTAGTGCTCCGTTCTCGTATTCGGCTCGGCTCACAGAAACTATCTTACTGGGTGTCATCTCCGGCCGTTTTCCAAACCAGACGCTGCATTGGGACAATGAGCAGGCTCAATTTTCCGAGAAAGCCGCCAATGTGTTTCTAGATGCCGCGTATCGAGAATTTTGACTATCTACCTGCCAGTAGACAGATTATCTATTCAACTATTTAATACCGTGAAACCGATGTATTGAAGGCATAATATGTTTTGATACAAAAGTCCAAAAATCCAGGTGCAAGCCTTGGTACAAAAAACGCCAAAAAAGAAGAGAATAATCAAGAGATAAAATGAAAGAAGCCTTGCAAGTCGATGATTTGCAAGGCTTTTGTTTTTGTTGTAGACCCACTGATAAGTTGTTAAGTTGTTGATTGTTATATTTTTATGTGTGTTGTGTGGGGCAGGTGATTGCTTTTATTTCTGGCAAATGTGATAATGCTACTTTTCAAGCTTTAATTGATCTATTATCAAAATGCTTAATCGAACGTTTGGAGACTGATAATTGGAAGAACTATCGTAGCTTAAAGTTTATATCTATTCACAATGTAGGTAATAATTTAACCTGGCGTATTGAGTGTGAAAACCAGGATTTACGGACTCGACTTAAACGGCTAGCTTGCAAAGCCATCTGTTTTTCAAAATCTAAATTGATGCATTATATCATCATTGGGCGATCTATTAATTTATGTTTCTTTTGGTGAATATAAATTATTTTAAGACACCACTAGAAATATATTTACTCCTGAGATTTAGGTGTGTTTTGATTGTTTAAATATTTGATTAGTAGCTAGTTGTGTGGTTGGGTTTTAAAAAAGTAATGAACAAACGTATTTTTTTTCCAATGAAAATTAATTAATGGCACTATATGTTTGCAGTATAATAATAAAGAAAAAGCAATTCTTCTAAACCTAATTATTCACAGGGAATCATTTATTAATAGGATTCGAGAAAATCCTTTTCTATCAACCAGAGATTTTGATTACTTAATTCAAGTTGCAGAAGTCTTTTCGTTGCACACAGAGGGCTTAAGGATAAGCAGGAGACATCCGCAACTTAAATTACTTAAATAAATGGGGTTTCTACTTCTAGTACTTTTGGACTATCTGTTAGGAGCATCTGTAGTACAGTCCTCATGCCTTATTCGAATTTCACTCTAATGGAAGGACTCCCAAAGAGTGGTATAACAATGAAGTTTCTAGACCGAATACTAAGAAGTGATATTTAATCAATATTTAAAGTAAAACGGAATCCAGTATTCAAACCTCAACTGAAACCTAAAAAACAAAAGAAATATGATAAAGTACAAGTTAATTTTTCGAATCAGTAGCTACAAATTACCATGTATTTTATCCTATTAGGCGGCTTCCGAAAAGCCTATTGTTAAATAGAGTAGGAAATAAAATTTAAAATTTTACTATTATGAATTCAAGTAAAGAAACTGCGGCACCATCAATTACTGGAACCTGGAGTTGCGGCGATGGATATACATACCACATTTACCAACATGAATCAAGAGAGCCATCACACGGTATTTTCGTCTCATTGTACAGCATGTTAAATGGAAAAGTCACGAATGTTGGTGTTGGAACACGTGTAGATAACTATCTTAGATTCACTTGGGCTGACACTCCTGAAACCAATCTTAATTACAATGGAACATGTAGTTCTGAAATCATTGATTATAACGACATTAAAAAGCTGCATGGTTCTACACTAAATAGATCTATTGGTACTTTTAAAAGAATAAAATTGGATAGATAGATTTTACTACGTAACCTGTAAGTAAACTGTTGACTTCAAGTCAACAGTTTACTTAAGTGCGCCCTCAAAGCTTTACAGTAAAATAATTAGAGCGTGTTCGGAAATTGGCAAGCTTGGGTTCTGCCTTCAAATGATCATGATAGCCCTGCTGGCATCCATTTACTAAACCTTTCAAGAGATCAATTAAAAAGTTTAATGAAATTAATCGGTGACAAGGCTTATCGTGCAACTTTTGTCTAGGCTTGTTCAAAAATTGGATTGAGTTTGAAGTACCAATTTATCCAGAAAACATAAAGGATTTCTAGTAACATCTAAACGTTGAAGGGAAAAACTTTTGCTTTGTTTAATTTTTTCAGAAGAATCATATGGATTATGAATATACCATCGAAAGTTCAATCGATTTCACCTATTTAACCAAGTTGTTCTATGATTCTTTCTAAGTACTCTGATTTTGAAGAATAAGGTTTCGAAATAGATCGGCTCTTAATTATTTATTTTATGCTTATTTAGTTTAGCTGAACAGAGAACTATTAAAAAATTAGAAACATTTGGCACACCATCAAAGCTCTTTCGGTAGTTATCGTTGATAGATCACAATAAAACAATCTAAAATCTGGGTACAATACTCGGTATAAAAAGCACTAAAAAGAAGAGGATATAATCAGATATAAAAAGAAAAAAGCCTTGCAAATCATCGACTTACAAGGCTTCTTTTGTTGTAGACCCACTAGTAAGTGGTTAAGTGGTTGATTATTAGTGTTTTAAGTGTTTCTTGCGATGTGGAGTATATGATTGGGTACAAAAATAACCACCTTCTAATAGTATAACTTTACGTCTGGCATTGCTTTTTGAAGGTTCTTGCATTCTTGGATGAATTCATTAATTGCGTGGAGTTCTCGCCCTTCTAGCCCTTCTAGCCCTTCTAGCCTTTCTAGCAGTACTCGCCGTTCTAGCCCTTCTCGCCGTACTAGCCGTACTCGCAGTTCTAGCCCTTCTAGCCCTTCTCGCAGTACTCGCCGTTCTCGCCGTTCTCGCAGTACTCGCAGTTCTCGCAGTTCTCGCCGTTCTCGCAGTTCTCGCAGTTCTCGCCCTTCTCGCCCTTCTCGCCCTTCTCGCCCTTCTCGCCCTTCTCGCCCTTCTCGCCCTTCTCGCCCTTCTAGCAGTTCTAGCAG
>JAKSDI010000099.1 GCA_022360175.1 Chitinophagales bacterium
ATAATATCGCTGTGCCAAAGCACGAGGATGATTATAGCGATTGTGGTGGCGATGATAGCGAGGCTCTTCCCAGCTCATACCGGAAAAGAAATAGCGCAATCTGCGGAACACAAAAAATACGGTGCTCAATACAGCGGCTATGATTAATGCCGTTATGACAAACCTTGCCATAAAGAATAGGAATAACAGGCCCAATGATAGGGCAAAGAAAAATTTAAACGGTCTCATTGTTTAGTATTTTAAAAATATATGGTAAAATGAAGCACTCCATAAATCACCATAAAGTCACTAAGACACAAAGCATTTTTCAAGAAGCTATATGCTTTAAACTTTTTGAGCCCTGGTGGCTTGATGGTGTTTAATTCGTGCGCTTACAATATTGAAGACGTATGACTCTGAAAATTACTTTAAAATATTTTGACTTTTTTTAAAAAAACTTTTAAATACCTGTAAATCAATACTATATATTCAAACGTTTTTAAAACAGGGATAATAAAATGCTTTGCTTTCTCTATTTTATAGCCTACAGCAAGCCTTGAAGTTACTAGCATTTTTTTCTCCATCTTTCCTTAAATGCAGCACGTTCTTCTTCATTCATATTCATCCACTTTTCTTTCCATTGACGCCTGCGTGCATAATGCTTCTTTCCTTTCGGACCAAATTTGAATCCCCCAAAAAGAATACGAGAAAGAATCAAGAGCCCAATAGCTTGCCAAAACTGAATAGGCTTCACCCCTACCAGGTCTGGCAAAATAGCATTCCACAATAACATAACTACTCCTCCCAGAACCAATACAAATAGTATGGCCATCCCTATGAAAAAGAATATCTTGCCAGGATGAAATCCTTTGGGGCTTGAATAATTATTTCCAAACATGTTTTAATCATTTTAGTCCAAAACAAAAAATAAGAGCCTCCTCATGACTAATACGTCAAAAATTCATCATACAAATCAGCCAATCGCTTGCGCAAATGTTGAACAGCATAGCGTTTTCTGGAAATGAGTGTTTTGATGTTCTCACCAGTACGATCGGCAATTTCCTGAAAAGTTTGATCTTCTAGTTCATTCCATACAAAAACTTCTCTTTGCTTTTCAGGCAATTCATCTAAAGCTGCAAAGAATTCTTCCCAAAAAAGAGTTCGTAAGCTTTCCGTTTCAGGAGTATTATAATCGGCTAACAATATGTCCTTGAAGACCGTATCTCCTTCTTCATCTTCGTAGGCGAAATCCTCTAATAATTCCGGGCGTTTCTTACGATAGTTGTCCGTTATTCTATTACGAGCTACCCTAAACAACCATCCACTCACCTGTTCTACCGGCTCTGTGTCTACAACTTTACTAAACTGGTACCAGACCTCCTGGAAGATATCTTCTGCATCTACATTCCTCCTTACCCTGCCCCTAATAAACTGGAACAGGCGATTGCCATAATCTCTCATGGCTCTGGCCACCGTGTTTTCACCTTGTTCTGCCATTGATATTAGCATATGAAATAAATGTCCTTTGCCTTAGTAGACGAATTAAAGGAGATTTTACTTTAAAGAAAGGGATTTTTTTGGAACAAAAATAAAAACCATACATCTTTTGCAATCAAACAGCTGAATATCAACAACTTAAAACACAATCAGTTATTTGTTCTACATTTACGAATGAAATAAATTTCATTTAATTGGCATTTACGAATAAAATAAAATAGATTTGTACTATACACAATAATTAATAATGAAAGGAACTCATTTAGGAGAATTTGAAGAGTTGGTACTACTGGTAGTAGGTATACTCAATGGCAATGCTTATGGCATCACCGTAATGGATGAAATCAAGCAACACACTGGCCGTAAAGTAAGCATTAGTACCATCCACTCTACTTTAGCTCGTTTGGAAAAGAAAGGTTTCATAGAATCTCATGTTGGTGGGGCTTCTCCTACCCGAGGAGGACGAAGCAAGCGTATTTACAAGATCAACGCAGAGGGACAGCAAGCTTTGGAAAAGGCTAAGATTCAAAGAGAAAAATTGTGGAACCTACTACCCAAAAACTTATTCAGCCATGGCTAAAGATATCCCAAATTGGGCAATGAAGTTTCTCAAACTTACTTGCGCCCCCCAGCATCTTGATGAATTACAAGGAGACCTTTTAGAACTATTTGTTCGTGATAAGGAGGAAATGAGTTTAAACAAAGCCCGCCGCAAATTTATCTGGCGCGCCCTTTCTTCACTTCGCTGGTATAGATTGCCTCGCTTCGAACATTTACACGCTATCACCTTATACAAAAGCTTCTATAAAGTAGCGATTCGGCATGCACTAAAACATCGCTCAGCTTCCAGTATACAGGTATTGGGATTGATGCTTGGCCTGGCAGCTACCTTTTATATTGGCCTTTTTGTGCATAATGAATTACAGTACGACCATATGCATGAAAGAGGAGATCATATATATAGAGTACTCCGGCAAAACACCCAAACCGGAGCTCGTGTTGAAGCTACTTCTTCTCTTTATGGTGAAGCTTTAGAAAAAGAATTCCCTTTCATATCGATGTGCAGAATGGGTAACGACTTAGTAAAGCTTGGTGAGATCAATCCTATATTGGAGAAAGAGTTTTACTGGGCAGATTCTACTTTCTTTGATTTATTCAGTTTCCAATTTATTCATGGAGATCCCAGAACCTGCCTGGATGAAATCAACAGTATTGTATTAACTCAAAGTCTTTGTCAGCAGCTATTTGGTACAGTTGATGTGCTAGGAAAAACAATGCAGGTAAAAGTATACGATAGTGATGATGTCTTTCCAATGAATATCACGGGAATAATAAAGGACCCACCGACACAAACTCACATTCAATTCCGTGCTTTAGGTTCTATGCCTAATGCAAAAGAACTTTATGGTAATCTTTTAAATACCTGGGGGTTCTCATGGGTAAGAACATATATCTATACTCCAGAAAATCGAATTCAGGAGGTTAGAGACGGAATTGCTCAACTGATTCTTAAATATCTGGGTGATCAGGCCCCAAAAAATTTCGGTATCGGCTTCCAGGCATTTTACGATGTTTATCACGACTCACAAGATATCGATGGAAATACATTCAAAGGGAGTAAAAAAAACCTCGCCATCTTTAGTATAATTGGTATGCTCATACTGCTTATTTCATTGCTAAATTACATCAATCTTGCTACAGCCAGAAGCATTACCCGTGCCAAAGAGGTAGGAATTAGAAAAGTTTTAGGAGCACAAAAAAGAGCTGTTACTGCTCAATTTATAGTTGAATCTACCCTATTCACACTAGGTGGTGGTATTGCTGGAATATTATTAACGATTATCTGCTTACCTGCACTCAATCGTTTATTTCAAATTGATTTAAAACTAGCTTCTTTGTCTCTGCTCAACTGGTCATTTATTTTTGTCCTTCTACTCTTTTTAGGATTCCTGGTTGGTATTCTTCCTGCAGTGATGATGAATAAAATCCCTCGAATATCTCAAACCAAAACTGCCATTCCATTTAAGACTGCTCAATGGCCATTTACTCGTAAGTTATTTATTGGTATCCAATACTTTGTAACTATTGGATTATTAATTTCTACGCTTGTAATTTTTCAGCAATACAACTATTTAAAGAATTACAATCTCGGTTTTGATTCTCAGCAATTATTGCACATCCCTGTTGATGATAGAAATATGCAAAGTCATTTGATGTCGATCAAAACAGAAATGAAAAAAATAAATGGAGTATATGGAATAACTGCAACAGGCGAAAACCTCCCCAGCGAGCTCAATAATACCTGGGATCTCAACTGGGATGGGTCCGGACTGGAAAATCCTCTATCTATTGATATAGTTGGTGTAGATAAAGATTATTTTAAACTGCTGGATATAGACTTTGTCGAAGGGAAAAACTTTCTTTTAGGCTATGATCGGGATTCTGCAAGTTCCGTTATCTTAAATGAAAAAGCTCAGGACATCATTGAGAAAACACCTCTGCTTAATCAGCAAGTACATATTGGTGGAAAGAATCGAAATGTTATTGGTATTGTGAAAAATTATCACAATAAGTCTCTGCATACTGAAATTCGCCCATTAGCCTATATGATTTTCCCTCCAGGTTTCAGGGTTAGTGCAGACAATCTTTTTCTCAAAGTAGACACCAAAGATATACCAAATTTGCTGCCTCAATTAAAAGCGACCTGGCAAGATTTTTCTACAGAACCTTTCAAGTACAACTTTGTCGACGATGCTTTTGCACAAGCTTATAGTTTAGAACGCCGCTTCAGTTTCCTGATTGGTGCCTTTACCATAATCGCTATCAGCATAGCTGTAGTTGGGCTATTTGGTATGGTCAGTTTTATTGTACAACTTAAACTGAAAGAAATCAGTATACGAAGAATATTAGGCGCCAATGCAGTACATCTTTTACAGTTGTTAAGTAGAGATATGGTTGGTGTCTTTATTATTGCAGCCATTTGTGCCCTCCCGCTGTCTTATCTTTTCCTTAAGCAGTGGCTTGCCAATTTTGCCTATAGTGTTTCTATTCAGGGATGGGTAGTTCTGCCAGGTATACTGATTTGCCTTGTACTTTCTTTATCGATTATTTTCTTTCATTTACAAAGAGCGACACGATTAAACCCTTCTGAGGTGATTAGCAGGGAATAAGTAAATTTATCATCTTTGCCACATGGTAAATGATGTTAGCAATATATTTCTTGCGACGACCGTCGTTTTAAGCATATTATTTGGAGTTGTTCTAATTGTCAAGAGCAACTCCAAAACTCCTACTCTTTTATTAGGCTTGTTTTTAATTTTTTACAGCTCGGAAGGAATTATTCCTTTATTGGAAATTTTTATTTCCAGGCCCCTTGCCAGTCATATGTTGTTTTTTCCATTCTCCATGGGGAAGTTCATTTTTGTACCGCTACTATATCTATATGCTAAAAACCTGGTTTCACCCATTTCATATATTAAGGAATGGAAACACCTATTACCAGGTACTATCGAATTCCTTTTTTTTACTGTTTTATTTCTTTTTCCGGCAGCCACTAAAAGATCAATTTGGGAATCCGAAACAACCGATCTCTATTTCCTTCTATATTTAATTGTCAGTTTCTTTTATGCCGTTTATTATGTATTCAAAACCATTCGATTTATCAATACCTATAAGCTAGAAATTGAAAATTTTTATTCCACTCTAGAAGGCAAGCTGCTTAGCTGGATAAAAAAAATTGCATTGTTTTTATTGACCGTAGGAGTAGTATGGTTTGTACTCAATTTTTTCATTCCTTTCCTCTTCAGTGAAGAAAAGCTGGACTTATTAGAAACTTATGTTGGATTAATTATTGATACTATTAATCTATTTTTTATCGGTTATGTTGCTATAATGGGGCTCAAACAAAGTGCTTTACTTGACTTTGTCCATATGAAATTTGAAGATGCTCAAAAAACGACTCTAACTCCTGCTGCATCACAAAACGAGCTGGAAGAAGCATCAAATAATCGGCTTTATAATTGCATCATTGATTACATGAAAAACAAGGAACCTTTCACCAATCCCAATTTAACATTAGTCGCCTTTGCTTCAGATTTGAACGTTCCTGCCCGTAAACTATCGGAAGTAATAAAATTAAAGACCTCTTATAATTTTAATCAATTCATTAACTCTTATAGAGTAGAAAAGGCAAAAAAGCTATTAACTGCACCCAATTATACTCATTATACTATTTTAGGTATTGCGGGGGAAGCTGGCTTTAATTCCAAAGCAACTTTTAATACTTCTTTTAAACAATTTGCAAAAATGACACCATCCCAGTTTAAAAGGCAATTCCACAATATTTAAGTAGGTGGTAATATTTGTGTTGCTACCTACTTAATACTGAAAATAGTACCAATTTTCATTTAAAGATTTAAGCTGATATTCGCTTACCCAGGACAGTTCTATCTCCGGCTCTAATCCACTCAGGTTTTTTACAAGTCCGGAAGCACTTTCAACGCCATGTTTTTTATTACCCTTTAGCATAAAATAAACCACTTCTCCTTCTTTAAAGATGCTATAACACTTCTTGTTCTTGAGCAAATCCTGGAGTGCTGCATCAATTGAGCTATTTTCTAATCTTTTACTTTCTTGTTCTCCTTCTGCTCCAAGTGTTAGCCGAAAGGCTCCTTCGGAAATATCTATAAATGCAAAATCATATTGTTGCCCACTTTGCTCTTCTAAATAATTAGCAACAGCCTCCAAGTCGTTTTTTTCTTTTTGGAAAAAGGAATTAACAGTATCAAAAGAGGCTACTTGTTCAGATTGACATGCCGCAAACAATAAGCACCCGTATATCAAAATTAAAAATTTGTCCTTCATAAATCTTCAGTTAGTAATGTTTTTCAATAACGTTTATTCTATTAAAAGTAGTTGAAGATCAAGAAGAAAAAACGTCCAAAATTCTGTAAAAGCGTTTAAAATCATGATTTAAGACCCCTTCTGCGGAATGTAAGACGCTCTCTACCCCACCTTCCTGTAGCTTTGTATCATCTTTTAACTCAGGAAAAATGAATCCCCTTAAACATTATCCTCTTTTAAGAATGTAAACGATGAAATACTTATTTTACTTAGGAAGCCTTCTCCTTTTTTCTATGTCCGTAAGTAGTTGCAAACTGCTATTAGGCATCAACAAACTGGAGAAATTAGAAATATTTTCCATCTCGGAAGATCATAAAACGATTGTATTGGATGGAGCTATTAATTCATCTGCTTTTGATAAGTTCAAAGCTCTATCAGAACAATACCCTCAGGCAAAACAAATAAAAATTATCAATTGTGAGGGGTCTATTAATGATGACGTAAATTTAAAGCTCGCTAAATACATTCATCAAAATAATTTCAATATCCACTTAGCAGATGATGGATTAATCGCTTCAGGAGGCACTGATTTATTTCTGGCAGGCCATCAACGTACTAAAGGGAAAAACACTAAAATTGGAGTCCACTCCTGGTCAGGCGTATTAAAAACAGCCACAGATTTCCCTAAAGGACATGAACACCACCTCCCCTATATAGAATACTATCAGGCAGTAGGGTTTAGCCAGCAAGAAGCCGAAGATTTTTACTATTTCACAATTCACTCCGCATCAGCCAACGATATTCACTGGATGACAGAAGAGGAAATTGAAAAATATCGGGTATTAATGAACTAAATTATCCATCTTCTGTGTTCTTCCACTGACATTTCGAAATTGCTAACTTGAATGAGTACAATGAGTTTGGAAGAATTTGGCTATGACCAACACCTGGAAGCACATAGAAAATCCAATCAGCTCGATTCTTTTTTAGTTGGGCGAGTAATATCAGAGCATAAGGAACGATATATCGTAAAAACAGAGCATGGCGACTTTGAAGCCGAAATAGTCGGAAATCTGAGGTTTGCAGCCAATAGCAGGTTTGATTTCCCTGCTATTGGAGATTGGGTAGCTATTTCTGAATACGATGAAGGCAAGGCACTCATTCATGCGATCTACCCCAGAAAAACCATTATCGAGCGACAAGCCGTTGGGAAATTTGCTGAAAAGCAAATCATTGCCACCAATATCGATTATGCGTTCATTGTCCAGGCAGTTGACAGGGATTTTAATATCAACAGGATAGAGCGTTATCTTACAATATGCCATACATCTAAAGTTAAGCCAATCATCCTTCTAAATAAAATCGACCTGATAGAGGATACTCAACTGGATGCATTAATAAAGATGACTCAGGCAAGAATTGAGCAAGTCCCTGTTATTGCTATCAGTAATGAAAACCGGAAAGGATATGATGCATTGCTCCCATTGATTTTAAAAGGCAAAACCTACTGCCTGTTAGGCTCATCAGGGGTAGGTAAATCAAGCTTGCTAAACAATTTGTCGGGCGCTGAAATCATGGAAACAGATGTCATTGGTGAAAGCTCCAATCGAGGTAAGCATGTTACGACTCACAGGCAAATGATTGTATTGGAAAATGGTGGTATTTTAATTGATAATCCCGGGATGAGAGAAGTAGGAATTGCAGATGCAGGAGCCGGGCTGGAGATCACCTTTGACACTATCCAGCAATTATCACAGCACTGCAAATTTAAGGACTGCAAACATATCCAGGAAAAAGGCTGTGCTGTATTAGAAGCAGTAGCAAACGGAGAGATTGATGAGGATTCTTATCAAAATTTCCTAAAAATGGAAAAAGAGCAATCCCATTTTGAAATGACATTGGTAGAAAAGCGCAAAAAGGATAAAAGTTTTGGGAAGATGGTCAAGAATATGAAGAAGCATCATCGTAAGTATTAGACTAATGCAAAATGCTATCCTTTATCTGAATATCAAGAATAAAGTAATTGAGGCTGGAAGGTGTTGATTAATTCCAGCCTCTCTTCTATACTGTTACTCTATACCTAATTAAGTACTACTACATATGGGTTCAATATAAGATATGACATCCTTGATTGCCGTAAGTAGCCTCTCACTTTCCCAGGTTTAAGACAGTACTAGTGAAACTTCTAAGTCAAACTTGTCTTTAATCACATTATCTCCTAAATTACTAAAGAAGCTTCCCGAACCGTATTTAATACCATATTTGGTCCTGTCGATTGGAATCGTAGCTTTAAAAGTATGATCAACAAGTTGAGCTTTAAAGCTTACTTCATTGGTAACACCTTTTATCGTCATGTCTCCAGTTATGTGATAATCATTGCCTGTCTGAGTAGACTCTGTAATCGCAAAGCTAGCAGTAGGATGGCTTGCTGCATCAAAAAAATCAGCATCCATCAGGTGATTAGCCAGATCATTTTTATCCTCTTCTGGGCTTTCTTCTTCTTCCTCCTCTTCTTCATCTCCTTCATCCATTAAATCGGTTACTTTCACAGAATTCATATTCACCACGAATTTCCCTTTCGTAATCTTTCCATTGTCAAAACCTATATGTCCTTCTGTCAAATCGACTGTTCCAGTGTGGTTTCCAATAATTTTATAACCTTTCCAAAAAATAGTACTTGCATTTAAATTTACTGATTTCTCTCCATCCAGGGAGGTCGTTTCAACAGTTTCATTTGTTGTTGTTGAAGCTTTCTGATCTGCATCAGTTGTGCACGCAATAACAAAAAAAGTAGTTGCAATAATTGATAAAACAATTGTAAAAAATCTGGTTTTAAAAGCCATCATTTATGATTAATATGAAAATGATAAAATATCTTTTTTCGAACCTTTCCGTTTCCGTTTATGGAAGTGAGGAACTAAATATCCAACCGCAGCACCTATTGCGTATCCTACAATGACATCTGTAGGAAAATGTTTCCCTGACCTTACCCGTAAATAGCCTGTAACAGCTGGAAGTGTTACAGCTGTGCCCCAAACAACTGGCTTCCATTTACTCTCGGGATAATAATCTGAAAAGGTTTTTGCCATAAAAAAAGTATTAGCGGCAACTGTAGAAGTATGGCCAGAGAAAAAGGAGCTTCTGGCATTTGAAGTTAGTTTATCGTCAACTGGCACTGCAGGGTTATAAACAAAAGGCCGAGTACGTCTAAAAGAATATTTAGACAGCACAGTTAATCCTGAATTAAGAAGCTGGACTTCACCCCACATTGCAGCAATCGTTCCCATATCTTTTCTGGTTGTTTTATCTGCCAAAAACAATAGTGGCAAACCATAAGAGCCATAGAAGAATACATTGCTCGCATTATGTGCCGAGATCGAATAATTATCTAAAGCGATCTTTTCAAACTTACTTATTGAGCTTTTTATCAAACTTTCAAGCTCTCCTCGAGTATATAGAGGTGTTTGGCCGCGTAGATATAGCCCCATACCTAAAGTCCCTGCCCCTACTCCTAAAATGGACAACTCTTTTTTCTTGTCGAGTTGATAAGGAGATTGGCTAAATGAAATCGTCAGCAGGCTGCAAATAAAAAATGCGACTAGATTAAACCGTACAAGGCCAATTGAGTTGTTCATAATCAGAATTTGACTCAAAAATGCCCTGCGGCAGGAAATCTTCAAATTATAAATCTGTTATCCGTGCATAATGTAGGAAGAGGCCTGATTTTTTACGGACGAGCGGTATAAGGACATTCTTAACGATGTTCCTGAGAAGAAGAATACTGTTTAAGGGCAAGCTTATAGGCTTTAAAGCAAAATATTACTGCTTTATCAGAAAATTATTGCAGCCTTAATATGGATGGTTTTATTTTAGAGTATGAACTGGTTTAATTTGAATTATATGAATGAAACCTTACCTGATATAAAAATAAATACCCAATTCAATCGCAACAGTAAATATGTTGCTTATGCATTTTTAGCTCTCCTCATAGGCCTAATACAAGTACTGGAAGATGTAGCAGATAATGATATCACACGAGAAAGGATATGGTATGAATTCATCATTATAGTCTGTGTGCTTATTATTCTTTTCCCATTATTGGGCGGGGTATTTCATCGAAACTGGAAATGGTGGCAAAAAACGGAAATACTAGCACCTTGGAAATATTCTGATGTATTGTTTATTTTTTTATCCTTAGTGATTTATCCTTTGATATTGTTATCATTAGCTTATAACACATTTTTTATTGATGACAGGGAAGATATTTGGGTCGTTTGGGTAGCTTCTCTCCTATTTGTTTCTATCGTAATCGCAATCGAAGTTTTTTGGGTGATGCTGAAAAAGAGCCAAAAATTAGAAAGCCTTAATGAACGGCTACTTAGAAACGAGGAAATGACTAAATACCAGGCTTTGATGAATCAGTTAAATCCTCATTTTTTGTTTAACAGTCTCAATGTTTTATCTTATTTAGTACATGAAGACTCCAATACCTCAGAGCGTTTTATTGAAGAGTTGAGTAAAATATATCGATACATTTTACAGCTTAACGAGACCTATCTTGTACCCTTAAAAAAAGAAATGGAGTTTATAGAGTCTTATATCTTTTTACAAAAGATTCGTTATCAGGACAATCTGGTCTTCAATGCCGAGATCAGCCTGGCTGCTTATCAAAAACTACTCCCTCCCCTAAGCTTAGAAGTATTAATTGAAAATGCCATTAAACATAATGTCATTGATGCCCAACATCCTCTTCGCATCCGCTTACACATACAAAACAACTACCTCCTTGTCGAAAATAATATACAGCCTCGCAATGAAGATGAAATTGAATCTACACAAGTAGGCCTGAAAAATTTATTAGAAAAGTACCAAATTTTGGAAAGTGAAGTCCCTGAATTCGCTACAAGGAACGGATTGTTCATAGCCAAAATTCCATTACTAAATTCTGAGCTATGATTAGGGCTATTATTATTGAAGATGAAGAATTTGCAGTTCGTCGTTTAAAAAAACTGCTACAGGAAATAGAGGAACCTGTAGATATTATCGCAGAATTAAAAAGCATTCAGCAAGCAGTTCAGTGGCTACTAATGAATCAATGTGACCTCATTTTTTTAGACATTAATCTTTCTGATGGTAATGCCTTTAAAATATTCGAGCAAGTAGAGATACGAACACCCATTGTATTCACAACCGCCTATCACGAATATGCATTAAGAGCATTTGAGCAATACAGCATCGATTATTTGCTAAAACCAATCGCCCGGGAAAAACTAAAAAACAGTCTCCTCAAATTTCACAACCTAAAGCAATCTAATACTGAAACGGCCAACCTACAAAACATTCAGGAATTAATCGGCCTTATGCAAAATAAGCCCAAACGGTTTATGGTCAGTATTGGTAGTAAGGTGAAAATTATTGATTCTTCAGAAGTTGCATACTTTACTTCCGGCTCTAAAATGATCTTTTTGCATACGTTTAAGGGCAAGCGTTATTCCATTGATTCCTCTTTAAAACAATTACAGCTCTCTCTTCCTATACAAGAATTCTTTAGAGTCAATCGTCAGTATTTAATCAATCGGAAAGCTATCCAGGATTTACAATATTACTCTGCTACTCGCGTAAAAGTCAATTTAGATCCTATGCCTCCAGAAGATGTGATTCTTGCACGTGAGAAAATTGGAGGGTTCAAAAAATGGCTGATGGGATGAAGTAAGTATTGTAGCTCAAACTTTCCATCCAATAGTATATTTTTGCGGTATGGAGTATCCTATTAATAAGTTATTGGAAAGCATTTTTAGAACCCATTTTAATGTCAAAAATATAGATTGGACACCTCTTAGTGAGCATGTTAAAATAGAAGACTGTTCTAAAAACACCACCATTCGAACAGCTTATCAAACAGAACGCAATTTATACTATATCCTTTCAGGAGCTACGGCTTCTTTAGCATACAAGGAAGGTAAATTAGTTTGCATTGATTTATGCTTTAAAGGCGAGTTTTTTGGCGATTATAGCTCTTTAATTTCAAATAACCACAGCCCATTAGAATTACGCTCATTGACTCGATGTCAATACCTTAGCTTTCCTTTTACTCGTTTATTGGAAACATATGCTCAATTACCTTCTCAGATAGCAGAGGCGATAGGCCGGCAGTCAGCAGAGCATTTATATATCTTAAAACAACAAGAACTCATTGAGTTAAAAACCTTATCGGCCGCAGAACGATACACTAATTTATTAGAAAAGCAGCCCGAAATTTTTCAGCAAATCCCATTAAAGTATATCGCTTCTTATCTAGGGGTGACAGCTGAAAGTTTGTCTCGTATTCGGAAGTCAAACATTAAATAGTTGCTTCCTGCAAAACTTGCGTACTTTTTCCTTCTGAAAAATAAAATCTTACCATAGGTCAATCTTTTTGTGGATTGCTGTTTTGATTTTTGCTGAAAATTAAAATAGATGTATCATCCAAGACTTTACGGCGGTTATTATGACATGGGATTAAAGTATGGCACACTCTTGTATGAGAAAGCCAACTTTAGGATTCCTAAAATCAGGAAAGAAAAGCATGAATTTGGTTTAAAATCTTACCCTATTCTACAAAGATACTACCCTGAAGTAGTTGAAGAAATTAAAGGCTTTGCTAAGGGCATTCAGGATAGTGATGAAAATTTAGCTGCATTTTTACTAAGTATTGGTGTGTTAGATAGTACCGCTCAATGCAGTGTTTTTGCCTTTAAAAATGATAATGAAGTTTTCTTCGGGAGAAATTACGATATGCTTTTTGCCTTTAAAAAATTTACTGAAAGCAGTCTGATTGTTCCGCAAAACAAATATGCTTATATAGCTCAATCTGATGTCTTTATTGGCCGTGTAGATGGTGTGAATGAAAAAGGCCTGGCCATAGCTATCTCCTTTGTTAATGGCACCAGTGTAGCACCTGGTATTAACTTCCATTTCGTTGTTCGAAAAGTTTTAGAAGATTGTGCTACAACAGCACAAGCCATTCAGTTGATCGAGTCTATTCCTGTTTCCACAAACAACAATTTTATCATAGCAGATCAAAAAGGGCATTTAGTAGTTGTGGAATCTTCACCCAAGCATAAAAAAGTACGCCAGGCCGCCGGGAATTATATTTATAGCACGAATCAATTTGTACATGAAGAGATGAAAGTCTACGACAGAGGTGGAGTCGAATGGAGTAAAAGCCATCAACGCTATGTAAAACTGGAAGAACAATTAAGTAGCATAAAAGACATGAGCTTAGCAAAAGCAAAGGCTATATTAAGTGACGAGTGTATTTGCCTAAATCTCAAAGAAGAGCAATTTGGTACCATTTGGTCGGTCGTTTCCAACTTAACCACGCTCGAAATAGAAAGAGCAGAAAGAAAACCCAGGAATACAAACTACAAAAAAGATGCAAGGCTTGATTGGTGGTTGAAGAAGAAGAAAAGGTAGTTCCCATTAATGAAATGATAAAATAAAACTACAATGCTGATGCTCTGAAATATTTAAAAGAAGCACCACTTTCCAATGGTGCAATTTCTTTATTTATTAAATCCATCAGCTCTGATGTACGATAGTTCCTAAAGTTTTCTTCATTATCAAACTCGGAATACATCAAATATTCGCCTTCTGTTTCTGTGCTCTTTGACCAATAACATTGTACGCATCCTTTCTTTTTCCTCATCTCTGTAATTAGCAAGGTCATCAGGTTTTCAAATTTTGGCCTATGCTCCTTTTTAATACATAATGTTCCAAAACCAATGATGCTCATCTTATCAGGAATTTGTGGAAGTAATACGCTTTTGGATAAGGCTTTCTTTCAGCTCTGGAACAATCATAAAAAGTGCGAACCAAACCAAAGTCTGTATAAAGCTTGGCACCAGAATTGAATCTCCTGAGATGAGATGAGTTGCCATAGCCCCGCCGAAATAGGCAATCATCAGGAGCAGGCCCACTACTTTTGTTCTTGGTATGATAAATAGAATAGCTATGATTAACTCCAAAACACCAAGAAAAAGAAGATTGCCAGCACCCCCTACTGCTGCTGCCATTTCTTCCGCCTCTGGAAGTCCACTAAGTTTCATTAATCCACTACTTAAAAGGATAAGCATCAAAATGCCGGATAAAGTCCATTGAATTACTTTCTTCATTTTTTGTCTACTTTATTTGATTGTTATAGTGCAAATATCCGCATATTACTTTACTTTTGAAAGTAGTTACCTTTTTGTACAGTAAGAACAAAAAGTAAAGTATTATTGATAAACAAAGTGTTATGGCTAAAATAAAAGATGAGAAATTGTGTCCGGTACTACGAGGATTGTCTATAATTAGAGGGAGATGGACATTACCAATTATTCATACATTGATGGATGGGACTAAAAGATTCAAGGAATTAGAAAGAGCAGTACATGGTATTAATACAAGAATGTTGGTGAAGGAGTTAAAAGAATTGGAGGCACAAAAAATTGTAACGCGAAAAGCATACGCTACTATACCCCCTAAAGTTGAATATTCGCTTACCGATAAGGGTAAGGGGCTCAAAAAAGTGATGAATGAAATTGAAATCTGGTGTCAAACTTATTCGTGAATCTCGTTAGTTTGTTGCATTCCATTCATGTAAAAGTAATTTGACAGTATCCAAAAAAGGGAGTTTATTCCTCTTTAAAATCCTTGTAATAATATTCCTTTAGTGCTTCTGTTCTTGTAGATACATGCAGTTTCTCATAAATATTATGACAATGGCTTTTAACCGTTTCTATGGAGATGAATAACTCCCCAGCTATTTGTTTGTAAAACAAACCTTTGGATAATAAACTCAATACTTCTTTTTCCCTTTTTGTTAAAACATCTTCATAAGGATTCTTCCTTGTTTTTGTTGGTTTCCGAAAAGACTCTACTACCTTCCTCGCAATTTGGGCACTCATAGGTGCACCACCATCATAAACTTCCCGGATACTTTCAATAATTTTAGTAGGAGGCGTACTCTTTAAAAGATAACCACTTGCTCCTGCAGTCAAAGCATCAAATATTTCATCATCTTCATCCTTGACCGTCAAAACAATGAACTGAATTTTAGGTAGTTTTAGTTTTAACTGCCTGATACATTCCGTGCCAGAAATACCAGGAAGCCCCAAATCTACCATAACGATATCAGGTATTTGTTGAGGAATACCAGAGAGTGCCATCTCTCCATTTGGATGAACTTGCTCACAAAGAAATCCAGATGTCCCATTAACCATCATTTGTAAAGTCTTTCGATAATCTTCCTGGTCTTCAATGATGGACACTTTTATTGTTTCCATTGTTGAGTTGTTTAAAGACAAGTAATATTAAATTCTATACAAAGAAATCTCAATTATTTGTTATATTCAATATCAAACAAGCTAAAAAGGTGAAAATCATACAAATAGGGGATGTCAACCAAATGAAGTATATCTTAAATTTGAATTATATTTTTTAATAAAAATTTTGAATCATGTTAAAAGATATTTCTAAAATCAAGTTTACAGGTACCCCTGCTGAAGGCGAAAATTTGGATCCAAAGTATGATGAAAAAGACGTTATTGGCTCCGATAGCTTACATTTTTTAGGTGCCATTGACCTTGTTCAAGTGAATGTTGAGTACATATCTGATGAAGACAACTTAAAAGGCAAGATCGGAATTGCTATAATTGGTGTTAATAGTCAAGGGAGGTTAATGACAATGCCCCATGATAAGTTCATTCCTGGCTGCCCTCCTGATTGTAAAGACAAGGATCGAGCAAGTTTGATAACTTTTGATGATGCTCTTCACGAAATTAAAAATGCATAATATTTTTGATACGCCTTCAATTACTTGTTGTTTTCTCAATTTGTCTTGCTGGAAGCATTGACTCTCAGCCACCTCATCAGCTTTTATTCAATCACATTACAAATAGTCACGGACTCTCTCAGGCAAACAATGACTTCCTATTCAAAGACAGCAGAGGTTTCGTCTGGATCAGCTCTGTGGATGGCCTAAATCGTTTTGATGGGAAGCAGATCAAAGTTTACCGGCAAATTACGGGTGATTCGTTGTCATTAAGTGGTCAGAATATTCAAGGTTTCTTTTCAGAAGACAAAGAGGGAAATATTTGGTTTTGCACTGCCAAAGCACTCAACTATTATAGAAGGAATCAAGATAATTTCATCTCTTTCCTAAAAGAGAATAAGAATGGAAAGAAAAATACTGGATTCTATAATTGTGGAATGGACCAATCCGGGATGCTTTGGTTAATTAAAAATGATAGTCTTTTTCATTTCAGTACAAGCGAAAAAAAATTCTTGCTGGACTCATACCATTTATTTGATGGTGTAGAACGAGGTAAATTCTACTTTAATCAATCAAATAGTACTACCCGGTTTTATTCCTTTTCTTTTCAAAAACCGGGACTACAAATTACTTCCTTTAGAGAAGGTACTGTTCAACGAGAAATGCTGTTTGATGATCAAGAAAACGGTTGTGAAAACACATTCTATATACAACAAGTTTATTGTGCATCTGACTCTCTGGTGTGGTTAGCCTCAGATAAAGGATTGATTGCATTCAACCCTTTTGATAAAACATGTAATACTTACTCTTATTTCAATGGAAAAACTATTGATTTTATCACCGGAGTGAAACCTTATAAACCTAAAATATTAGCGATCACTTCTTCCAGGCATGGTTTACTTTTTTTCAACAATGAAAAACGCGAGTTCATTAATCAATTTGAAAGAACTCTTTCCAATTTGAGTATTGCAAGTAATGCTGTTGGCAATATTTATATAGATAATGATAGAGGAATTTGGTTAACCATTGATCGAATTGGGGTTGATTATACCTCACCGGAAAAAATAAAATTCCACTCTCATTTTTCATCAAGTAACCCCAAGCTATCCAGAGGTAAGATTTCCTTTAATAGTTTCTTTGAATTAAATAGAGATACTATTTGGGCAGGAACCTTTAACCAAGGGATATTCATCCTTGGAAAAGACAAGGAAGTTTTTGGAAGAATAACTTTGGAGACTTATCCTGAAGGCCTCCCTTCCAATTCAATCAAATATATTTTCGGAGATGATCAAAATCGGATTTGGATATTAACCTATCATGGCTTAGCTTATTATGATCTGAAATTTAAAAAAGTAAATTTCATCAATAATCACTATTACCTCTATGGCTGTCAACTAAAAAATGGAGACATACTGCTTTCTAAAAAAACCGGCGGCATAGAAAGAGTTCACACTGAACATAGTACAGGGAACATTTCATTGCAAGGGCTACCTGAGTTTAGTAATGATGAGTTCTATTATTTATATGAAAACAAAGGAGAGAACCTATTATATGCCTGTAAAAATCTAGACTCACTCACAATAATTAACTTTAAAGACAATTACAGAATTGAATATCCTTCGCTCCCTCTTTCCGGGTATATCAAGGATATTAAAGCTTCAGATGCGGACTCTATTTTATGGATCGCGACCAGCTATGGCCTTGCTACATTCAATACAAGAAGTAAAGATTTAAGTTACTATACTACTGCTAAAAACTTGCCCAATTACACTATATATGGTATTATCCCGGATAATAAGCAATTATGGTTAAGTACTAATAATGGGATCGTAAGGCTGAATACATCTGATTCTACCAGCCAATTTTATAGTTCAATGGACGGTTTTCCAAGCCCAGAATTCAACACCTTTTCATCCCTTAAAAGAGCTGATCAGGAAATTTGGTTTGGATCTTCAGATGGGTTCATTACATTTTATCCCGATGATATTCATTCCAAATTACCCATACCCAAACCTCAGATCACAAGTATAAAAATTAATGATCAAGTGTGGGATCAGTTAAGCTGTGGATTTGATCATTTCACCACCAATGTTAGTGAAGTAAAATCATTGATTCTAAAGCACACGCAAAACACCATTAGCTTTGAATTTTCAGCAATGGAGTACAGCGCCCCCTACAACAATCAATACAAATATTTAATGAAGGGAGTTGATGATAATTGGGTATATTCCGGAACCAATGGATTTGCACGATATCCAAACTTACCGTATGGTAATCATACTTTTCTCATAGCAGGATCTGACTCTGACGAAAACAGTTGGGGACAAAAAGAAATTGAAATCTTTATCCAGACGCCTATTTATCTCACCACTTGGTTTATAACATTATCTGGATTGTTAATCGTGGGGATTGTTTGGTGGATTGTTTCTACTTATAGGAAACGAAAAGAAAAAATTCAGCAATTAGTGTTTGAGAAAAAAATTGCTCTGGAGCGAGAGCGCCTTCGTATTGCAAGAGATATGCACGATGATTTAGGTTCTGGTTTATCAACACTTGGTTTATTGGCCAATATGATCTTACAAAAAACTCATACTGTTGGATTAAAAGAGGAATTAACAAAAGTTGCTACCCTAACTGATAAATTAACTCAAAAAGTTCGTGAAGCCATCTGGGCAGTAGCTGTTCAAAACGACCCTTTGGAAAAGTTGATTGTTTATCTTCATAAATATGCTTCTGATTTATTTGAGAATATCGATATCAATTGCAAAATCCATTTACCCGATGCTATTCCAGTCAAAACTATTTTTGGAGAAAGCCGAAGAATGATTTTTTTGACCTTCAAGGAAGCATTAAACAACATTATCAAACATTCGGAAGCAACTGAAGCCTTTATCAATATGGACATCCAGGACAATCAGCTGTTGATCTCCATCCAGGATAATGGGAAAGGCTTTGCCCTTACATTATTGGAGCAATCTCCCGGTAATGGGCTAATGAATATGCGTCAACGGATGTCAGAAATTGGAGGTAGTTGCAGTATTCGAACGAATCCTCATGGAACCTCTATATTACTTTCCATACCAGTATAATTACTCCCCCGAAAGTGGGATTTCTTCCTTATTAAATGCTAACAACTCCTACAAACAGGTGATTGTGAAGCCTTTAGTTTTATTGGAACTTTGACTTGATACTTTTTATTTTTTAAGACTGCAAATAAATTTATCATGATCAGAGTAGTTCCAAATAATCTTTCATTTTCGCAAAGCGGTAGTCAAGTTACTTTGAATACAAGTTACAGGCTTTTTTTCGATCCAATTGACAGGCATTTTGCGGCAAATGGAGTAAATTATTACGAAAGAATCCGAGTAATGGGAGTAGACCCCGGGCCAGATCAGGTTCTATACACCCGATGGTTTAGGATTGATGACATTACACCTGGAGATGGTACTCTTGTACTTGAGCGAGAAAGAGAAATCAACATTTCACGAACTTCACTTCAAGAAGATCCAGGATTAAATAACGATGAGATTAGATGTGAAATTTCCATTGAATCACCCAATTTCCCAACGGTAGTAAATCCACGAGGCAATGCACCAGATGGAACATTTTATGGCAATCGGCCAGATGGAACTACATTCTATATTAGAAATACAAATCAAATCACTCTGGCTAACTAATCCATAATTTTAATTTGCTAATATAGCCGTAAACATCTTGTAGAAAGTTGTCATTCTCAAAACCCAGGCAACACTCATCCCGAATACTAGATCCAGGATGTTTTATATTTCAATATCCTCTTGCAAATTTGGTGTCAAGCATATTGTAAACTCTGTAGGCTTCTTGAATTTACCAACAACAGCATTCTACATAAACGATCATTTAAATGACAGTTATCTATGATTCTTTTGATTTCCGTTTTGATTCATAGGGCTGGGTTTGGTCCAATAATATGGCTTCATTTAAAATCTCCTCAACAGCATCCAATGGAATTTCCTTTAATTCTGAAATTTCAATGCTCCTGAGTTGTTTTCTTCCATTGCTTTTTAGAATACCCTGATCATTTGATAATTCGTTTCCTCTCATAAAAGCGAGCTCTACCTTTCCATTTTTCAAGGGCTTCAGATAGCAAATCCAACTATTCCCATAATAACAAGGATTCTTGAAAGTAATTTTAGCCAATAGGCCATAGTTATTTTCTAATAAGTCATGAAAATAAAGCATGACCTCCCTTTGTAGGCCATCCTGTTGATATATTAGCTCTTCAACTTCTGTCATAATTTCTGTTTTGATTCAAACATGCTTTTTAATGACCATTATATCTATAATTGCAAAATAGCCTTATTGCCTGGCATACACCAAACTTACAGAAAGTCCCAAATTATACAAGTATTCTCTTGTTCTCAGATTAGAATTTACTCCTTTTATATCCATTTGGAAATGAGGGGCTATTCTTGCACGAAATTTTTCATTCGCTATATATTCAAACCCAACCTGTGTAAAGAGCGACCATTGAAATACATCGTTTCCAATGAAGTTGAGTTTATCTTTTTCCACTTTCCATCCGTCCATTTTTTTTACGTGATTTTTTTGGACATATTGCAAATACATAGAGGTCATTGCACCTCCGTAGAGGTATAAACTAAACCGCCTCTTTTTCATAAAATCGTATTTTACCCCAAGAGGAATGTCCAAATACTGATAATGGAAAGAATTAAAGGATTGCTGTGGATAATTGAGATGGGGCTCCAGCCATACTAAATCCTTTTTCTTTGTTTTATAAGCTCTGTTTGAATACCCCAATCCTCCAATAATAGTGACTTTAGACCTAATTCGATATTCAAGGCTTATGCCCATGCTATACCCGAAGTTAAATTGCTCTTTAGTATTTCTCAACGATTGGAGTTCTTCTTCTATAGAATTTTTGGATAAAAATCTATATCCAAAATTTGGATTAAAAAAGATGTCATAAGACCATTTATTGCTATTCTGATTAGATTGTGCCATAAGTGTAAACGAAAGGCAGCTTAAAAGACAAATGATGATACTTTTCATTACAATGAGTCAATATAGTTTTTCAATAATTCAAGTCCCTCTTTATCAATAATAGATGTTCCTATTAAAGGCATTTTTCCTGTTGAAAATTGATTCGAAATTTTATCTTTAGACGAACTTATGCTCGTTTCGACAAACGGAACATCATAGTCGAAATTTAAATCAACATCATCTGCCAGTCCATCATCTCTGTGGCAATGAGCACAATTGATATCAAGGTAAGCCCGGCCTCTTTCTTCCAATGAAATATCAGGATTACTATAAGCGGGGAGATTATCTATCTCATCAATATTGAAGCCATCAATCAATCCCAAATGCTGAAAGTGGATAAGTTGATTTTTAGAAATCCCATCAACGATAACATCCCGATTTAAATTTCTGAGCTTGGGGCCAATGGGAATAATTTCTTTATCAGATTGGTGACAGGCAGCACACTCTCGTGAATTGGGCACATGATAAGCAATAACCTGAGGTTTTCCCTCTACATCAATCCAATTTACGCTTGTGTTATAACCACTTTCTATAAAGGTGGCATCTGTTTGAGTCTCATTCCATAAATAAGTGCCAACATTCCAAACGCTATTATTCTTTTGAAGAATTCGAGATTCAATAATGCGTTTTCCAAGTTCAGGTTTTTGGACATCCTGGTAATAAAAAAAAGTTTTCACCAAAACTGTCCCATCAGGAAAGTCAGGCAACCCATCGTTTACTTTTGTCAAGGTGGCATTGAAAGGCACCTTAATCAAACGTTGTTTTTCGGCATAATCTGTAAATAGCGGAGAAGCTAATTCATACAATTGAAAGTCATTTTCAGGAATCAGATCTGCCATATTCCCGTGATAGACATTTAGTTCAGAAAGATATTGAGGGAATTTGAAATTATTTTCAATATCCATTAAGCCATCTTTGGAGCAAGAGACTACAAGGAAATAAAGGATAATCATCCCATATATTCTTGATTTATTTTCCATTTGTCAGGATTAAATAATTACTAAATGAAAGCATTGTAAATTCGATAAACTGCCTACCATTACATTGCGCCTAATGAAAAGTCATAACCGCAAAATATATGATAGTTAGTCCAACACCGAGAAGCACAAAACCAAGAAGGCTTCTCATCCATAATATTTTCCGTTTATATTTCCCCTCAACTTTCTTTGCTGTTTTGCCAAGAATAGATTGGATTATCAAGAGCAGAATAAAAATCAAAACAAGCGTCAGCTTCAGAGAAAATGTTGGCATTAAATGCATATTTTCCCAAAAGGGTTCGCCCAAAAAGCTTCCTGATACAAGAATGATCAAAATCCCTATCGTTCCCATCCAGTTCAGATTGATCGAGTGTAGCATGAAACGATTGGATGATTCTGTGGTCATTTGCAAGCTTTTTAATGCAAAAAACAATTGGGAAAAGGCATAACCCAGCGCCATCGCTACACCTACAAAATGAAACATGAGCATTATATCTCGCATGATAGTTAATTTAGAATAAGTAATTTGAGTTCTAATTCATTGAGGAATACATTGAATGAAATGGCTTATTTTTTGAAGGTTAATCCATGCCATTATTCTCCACCTATAGCCCGATACAAAGCAGCCTGAGACTGAAACTGCTGCGACATCAAAGTCGCTTTTGATAATTGATTATTCAATAAACGCTCTTGTATCAGCAGCACGTTCAGGTAATTTCCTACACCCGATTTGAACATCTCCAATGCAGCTATATGAGCAGTTTCTAAAACCTGTTCCTGTTCAATAGTAGAGGTGAAATTAGCCTGCGTGGCTTGATAATTTTTAAAAACATTGCTCACTTCAATCCCCGCATTGAACAACTGCTTTTTGAATTGAATATATCGCTGATCACGTTGTATTTCGGATATCTCTTTTTGAGTTTTCAAACGTTTCCTATTGAAAACAGGAGCCGTTACTCCGCCAATCAATGTATTTACAAGAGATCCAGGGTCAATAAATTTGGAAAATTCGATACTTTCAAAACCTGCGTTTAAGGTTAGTCGAATAGTTGGATATAAAGATGCGGTAGCAATATTCACTTGCTCAAAAGCATTCCTAAAATCCAGTTCGGCAACCAAAACATCAGGGCGGTTGCGAAGCGTTTCCAGGCTTATTCCCTGTTCAAAAATATCATTCAGGTTTTGTTCGTCAAGACTCGAACGTTCAAGTTTTTCCATCGTAGTACCAAGCAACAATAACAAGGCATTTTCCAAAGTGAAGATTTCATTTTTCACCTGTTCCAGATTAATTTCAATTTGGTTTAATTGTGCCAGGCTTTGACCAACGCTTACTGCATTTTCGAGTCCTGCATCTTTTAAAGCCAGGGTGATTTCATAAGTGTTCTTGCGATTGTCATAAGTCTGTTGTAAAATCTCTTTCCGCTTATCCGCCTCTATCAATTTGAAATAAGTATTGGCAACATTGGAAACTATGGTAGTTTGCAATAATTTTTGAGCAGTAAGCGAACGTTGAAATGCTGCTTCGGAAGCCAATTTCTGGCTATTTATTTTTCCCCAGATATCGGCTTCCCATGTCAATGCACTATTTAGTCGATAGGTAGTAATTGAGCCACTAAAAAAATCTCCAAATTGGGAGTTTTTTGCAATTCCCTGTCTTTGAACATTCAGATCAATATTCAACTCTGGCAACTGCCCCAATTTGCTTCTTTTTAAATGAGCTTCAAAAATGTTGATATTTTTTAAAGCGACCTGATTGTCAAAATTGTTAGCTAATGCCGTTTCTATATATTTTTTTAAATATTCATCCTGATAAAAATCTTGCCATTTTATATTGGAAACAACTGTTTGAGTTAGCTGCAAACTGTCTAGCCGAAACAAATAAACATTTTGATTGACTTCAGGGACAGTATATTTTTTTGTCGCAAGGCAGGAACTTGCCATTATGACAATAGACAAGATAGCTGCAATATATTGGATTGATTTTATTTTAATCATGATAGCTTTTTTAAGCTTTTGGTAAATGAAAATTCCGCAAAAAGGGAAATGTTCTAGTTAGTTACTGGCCTTTTTGTTGACTGTTTTTTTCTCGAGATCTTCTCCTCCAACCATTGAAAAATCACATAGACCACAGGGATCACCAATACGCCCAAAATTGTCCCTACTAACAAACCACCTGCTGCCCCTGTCCCAATG
Source organism: Chitinophagales bacterium (assembly GCA_022360175.1). Lineage (GTDB taxonomy): Bacteria > Bacteroidota > Bacteroidia > Chitinophagales > Saprospiraceae > JAKSDI01. The sequence goes on from JAKSDI010000099.1 coordinate 24,325, forward strand.
GAACGATTGCCTTCTGCACCAACACCATAGGCAAAAACCAATGGCAACAGGCCGAGAATAAAAGCAAACGAAGTCATCAAAATAGGACGCAAACGCTCCTTTGCTCCCTCAATCGCAGCTTCGGCAATGGTCAAGCCCGCTGCTCTTCTTTGCCTTGCAAATTCGACAATCAGAATGGAGTTTTTGGCTAACAAGCCAACCAGTACGATTAGGGCAATTTGGAAATAAATATTGTTTTCCAAACCAGCAAAAGAAGTAGATAAAAACGCTCCCGCTACACCAATAGGCAATGGCAACAAAACAGCAAAGGGCAAAAAGAAGCTTTCGTATTGTGCTGCCAAAAAGAAGAACACAAACAAAATACTCAGTGCAAAAATAATGGGTGCCTGGCCTGCGCTATTAATTTCTTCCTTAGTGATACCGCTGAATTCGATACCATAATTTCCAGGCAAAGAAGTGGCTTCTTCCTGAATGGCTTTGATGGCATCTCCCGAACTATACCCTGGTTTAGCATTGCCATTGACAGATACTGCATTGTACAAATTAAATCGACTTAATGCCTGTGCTCCAGAGATGCGTTTTAAGTTGACAAAAGAGCTGATGGGCGTCATTTGTCCAGCAGTATTTTTCACAAAAACATTAGATAAATCTTTTTCATCTTTTCTAGCATCGGGTGGAGCTTGCATAAATACCTTATATGGTTTGCCATATTTATTGAAATCGGATACATAGAAACCACCAAAATAGCCCTGCATCGTACTCAATATATCATTGATACGAACCCCCAACCTTTTAGCTTTAGGGACATCTAGTTCAATTTCATATTGTGGATAATTGGTATTCAAAGAATTGGAAGCGAATAATATTTCTTTGCGCCCAAACAGTCTGCCAATAAATTCATTTGCCACAACCCCCAAATCCTCAATAGCGCCTGCTTTTTTGTCAATAATTTTAAATTCAAAACCATCGGAATTACCATAACCTGGTACGCTAGACGGCGCAAAAAATATAACATTGGCATCTTTTATTTCATCGGCATACTGGTATAATTTGCCCATAGTGGCATCAATTGGCACACCATTTCTTTCCGACCAGTCTTTTAAAACTATAAAACCCATAGCATGTGCACTACCCGCTCCCGAAAAGAAATTAGTACCTGTCGTATAGGTGAAATCAGAAATTTCTTCAATCCCTGAAATAGCTGATTCGAGTTGTTCTAGGGATGCCATTGTCCTGCCCAAAGTCGCTCCGGGTGGCAATTCAGCATTAACAAAAATAACCGCCCTGTCTTCAGAGGGTACAAAGCCTTGAGGGATTCTATTATTTGACCACCACGCTATCGCAACTGACAGCATCAATAATGCTGCACTGATCAATTTGTACTTAAGAAAAAAGCGAAGAATTTTTACATAGCGATTTTTGGTCGCTTCAAATGCGGTATTGAAATAGTAATAAAAACGCTGTAGCAAATTTTTACCTTTTTCACCATGATGATGCACCGGTTTCAATAAAATAGCACAGAGGGCAGGCGATAGCGTAAGGGCATTAATAGCCGAAATAAAAATGGCAACTACCAGTGTCACACCAAACTGCTTGTAGAAAACACCCGCGGGCCCCTGAATAAACATAATAGGAATAAATACCGCTCCCATAACTAAAGTAACCGAAATAATAGCACCACTGATTTCCCCCATTGCCTGCTTGGAAGCATCCGCAACATTATTGATTCCTTTTTCCAATTTAGCATGGATGGCTTCTACCACTACAATGGCATCATCTACTACGATCCCAATGCCCAATATCAAAGCAAAGAGGGTGAGTAAATTCATAGAATAACCAAAAACTTTTAAGAAAAAGAAAGCCCCAATGACTGATACAGGCACTGCAATTGCAGGTATCAAGGTAGACCGGAAGTCCTGTAGAAATAGGAATACGACAATGAATACCAATATAAAGGCTTCTATCAGGGTGCGGGTCACCTTATCAATGGAGGCTTCCAAAAAATCATTTGTGTTGTAATTCATCACAAAATAAATACCCTTTGGAAAATCTTTCTCCAAAACTTTTATTCTTGCTACCAATTCATTATTTATCTCTTGTGCATTGGTATTGGGCAATTGATTCACTCCAAAAGTAATCGAAGGCCCTCCATTGCTTCTGGAAGCTGTCGAATAAGAAAGAGCATCCAGTTCGATTTTTGCGACATCTTTTAGATATAGATTTGTTCCATCTGCCGCTGCTCGAATTAAAATATTTTCATAGTCCTCTACTTCTCTAAAACGTCCTTTATATTTTAGAGCATATTCAAAAGCCTGTCCTGCATTTTGCCCCAAAATACCAGGAGCAGCTTCGAGGCTTTGTTCCTGTATAGCAGCATTTATTTCCATTGGAGTCAAGCCATAATTTGCCATTTTTACAGGGTCTAACCAGACTCGCATAGCATAATCTTTTCCTCCAAAAACATCGATCCGGCTAACTCCATTGACTCGCTGCAATTCAGGGATAATGTTTAATTTCAAATAATTCTGCAAATAGGTTTCGTCATATTCAGGCGAATCTGAAGCGATAGAGGCATACATCAAGGCAGAGTTCTGTGTCTTTTGTGTACTGATTCCATTTCGCAATACTTCGGCAGGTAAAACGGCATTGGCCCTCGAAACTCGATTTTGCACATTCATGGCAGCCAAATCCGGATCGACATCTTGATTAAACACTACTGAAATAACTGCTGAGCCATCATTACTGGCTGTCGAAGTGATGTACTTCATACCTTCCACACCATTGACTTCTTCTTCAATGGGTGTGATGACACTTTCTAAAATAGTTTGTGCGTTCGCCCCTGGAAAAGAGGCATTTATTTGGACAGTCGGCGGCGCAATTTCGGGATATTGCGAAACGGGAATGGTCATAATTCCAATTCCTCCCAGGATGACTGTAATGATAGCAATGACTGTTGATAGCACGGGTCTATCAATGAATTGTTGTAACATTGAAATAAAGATTTATGATAATTTTCCCCTGAAATGATTTTAAAACTCAGGAAAAAAGAAGGATTTTCTTGCTATTTAAACGTTGCCTCAAAACCATTGGCAATATTCTCCATTTCCACCATTTCTGGTTTAATAGCCGTATATGGATATACCTTGCTTACGCCTTGTGCCAAGACTTTGTCACCCACATTTAAGCCAGACTCAACAATAAAATAACGGTCTATTTTGTCCGTAATATGGATGGGGTTTCCGACAAGCGTATCCCCTGGAATTAGTTTATAAACCATCGTTTGTCCCTGTGTTTCAAAAGAAGCTGTAGCAGGGATGGCAATTTGGTTTTTATAAAATGTAGGAATTTTAATTACTCCATTACTGCCGCTCAGTAATACCAGATTGGGATTATCGAAGGAAGCCCGCAATTGAATCGCCCCTGTTTGTGAGCTGACCTTGCCAGTTGATGCATCCATTTTACCTTCCAATGGATAGTCACTTCCATCTGCCAATTGCAACTTCAGTGTCGGAAAAGTTTTAAGTTTTTCCGCCAAACTCTTGCCTTGCTTATGTTTTGTCAGGGTAGAAAACTCCCTTTCACTAATTGAAAAATAAGCATAGACTTCTTTTGTATTGGATACAGTAGTCAATGCCAGTACATCTGATGGCCCCACTAAAGAACCTAATCTGAAATTTAACTTGCCCACATAACCACTCACAGGGCTGACGATCTTTGTATAATTTTCATTTGCTCGATTACCCTGATGTGTGCTTTGGGCTTGATTTAATCTAGCTTTGGCAGATTCAACCTGGGCTTTTGCTGATTGTAAATTAGCCTGGGCTGTTTGCAATTGAATATCACTAACAATATTTTTATCCACCAATGGCTGCAGGCGATTGACTTCTATTTCGAATGTAGACACACGTGCCAAAGCGGTGCTTATAGCAGCCTCTTCTGCTTTGATTGCCGCTCCTGATGCTTTTGTATTTTGCGCAATTGCATTGGCTTCGAGCTTAAAAAGTGGCTGGCCTTTTTTAACAAATTGCCCTTCATCAACATAAATGTCCTGGATATAACCGCCAATTTTTGCTCGGATTTCTATGTCCTGGATACCTTCAATATTGGCAGGGTAGGAATTGTATCCAGTGTAATCTTTTTTGCTCACCTCAAAAACAGGATAGGTAGTAACTGCTCCCCAGCCACCAGCGTCTCCTGAGTCGCCCCAGTCACCACTGCTTTCGGAGCTGTCCCAACTGCCTTGGCCTCCCGATTCTTGTTCCCAGTCTTGCCTACCACCACAAGATGATATTATTAGAGAAAATAAAGTAATGACTAAGAACAGTGAGAAAATTGCATAAGGCTTCTGCTTAACCTGATGACAGGTTAATGGATTGGTATTCATCGTAATTGTATTTTTTATGTAATAGAAGAAAAGGATGCTTCTCGCATACCTCTATCGTATTCAGGGACAAAGTTACAACGAGGCTTACCTTACTAAAAGGTCAATTATTCGGTTTTTATGGTAAAAAGCAAGGTTCTCTTTATAACAAGAGTAAAAAGAAGAGTTTTTAAAAAATTTAATGAAAGGCTAAGACAGCCAAAATCACAATCGCTATTCCTAAAATAAAAGAGATTTTACTGAAAATCTCCAATTTTTTCAGGTGCATTTCAGCATTGCCTTTTTTTGCCTTTTTTGCCTTTTCTGCCTTTTTTGCCAATGAGGCAATAATCCCAATAACTATTGCCAAAACTGCCACTAAAATCAGCTTGGCAAGTAATAATGGGATATAGGTTAAATTTGACCAATACGGATTCATTAAATAAAAACCTGAAAGAAGAAGAAGAGCCAGTCCAATATGTCCCATCTTGCTTAATGCAAAAGTTTTTAATGTAAACCTTAGAGCTTCCTCTTTTTCTTTGGTTTTGGAATTTGCAATTTCCAAAAACATAAAAGCAAAGCCTGTTCCGATAAACATTGCTATGCCAATGAAATGAATAATCAACATGGTATCACGCATATCAGTTAAATTTTAAGTACATGCAAAATTACTAGGAAGGAACCTTTATATAGTGGTGATAAATGTGGATTATGTGGTAAAAATCAAGGTTTTTCTTTGAACATCTTTGGCGTGACCCCTGTATGCTTTTTAAAATATTTCACAAAATTGGAGTTGTCTTCAAAGCCAAGCATATAGGCTATTTGGGCAATAGAATCGGAAGACTGTTTGAGGAGGGATTTGGATTCGAGTATTAAATATTCGTCTATGATTTGTTTAGCTGTTTTTCCGGTAGATTTCTTTATACATTCTGATAAATAAATAGGACTTATGTTTAGTTGAATAGCATAATGTTTAATCGCTTGTCTTTTATGCTTAGCCTGGATAATGGCGTTTTCAAATTGATAGGTAATTTCATCTGCTCTTGTTCTCAGCTGACTCTTAGCTGCACTGAATTCTAGCATCCGCTTAGTATTAAATAATAATATGGTGAGATAAGATCGAATGATTTCCAGGCTGTTTTCGTCATTGCGGTCATATTCCTCATTTATCTTTTCAAAAAAACTTTGAATCATTATTTTTTGATCGGCAGTAAGTCGGTAGCCAGGAGATGTATTACGTTTAAAAAAAGGAAATTGTTTATAAAAGCCAAAAACCCCATTGCCAAACAATAAAAATTCAGGTTTGAATAAAAGAATATAACCTACAGCTGCATTTTGAGTGTGGCCATTTTTGTCCCATTTCACGAGTTGGCCTGGGGATATAAAGACAAGACTATCCTCAAGTATATTACTGGTTTGTTGTCCAACTGAAACACTTGCATTATAGCCTAATGAAAAAGAGAATTCAAAATAATCATGAGTATAAATCCCTGAGTAATTTTCATTAAAATCATGATCTTCAAATCTGGTAACATAAACCAACGGATGTTTCATCAAAGGTAAATTAATATCTTTGAGCATATCGTCAATATCAGAATAATGGGTTATTACTGAACTCATAATCTTTTAAAATCCCTTTGAGAAAATCTCTGCCACAAGTTAACATTTCATCAGACAAAATTAAAGTGGTTACCATTCTCTTCATCCTGTTTTTAGTTTAGAATTTACCCTAAACAGCAAGTACAGGAAAATCAGAAACAACAATCAATCAAAATGATCTTTCAGGCAACTCTGCTATTTTAAATCAAAATTCACCACCTTGAAATTCACCTCTTCCACCTCTGTTTCCATTTCTCTTTTTTTGCTGATTCAGGCGATAATTGAAAGTTAGCATTAGCTGTCGTGCCCGCCATTGCCAGTCACCTTCCACATAGAAATTCTCTCCTTCCTGGTAGTATCTCCTTCGACGAGTATTGAACAGGTCGCGCACACTAAGGGTCAGTGTACCATTGTTATTCAGTATATCCATACTTGCTGCCGGATCCATATGCCACACAGCAAATCTTTTCCCCTGGGTTGTATTGCGGGGCGCCCGGTAGTTCATGTTAAGCTGTATATTCAGTTTTTTAAACAGGGTGACCCTGGAAGAAATCCGTCCGAACCAGGTATATGTATCGGCACTAAGGTCCTGCCCCTCAAATTCTCCTTCTGTCTGAGAGCGGAAGAAATTGGCATTCCCATTAATTCTCACTGTTTTTGTCGGATTGTAGGAAAAGGTAAATTCGAGTCCATAATCATTTCTTGTAGAAAGATTATACGGCCTCGTTTCTGAAGTAGTATCTGAGGTGACCTGCCTGATCCGTTCAATTACGTCATTTGTATGCCTGTAAAATACTGCTGAGGTAAGCGTTCCTTTATCAAAATATTTTAAGTAGCCTACTTCGTATGAGTTTGTATATTCTGGATTGAGGTTCGGGTTTCCTCCCCAAATATTTCGCGCATCACTGAAAGTCAGGAATGGGTTTAACTCCCAAAAACCAGGCCTGCGGATACGGCGGCTATAACTCAACTGAAACGTATTCTTCTCATCGAGTTCATAGCCAAGGAATACACTGGGAAACGCGTTCAAATAATCTCTTGGATTAATTTCATTTGTCTGTAATAATTCTGTACGAACTTCCGAATATTCAATCCGTAGTCCACTTTGTATGGAAAACTGGTTGAATTTATTACCAATCATTGTATAGGCTGCATGGATATTTTCATCGTAAAGCAGATTATTTGTAAATCTGTCAAGGGCTATCCATTCATTATCCTGAAATTCCTGAACCTTAAAATCATTGCGAATGTCTCGGATACCGCTTCGCAAACCTGCCTCGAATTTGCCGTCTTCTCCAAAAGGATGTACGTAATCGACCTGAAGAATAATATTTCTCTGTCCTTCCAAATTATTGGAAAGCTGCTTTAAATCAGGAAGTCCAGTTGGTGTTCCATCTGGATTATAGCTGGATTCTGTAAATTCCGAGCCCTCTTCTTCTTCTTCATCCTGATATCTGAAATCAAATGTTAACTCATGTCCTTTCCTTTCAAAAAGCTTTTTAAAACTCAGGGAATATTCCAGATTTGGTTCCTTTTCTATTTCGTCGTCAAATCGTTTGGTGATACCTGTCAGATTATCGAGACCATTTTCGTAATCACGATAAGTGATCCGATTCTGGTTGTCATCATTGCTGTAGCGAAAATTAAATGCAGTAGTAAGGATGTTCTTTTCATTGAAAAAGTAATCTGCTCCAAATCGAACGCTGTTGGAAAGGCCACCACGGATTCTTCTTGAAGTATTTTCGGTAATAAATAAGTTATCATCCTCCCAAAACTCCTGGTATTGATCCCCTTGTCCAGGCCCTTTGCGGTAACGTATGGAATAATTTGTAAAGAAATTGAATTGATTTCTCCGATAATTCAGGTTGACCGCGGCGCCATACAAATCGGGAGTTCCTAAAGTCAGGTCAAATGATCCATTCAATCCTCTTTTCCGATCTTTTTTCAAAATGATGTTAATGATACCCGACATCCCTTCTGCTTCATATCTGGCTGATGGATTGGTGATCACTTCGATCTGGTCAATCAGATTGGCCGGAAGCTGACGCAAGCCATCCGAATTACTTATACCGATCATACCCGATGGTTTTCCATCCACCAGGATACGTACACCACCAGCCCCGCGTAATTCTATATTTCCTTCAACGTCTACAGTAACTGAAGGAACATTATCTAGTACATCGGCAGCGGTGCCTCCCTGGTTTGCAAGGTCTTTACCTACGTTGAACACCTTTTTATCCAGCGAAAGCTGCATTGAGCTTCTTTCTGCCCGAACCTCAACTTCTTCAATCAACTGGGTGCTTGGAAAAATTTCAACCTGTCCAAGGTCTATATCCCGTTTTTTGTCTTCCAATACAATATTTTCTATATATACTGACTGGTAGGAAATATAATCGATCTGCAAGTAATACTTACCGAACTTTGTTTCCACCTTAAAAGCCCCGTCAAGCTGGGAGATTGCACCCGTAACAATTGAACTGTCAACCTCAGAAAATAGAGTTACCGCAGCAAATTCAAGTGGACGTTTCGTCTCTCCATCGATCACTACCCCAGAAATAGAAGGAGGGTTCAAATCAGAATCTCCCTTCCATTGGCTGGAAGGCTGGCCATTGAGCAGGACCATATAAAAGAGGAGGAATGCAGTTGGGATCAGTTTTAAAAATAGTCTCATAAAGTTCGGATAATTTAGTCCTGGAAGTGATAGTATGGATCAAAACAATACGTATAACTTACTATCTGTGGCACAAATGTAGTGGTTACTGTAAGGCTTTATTGGTTATTCCAAAACAAATCGGCTTTTAATCCCATTTATTTGAAGTAGAAACAGCTATTTTTCCTCCTCCTGTGAAAAACAAAGCAACAGCACCAAACAGGTATAAACCTAAAAGTTCAATTCCCCATCCACCATGCTGATTCAATGAAAAAACATCCCCGGAATGAACCAAGAATATAGCCACTAATACACCAAACATGTAGACAATCGAGGCTAAACGGGTTCTATATCCAGCAAGAATAAATAAAGGCGCAATAATTTCTGTAACATAAACGCCATAAGCTAGAAAGGTTGGTAATCCAGCATTGCCTAACATTCCTTCAATACCAGATACTCCTCCCAATTTTGCAATGCCATGTAACAACATCAATACACTTATCGCAATGCGAAGGATTAATAATCCCAAATCTGTGTTTTTATCCATTTTCGTTATTTTAATTTGCTGTTAGGTATTCATTTCGCAAAACATTAATCGAATATATATTCGATTTGTGGGTAAAAAAATTATCTTTTTAAAGCATCCCAAACTATGGTAAAGGACTCTTCTATAACTTCCTCGCTAAGCTTTAATTCTCCTGATTTAATTAAGCTAACCATATTTTTTGCGATGCCGGACATTACTGCATGAATCATATTTTCGTCCAGGTCTTTTAAAATTCCTGAATCTCTTCCTTCCTGAAACAATTCAGATTTTCCTCTTTTATTTTCGTGCCAAACAGTCTCTGAGGTTTTGTTGAAATAAGGAGATTGCTTCCATTGGTCAATAAAATTAACCTCTCTTTCATTATTGATCAAAAAATGAAGCAGGCCCGTCCATGTGGCTTTTAACTTTTCTTTAAATGTACTTTTATCAATAACAGCCTGACTACTTCTTTGTGCAATCTGCTTCAACAACTTTGTTCCTATCGAAACAATCAAATCTTCCTTGGTCTCAAAATACACATAAAGTGTTGACGGCGAGATTCCTACACGCTTGGCTAATACAGACATTTTAATTCCTGCAATACCCGTTTCATAGACGATGTCTAAAGTCTTATCTATTATTGCTTTTTCTTTATGAATGTCTTTTGGCCGCATTACCTTAGTCGAATAAATATTCGACAAATGTAAATCAAATTATTACTACATGCAACTAATTTTGAAAGTTTCTATTTACGATTCCACTTTGCCAAAGTGATTAAATAGAAGAAAATTTATTTCACTTCTTCAGTACCATCTGCATGTAAGGCAAATCTTCCTTTATTCTTATCATGAACCTGTTCTTTATTAGGCCAGGGCCATCCACCAAACTGTGTTCTTTGATAATCAGTAAAGGCTTCTCGTATCTCTGCTTGAGTATTCATTACAAAAGGTCCATATTGCGCGACCGGCTCTCCAATAGGCTTTCCTTGCAGCAATAATAAGAATCCTTCGGTACTGCCATTTTTTAGTACTATATTTTCATCTGCTTTTACTCGAATTGAATGATACACATTCACCTCCTGGTTCTCTATTTTGATAGTAGTTCCTTTGTAGAAATATAAAGTTCTATTGGTTTCTTTGATGGTTGCTGCAGATAGTTCAAAAGTAGCATTGGCTGCCATTCTTATGGTGAATACAGCAACGCCATTTTCAGGATTTGCAGCCCATGAATCTGGAGTTGGATTGGGTGCTTTCACACCGTTTAGTTCTCCTGTAATCACATCAATTTCGGTAGTTCTACCATTTCCATCGGTTTCTTTTACCACAGGTATCATCTCTTCCCAAAGCATTTTAAAGTGTGGTTCGACAAATTTATTGGCCTTTGGAAGATTTAACCATACCTGAAAAATTTCTAGTGGGTTTCCTTTATCTTCATTTATCATAGGAAACATTTCCGAATGTTGAATGCCTTTACCAGCAGTCATCCATTGCACATCACCAGGGCCAAATCGTCCAGCTGCACCAAGTGAATCCGTATGATCTACATAACCTTCTTTGTTAATAGTGATCGTTTCAAATCCTCGATGCGGATGATAAGGAAACCCAGGAATATGGCTTCCATGATACATTCTGTAACCATCTTTAATAGTAAAATCTTGCCCAATATTTCTTCCTTTTAATGCTTCTGGAGGAAGCCCCATTTTACCATCTCCCTGAGGGAATTCATCTCGGTGATATGCACAAAATAAAAATGGATCTTGTGTTTCCCATGGAAATCCTAATGGTTTTATTGCTAGAATTTTATTTGATTTCATTCTTTTTATTTTTAAACCTAAGGAAAAGGTATATAGGTGTTATCTCCTGGCACCTGAGGGAACTGCTTTTGTTCCCAACGAATTTTGGCTTGCTCCAATAATGCTTTATCAGATGCAGCAAAATTCCACATCAAAAAACGTTCTTCAGGAAGAGGCTCGCCTCCAAAAATAAGCAATCTGGTATTTCCTTTAAGTTCTAAAGCACATTCTTCATTTGTTTTGCTAATAAGCATTTGTCCTTCTACAACCTCCTCTCCATCATCAACTATGCTACCATGAACAACCACAAATGCTACTTCGCCCTTTAAATAACCTTTAAGCTCCAGATAAGTGTCTTTTTCTGCCAAGACATCTACCATAAATAAATGGGAATACCCTCTTAATGGTGAAAATTTCCCAAAAGCGCTTCCGGCAATCAATGTTATAGATAAATCATTTTCCTTCCACTGCGGTAAAACCTCATTAGGATAATAGTCAAAACGGGGCTCCATTTGTTCCTTCTCTTTTGGAAGGGCAACCCAAATTTGGTAGCCATGCACATTATAAGTGTTTCCATCTCGTAAATGATTAGGCGTTCTTTCTGTATGAGTCACCCCTTTTCCGGCAGACATAAATCCTACATTACCCGGAGTAATAATTTTTACAGCACCACTACTATCCCTATGTTCTACCTCACCCTCTAACAAATAAGTAAGGGTAGAAAGTCCAATATGAGGGTGCTGATTTACATCCATATACCGGCCAGGGCCAATTTCAGTAGGCCCCATATGATCTATGAAAACAAAAGGGCCAACACTTCTTTTTTTTCTAAATGGCAATAATCTACCTACTATGAAATTGCCTAGGTCACGTTGACGTTCTTCGATAAGCATTTTGTTGTTAGCCATAGCTAGTGGTTTTTTATTTCAATTGTTCCACCAATTGTAGTAACTGATCAGTAGATATTCTTTTTTGATTCGGGTCTAAGGATACGTCTACCTTAAACAAAGCCATTCTGAATTCTAGAATTCAGAATGGCTTTGTTTAAGGTACTAATTAATCTACTTAATATATAAGTACAGAATTATCTCAAATTGAAAAATTGCATCTGATCATCATTGTTAGCTACCAAAACTAAAGGTTTTGATTTTAATACAACGATTGCTCTGGCATCATCAGGAGCAAAAAAGCCTGTTTGTTGAACACCTGCACTTTCAAAATTTCC
>JAKSDI010000278.1 GCA_022360175.1 Chitinophagales bacterium
CATAGATTCTAAACCACTAAAAATGATTTGTTCATCGCGTTGAGTTAACCAAAGCTCTGTTTGTTCCGGGCAATCAACGGGCATATAAAAACTACCATCATCATCTACTTTGACAATTGCTCTAAGAATGAATTGGTTGTCATAAGATTCATGAAATTCTTCTGGAAGTGCTTCTGCTATTGCCGCTACGGGTATACATGGGCCTGGGTGAGAATGGTGAGGTAGATTCAGTTTATCCATCAAAAAATACCATGATGTTTCATTGTTAAGTTCATAAACTCTATTGGCTTCGGAGCGACTTACAGTGAATGAATGCCCAATGGGACGGTTGCCGTGATGTACTCCCATTTCTACGCTGAGTGTAGGATCGGCATAGCCTATCATGATGGCGCCTCTTTCTAATATGGTATTATTGATGAATTGGTAGCTACTTATGGCTCTGGTATTATCAGAAGAAGTTCCTCCAAAAACGGGAATATCATTGCCAAAAACACTGGCAATTCCTTCAATGGCACGATCGGCTGCAATATCAATTCCAGATGCCAGAATATGTATCATATTAATTTTATCAGATTTGGCATGTAATTCCTGCGCCATCTTTTGTGCTTCGTCATAAGAGTTTTCTCCACGAATGTTTTTACAACTGGAGATGAAGAACTCGCCATCTTTTTCTGGCTCGACAATCATAATAGCAAGGGCTCTCATGTTTTCATTGGCACCTTCAATTCCTATGACACCGGCACAAGTGCAACCAGCAATTGTTGCATTAGGGCATTTCTCAAGAGCTGCATCCAATAAATCCTGGAAATTATGGCCAATAGTGCTGTGGATAACAATGAGAAGTTGCTTCTCATAAATTTGTGCATCTTGCTCTTTTAATGCACTTGCCAGGCAATCATACATCGCTTTTTTAGAGTGAACGAGACCATTGCTGGCAGAGTAAAATTTGAGCATTGTTTATAGTTTTTGTGTAGTTTTTTGGGAGAATGTTCAATAATTACAAATGTTGAACTCACATACTCTATGTTGGTAAGATAAGGATAAATTGAGAAATTATAAATACATTGGCTTTAAGATGTTAATATATTAGTGCAATTAGAAAAGAATAATCATAATGAATAATATCAGGCCTTTTCATTTAGCAATACCAGTAAAAGAATTAGACGCTACTCGTAGATTTTACAATACGGTATTGAATTGTAGAGAAGGACGCTCTTCAGAGCAGTGGGTAGATCTTGATTTTTACGGGCATCAATTAGTATTGCATATAGCTCATAGAGAAGAAGAAGAAAGTCACAATCCAGTAGATGGCCATGAGGTGCCAGTTCCTCACTTTGGCGTCGTATTAACGATGGAAGATTGGGAGGAATTAGCCGAAAGGCTGAAATCACATAACATTGAATTTGTAATAGAACCTTATATTCGTTTTAAAGGCTTGCCTGGTGAACAGGCAACTATGTTTTTTAAAGACCCATCTGGCAATGCGTTGGAATTCAAGGCATTTAAGGATTTGGAGCAGTTGTTTGCCAAGTAATTATTTAGCAGCAGCTCTGCGCAAACGGTCGTTGATAGCCCTGCCAAGGCCTTCTTCTGGTACCAATTCGGCCAGGATAATATCCAACTTCATTTGATCCAATAGCCTCATACCAGCGAATAGTCGTTGGGCTGCTTCATGTAAAGATCCTGCTGTAGAGAGCACTACTTGTTGAGAAGCAGGGATCGTATCGTGATAATCTTTAAACCTAATGAGCCCAATTTTTTGGCCATTATGTTGTTTTATAAGCTCGTTGATATTGCCCAGTTCAAGTCCAGCACTGGGGGCATAGTGACTTTTTAACATACCTGGCGCCTGAGGATTGGAAGAGGAATGAGCGCGTACATGTACAGGGCCGATAATAGACTCTATTTGCTCTACAGGAGTGCCTCCCTTTCGGTAAATTATGGGAGCCTCTTCTTCAAAGCCTATGATAGTACTTTCAAGTCCAATATTGCAGGGGCCCCCATCCAATATATATGGAATCTGATTGCCCAACTGATCATTAACGTGTTGTGCAGTAGTAGGGCTAATATAGCCAAAAGGGTTTGCACTGGGAGCAGCTAATGGAAAGTCTAACTTACTAAGAAGCTGTAGCGCCATTGGGTGATTGGGAATACGTATCGCAACGCGGGGAGAGCCAGCAGTGACAATATCCGGAACCTTCTTTTTCTTGGGAAGAAGCAGGGTAAGAGGCCCCGGCATCAGTTGTTGGGCTAGTAAGTAAGCCTTTTCAGGTATATTGACCACAAATTCCTCCAGTCTACTGAAATGATTCGTATGAATGATAAGGGGGTCAAAAGACGGGCGTTTTTTTACATCAAAGATACTCGCTACTGCCCGGCTACTATAAGCATTGCCTGCAAGGCCATAAACCGTTTCCGTAGGAATCGCTACTAGTGCATCTGATTGTAAAAATTCTGCTGCTTTTTGTATGTCAGTACCAATCATTTATAGCTTACATATTTTGAAAAAGCAAAGTTCTATAAAAAGAACTAAATTACTATTGTTTCATTGAAGTTGTTTGAGGATTGCTGTAATAGTCAAAAAACATTAGCTCAATATGGTAAGAGTCAAAATTTGCTGCATAAGCAGTCAGAAGGAAGCCCGAATGGCAATAAATCATGGAGCATCTGCTCTTGGTTTGGTAGGACATATGCCAAGTGGCCCCGGTATTATATCAGATGAAGAAATCAAAGCAATCACCCAAAAAGTACCTCCACCTATTGCTACTTTTTTATTGACAAGTGAGGTAAGTGCGAATGCAATTGTTCGACACCATCAACTGGTTCAAACCAATACCATACAAATAGTAGATGCTCTTAAAGAAGGAACTTACCTTGATATAAAAAATGCATTGCCAGAGGTGAAGCTTGTACAGGTTGTACATGTGCAAGGAGAATCATCTATTGATGAAGCTTTGGCAATCGCTGAAAAAGTAGATGCCTTATTGCTGGATAGCGGAAATCCGAATGCTGCTATAAAAACATTAGGAGGTACTGGCAATACTCATGACTGGGCAATTAGCCGTAAAATAGCTGACCAATCAGAGGTGCCTGTTTTTCTTGCAGGTGGTTTGAATGCCGAAAATGTTAAACGTGCGATTGATACCGTTCAGCCTTTTGGAGTAGATCTATGTAGTGGAGTCCGCTCAAATGGAAATTTAGATCCTGCCAAATTGGAGCAGTTTTTTGGACAAATAATGTAAAGGAGATATTTAGGGAGTTTAGACAAAACTATCTAAACTCCCCAAACTCCTTTTAAGCAACTTGTGCAAAGGCCCTTTTTTCTCTATTGCCAATAGTACGGAAGCCTATCCAGCATAAGACACACATGAGCATAATAGCCCACCAAAGCGCATCAAAGCTGAAGCGCTCAGCAAGCTGCATGCCAACATTAGGAGCAATAATATGGGAAATGGAGTAAGTCATGGTAAATAAAGCCATGTATTGCCCTCTGTTTTTATTGGAAGTAAAGGCCATCGCTACCGTTGCAATAAATGGTAAACTCAGTATCTCACCTATAGTAAGAAGCAACATACAGGCAATGGATGCACCAAAGTTATTCCCAAATATATTAAAGATTAGGAAGGAAAGTCCAATCAATAAGGTCCCTACACTAATCAGTTGCCAGGATTTAAAACGCTTTTCAATTACAAAAATCAAAGGCATTTCTATAATGGCAATTACCAGCCCATTCATAGCCATCAGCCGCCCAATACTTGCTTCATTAATCAAGACCTCCTGCTTGAAAAAAACAGGTAAGGTTGAGAATAATTGCATAAAGGCAATTCCATTGAGCAACACAAAAATCAGAAAGAAAAGAAAAGCGTGATCTTTCCAGACTGAGGTATGGAATGTTGGTTCTTCTTCTGATATATTCTCTTCTTCATTTGTTGCTGGTGTAATTTGCCTTTCTTTTAGGGCATAACGGAAATATAATGCAGCGCTCATGCAGGTTAGGCCATCTACCCAAAATAGCCAATGATAGCCTAGTTGTGCAGCAATAATACCACCAGCAGCGGGTCCTACTGCCCATCCCAGATTAATGGCTAGACGAAGCAAAGCAATTGCTCGAGTTCGATTTTCTTTACTACTATAGACAGCAATAGCTGCAAAATTGGCGGGCCGGAAAGCATCTGCAATAGTACTTGCAATAAATACCATAACACAAATGCTAAAAAGAGAATCCATAAAGGATAAACCAATAAAAGCCAAACCACTTAAAAATAGAGACCAAAACTGAACGGAGTAATAACCTATTTTATCAGTTAATTTACCACCAATGTAGGAACCGAGCACAGAGCCTGCTCCAAAACAGCTCATTACCCACCCCGCCTGGATAAGAGAAAAATGTTTGACCTGAGTAAGGTATACCGATAGAAACGGAATGACCATTGTCCCACTTCGATTGATAAGCATGACTACTGAAAGTAACCATACTTCACGGGAGAAACCTCGGAAGGAATCTTTGTAGACGGAAAAAGCTTTGTTTAACATGGGTGTTCCTTTATTAGGAGTAGTTGATGAATCCCTTTTGGTTGAAACCAAAGAATCATAAATTGAAGTGTATAACTGCCATTATTAGAAACAAAGTTCCCTATTGGGTAAATTATAAGACTGACATTTTGGCGTTAATAACAAGCTGGCAAAGAAATTGCTATAGCAAATATGTACTTTTGCAAACCGAAGAAAAGAATTTCATCATATGAACGATAAAGAAAAACAGGAATCATTGCAGGAGGAAGCCCTTGCTACCGATCAGGAAGTAGAACAGGAAGAGCAGGTGCAGACAGAAGAGCAAGAGCCATCAGTAATGGATGATGGAGATAGCCTGGAAAAAGAACATGAAACATTGAAAACACAATACGAAGAGTCAAAAGACAAATACTTGCGGCTATTAGCGGAGTTTGAAAACTATAAAAAGCGTACGATTCGCGAGAAGATGGAGATGATGAAGAATGCTGCTCAGGACACTTTGTCATCTTTGTTGCCAGTTTTGGACGATTTTGACAGAGCCAAAAAAGCTGCAGAGGCAAGTGATAAAGGGGACTTATTTAATGAAGGAATTGGCTTAGTATATCAAAAACTCTATAACACCCTCAAACAAAAAGGGTTAAAGCCAATGGAATCAGATGGTCAGCTTTTTGATCCTGAATTGCATGAAGCTTTTACAGAAATTCCTGCACCTACAGAGGAAATGAAAGGGCATGTTGTAGATACGATTGAAAAAGGATATTGGCTGAACGAGAAAATTATCCGCCACGCAAAGGTTGTGGTGGGCAAATAGTAAGTACATAATTAGATTATGGCAAAAAGAGATTATTACGAGGTTCTTGGGGTAGGTAAGGATGCTGATGAAGGTACCATCAAGAAAGCCTATCGCAAGATGGCGATAAAATATCACCCGGATAAAAATCCAGGAGATAAAGGGGCAGAGGAAAAATTTAAGGAAGCTGCAGAAGCCTATGAAATATTGAGTGATGCTCAAAAGAAGGCACGCTATGATCGCTATGGGCATGCTGGTGTAGACCCAAATGCTGGTGGATTTGGAGGCGGAGGAGGTATGACTATGGATGATATCTTCCAGCAATTTGGAGACATCTTTGGAGATGGTGGCAGTCCATTTGAATCTTTCTTTGGAGGAGGAGGGCGCACTCGCACCCGTGGTAGAGGACAAAAGGGTGAAAACCTGAGAATAAAGGTGTCTCTGACATTGGAGGAAATAGCCTCTGGTGTGAAGAAAAAAATCAAGGTAAAGAAATTTACAGGTTGTGATACTTGTGATGGAACTGGTGCCAAGGATAAAAATTCGGTACAAACGTGTTCTACTTGTCGTGGAGCGGGTTATGTACGACAGGTGAAAAATACCTTCCTGGGACAAATGCAAACCACTGTGACTTGCCCAAGCTGTAATGGTTCGGGACAAATGGTGACAGCAAATTGCCCCAAGTGTAAAGGCGATGGCCGCATTTATGGAGAAGAGACGATAGAAATAGATATTCCAGCGGGAGTAGAAGAAGGGATGCAACTATCTCTAAGAGGAAAAGGAAATAAAGGACTGAAAGGTGGCCCTGCCGGAGATTTACTCGTTAATATAGTAGAGAAGCCTCATGAACACCTCCAGCGGGATGGTATGAATTTGGTCTATGATCTGTACCTCAATTTTGCAGATGCTGCTTTGGGTACTTCTGTAGAGGTGCCTACTATTGGAGGCAGAGTGAAAATAAAAGTACCGGCTGGTACACAATCTGGTAAAATATTCCGTTTAAGAGGCAAAGGATTACCATCTGTACAATCGTACGGTACTGGTGACCAACTTATCCATGTGAATGTATGGACACCAAAGAAATTATCAGATGATGAGAAGAAGATGATGGAGCAATTGCGTAAATCTTCCAACTTCAATCCTCAGCCTGGGAAGTCTGAAAAAGGTTTCTTTGAAAAAATGAAGGATTATTTTAAGTAGTAATCGTTCAAAGGAATAACTTGCGTTTACTGAACTTTCAAGGTTTAGTAAACGCAAGCCTTATTTTTACCTTTTATAATATAGATAGAAAGATGAACGTGTCTAATGTCAGTTTCCTGATGGAAGTTATTGTATTATTACTATTTTCTTCCTGTGGGCCTTCGTATGAATATGAATCTTATCATGACATAGAAAATGGACAATGGACTTATGAAGATACGATCAGCTTTCAATTTAATATAGAAGATACACTTAGTATCTATAATCTGTACCTGGAGTTAGAGCACAGTCCGGCCTTTAGTAATCAAAATCTCTATACCCAAATTCATACTACCTTTCCAGAAGGACAACACCTCACCGAAATGGTTTCTCTGGAATTGTCGGATAATGCTATTGGCAGCTGGCAGGGAAAGTGCAATAAAGAATACTGTACACTGCAAATACCTATCCAGAAAGGAGCTTACTTTAATCAAGTTGGAAAACATATTATTACCATCGAACAATACATGCGTAAATCTCCTGTAGAGGGGATTTATCAGGTTGGGCTTATGCTAGAGGATACTGGGGAGAGGAGAGAGTGATATTGTGATGTAGTGATGTGGAGTTTATAGCAACGTTTAGTAATGGAACTAAAAATAGTTGTTAAGCATTACAACCATTGTACGTTTGTATGCATCTGACCTTTTGAAGAAGCATTTCATTATTAAGTAAATTCCAACAATTATGAATCCCAAAATCCTTAAAGGCTTTTCCTTTTTCCTTTTTATTGTATTATGTTTTATTGGGTATCGCTCAACTGCTCAGATCAGTCCTCATGGAGAAGGGCCTATTACCATTATGGAATTTGAAAGGGAGGAATATGACTTTGGAATAATAGAGGAAGGTACTATGGTGAGGCAAGTTTATACTTTTACAAATATAGGAACTGAACCTCTTATTCTAATCAATGTAAAGGGGAGCTGTGGGTGTACAGTGCCCCAATGGCCTAGGGATCCGATTGCACCCGGAGAAACGGCTTCTCTGACAGTAGAGTTCAATTCAAAAGGAAAGCGCGGCAAACGCAAACAAAGAGTTACTATTACGGCTAATACCAATCCTTCTCAAACCTATTTATACTTAAAAGGAGAAATCAAGCCTAAAGAAGAAAGTGGCGATGACTTAGTAATTATCCAACCAGAAACAGAGGAAAAACCTAATTGTCTCAATGTATACCCTAATCCCACTTCTGATGTACTCAGAATGGAAATGGAAAAGAATGCGTTGGGGCTTTCTGCTATTATCAGCATTCACTCTTATAAAGGAGAATTGATGGCTGCTCGGAATATCGACGAAGTGAAACCTATACTTGAATTTGATGTCCGACATTACCCGGCAGGTTCATATACTATTACTATCCAGGTGGAAGGGCAAACCGCGGAGACGCGTTGTTTTGTGGTTGCCAAGTAGGGGAAAGAGGTGAAAGATAATACATAAACTTTAATCTCCTCTGGGTTAAGCTTTCACCTTTTACATTTTTCTTCTGCATTTTACATTTCAAATACTTCCTATATTTGCCTCTGGCAAAGTAGTATTTTATGAACCGACTGATCTACGCCCTTTTTACAATACTGGCACTTCTGTTGATTTTCTGTAATTCAGAAAAAGAAGTCCTTACTACAGAAAATACTTATCTAAATCTTCAGGAAGGAGTAGAATATGTAGGTATGAATACCTGTAAGTCCTGCCATCAGAATGTTCATGCTACTTTTATTCATACGGGTATGGGGCGCTCCTTTGATAATGCTAGTCAGGAAAAATCAGATGCAGTATATGGTGATCATGCCTTGGTGTATGACACGGCCTCCAATTTTTATTACAAGCCATTTTTTCGAGACAGTAATATGTATGTATTGGAGTTTCGTCTACAGGATGGAGATACGATACATCAGCGTTTGGAACAGATTGACTATATCATTGGATCAGGGCAGCACACCAATTCTCATATTGTAGATATTAATGGCTACATCTATCAGGCACCTGTTACCTATTATACGCAGGAGAAGCGCTGGGATATGGCACCTGGTTTTCGAGGAGACAATATTCGATTTGAACGTTTGCTGGCCACCGAATGTATTACTTGCCACAATCACTTCCCTGAGCATGTAGCAGGTTCTATGAATAAATATGTTAAGATGCCAACGGGGATAGAATGTGAGCGTTGCCATGGCCCAGGAGAAATTCATGTAAAAGAAAAGTTGCAGGGAAAGATTGTCGATACATCACAGTATATTGATTATACTATAGTAAACCCGCGTGATTTGAACCGAGATTTACAAATGGATCTTTGTCAGCGTTGCCATCTTCAGGGCATAGCCGTACTAAATGAAGGGAAGAGTTTTTTTGACTTTAAACCAGGCATGCGATTAGATGATGTAATGAATGTCTTTTTGCCTCGCTACACCAATTCTGACGAACGCTTCATAATGGCATCGCAAGCAGATCGTTTACGACTTAGCCCATGCTATCAACAATCAGAGATGACCTGTATAAGTTGTCATAATCCACATAAAAGTGTAGAAGTAACAGACCAATCCCAATACAATAACGCTTGTCTTTCTTGTCATCAAGCATCCAAAGAAGAGGTATGCGGAGCTCCTATGGCTAGGCGTATGGAAATGCAGGATGATTGCTCCGGTTGTCATATGCCCCTTTCGGGAAGTATTGATATTCCTCATGTGAATATAACGGATCATTATATTAGCCGGAACAATACTGCAGGGCAGGAAAGAAAAGGAATCGATAAAGGGGAACCTGCCTTCCTTGGTATGAAAATCCTTACTAAAGAAAAAGCGAGTCCATTGGAAATGGCAAAAGCTTATTTAGCGATGTATGATAAATATGCCAGTTCTGATATAATGCTGGATTCTGCCTGGTATTACCTCCAGCCCTTGGATAATCGGATAGACTCTGTAAAAAATGTGATCATACATTATTATTTTGCAAAAGCGAATTTTGAATCTATTATAGAATTGGCTTCAACTATACAAGCTGGTGATGTCAATAAAGGCTGGTTGGCTTATCATATTGGAGAGGCATATAATAAGAGTGGCTTACCACAACAGGCATTGCCTTATTTGCAGAAAGCGGTAGAAAAAATGCCTTATCATCTTGAGTTTAGAGAGAAGTTAGGGACAACTTATATCAAATTGAAGCAAATCCCCCTTGCAATAGAAGAACTAGAATGGGTATTGAAAGAACACCCTAAGCGTACGATAGCCATGACTAATTTGGGATTTGCTTATGCCCTTAGCGGGAATATAAACCAAGCATTGGAGTATTACAACCAGGCGATAGAGCTTGATCCCGATTATGAACAAGCCTTAATTAATAAAGCGGCAGTAAAATTGTATCAAAGGGACATACATGCTGCTCGTATTTTAGCACAAAGAGTTCTGGCTATTAATCCCGATAATCAACAAGCAGTTATGCTATTGCAACAATTGCAATAAAGTACCCTTTTCGAATAATTTTTTGCTTTAAATTAGCTACTAATGATCACTAGAAAATCCTATCAGTTGAAGGCAGGTAGCCTTGCCAATATGAAGGTAGTAGAAGCTCTTTTACCAGAACCTGCTAAAGGAGAAGTCTCTATAGCCGTAGAAGCTATTGGCCTTAACTTTGCTGATATATTTGCTATATGGGGACTGTATGGAGCAACTCCCAAAGATGAATTTATTCCCGGACTGGAATACGCTGGTACAATAGCAAAAGTAGGGGAGGGGGTAACACATTTAAAGGAAGGTGATAAGATTATGGGAGTGACCCGCTTTGGGGCTTATACCACCCATTTGAATATTGATGCTCGTTATGCTATTCCTCTGCCAGAAGGGTGGACATATGAAGAAGGAGCTTCTTACCTGGTACAGGTATTAACGGCTTATTATGCACTTACTGAACTAGCGGCCATAAAGGAAGGGCAAACAGTACTTATCCATTCGGCAGCAGGAGGGGTTGGTATATGGGCCAATAGAATTGCAAAAAAATACAATGCCTATACTATTGGATCAGTAGGAAGTGATCACAAATTGGAGATGTTGAGGAAAGAAGGGTATGATAAAGGTATTGTCCGTTCAAAATCTTTTGCAGAAGATTTGAAAAAAGCATTGGATGGAAGAGATTTGGAAGTCATTATGGAATGTATAGGTGGAAAAATATTTCAGCAAGGGTATGATATACTGGCTCCACAGGGACGAGTGGTATTGTATGGCTCTGCCCGCTACGGTTCCGTTGGTAATAGGCCCAATTATCTAAAATTATTGTATTACTTTTTTACTCGGCCAAAGATAGACCCACAAAAAATGCCTGAGCAAAATAAAAGTTTGATGGGATTCAATCTTATCTGGTTGTATCACAGGGCAGAGTTGCTGCATCGCCTTTTAGACGAATTAAAAGCATTGGATTTAGGGCGCCCTCATGTAGGGCATGTCTATGGCTTTTCTGATCTAAAACAAGCAATAATGAAGTTTCAAAGTGGGCAAACAATTGGAAAAGTTGTGATAAAAACAAAATAAGAATCTTATAAAGAATGAACATATGATGATTTTTGTAGTCTAAATGGCAAAAAAAAATATGGCTAAAGCTTAAAAACAGCGAGAAAGATTATATTTTTCGCCCCTGAAAAGAATGATTTAATTGAAAGACATTCATTTTTCAAAATAGATACATTAAAATTGTTTTTATCTTTGCCAAAAGAATTCTGGTAATTATACGCCAGATCATTACTATAAATACTCATTCACTACAAACAAAATCTTGATAACATGCGGAAGATTTTTACTTTACTTTCCCTAGCTTTCATGATCAGCTTTACTGCTAACGCACAATTGGCTGATGGTTCAATTGCTCCTAACTGGACACTTACGGACATTGAGGGCAACGAACACACTCTTTACGACTATCTAGACCAGGGATACGTAGTATTCCTTGATTTCAGTGCTACATGGTGTGGTCCTTGTTGGGGCTATCACACGGGTGGTACTTTGGAGCAAATCTACCATGATTATGGTCCAAACGGTACTGTTGAAGCAGGTCGCGCTATGGTATTCTTCATTGAAGGTGATGCGAACACTACTCTTGACGACATTTACGGTACTGGTAGCAGTACTCAAGGTGACTGGACAGTAGGTACTGAATATCCTATTATCGAAGGAGAGTCAATCACTAGCCAATATGCGATCGGTTACTGGCCAACTATCTATAAGGTATGCCCAAGCCGTATTATCACAGAAGCAGGCCAGCAGAACTATGCAGGCCAGGTTGCTGAAATGAATCAGGCAGCTTGTCAGCCAGCATCTCTTCCTGTTGATGCAGGTTTAGTTTCTTACTCTGGAGGTACAATCATCTGTGATGGTGCTGCTACTTTCGGTGCTACCTTGATGAACTTCGGTACAGATCCATTAACGACTGCTACTATCGAAGTACAGAATGCTTTTGGTCAAACTATCGCTTCTACAGATTGGGAAGGTAGCTTGGATACTTACGAAATGGAAGATGTAACAGTTGGTACTGTTGAAGATCTTCTTTCTACCAACTTCACTGTAGTAGTTACTGCAGGCGAAGATGGAGCAGATGGTAATGACGAAGTTGAAGTATCTCTAAATGAACTTGGAGAAGACGCTCCTGTATTTATGGGCGAATCTGTAGTTACTGTTTCTCTTGAGCTAATGACTGACCAGTATGGTGGCGAAACTAGCTGGGAACTACGTAACTCTAGCAACGAACTACTATACTCTGGTGACGGTTACGAAGGAAACACTTCTTATGATGTTGATATGACATTGCCTGGTAACGATTGCTATAGCTTCACTATTTTTGATTCTTATGGTGATGGTATCTGCTGTGCTTATGGTAATGGTTTCTACAAGTTGAGCGATAGCGATGGTAACGTACTAATCGAAGGCGGTGAATTTGCTGCTTCATCAGTAGAAGGATTCAAAGCTTCTGTTGTTTCTGATATCAATGATCCTGTATTTGCTACTTCACTGAATGTATTCCCTAACCCAGCTTCTGACAATATGGAAGTTCGTTTCGGTTTGGCAGATGCTGCTCAGTTGAATGTTGCTATTTACAATGCATTCGGTCAGAAGGTTAGCACTATTGCAAGCGAAAACTTCGCTGCTGGTAACCACAACTTGAATGTTAATACTAAAGAACTAGCTGATGGTTTGTACTTCGTTCGTTTCCAGAATGGTACTGATCAAATGAGCCGTAAGTTCTTTGTACAGCACTAAATAGAACTGTTAATTGAATAATTCATGGTGATTTGAAAAATCACCATGAATTAATATTAAAAAAGCCTTGCTGGATTTCCAGCAAGGCTTTTCTTTTTTACGATAGATAGGTGGTTTGTTAAAGTAGAATATTTAGCTGCACTAGCCTAATAAATCCGCCCAATCTCTATATAGTAATAGGGTCTTTCCTGCTTCACTACTCTCATCTTTAGGCAATAGATCTATTAAAGGATAGCTTATTTGTAGATTATCAATTTCTATAGCTGCCATCAGTTCAGATTCTTCTTCCTCTGTGTTTAGATCGGGAATGCCTAGCACTTTTACAGGAGCATTAGAAGGAAGATCAGAATGAGTAATCCCTTCAATAATTGCGTCAAAAGGAAAAGAGACAGATTGCTTAAAATGCTGATGCCAGTTGTCAATATCTCTGGCATCGGGATTAGACATGAGAATATTATAAATGTTCCTGGCATCTTCATCCCTTTTGATATCACCCCAGAAATAGCGATTAAATAATTCCTTATGAGTGCGATGCGTTGCTATTTGTGTATCTCGCGCTTCTGATGTTTTCAATGCTACACCAGGAATGAGGTGATAGGCAAAAGTTTCTTCACCATCTTCACAGACATTTTGCACGTACTTAATAGGAAGTTGCTGTAGGGTAATGCTATCTAACTCCACTTCGTAAAAGTCCTCCTCTGTATGAACATTCTTAAAGCCTCCTTTGATCCGCCCTCTTGCATCTGCAGGGGCCTTGAAATCATAGGGCGATAACCAATTTTTTTGAATAATAGCAACGATGCTTTCAATTGGGAATTTCAGTTCTTTTTCCGCAATAGGCTCCCATAGTTCTTCATAATCATCCATCTCATCGGAGAAGCTGTCAAAAAATTGATTGACAAGGAAATCCATTTCAGGATTTTCGAATATATCGTCTAATCCAGGGCCACCAGCAGGAGGCGTATCTGATAAGACTTCTTCTAACTCTTTAATTAAATTATTAAGAGAAGTGCTAGCTTGCTTTTGTTGTACACTCTCTTCCAGGGCTATCTTCAAACGCTGAAGGAAATCCTCCAGGTTCAAAAACTCTTGTACTACCTCATCATAACGGCCTGTCTGCAAATCCTGAGCATAAACAGATTCGTTAATCATTTCAAGATCATCTCTAAATCGTTCTTCCTGAGACTTAAATGCTATTTTGAGTAAGTTGAGAGGGAGTTGTGCTCTTTCTTCTTCGGAGAGAATTTGATACATACAAGCAATATCACAGTGGCTTATAGCCTTTTCGACTGTTTCACTTTGCTTTGAAACCATTTCCTTCATCAGAAGGAGACACTGATTTTCTGAAGGATAAGGAGAGGATACCATTAGATTTAAATCCTCTTCGAGTTCTATTTTTTTTGTTTGGAAAAAATCAGCTTCATCTTTAGCTTCTGCCTTTTCTTCCAACAAACTTTCATATAAGGGATGAAATAATGGAGCATTGGAAATATGTTCGCTAAACTCTATTATTTCATCCCCGGTATAACGACTGAGCTCCGTAATCAAATCTCTAACTTGAGGGCGAGTATGCTTGATGGATTCTACGGCTTTCAATTGAGCCCGAATACTTTCCATCTCATGATCAATGATCCTGTTTTTGAGTGCGGACAACTGATCTCGTAGCTCGTGTAGGGTCTTGATTTGTAAGCTGAAGTCGTTTGTCATAGTTATAATTATCTTGCAAGGTACATATAACGTCTCCGATCAATGTCACGGAAGAAAGGATCGGAAAGGTCTCGGATGAATCGAATGCCTTCTCCAGTAGATTTCATTTCAGGGCCGAGATTTTTATCGACATTTGGAAATTTATCAAAGGAGAATACAGGTACTTTAATGGCAAATCCACCCGGACGTGCTTTTATATCAAAGTCTTTTAATTTGTGTGTGCCCATCATCACCTGAGTAGCTATTTTCAGGTATGGAACCTGATATGCTTTTGCTATAAATGGTGTGGTACGGGAAGCACGCGGGTTGGCTTCGATTACGTATACATTATCGTCTTTAATAGCAAACTGAATATTGATGAGCCCGCGAATGTTTAATGCTTTTGCGAGCTTTTTAGCATATTCTACCATCGTATTGACCGCATTTACCGAAAGGCTATAGGTAGGAAGTACAGCTGAGCTATCCCCTGAATGAATACCTGCGGGTTCAATATGTTCCATGATTCCCATGATATGAACATCCTCTCCATCGCAAATGGCATCGATTTCAGCCTCTTTTGCTCTTTCCAAAAACTGGTCTATCAATACCTTATTGTCAGGCATATGCTTGAATATGCTAAGCACATGACGTTCCAATTCTTCATCATTGATGACAATACGCATCCGCTGCCCTCCAAGTACATATGATGGACGTACCAAAGCTGGATAACCTGTGCGTTGTGCAACCTTTAGGGCTTCATCCGCATCTTGTGCTACACCGTATTCAGGATATGGAATTTCTAATTCTTTCAGCAAATCGGAAAAAGCACCACGATCCTCAGCCAAGTCCATGTTTGGGAAGCTGGTACCGACTATGTTGTAACCTTTTTCATGTAGCGTCTTAGCAAGTTTGAGAGCCGTTTGGCCTCCCAACTGAACAATCACTCCTTCTGGCTTTTCTAACTCGAGTATTTCCTCCAGATGTTCCCAAAATATTGGTTCGAAGTAGAGTTTATCCGCAACATCAAAATCAGTCGAAACGGTCTCAGGGTTACAGTTGACCATGATGGCTTCATAGCCAGCCTCTTTGATCGCCATAAGCCCGTGTACACAACAGTAGTCAAACTCAATACCTTGTCCAATACGGTTAGGCCCAGAACCAAGTACTACAATTTTCTTTTTCTCTGTGCCAGGAATACTTTCATTCTCTGTATCAAAAGTAGAGTAGAAATAGGGCGTCTGTGCTTCAAATTCTGCTGCACAGGTATCTACCATTTTGTAGGTACGACGAATTCCCAATTGCTTACGATACTTGGTTACTTCTTCATCTTTGATGCGCATCAGCCAGGCAATCTGAGAATCAGAATACCCTGCTTCCTTAAGATCTCTAAGGAAAACCTCAGGAATATCTTCAGCTACATTATACTTCATCAATTCCTGCTCCATGGTAACCAGCTTTTTGATTTGCTTGATAAACCATGGGTCAATCTTAGTTAGTTTATGTACCGTTTTTTCAGGAACCCCCAGGCGGAGGGCATCCTTTAGGCGGAATATACGGTCTTCGCTAGCTTTTTCCAGACGCTCAAGAATGTCTGCTGTTCTGATCCATTCTTTTTTGTCAGCACCAAGCCCCATACGGTTATTCTCAAGAGATTGGCAGGCCTTTTGAAGGGCTTCAATGAAAGTTCGCCCAATAGCCATTACTTCTCCTACAGATTTCATCTGCAAACCTAACTCATGATCTGCTCCATGGAATTTTTCAAAGTTCCAACGAGGCATCTTTACAATAACGTAGTCTAAAGTAGGTTCGAAATAGGCAGAAGTTGTCTGGGTAATCTGGTTTTTAAGCTCATCCAGTGTATAACCAATAGCCAGTTTTGCAGCTATTTTAGCAATTGGATAACCAGTTGCTTTACTGGCGAGGGCTGAAGAACGTGATACACGTGGGTTGATCTCAATAACAATTAGCTCTTCAGTTTCAGGGTTAATTGAAAACTGAATATTACATCCACCAGCAAAATTGCCTAAAGAACGCATAGCCTGAATAGCTTCGTTGCGCATTCGCTGATAGGCGGTATCTGAAAGTGTCATTGCAGGAGCTACTGTGATACTGTCTCCTGTGTGAATCCCCATCGGGTCCAGGTTTTCCACTGTACAAATGATCACCACATTATCGCTGGCATCTCTTAATAACTCCAATTCGTACTCTTTCCATCCCAATACTGCTTTTTCAACCAGCACTTCGTGAGTTGGAGACATGTTAAGCCCTCTGCGTAAGGCCGCATCAAAATCTTCTGCTTTGTGTACAAAACCACCACCAGTACCTCCAAGTGTGTAGGAAGGGCGAATTACGAGAGGAAATCCAATTTTCTGGGCAGCGTCTTTTCCTTCCAGAAAGGAGTTGGCAATACGTGAAGGAGCAACACCAAGCCCTTGATCAATCATATGCTGGCGAAAAGCCTCTCTGTTTTCAGCTAGTTCGATAGCATCGATATCAACTCCTATCATGCGGGTATTGTATTTTTCCCACACACCTTGTTTATCCGCTTCAATAGCAAGATTTAGAGCAGTTTGTCCTCCCATAGTAGGAAGTACAGCATCAATTTGGCGCTCTTCAAGAATTTGGACAAGACTATCTACTGTAAGAGGTAAAAGATATACATGGTCTGCCGTTACCGGGTCGGTCATAATGGTAGCCGGGTTGTCGTTGATAAGACTAACCTCTATTCCCTCTTCGCGCAGAGATCGAGAAGCCTGAGTACCTGAATAGTCAAATTCACAGGCCTGTCCAATAATGATAGGCCCACTTCCAATGATAAGTACAGACTTTATAGACTGATCCTTTGGCATGTTTTATATGTTTTTGTGCCTGATATTAGTACACCATCAATATGCTGTTTAAAAGCCTTGACAATTTTACTAATCCGGAGTGGAGGTTTCAAGGAAATTTCTCCCTCCTTTTAATATTAGGATTATCGAGATTTTTTCCCGAAAATTGCCAAAGAACAACTTTATATAATGGTACACCAATTTGGTTGTAAACAAGGCTATTTTCAAATTGCCTGCAAAGATACCCTCTGGAAATCGAAATCCCTTAATTTTTGAGTTAAAATCCATCAGGGTCTATTCTATTATCCTTTCTAGATTTATATGAAAATGCATTTTAGTATCATTCAGGAGTCACCTGAAATTGAATAGGTTGTGTATAGTATTCAAGATTTCCCAATATGGATAAAGAAGGATCTTTAACTACTATTTTTTTCTTTTTCACTAGATATAGTTCATATTGAGCAGCGTGAAAATTTTGAATTTTATCAGCTTGAATTAAGATCGTATTATTGGAAATAGGGCCTTTTAACTGAACCGTAGTAGCTTGCTTATTTTCATCTGAAAAGAATAAAATCAAGTTTTCATCTTTCCCGAGGTGAGAATCAAGTTCTAGTTCTAAACCTTTTGATAGGCTTGCAGCATTATTT
This sequence comes from Chitinophagales bacterium, assembly GCA_022360175.1. Classification (GTDB taxonomy): domain Bacteria; phylum Bacteroidota; class Bacteroidia; order Chitinophagales; family Saprospiraceae; genus JAKSDI01. Next base: position 17,933 of record JAKSDI010000278.1, read on the forward strand.
TTAATACTGAACTTTTCTATCGGGTTCATGTCAATTTGGTACTCCTGTTTATGATTGCTGGCATCCCGGAATTTAAAAACAAAAGGGTGAGTATAGGTGCCTGTATATTCTGTAGAATATCTAATCATACCGCCTGGTAAATGTCTTTCTTCCATTTCACTTCCTTGAAATTTTATTCCACTTTCCAGGGCAACGGGTTTTGCACTTTTTACTTCTTCTCCTTCCAGAAAGCTGGCAGTAGCCTTAATTTGCCCTTCACCTGATAGATAGCGCACAAAAAAATCTGCATATTGATGAGGTGCATCTCCTTTTTTTGTTGTTTGTTCGCATGATGCCAGGAGAGTGGCCATTACAACAATGAGGGATAGTGGTAAATATCTCATGTTTTTGCAGGCAAAGATAAAAAAAGGTATAGAGGATTATAGATTTACAAAATCTAGCAATAGAGGTGCAGAATCATGCTTTTAAGTGATTAGGAGTAGCGCTCAGCTTAAGCGATGGAAAAATTATAGGTAGTGGTGTCTATTTTGCCTTTGTGAAAAGCTTCTTATATGCGACATTTCACGTTTTATATTCTACATTCTCTACTCTTGTCACCTACAGGACTAAAAGGAGATTCCTACAATTTAGATAGGAAGCATTATATTTGCGATCCATATTGTAGATGGGAATAGCAAACCTCATAAAAGAAAAATCAGTTTGTAGTTCTAATGATGAGTTTTAACTGATTGAAAGACAGTTTTTTATTTGCTATGAACAACAAGTGGTCTTGGATGAAAACAACGTTTTAATTTCCCTCTTATAACTAAGCGACTAAAATTTAGAAACCTGACTTTTGAGAAAAGAAGGTGGTAGTTTCCCGAAAGGAATAGGTATTTTTGGAGATATGAAAGGATATGCTTTAAGTATCTGATCAGACAAATAATTCAGCTGGCTTTTTGCAATTTTGCATTATGAGCCTGGAGAATTCATGAAATTTTTTGAAACAACGTTTATTTCTTAATATTGTGCACTGGTCTTTAAACCCTTGGTTTAAATCGAAATTTTAAAACAGGAAATTTATGGCACGTTATTTACTATTATTTTTTGCACTCCTGATGGTTGGAGCGGCTGCAACGGCGCAGACTTCGCTCTACGGGAAGGTCTCAGATGATACGGGAGAACCGATCATCTTTGGCTCCGTAGCCCTCTATAAGAACGGAGTACTGACAACCGGCGCGGAGACAGACTTCGACGGTAATTACAATTTTTCTAATGTAGACCCTGGTACTTACGATGTGGAAGTGAGTTATGTAGGTTATTCACCCCAGAGAGTACAGGGCGTAAAAGTATCGGCTGGTAAAGCCAACAAATTGGATGTAGTACTTACATCTGATGCAGTTGATTTAGAAGCAATAGTGGTGGTGGACTACAAAGTTCCACTTATTGAGCAGGATAATACCACTTCTGGTACAACGATTACCAGTGATCAAATTAAAAACCTGCCTACTCGTAACATTAACGCCCTGGCTGCAACAAGTGCCGGTTTGGCATCTGCGGATGAAGGGGACGATGTTACTGTTCGTGGATCAAGAGACAACGCAACCGACTACTATGTAGATGGTATTCGTGTTCGTGGTAATTTGATTCCTGAATCTGAAATTGAACAATTACAGGTAATTACTGGTGGTATCGAAGCTCAGTATGGTGATGTAACTGGTGGTATCATTTCTATCACAACCAAGGGGCCTTCTAGTAAGTTCTCTGGTGGATTGGAAGTAGAGACTTCTCGCTACCTTGATCCTTATGAGCAAAGCTTGATTGGTTTTAATGTAAGTGGTCCAATTTTACAGAAGACATTGGAAGATGGAACTAAAAAGTCTCTTCTTGGTTTCCGTCTGGCAGGACGTCTTACTGATCAGTTGGATGATGACCCTAACGCAATTGATGTATACCAGGTTAAGCCAGAAAAATTAGCTGAATTGCAGGCTAATCCTGTTACGACAATTAACGGGAACCCATTTGCAGCAGCAGATTTCTTGAAGGCAGATGATGTGAACGCATTGGACTATCAGCCAAATGAAGAATTCCAGCGTTATGACCTTACTGCTAAATTGGATGCACGCCTTAGTGATGCAATCGATATCACTTTGACGGGTGCTTACAGTGATGAATCTGACAAATTCACTCCAAACGAGAATGACAAAACCCGCGTAAACTGGCGTGTGCTTAACAGCCATAATAACCCAACGCAGAATGACTTGTTCTATCGTGGTAACTTCCGTTTCCGCCACCGTCTAGGAGGAGCAAATACTTCTGACAATTCGGACAAAGCTTCATTGATCCAAAATGCATCTTATACATTGCAGTTTGGATATGAAAAGAACCTATATAATGTAGAAGATCCTCGCCATGGCGACAATTTCTTTGATTATGGCTATATCGGCCAGTTTGATCAAGAATGGCGTCCAAGCTGGGATATAACAGGTGTATTTGACTCTACACTTGGAATTTTTGTTCCAGCAGCAATACATAATGACTATAGCCAAGTCTTAACAGGTTATACTCCAAATACGGAGGTTAACCCTGTATTGGCTAATTACAATAACATCTATTTCAATGATGAAGGCCAGGCTACTTTACCTACTCAGGTAAGTGCATTTAATGCCTTCAATGGTGATGTACAGGATATTTATGAGAACTCTTGGGGCTTCCATGGAAACGTAGGTACGGTATACAATCGCTACCGCGAGCGCGATCGTGATACTTATACATTATCTGCACGTACTTCATTTGACCTGGTACCTAGTGGAGATTCTGATAAAGGACGCCATAATATCCAGTTGGGTGTATGGTACGAACAACGTACAGACCGTGAGTATACTTTGAACCCACGTGCCCTTTGGGTATTAGCTCGTCAGTTGGCGAACAACCATATCCAAGGTATTCCTTTTGGTGATGATGGTTTACCTTCATCTGATACAATAGGAATTGTTCCTGTATTAGACCCAGCAACACTAACTCCGATCTTTGATCAGAATGGTGACACTTTGATGGGAGCGCTATACGCTTTAGACATCGCTCCAAGTTCAGAGTCTCAGTTTTACAGATCTATACGTACTGCTCTAGGTGGTATTGCAGATAACCAATTCGTAAATATCGATGCATTGACTCCTGATCAGTTGAGCTTATCTATGTTCTCTTCTCGTGAGTTGAATGACTTTACTTTTGGTGGTTTCTCTATTTTGGATTACTATGGTTATACTTACTTAGGAGATCCATTTGATGGAAACTTTGATGACTTCTTTACTACAACGGATCCTAATACAGGATTGCGTACTTTCCCTGTAGCTCCAAATCGTCCACTATATGGTGCGGCTTTCGTTCAGGACAAATTTACCTTTAAGGATATCATTTTCCGTTTAGGGGTACGTGTTGACCGTTACGATGCAAACACACGTGTTTTACAAGACAACTATTCACTATATGGCATTTCAGGTGCTTCTGATTATCACAATGAATTTGGTGGTGAGCGCCCTGGAAATATTGGTGACGACTACAAAGTATATACTACTGACGAATCTTACTCTGAAGTATTGGCATACCGTGATGGTGATCAGTGGTATGAAGCAAATGGTAATCCGGTAAACAATGCTGCTCTTATTTTCCAGGGTGGTGTAGTAAATCCGGTATATACTTCTCAGGAAGCACGCGATAATGCTAACTATATTAAGGAGATAGGTTTCAATCCTGATGTATCTTTCGAAGATTATGAAGTTCAGGTGAACATTATGCCTCGTTTGGCATTCTCTTTCCCTATTTCTGATGAAGCAAACTTCTTTGCACACTATGATATCCTAGTACAGCGTCCACCTGCAAATACGATTGCGACTGCTCAGGATTACTACTACTTCTACGATCGTACGAATATTGTAAAAGAGAACCCGAATTTGAGACCAGAGCGTACAGTTGATTACGAAGTAGGTTTCCAGCAAAAGCTATCTAATTCTTCTGCATTGAAGATTGCTGCTTACTATAAGGAATTGCGCGATATGATTCAGCGCCGTACATTCTTCCCAGTACCAGTTATTGGTCAGTATGTTACATATGACAACCAGGACTTTGGTACTGTTAAAGGTTTCACTTTCCAGTATGACCTTAGAAGAACAGGTAATATCTCTTTGAATGCAAACTATACACTACAGTTTGCTGATGGTACTGGATCTGATTCAGATTCTCAGCGTGGTTTGACTTCTAGAGGTAACTTACGTACGCTATTCCCTCTAAACTTCGATGAGCGTCACCGTATCGTTACTAGCATAGATTACCGTTATGGTTCTGGTGGATCATACACAGGACCTCGTATCGGAGGATTAGATGTACTGGCTAATTTCGGTGTAAACCTACAAGCGATAGCAGTTTCTGGTCGCCCATATACTGCAAGATTGGCTTCAACTGAAGCATTGGAAGGTGCAGGTACGGTAGGTTCTTTGAATGGAGCACGTAAGCCTTGGAACTTTACTCTAAACCTAAGAGTAGATAAGAACTTCAATATTGGTAATAACCTAGGACTGAATGTTTACTGTCGTATTTCTAACTTGTTAGATCAGCGTAACATCATTGACGTATACGAAGTAACAGGTTCTCCAGAAGATGATGGCTACCTTGCAGGTACTGTTGGTCAGGGACAACTAGAGTCTATTGATAGTTCTTTGAGAGAGCTTGATTCTTATCTAGCTTCTTATCAGTGGCGTCTTCTAAATCCTAACTTCTACAGCCTGCCTCGCAGAATTTATGTAGGAGCAATATTTGATTTCTAGATGAAGCAGTAATTATTGGCCTTGCCTTACTAATGCAAGGCCAATAGCACTGTGATTATCATAAGATTTATAATTTTTAAATTTTCTTGTGCTATGCATAAAGTATTATTTAGCTTACTTGGAGCGATGCTGTTTGCGACCCTGTCGTTTGCACACATCAATCCAGATCAAAAACCGCAGCGGCCGAATAATGATACGCAGGTATCATTCCGGAATGATTGCGACCCCGCGAGATCACAGCGTGATCAGGCGATTAATAACGTTCGCGCTCGTTTAACCACTGGTGGTGACATATGGTGGGATGGTAGTGATGGACGTTACGTTGTTCCTAAAGTACCTCCAGGAGTACCTGAGGTATCATCTATCTTCGCTGGTGCTGTATGGCTTGGTGGTGTCGATGAAGGTGGTAACTTAAAAGTAGCAGCTCAGACATATGGCCGTCCATCTGCATTTGATTATTGGGCTGGTCCTCTTCGTTCGAGCCTGGACGAAGACCCTGGTACTACAGAGAAGTCTCGTTGTGCTGAATGGGATAAGTTCTTTGTTGTAAACGGTACTGAAATTGATGAGCATCGTCGTTTGTACGAAAATTCTGTAAATACAGGAGAGCTTTATGACGAAAATCAAATTCCTAATGGAGTAAGAGGCTGGCCTGGAAAAGGTAACCCTTTCTTCTTTGATATACATGGTTTTGACCTTCCTCTTACAGATGTAGGTCTAGCTGGTTTCTGGGATGAAGATGGTGATGGTTTGTACAATCCTTTAAATGGTGATTATCCGATCATCGAAATCCGTGGTTGTGTAAGCCCTCAGTATCCAGATGAAATGATTTTCTGGATATACAATGATAATGGTAACATCCACGCTGAAAGCCAGGGTGATCCTCTACAAATGGAGATACAGGTACAGGCATTTGCATATGCTACCAACGACCAGTTGAATGATATGACTTTCCAGCGTTATAAGCTGATCAACCGTGCAATTGAGCCGCTTGATAGTGCTTTCTTCGCTATTTGGGTAGATGCTGACCTTGGTTGTCACACAGATGATTACGTAGGTTGTGATGTAGAGCGTAGCCTTGGTTACATCTACAATGAAGATGCTCTTGACGGACAAACAGGATGTACTTGTCCTGGTGGTGTAAATACTTACTGTGAAGAAGTTCCAATCATTGGAGTTGACTATTTCCGCGGCCCTCTTGGCCCTAAGAAGTTTGGCCCTGGTGGCGAATTGGTTAACCCAGGATTGGGAGAGCAGGCTGATACAATTGTGGAATTGGGAATGTCTTCATTCACTTATTATAACAACGGTGGTGTTGGTGACCCTCTTCCTGGTACAACTGACCCAGGTAACGCTTTAGAGTACTATCGTTACTTGACAGGTAGCTGGAGAGATGGTAGCCCATTTGAATACAATGGTGATGGATATCAGGAAGGTACGTATAGTATTAACTACGCTTTCCCTGAAGCTCCTAACGATCCTACAGGATGGTCTATGTGTACAGGTAATAACGGAGGCCCTGTTGCTACAGGTGGTGACCGTCGTACGATTCAGGCTTCTGGTCCTTTCCGTCTAGATCCAGGTGCTGTAAATGAATTGATTGTAGGGGTAGTTTGGGTTCCAGAACAGGATTACCCATGTCCAAGTATTCGTTCTCTACAAGAGGCGGATGACCTATCTCAAGCATTGTTCAACAACTGTTTTGATATTACTGATGGACCGGATGCACCAGACATCGATATCATTGAGCTAGACCAGGAAATCATTTTGGTATTAACTAATGATACAGTGATTACTTCTTCTAATAATGCTTTTGAAGCATATCAGGAAGTTGGTTTGGAAATTCCACCTACTGCACAGGATAGTTTCTATCGTTTTGAAGGATACAAAATTTACCAATTGTCTGGCCCAAGTGTTGGTTTGAGCCCTGATAATGTAAGTGACCCAACTCGTGTTCGTTTGATTGCTCAGGTTGATTTGGAAAATGGCGTTCAAAAGCTGTTTAACTGGTCAGCACTTGCTGAAGATGAGAACCCTACGGGTGACGAATATTTCATACCAGAACTTCAGGTTGATGGTGGTGATGCAGGTATCTTGCATACCTTCCGCGTTACAGAAGATGCTTTTGCAGAAGGTGACCGTAGACTGATCAATCACAAGAAGTATTACTTCGCAGCAGTAGCTTACGCTTATAACGAGTATGAGCCATTTGACCCTGAAGCTCAGGTAGGTCAAAAGAATCCATACTTGGAAGGACGTAGAAATATCGGACCTAATGCAGATGGTTTGCCATATACGGCTATTCCTCGCCCTATTACTGATCGTTCGCTAAATGCAATATATGGCGATGGTGCTTTGATTACTCGTGTAGATGGTGTAGGTACAGGTGATAACTTCCTAGATTTGACAGTAGATACTCGTGCAGGTATTGAAGCAGCATTCGCTAATAACCAGGCTTATGAGGGTGAGCTGACATATCAGCCAGGAGAAGGGCCTATCAATGTTCAAGTGTTCAACCCACTAGAAGTAAGAGATGGAAACTTTGAGCTACGTTTTGTAGATGGAGATAATTCAGATGACGAGCTAGATTCAGATTCACGATGGGAGTTGGTTGACTTGGACGATCCTTCTACTGTAATCGCTTCTGAAACGTCTATCGATAAATTGAACGAGCAAATTATTAAGGAATTTGGATTCACTGTTACGATCGGTCAGGTAGCAGATGCTGGTTCTATAGAAGACGAAAGTAATGGCTTTATTGGTTTTGAAGTTGATGTAGAAGATGGTGCTGAGAACTGGTTCGGATTTATCCCTGAAGGGTTTGACCTTACTCAAGCGGTTGTTGATGACTACATTTTTAACTTCTTATCTACTAGTGCAGGTGAGAAAGATGCAGCTCTGGATCCAAACCAAGGACTGAGTGAGTTTGGCCAATTTGCATTCATGCCATATTATCTGTTAGACTTCTCTGATCGTACTGACTTTGCACGTCCATTCTTAGGACCAGTATGGACAGAAAATGCTAGTGGTATTGTTAGAAACCAATTCATCACTAAAGGCTTGAATCTAAATAATGTAGATATTGTCTTTACACCAAATAAGGACTTGTGGAGCCGTTGTGTTATTGTAGAAACAGCTAATGAGTTTTATGAAGATACAGGGTATGAGCCAGAATCATATGACTTTAATGGGAATGAAGTACCTGCTGCTCAGTTTGACCTTCGTCCTGATCCATCTGTAGGTAAGGATGCTGATGAAAATGGCCTACCTCAGGCTGATGGAGATGGCATTGGTATGGGATGGTTCCCTGGTTATGCAGTTGATGTAGAAACAGGACAACGTCTTAACATCTTCTTCGGAGAAAACTCTGTATACAACGGTGATACTCTATCTGAATTCTTCACACAAGGTGCTACTGGTGGTGACATGATGTTTAACCCAACAAACGAACTATATCTGGTAGGTTTGGATATCAATACAACACCTGTACCTTATGTATATGGTGGTCAGCACAATGTATACGTAACAAATGCACCTTATGATGAATGTGAAGCGCTTAGAGGACGTCTGGAGCGTACTTCTGCTAATGCGAACCCTGTGACTAAGGTACCTGCAATGATCAATATTGCATGGGCTGGTACTGTAATGATGACACCAGGTACTCGCATGAATTCTTATGCAGATGGTTTGATCCCAGCTGAAACTACTGTAAAACTAAGAGTTTCGGATCCTTACCATGTAGAAGAAGACGATAGTGACTTTGACGGTGATGAGCGTACTGGTTCTGGTGAAAATAATTACCACCCAATGTATCGCTTTACAATTGACGGTCGTCAGGCAGAAGAGTTGACTGCAGAGGGAGTAGAAAATGCTCTTGATATGATCAATGTAGTGCCTAACCCATATTACGGATTCTCTGACTATGAAACTTCTCAGTTTACTAACACTGTGAAAATTACAAACCTTCCAGCGAAATGTGTAGTGTCAATTTACACACTAGATGGTAAGTTTATCCGTCAGTATACTCGTGATGAATTAGGTGAGGTGCCAGAAGGTACTAACCGTGCGTTGAATCGTGCACAGATTAACCCTGACTTGGAGTGGGATCTTCGTAACAACAAGAATATCCCAGTTGCAAGTGGTGTTTATCTGATCCACGTATCTGCTGAAGGGCTAGGTGAGCGCACCTTGAAATGGTTCGGTATCGGTCGTCAGTTTGACCCATCAGGACTATAAAGATCATTCCAATAATCTAATGAATTGTTTCTCGGAATCATAGCTGATTCTGGGAAACAATTCTTAAATAGTATATAGAAGCCCATAAGAAGGCTTCCATACTTAAGAAAATATAATTAGTATGAACAAGTTCTTTTACTTTTTGCTGGCTGTTGCGCTAGTTTGGGCAGTAAATGAGCCAACTTTTGCTGGTAACCCTGATCGTCAGGGAGAAGCAGGAGCTGCGCAATTGCTACTGAACCCATATGCAAAAAGTGCAGGCCTGCACTCAATGACTACCTCTATGGTAGCTGGTGCGGAAGCTATGCGTATTAATATCGCAGGCTTATCTCGTATCAATCAAACAGAAGTAAACCTGAGTTATGGTTCTTACCTATCAGGTACTGATATAGGTCTTGTTGCTGGTGGTCTCGCTCAGAAAATAGGTAAGTCAGGTGCTATCGGTATCAGCTTGATGTCTGTTGACTTCGGCGATATCCGCTTGACTACTACTGATCAGCCAGAAGGCAATGGCAATACTTTTTCACCAAGCTTCTTTAACCTTGGGTTTGGATATGCACATACTTTTGAAAATAAGGTATCTGTAGGTATCCTTTTCCGTGGTGTTTCAGAATCAATAACTGATGTAAGTGCCTTTGGCTTTGCATTGGATGCAGGTGTTCAGTATGTAACTGGTGAGCATGACAACTTTAAGTTTGGTATTTCTTTGCGTAATATCGGTTCTCGTATGCAGTACGGAGGTGAAGGCCTGGCAACTCAGGGGCCATCTCCTAATGGTGATGCTTATGAGCTTACTTTTAGCCAGCGTGCGGCAGATTTCGAATTGCCTTCAATGCTGAATATCGGTTTGTCTTATGACTTCCTAATTGGAGCCAGCCACCGTTTGACAGCTCTAGGTAATTTTACCTCTAACTCTTTCTCGCAAGACCAAGTAGGTGGAGGTTTGGAGTATTCTCTAAATGATCTTTTCATGCTTCGTGCGGGCTATCGTTATGAATTTGGCTCGGAAGATGAAATTCAAGCTCCAATTTATACCGGACTTTCTGCTGGTGCGTCTGTTTCTATGCCATTGAGCAAGGAAAACCCAAATACACGTTTGTCTATCGATTATGCTTATCGTGACACTAAAATTTGGGATGGAACCCACAATGTAGGTATTCGTATTTCTCTATAATACGTACTACCGATCTTTTTCATGATCGGTAGTAATCTTAAGAGTGGTTTGGAGCCTGGTGCTTCAAACCACTCTTTTTATTAGCACTCTACAGATTGGTAGCTTTAACTTAAAGTGAGGACCAATAATGAGATCGGTGATACGGTACACTTGATATATTCAGTGCTTTTATTTAACTTTGCATTCAATGCAAAAGAAAGAACGCTCCCGGGCTGTACGGAAGCGTTCTTCTCTTTTTGTGCGGATCAGGTGAACTTGGAGTTTGTTAAACGTTCATTCTTTGAACTAAAACAAGTTATTAAGTACTAGAGCATTTCTAATTAAGGTTCGCCAGCCTATCAATGTCTGGATTTTCCTTAACTTAATATTAGAATAGAATTGCACTGGCGTTTCTAGTCAGAGCCTGGAATTTGTAGTATTAGTAAACAGCTTTGGTGATATCTAATCTTAAAAATAAAGTATATATAACTCAACTATCTACCAAAGCAAAAAACAAGTGTCTATGTCTGGATACAATTATATGACCAAAGAAAGTTACAAACGCTTTAAAGGTGAGTTGGAAGACTTGAAAACAAATGGAAGACAAGAAGTAGCTAAAGCAATTGCTGAAGCGCGCGAGAAAGGTGATTTATCTGAAAATGCTGAATATGATGCAGCAAAAGATGCACAGGGGATGTTAGAGTTGAAGATCAACGAAATGGAAAAAACACTTGCTAACGCCCGCATATTAGATGAAAGCCAGATTGATACATCGAAGGTCACCGTTCTATCTTTAGTAACTATCAAGAATCTTAAAAACGGAAAGAATAACCAATTTAAGCTGGTTTCAGAGTCTGAAGCTGATGCGCGTGCTAAGAAAATATCTGTTACTTCTCCTATGGGTAAAGGTTTGTTAGGAAAGAAAGTAGGAGAGAAAGCAGTTATCGAAACTCCTCGTGGCAATATGGAATTTGAAGTAGTTGATATAACAGTATAAGAGTATATATCCTTAATGATAAAAGAATATGGCTAGCATTTTTTCAAGAATCGTTGCAGGAGAAATTCCTTCTCATAAAATAGCAGAATCTGAAGAGTTTTATGCTTTTTTAGATATTCGGCCGCTTGCGAAAGGGCATACTCTGGTCATTCCTAAAAAAGAAATAGATTATATCTTTGATATTGAGGATGATTTGCTTGGCCGATTAATGGTCTTCGCAAAAAAAATATCAAAGGGTATCAAAAAAGTAGTGCCCTGTGCGAAAATAGGAGTCTCTGTGGTAGGTTTGGAAGTACCTCATGCTCATGTTCACCTCATTCCTATCAATAGCGTAAAAGACATGAGCTTTGCTAAAGAACCAATAGATATGAAACAAGAGGAACTCGCTGCTCTGGCTTCAGCAATTAGTGCTAACATATAATTATGCTTTACGATTGGGGTTGTCTTTAAGAAAACCACCCCAATCGTTATATCTTTTCTGTCCTTTTAGTACACTCCCGGATTGATAAAAGTGACATAATGCCGTCGCTAGTGCATCTGTCGCATCCAGATAATAATCATCTACTTTAAAATTCAAGATATTACTAAGCATAGCAGCTACCTGTTCCTTACTGGCGTTTCCTTTACCTGTAACAGATTGTTTTATTTTTCGAGGAGCATATTCTGTAATGTTTACTCCTTTTGTCATGGCTGCTGCAATAGCGACCCCTTGAGCACGCCCTAGTTTGAGCATGGATTGAGGATTTTTACTGTAAAAAGGAGCTTCAATTGCCATCTCTCTTGGCTGATGTATGTCAATAATGCTTTGTAGTCTTTCGAAAATGTGTTTCAGCTTTTCCTGATGAGCTTTAAATTTACCTGGATATATTACCCCCATATCTCTTAAAATGGGCTTCTTTTTTTCAATTTCAATAATAGCATACCCTAATATGTTGGTACCAGGATCAACACCTAATAATCGATAGCTTTCAGTCGAACTCGTAGCCATAATAGTTTTTTCTTACATTGCAAGGTAATCTTATTATTGATAAAAACAAATAGTTTTAAAAGTGGCCAATTGAATGGTATTCCGATTTTTTAGAGCAAAATGGGCAAATACACTAATAAAAATAGTAGTAACAATGGCCTTGTTTGCTTTGCTTTATTATGAAGTCTTTCATCGGGAAGATGCCCAACAACTATCTACCTTATTGTTAAAACAATGGCAGACATCAGATTGGTGGTGGGTGTTGATTACTATTTTATTACTACCTCTGAATTGGCTATTGGAAGCTATAAAATGGAAAAAACTGCTTTCTGTTTTTTGTCAAATTCCACTTCTTCGGGCATTAAATGGCATTTTAGCAGGTGTATCACTTTCTCTATTCACCCCAAACCGAATTGGTGATTATGGAGGGAGAATGCTGGCTGTACCAGCACAGTATAATTGGTATGCTATATTGGCCACTATGTTGGGGAGCTATGCTCAATTGCTTATCATCTTAGGAGGAGGACTTTGGGGAGTTATGTATTTTTTGAATCATTATAGTGACTGGCCAATAGTAATTTATAATGGTTTCTGGTGGCTTGCTTTTGTTTTACTAGGGCTTGCTTATTTCTTTTTTTTTAACATCGGTTTACTGGCTAAGTTGATAAAAAGTTTACAGCTACCAAGACGTTTTAATTTTCTCATACACTATTTATATAAGGTCAGGCATTTTAATAGTGAGGTTTTATCAAGCGCATTATTGATTGCTGCATTTAGATACTTAATATATTGTTTCCAGTACTTTTGTATGATAAAATTTGTGGGCATTGAAGTTTCTTTAGTAGGTGCTTTTTCATGTATAACAGCGATTTTTTTCATACAATCTAGCGTTCCCTTACCACCTCTTGCAGGATTATTAGCCAGAGGGGAAGCTGCTTTAATATTGTGGGGACATTTCAGTGATAATAAGATGGGGATTCTAGCGGCAACCTTTGGACTCTTTATAATAAATTTAGTATTACCCGCGTTACTTGGATTAGGGATTATCGTCAAAATAAATGTCTTAAAATCATTAGGTTATGAACATCAGACTATTGAAGACAGGCTTAATATTCGCAATGGTAATTCTTCTGATGGCATTCACGCCAGCAAGTAGGTTAATCCCCCCTCCAGCTGTAGAACAACAGATAACAACCGCTTGTGACATTAAGAATAAGAGTTTTAAAGATGGAGAGGCGATCACTTACAAGTTGTACTATAATTGGAATTTCGTTTGGTTCTCCGCTGGCGAAGTAACATTTAAGGTGGCCGAACATCAAGATCAGTATCACTTATCTGCCCACGGAGCAACTTACAAATCTTATGAGTGGTTTTACAAAGTGGATGATAAGTATGATACTTACGTAAATAAAGAAACATTGCTACCAGAGATATCTATTAGAGATGTAGAAGAAGGAAAGTATCGTTTATATGATAAAATTACCTTTGACCAGGAAGAGCATAAAGCCTTTTCATTAAGAGGGAAAACAAAGGAGCAGGCAGAAATACAGGAGTATGACCTAAACGGCTGTATGCATGATATACTATCTATCATATATTATACCCGAAATCTTAATTATGATGCTATGAGTAATGGCAGCATCATTCCTGTTAAAATATTTATGGATAAAGAGGAGTGGCCATTGAAGGTACGCTACTTAGGAAAGGAGAAAAAGAAAAAAGTAAAAGGGCTTGGCGTATTTAATACCATTAAATTCAGTCCTGAGGTAATCTTAGGGGATATTTTCACAGAGGATTCCAAAATGTACGTGTGGGCAACAGATGATGAAAATAGAATCCCTTTGGTAATAGAATCTCCAATCTCTGTTGGTTCGGTTAAAGCTGTTTTAAAAGATTATAAGGAATTGAGATATGATCTGGATTCAGCAGTTAAACTTTATTAATCATCAAGAACCTTAAGTTAAAAGTATTGTCGCTTTGGGTTCTACATTACTCATACTGTGATTAGAAAAATAGTATTTGTTATAGCCATTCTTGCTGCCTTTGGCCTGGGAGTATGGCTGACAAGCTCTTTCCTGCATAACAAAGCAAAAGAAACAACTACCTCTGGAGCTACTGTTTTACTCGAACAGGTAAAACAGGTAAGAAAAATGGTAACTGTAGAAGGCAATTTTAGTGAACTTTATGATGAGACGAATATTCGAAATTTTACTATTTATTTGCCTATGCCCAGTACCTGGAGTTTTTCTAAACAAGCTACACTGAAAGTAACTGGAAAGGTCTTGGTCGGCTATGACCTCAAAGAAATCCAAATACGAATTGACAGTACTAACCATCAGTTAATATTGAGCAAACTGCCTGATCCTGAGATCATATCTGTAGATCATCAATTGGAGTATAAAAATTTAGAAGAAAGTTACTTCAATAGCTTTAGCCCGGAAGATTATACACGTATTAGTAAAAATGCCAAAGCAGTATTATCTGAAAAAGCAAAAGAAAGTGGTTTATTGGAAAAGGCAGCAGAGCAGGGTAATCAAATGATTGACATCATGCGGGTATTAGTAGAAGCTGCGGGTTGGACACTGCTGGTTGAGGAAGAATCCGGCCAGTTATTGCCTTTTGATAGTTTAAGCATATTGGATTAGAAGGTTAATGAAAACTGTAAACCAGCCCAGATCAATTGAAGAAAGGGCTGATTCACAAATAATAAGTGTGTGATTATTTACCATTTAAAAACCACTCCTGTGGTTAGCATTATAGATTCCTTATTAATGGTGATGCGCTTATCAAAGAGCTGATCTTCTCGTCCTATCAGGAAGTCATCATCGAGAGGAATCCATACCTTTTTATTAAAGAACTGCCCTTTTTCTTTTACGCGTAATCTTATTTTCTCTTTAAAAGGTAATAGATAAGAAGCCTGAGCAAAAAACTCCAAGCCTGGATGAATTTCTAATGATAAGGCTGCAGTACCTTTGATACTATGGCTTAGGTGGCCATAGAATACTTTCACTTCATCAGAGTTGAATTTTTTGCTGTCTAATTTGTAGTCTTTTACCTCGTTTTCTGCTGTGCCAATGCGGCGTGCATATCTAAGCTTGCTGTGTTGTACAGATGTTCGGAAAAATAATGGCCTGCGTTTGGTTAGATTAATTTGATAACCCACACCAAACCCTCTTTCTTTATAAAAGCTATCCCATGTTCCTCGTGCAAATCCCCAGTTAACAAAAAACTTTTTGCCGATAAGTAATTGTCCATCAAACTGAACGATGGGCTCATATTCACGAGCACTTAGCTGCTCATCTACTTCAAAATAAGCATCGGGGCTTTCCCCAGGCTGATAACCAATATAAAAATCTGCTTCGCTTGTTTCTAATTGATGAACACCTGCACTGGCCGTCCATTGAAAACGGACACCCAGTTTTTTCTTCGGTTCCGTATCATTGATTTGCTGAGGAAGTATCGGTGTTGCAGCTTGTGCCGTTTCGGATTGGACGCTATCAATCGAATTTTCCTGCGAATTTAACTGGGCCAAATAAATACTATCAAAAACTTCATCTGCTATTTCATGAGTTCTAAACTGTAAAACACTTTGATAGAGTTCATCATTTAGTGGAGTAGTATTGTACTGTTTCCAAAAATCATCATCGTATACACCTGTGTTCTCCAAAAATTCACCTCCCTTGCTAAGTCTACTTTCATAAGGAACAGGCCGTCCTCTTTTCTCGTCAATTTCTGTGACCACTACTTCATTACTATACAAACCACCATCTCTATAGTGCCCTTCCCGTAAGGCATCACTAAAATACCATTTGCCGTCAGGGAGTTGTCTATAATTAACGAAATAACGATTGCCTTTCCAGTTGCCAGAATAAAGTGGATAGTCATCCCATTTTTTTAGTGCTTCCTTTCGCATTTCAAACTCAGCTCTTAAAAAGGCGTAAGACAAAGTATCAATATAAACTTTCCCTTTCATTCTACCGCGGCTATTATTACCCGATTGATCGAAACTGATAACATATACGGGTTTACCTTCGTATTCAGTAATCGTTTCTATACGGTAAGCATAAGCATCAAAATATTCCTCATCGATAAAGTCTTCTCGATATTTAACAAAATCAAAGCGATGAGCAGCAAGATGGCCAGAAACAAAACCTGAATGACTGGCAACAGCATCGGGCTGGAGTATGATTTGTCGGCCTTGTACCAGGCCTGTCTGGCCTTCACCTTCTTTCTTATAAGACGTCTTGTAAATATCTAATACCCCTTCTGCTAAATATATGTAATCTTGATGTTCATCAGTACGGGCTTCCCGATAAAACGCAAGCATTGAGGTGGGGCGCGTATTGTAATTGTCAGGTATCTTCCTAACTGCTTTTCTGATGATATCTTCAACTCTTTGTTCATCCATCACTATAATTTCCTGAAGGCTGGTAGGAATCGCCTGGAGTTTGATAGTGGCAGGATTGCTTAAAGAAGAAAATGGGGCTGAAAAACTTCGATATCCTATATAAGATACCCTGATATTCGATTGGCGGTATAAATCAGGTACTTTTAATACAAACTGGCCATCATAGCCTGTAGTAGTTCCTATCCCTTGCTCAGGGATGCCAATATGAGCATAGGCTAATGGTTTTCCAGTAGTTTTGTCTGTAATGGTTCCTGAAAGACTAGAATAAGACGACTGGGCATTACCAATAGTAACTGCTAATGCCAGTAAAAGCAGGATTGTCAGACGCATAAGTAGATTGTTTTCTTTTAAAATAGGGTTTCTTCAAGATGACGGATGAAGGAGATAAAAGTTATCATTTCAAATCTTCTGACACTAATTTTTTATAAAAAAAACAAGATACTTCAATGAAATTGTAATTTTGCAGCTAATTAAGAATACGACAGACATGAAAATATTATTATTGGGCGGTGGAGGCCGTGAACATACCTTTGCCTGGAAAATGACTCAAAGCCCTCATTGCGAAGAACTGTTTATCGCTCCTGGTAATGCTGGTACTGCTCAATTTGGGAAGAATGTAGCTATTAGTCCAAATGACTTCGAATCAGTAGCGAAGCTAGTGAAGGAAGAAGGAATAAAAATGCTTGTCGTAGGCCCTGAAGAACCCCTGGTCAGAGGAATATATGACTTTTTTAAAGCAGATGATGAGCTAAAGAATGTAAGAATTATAGGCCCTTCTCAGAAGGGGGCACAGTTGGAAGGTAGTAAGGCTTTCGCCAAACAATTTATGGAGGAACGCGATATTCCAACAGCTGCTTATGGTGAATTTACGACTGATACACTAGAGGAAGGACTCGAATATATTGCCAATCAGGAACCCCCTATTGTACTAAAGGCCGATGGTTTGGCTGCTGGAAAAGGGGTGGTCATTCTTGATTCTGTAGAAGAAGCACAAAAAGAGCTACGGGCAATGCTGGATGGCAAGTTCGGAGAAGCAAGCAATAAGGTCGTAGTAGAAGAATTTTTAACTGGAATTGAGTTTTCTGTTTTTGTAATTACTGATGGGAAGAGCTACAAACTACTGCCTATTGCTAAAGATTACAAACGTATAGGAGAAGGAGACACCGGGCTTAATACAGGAGGTATGGGAGCAATATCACCAGTACCTTTTGTTGATGAAAAATTACTGAGTAAAGTAGAAAATTGGATCGTTAGCCCTACTCTAACAGGCTTACGTGAAATTGATGCGCCTTATACTGGTTTTATTTTCTTTGGACTTATTAATGTAGACGGTAATCCCTATGTAATAGAGTATAACTGCCGTATGGGAGACCCCGAAACGGAAGTTGTATTCCCTCGCCTGGAAAATGATTTAGTAGAATTGATGGCTAGCCTTGATGATCAAAAACTCAATGAGGTAGAGATCAAAATGAAGGAAGAATCAGCTGCTGCAGTTATCCTCGTATCTGGAGGCTATCCGGGCTCTTATGAGAAAGGCAAAACGATTACAGGCTTAGAAAATGTAGAAGATAGCCTGATATTACATGCTGGTACAAAAATGGAGGAAGAAGAACTGCAAACCAATGGAGGCCGCGTTATTGCTTTAACTTCTTTTGGTGTCAACTTTAAAGAAGCAGTTGCCAAATCCCTTAAAAGTGCAGAGCAAGTCCATTTTGAAGGCAAATATTTCCGAAAGGATATAGGCTTTGATTTATAATCCTAAAAAAGAAGTTGTTTAACTACTTCCTATTTCAATAGTCCGGACTATCATTTACTGATGGATTTTCATAGCATATTATGCAAATCAATCAATCGATTTAGGAAAATGCAGCTTCATCCCTTCATGTGTTGCATTGAAGCCCAGGTTTTGATAAAATTTAACCGCTTCCGGTCTTTTTTTATCTGTTGTAAGTTGAATTAAATGGGAACCTTTTTCCTGAGCACGATGTATTGCCCATTGGAATAGTTGTTTCCCTATACTTTTCCCCCGATAATCTTCTCTTACCCTGACTGCTTCAATTTGAGCACGTATACCACCCTGGTAAGTGAGATAGGGGATGAAGGTAAGTTGTAAAGTACCAATGATCGCGTTTTCTTCATCAACAGCTACCATTAATTCCTGATTAGAGTCAGCACTGATGTTATTAAATGCCTTATAGTACTTTTCTGGTAAAGGGTTTCGATAATCCTCTCTTAATTTTCCTAAAGGATCATTAGCGAGGAGTGCTACTATTGCAGCTACATCTGCTATCTGTGCTTTTCGTATTTTCATCATTTAAACTTTATATATATGAAGGGAGCTATTATAGGTGATATTATTGGTTCCAGATTCGAATGGGCAAATGTTAAGTCCAAAGAATTTGAGCTATTTACAAAGGATTCACGCTTTACGGATGATAGCGTGCTTACTCTGGCAATTGCTAATGCAATATTAGAAAAGTCTTCTTACGAAAGCAATGTAAAAGCATTTGCAAGAAATTATCCATTTGCTGGTTATGGAGGAAATTTCAGAAAGTGGATGGTCGATCTTATAAAAGGGCCTTATAATAGCTGGGGGAATGGCTCAGCTATGAGAGTGAGTCCAATTGCTTATGCGTTTGATTCAGAAGAAGAAGTTTTAGCAGAAGCAGAAAAGAGTGCTAGCATTACTCACAATCATCCTGAAGGAATTAAAGGAGCTCAGGCAATTGCATTAGCTACCTATTTAGCCAGAAATGGCGAAACGAAGGAGTCTATAAAAAAGGCAGTTAGTGCTCGATTTTCCTATGACCTGGATAGAACAATAGCAGCAATCCGGCCTGATTATAAATTCGATGTTAGCTGCCAGGGATCAGTACCAGAAGCCATTATTGCTTTCCTGGAATCAACAAATTTTGAAGATGCTATACGAACCGCCATTTCTATTGGTGGAGATAGTGATACCATTGCTTGTATGACAGGTGCAATAGCAGAGGCTTATTATGGTGGAGTGCCAGAAGAAATAGAAAAAGAGGCTATAAAGCGATTGTCAGATGAGTTGAAAAATGTTTATACTGCATTTAATAATAAGTTATGAATTTTTGGCAGAGCCATTTTCCAAATCAACCGACCATACTGCTTGATGGAGCCTTATCTACAGAATTGGAGCGCTTAGGTTATGATATTTCTGGGGTACTATGGTCTGCCAAATTATTAAAAACTGCCCCCAAAAGCATTCAGCAACTTCATTATGATTATTTATGTGCAGGTGCAGACATTATTACTACCGCAACTTACCAGGCAAGCTTTCAGGGGTTTGCAGAGCAGGGAATTGACAGAAAAGAAGCAGAGGGCTTGCTAAGAGAAAGTGTAATATTGGCGAAAGCCGCAAGAAAACAATTTTGGGAAGCAGCAGAGGATTCCAATAGACATTATCCGTTAATTGCAGCTTCGATAGGCCCTTACGGAGCTTATCTGGCAGATGGTTCAGAATATAGTGGTAATTATAACTTGAGTACAAATGAGTTGATTCATTTCCATAGAGATCGTTTAGAATGCTTACTTCAGGCTCAGCCAGATTTGATAGCATTTGAAACCATCCCATCTTACAAAGAAGCTTTAGCAATCACTCAACTCCTTAAGCAATTTGCGGCTGCAAAAGCCTGGATTAGTTTCAGTTGTAAAGATGGTACACATATCAGTGATGGAACTCCCCTCAGCAGGCTCGTAAAGGAAATTCAAAACAGTAACCAAATAGTAGCTATAGGTGTCAATTGTACAGCTCCTGTATTTGTAAGTTCGTTGATCAGCGAAATTAAAGGGAATACTGATAAAACGATCATAGTATATCCAAATAGTGGAGAAAACTGGGATGCTGATCAGCGGTGCTGGCTCCCTGCTACAGAAAAATCTTCCTATGCACAACTGGCTGTAGAATGGAAGCAAGCTGGCGCTACGATTATTGGTGGATGTTGCAGGACTGGAGTGGAGGATATACGGGTACTAGCTAAGAATCTTGAAATGAAGTCAAACTATTAACTGGCTTATTGGAATAGTACTTCCCAATGCATTGATGTTTACTACATCTTCAAGTGTCAGGAGCATTTTCTGTTTATACCTACTATTGCCTGGCTTTGTATATACCTCAATTTCTTTAAGCTGAATATTTACAATCCAATATTCAGGAATATTGGCATTAGCATAAAGAGCCTGTTTAATATTACGGTCGTATTCTAAAGAAGTATCCGAAACTTCTATTATAGTAAGTACATCGCTAGCAATAGGATGGTGATCAGCATAATAGCTTGAAGTATATTTTACAATGGCTATATCGGGTTCAGGTTCTGAATATTTACCAAGAGTAATAGGGTTTTGCCCTCTAATAATCGTATCCAGATTATTAAGTCGATTGAATACAGCAAGCATTTTATCAATACATGCCGCATGGCTACTACCAGAGGGGCTCATTTCAATAAGTTTACCATTAATTAATTCTATATGGTCTCTGGAAGATAGTATTTCTGCTTCTATCATTTTGTGATAATCCTGAACGCTTAGTAATCGCTGAGCAAGTTCAATAGCCATATAGAAATTGTTAAATTACTTGATTAAGGTAATTAAAAAAAAGAACAAAAGCAATCTAGACTACTGGTCTCATAAGTCCTTCCTGCACTACCGATGCAATTAACCTACCTTCCTGGTCATATATGCTACCTCTGGTAAAACCTCTTGCATTGGAGCCGCTGGGGCTGTCCAAAGCATAAAGTAGCCAATCATCAAAGCGAAAATCGCGATGAAACCACATGGCATGATCAAGGCTGGCCAACTGGATTTGAGTATTCATTGCCTTGGCACCGTGAGGAAGTAGAGCAGTGGTCAATAAATTGTAATCAGATGCATAGGCCAATGCAGATTGGTGCAACCTTAAATCATCTGGCATTTGTCCTTTTGCTTTCATCCATACATGGCGTACCGGACGACTATCGGACAACATAGGATAAACCCGTTCTACAGGACGAAATTCAATAGGATGATCAATCTCTAAAAACTTGCGTATTCCAGCAGGCAATTTATCGCCAAACTTCTTTACCAAAGTATCCCAATTTACCAGGCCTTCAGGAGAAGCAACATTGGGCATGCTTATCTGATGGTTGAATCCCTCCTGTTTCTTTTGAAAAGAAGCAGCCATATTAAAAATGGTGCGCCCTTTTTGGATGGCTTTGATTCGGCGTGTAGTAAAACTACCTCCATCTCTGGTACGTTCCACATCAAAGATGATAGGGAGGTTAATATCACCGGGGAGTATAAAATAAGCATGAAGCGAGTGTAAAACACGCTCTTCTGTAACAGTATGCATAGCAGCCTGAAGCGATTGAGCGAGTACCTGTCCACCAAATACACGATGGCTTCCTACACTGCGGCTTTGGCCTCGGAAAATATTTTCTTCTATAGCTTCTAATTGAAGCAAATCAAGGAGAGATTGTATATCTCGCATATGCTGGGAAGTTTGTATATGTTATCTTTTTTAGAAACAGCTATAAAGGGCTTGGGTTGATTACTCCTCATAAGAGCGCTAGAAATGCAGTAAAACATACCCGAAATAATAGACAGCCAGCTTTCTTGATAATTAACAGCTTGTGTTATGACCGGCGATGCAAATATATATATAGGCATTCATCAAATTGATGAGATATGTCACTTTGAGCATATGGAAGTTGTATTCAATTAATGGAATCAGATGTAATACGGATAGATTATCTGCGAAATGTGTCAAAATTGCATTGATTCCACTGATTATGTGTTTAAATAAATGGGATAAGCAGAAGTACATTATCACAATTTTTGTAGTCCCAAAAAAATTAATATTTTGCTCATCAGTGTTTATTAGTGATTACAAACAGAACAAAATTTATTCAGCGATACTCTAAAACCTGAATAAATTACTACAGATCATAAGATGTCTAAGCAAGGAAAAAAGCGTACTAACAAGCCAGGGAAGGCAAAAAAAACAACTGTTAATAGCTTAAAAGGATTTCCATCCTGGTTTAGTAATAAACAGTGGCATATATGGGGGCTATTTGCTCTTGGTTTTTTGCTATATACCAATGCACTAAACCATGAATATGCCCTGGATGATGCTATCGTTATCTATGATAATATGTTTGTAAAAGATGGGATTTCGGGCATTCCTGGGATACTGTCTAAAGATACCTTTTTTGGATTCTTTAAAGAGGAAGGAAAAGCCAACCTAGTGGCTGGAGGCCGTTATCGGCCGCTTACATTAATCATGTTTGCTATCGAGGTGCAATTTTTTGGAGAAGAACCAATGATTGGTCATTTGTTTAATGGATTGTATTATGGCCTGACGGTAGTCTTACTTTATTTATTGATGCTGCAATTGTTTAGGCCAAAGCAAAATGCTGCCAAAGCATACTTCATAGCTTTAGCTACAGCAATTATTTTTGCCGTACACCCTATTCATACAGAGGTGGTAGCTAATATTAAAGGGCGAGATGAAATTATTGCACTGCTAGGGAGCCTGGCTGCCATGTATTTCTCTTTCCGGGCTTTACGCGAAAAGAATGCTCGTTTTCAAATCTTGGCAGGGGGGCTTTTTTTCCTGGGGCTGATGTCCAAAGAAAATGCCATTACTTTCCTGGCTGTAGTGCCTCTTGCTTATTATTTCTTTACTAAAGAAAGTACCTCAACTATCATGCGCCAGATGGTTCCTTTTGTTATTGGAGCGGCGGTATTTCTCGCTATTCGTTTCTCCGTATTAGGAATGAATTTTGGAGGCTCTACTTTTGAAATGATGAATGATCCTTTCATTAAAGTAGAAGGAGGGCGTTATGTTGCGTTTACGGCAGCAGAGCGTATAGCAACCGTTCTTTTCGGTTTAGGTAAGTATTTACAATTATTGATTGCTCCAATGACACTTACTCACGACTACTATCCAAGACAGGTAGGAGTTATGAGTTTTTCTGATTGGCAGGTAGGAGCTAGTTTGGTAATTTATATAGGGCTATTGGTATATAGCTTAATGCGTTTAACGAAAAAGGACCCTATCAGTTTTGCTATTTTATATTTTCTAATCACAATTTCTATTGTTTCTAATATCCTGTTTCCAGTTGGAACTCATCTAGCAGAACGCCTTTTGTTTATGCCCTCTGTTGGTTTAGGTTTAGCTTTGGCCATATTGGGTTATCGATTTTCAAAAGGTAAGGCTGCTTCGGGAAAATTACCTTCTTATCGGCACTTTTCAATAACACTAGGTTTGTTGGCCATTGTGGCAGTTGTATTTGCAGGTCGTACAGTAATGCGCAACCCTGTATGGAAGAGCAATTATACCCTGTTTACAACAGATATTAATTATTCCCCCAATAGTGCTAAATTACGTAATGCGGTAGGAGGGGAGCTGGTAACATTATCAGTAGAGGAAGAAAATGAAACACGTCGGCAGGAAATGTTACAAGAAGCAGTAGGGCATTTAAATGAAGCCCTACGTATACATCCTAACTATAAAAATGCTTATCTTTTGTTGGGAAATGCGTATAATTACTTACAACAGTATGATCAATCTATAGACGCTTATCAACAAGCATTGCGAATTGACCCTGCTTATCAACAGGCACGCAATAACTTAGGTATAACCTATAAGGACGCGGGTAAGTATTATGGAGAAACAAAAGGAGAGCTGGATAAGGCTATCAATTACCTCAAGAGAGCAATAGATATTCTCCCCAATGAATACGAAGTATTGCGATTATTGGGGGTTGCTCATGGGGTTAAGGGAGATGCCATCGCTGCGGTAGAATACTTTACACTTGCAGCCAATGAACAGCCTAAAGATGCAATGGCATGGTATAACCTGGGGATTGCTCACCGCACATTAGGAAATACAGAAATATCGGAACAGCACTTCCAAAAAGCGATAGAGATAGACCCTAACCTGAGAGCAAGAATTGAATCAGGAGGGCAATAATAGGAAATACAAAATGGAAAACTGTTCAATGCAAAAACTTACTGCCAGCTGAATGACTGCCAGCTGAACACTGGACACTGAAAAACTGAACACTGCCAACTGAATGACTGCCAGTTGAACACTGAAACACTGAACACTGCCAACTGAACACTGAACACTGAACACTGAACACCGAAATACTATGGGTAAACTTTTGAAACTACGGACTACAGGATTATTGCTTGTTATAGGATTGATGAGTAGTAGCTTTTTTATCCCTTCACCTAAACCACAATCGCAGCTTACCGATGCAGCAAATATTTGGGCGGATTCAGTATATCAGGCAATGACTGAAACAGAGCGAATTGGTCAATTAATGATGATAAGAGCTCATTCAGATAAAGGTGCTGAGCATATCAGTAAGGTTAAAAACTTAATTACGGAATATAAGGTAGGGGGCTTGTGCTTTTTTCAAGGGACTCCTGAGAAACAAGCCGAGCTGACCAATGAATACCAGCAACTCGCTGGTTCGGTGCCATTGATGATTGCAATGGATGCAGAATGGGGCTTAGGAATGCGCCTTAAAAAAAGTACGATTAGTTTTCCTTATCAGTTAATGCTGGGGGCAATACAGGATAATCGCTTATTGTATGATATGGGAGCGGAGATTGCTCGCCAAATGAGAACCCTGGGTGTTCATGTCAATTTTGCTCCAGTAGCAGATGTTAATAATAATCCCAATAATCCTGTTATTAACTATCGTTCTTTTGGTGAGGATCGTTCTAATGTAGCAGTCAAGAGCTACATGTATATGAAGGGGATGCAGGATCATCGGGTAATGGCCTGCGCCAAACATTTTCCCGGTCATGGAGATACCAATAAAGACTCTCATTATGATTTGCCGATGATAAACCATGAATATGACCGCTTGGATAGTATCGAATTATACCCTTTTAGAGTGCTAGCAGAAGAAGGTATTGGCAGTATGATGGTTGCTCATCTTCAAGTACCAGCTCTGGATGAGAGAGAAAACCGCCCAACAACACTTTCTTATAATACAGTTACTCGTTTATTAAAAGAAGGGATGGCCTATGAAGGGCTTATATTTACTGATGGATTGGGCATGAAAGGAGTCACCAAGCATTTTGGAGGTGGTATAGTAGAAGCAGAGGCATTAGTAGCAGGCAATGATGTATTGCTATTACCAGAAGATGTAGTTGCTTCCTTTAAAGCAATCAAAGCCTACCTGGAAGAAGGTAAGTTAAGTTGGGAAGAGATTGAACGTAGTGTCAAAAAAATACTACACGCTAAATATCATTTAGGACTTAACAAGCCAGAGGCACCAATTGAAGTAGAAAACATCAGATCAAGTCTCAATAGTGCCAATGCAATACAGCTTAAGAGAACATTAATTGCCAATGCACTGACTTTGGTGAGGGATGATAACAAACTGCTTCCACTGGAAGCTTCAGGAGACGTAAAACTGGCTAGCCTGGCTATAGGTGCAGCTGGGATTACCCCTTTTCAAAAACGATTACAATCCTATGGTAAGATGCGCTTATTGCAGGCTGGATCTTCCATTTCTGGTAGTAAGCAAGCTTCTTTATTGCAAGAATTAAAAGCTTACGATAAAGTAATTATTAGCTTGCATGATATGAGCCAGCGTGCCAGCAAGGATTTTGGTTTATCTTCTAGTGCGATTAAGTTCATTCATAATTTGAGTAAACAAACAGAGGTAGTCCTCACTATTTTCGGAAATCCATATAGCTTGGAGCATTTTGACCTTCTAAATTGTGTGATGGTAGCCTATGATGAAGACGAGAATACTCAAGATTTGGCTGCTCAGGCACTATTCGGAGCAATTGCACTGAAAGGGCGATTGCCTGTTAGCGTTTCTTCTAAAAGTACTTTTGGGATGGGCATTATGACTCGACAATTGGCACGTTTTGGTTATGCTCCCGCTTCTATGTTAGGCTTAGATACTTCAATACTTCGCAATATTGATGAAATAGCAAGGAATGCAATCAAAGCAAAAGCTACTCCCGGATGTGTAGTGCTTGTAGCAAAAGATGGACAAATTATTCATGAAAAAGCTTATGGCTTTCATACTTATAAAAAACAGCACTTAGTAGAAATAGACGATATCTATGACTTAGCTTCTCTTACTAAAATAGCTTCCGCTACCCTGGCTATTATGAAGCTTTATGAGCAAGGTAAAGTACACCTGGATACTTCTATTGTCCACTATCTTCCCGAACTGGCAGGCACAAACAAAGCAGATTTAACACTGCGGGATATTATGGCACATCGTGCTAGATTGAAAGATTGGATACCTTTTTATGAACAAACAGTGGTGAAGCATCGACGTAGAGTAAAGCAAAAGCAAGAGTTTTACCGTACCCGCCCTGAGAGAGGGTATTCTATAGGAGTAGCAAGCAGCCTGTTTTTAAGAGAAGATTTTATAGATACAATTTATCAGCAAATTTATGAGTCTACCCTGAGGTCTAGCTCATCGTATAAATATAGTGATTTAGGGTTTTATATGATTGCTCGTATTGTAGAGAAAGTCTCTGGCCAGCCTTTGGATATTTATGTGAGAGAACAATTTTACCTCCCTATGGGATTGACAACTGCTACCTATAATCCTTTATTACATTTTTCAGAAACCCGAATTCCACCTTCTGAACGCGATAATTATTTTCGCCTGCAAACAGTGCAAGGATATGTACATGATATGGGAGCGGCTATGCTGGGAGGTGTCAGCGGGCATGCGGGTTTATTCGCTTCTGCAAAAGATGTGGCAGCGATCATGCAAATGTTGCTAAATGGCGGAATATATGGAGAGCAGCAGTTATTGCAAGCAGCTACTATCGATACTTTTACTCATCGTCATCCTAAAGAGACTCGCAGAGGTATCGGTTTTGATATGCGCCAATTGAATCCCGATAAATGGATTAATTTACCGGCAGAAGTTTCCGAAAATGCATTTGGTCATACTGGATTTACAGGTACTTGTGCATGGGCCGATCCAGATCAAGGTTTGGTATATGTGTTTCTATCCAATCGCACTTATCCTTCAATGAATAACTATAAATTAAATCGCCTGGAAACAAGAAGAAGGATGCTGAGTACTATTTATCAGGCAATGCCGAAAGAAGACATCTTTAATCCTGAAGAATACACAATAGATGATACAGGAATGAATTAAAAGGAAGTATCTTTAGGGTTCATTTTCCTTCTTTGATGATGCTCATAGGAAATGATTAAAAGAACCCTAACTTTTGGTATTATGATTTCTTTGGGAAAAATATTTAGTAAATATACTGGTAGCTTACGCGCTTATAAGTGGGTGTATGTTCTTAATAATCTACTTAACAGCAAACAATTACAGCACAATCGTCCACTCTACAAAAAGTATGGTGTTCGGAAAAGCATTTTCAGCTCAATCAGCCATAATGATCTACCGGCTACAGAAAATGGCATTCCCTGGCTTGATCAAGCTAACGCCAAGGAAAAACTAAAGGCACATCCGGATTATACTACCTTCTCCTCAGAGATTCAAGAACAGTTATTGCACTTTATAGATGAAGGTTATATGATTCTGAAGGGGTTTTTCTCAGATGAACAAGTGGCAACTCTTAATGAGGAGGTAGACCAATTATTGAAATCAAAAACACTGGATTTTAACTATACAGGCCGTAAAATTATGGAGTCTTATAAAGTCTCTAAAACGGCCGACCAGGTATTTTTTAAGAACCAGGAATTACTGAGCCTACTCAATTTCACAATGGGCAAAACAGTGATCCCTTTCCATACAATCAATTTTATTGAAGGTAGCGAACAACGGGCGCATTCTGATTCTATCCATATGACTACTCATCCTTTGGGATACCTGATCGCTTCATGGACCGCATTGGAGCCCGTAGGCCGTCATAATGGAACGCTCTTTTTCTACCCCAAAAGCCACCTGCTTCCTTATGTAACTACGGAAGATTTTCCGGCCGGTAATACTCGTTGGCGCATTGGGCAGAATAGCAATAAAAAATATGAAGATCATATTGAGCAGTTGATAGAGCAGCACGGCCTGGAAAAACGATATTTCAACGCAGAACCGGGAGATATACTTATCTGGCATGCTAACCTGATACATGGAGGTAGTGCTATAGAACAAAATGGAGCTACTAGAAAGAGTATGGTCGCTCATTATTTCTGTGAGGATGTGATTTGCTATCACGAAATTTCTCAACGGCCTGCTTTAATGCCTTTATAGTATATGGTAACAAATTCCAGTTTGCACTATACAATCATAAAACACATTATTGATAAAGGATTTGCTCCCGATATTCTTGTTTTGGCTGAGGCCTTAAATAGTAATGTAAGTACTATTGAACAAGGACTTTATGATTTACAGGAATACCATGGAGTAGTTTTACATCCAAATGAACCCAAAATATGGGTCATACATCCTTTTTCATTAGCACCTACCAATTTTCTTGTACGCTCAGCAAGGGGAATGTGGTGGGGCAACTGCGCATGGTGCTCCCTGGGGATTGCAGCACTATTGAAAGAAGATTTAAGCATTACAACAACTTATGGAGCACATGGTGATAAAGTTGAAATTCATATTGTGAATGGAAAAATAAAGGAAGCAGATTTATACATTCATTTTCCCATTCCGATGAAAAATGCCTGGAGCAATGTAATTTATACCTGCAGCACCATGCTTGTATTTAAAGATGAACAACAAATCAACAATTGGACAAAACAGCACAACATACCTAAAGGTGATATCCAACCAATTTCAAATATTTGGGAATTTTCAAAGGAGTGGTATGGGAAGCACCTGGACCCCGAATGGAAGAAATGGACTATACAGGAAGCTAAGGAAATGTTTGCAAAATATAATTTAAATCATCCGATTTGGAAGCTTGAAGATGGGAGCGAACGATTTTAAAACGAGCTAATCGAGCGTAAGAATAAATCAGCATGGCAGGTAGCAACGGTAACGACTTAAAGGAGCATTGGGATAATGTGTACTCAAAAAATCCAGATGAAAAATTAGGTTGGTATGAATCTGACTTCAGCTCAACTTTGAACCTCATTCATAAAACAGCTTTGGATAAGGCTGCACGAATTTTGAATATAGGAGCAGGAAGCACTCATCTGGTAGATGAGTTACTGAAGCTTGGTTATGCCAATTTAATTGCGACAGATATTAGTAAAACAGCCTTGGAAAGATTAGAAAAAAGGCTTGCTACTGATGCGGTGAAATTTATTGTAGATGATTTAACTAAGCCCACAATTCTGAATAGTATTGAAGCTGTTGATTTATGGATTGATAGAGCAGTACTCCATTTTTTCACAAAAAAAGAAGAGCAGGACATTTATTTTGATTTATTAAAAGAATTAGTAAAAAAGGGTGGTTTTGTGCTTTTGGCGGAATTCAGTTTGGATGGAGCAACAGTTTGTTCTGGGCTTCCTGTATTTAGATATAGTGAAGAGATGTTCATTGAAAGGCTGGGGGCAGATTTTCAATTAATAGATAGTTTTAGTCACACCTATATTATGCCCTCTGGAGCTAAAAGGCCTTACATATATACCTTGTTTAAGCGTTCTTGATATATAAGTGCTAAGTATGATACACAGATCAAACCTCAAAAATTATGCTGGTTCAATGGAAGAACTGGCAGAAGAAATAGGAGATTTAAGATATGATGCACTCTCTGAATTCCTAGAACTATTAGCTCATAAGATTCAAAAAGACGGAGATAAAGACAAGGGTAGAGGGCGTATTAAGTTAGCAACTCATTTACATAATTGTGCAAATGAGATAACCAAAGCTCAAATCTCTATTGACAAGGCATGGATTATCTGTGAGCCTTATATTTGATTCGGCTACTTAAATATGGTTATAGTTGAATTTTACTCTAAGTTCGTACCTTTGCCCTTCTTTAAGAACTTAGGTTTGTTATAGGTTGTAATTTTTACAGTTTAAAAAGGAATAAGGTTCATAGTGAATTCATAGGAACCGGAAATAAATGTCATATGACAAAATCAAAAAACAAGGTTTTACGTTACTCAAATCTTATCAAGCGTACTAACAATTGGAGTAGCTACCTATGGAAAAAGTTAACAGGGCTTGAGAAAGGTTTCGAATTCAACCTGGTCAACTTTGGAAAAATCCATGTGCCTCGTAAAATGCTAGGAGCTTTTCGTGAAAACTTTTTTGATGAGATTTACTTCCGATATTTACCCAAACATTTATTTGAAGGTAAAAGTGATCTTACAATCGTAGACATAGGGGCTAATGTAGGCTATTTTTCACTAGCAGCATTTTCCAAAGTTCCGAATGCTAAAATTGTAGCTTTTGAACCACATCCGTATTGTTATGATGTTTTAAAAGGATATCAAAATGACTTCCCTGAATTTGAATGGGAAATCAATAACCTTGCAGTTAGTTCCGAAAAAGGAGTATTGACATTATATACAGATGCTGCGGATGATTTTACGACCATTGCCAGTACTCATCAAAAAGAGGGAGGAGTAAGAATTGATGTTCCTACCGTTAAACTAGATGAATTCCTTGCAGAAAAAGGGATAGCTCAGATAGATTTAATAAAACTTGATTGTGAAGGAGCAGAGTATGGAATACTGTATTCGTTGGATACCAGTTTTTTTGAATCTGTCAACGCATTATGTATAGAAACGCACATAGTAGCAGAAGAAAATCATAATATTATAGCTCTGAATGAATACCTACAACAAATAGGTTATAATACTTATCATTTGGATGAAGGGGATACCGGATATATTTGGGCATGGAAGTAGGTACGAGTTTCTATTGGCCTCTGATAAGCTCTTAATCATTAATTTTTACAATCTCCATCATGTCTACACTACGAAAACTGTACTACCAGCTTCCTCCTTCCTGGCGATTCGTTGCTCGAAGACTTTATTACTGGCCATATGATTTGTATGATGGCCTGAGTGGGCAACGCGATGCTATGATTCCTCCTAGGGGAATGATTTTTACGGGATCGGGTGATTTCAAAGCACAAGGCGAAAAAATGCTCGAATATTTCCGCACACTAGCAGGCTTGAAACCAGAACATTCCGTGCTGGATATTGGTAGTGGTATAGGGCGCATTGCGATTCCGCTTACTTCCTACCTGGATGAGACAGGGAGGTATGAAGGTTTTGATGTAGTAAAACGAGGGGTTGATTGGTGCCGAAAACAAATTAGTAGTCGATACCCCAACTTCAATTTTCAACATATAGATCTGGATAATGATCTCTATAAATCAGGAGGAGCAAATGCCGCCAATTTTATATTTCCTTATGAAGATAACTCCTTTGATTTTGTAGTTCTGACTTCTGTATTTACTCATATGTTGCCTTCTGAAGTAGCAAATTACCTAACAGAAATACAACGGGTATTACAGCCTGGTGGCCGGTGTTTTGCAACTTTCTTCATCTGGAATAATGAGTCGGCAAGAGGAACGGAGAAAAACCCTGCTTTTACTTTTCCTTATGATAAGGGACATTATCGACTAATGGATGAGCAGGTACAGGCAGCTAATGTTGCATTTGATGAAACCTATCTCGATCAACTAATCCAGGAAGCAGGACTGAAAAAAGAGGCTACCTATTATGGCTTTTGGCCGGGGAGGAAGAAAGAAGAATGTAAGGATTTTCAGGATATTGTGATACTTGAAAAATAGAACTTTTGCAACAATAGGAAACAAGGATAGGATTCCTTGTGGATACTCATAATACACAGGCCTGCTTGCAAGATAAATCGCAAGCAGGCCTGCTAGTTACAGATAATTATGAAAATCTGTGGGAGGTGAGGTAACAATCAATCAAGCGATCACTTCTCTCGCCTTTGCTAATGCACTATCCATTCCACTGGCATCTTTACCACCTGCAGTTGCAAAGAAAGGCTGTCCGCCACCACCACCTTTAATTTCTTTAGCAAGCTCACGGATGATGTTACCGGCATGAAGGCCTTTACTTTCCGTCAGATTTTTGCTAATCATTACAGTGAGTTGAGCCTTCCCTTTAACCTCAGCACCAAAAACAATAAAGGCATCACCAATTTCTTCTTCTAGCTGGAATGCCAATGTTTTAATTGCATTACTATCATCTAGTGGAAGCTTGGCCGCAAGGTAATTGATGCCATTGATTGCTTCAACCTTATTCTTTAATTCGCCTTTCATCGCTGAAGCCTGAGCTGCTCGAAGTTTTTCTATTTCCTTTTTGAGCTGCTTGTTCTCATCTTGCAGGCTAGCTACAGATTTAGCAGTTTGCGTAGGGCTCTTAATTAATTGGCGGATTTCGTTGAGTTCATCTAGCTCCGATTTAATATATGCCTGAGCTTGATCTGCGGTGATCGCTTCCAAACGGCGGATACCAGCCGCTACAGCACCTTCAGAAACAATTTTAAAGAGGCCAATCTCCCCAGTTGCTTTTACGTGTGTACCACCACATAATTCACGAGAATAATCCTTATCAAAAGTAATGATACGTACAGCGTCTCCATATTTTTCACCAAAAAGCATCATTGCACCTGATTGCTTGGCTTCTTCGATTGGTACATTGCGATCTTCTTCCAACGAAATATTTTCGCGAATTTTGGCATTGACCATATCTTCAACCTGCTGCAATTCTTCATCCGTCATTTTCTGGAAATGAGAAAAGTCAAACCGGAGGCGCTTATCATCTACATCCTGCCCTTTCTGAAGCGCATGTTCGCCCAACACATGGTGTAAGGCCGCATGCATAAGGTGGGTAGCAGAGTGATTCGAAGAAGTTGCCTGGCGTTTAGACTGATGTACTTCCGCTTTCACACTAATCTCCATATTCTCAGGGAATTTCTTGACGATATGGATGATCAGATTATTTTCCTTTTGAGTATCAAGTACAGGTACTTTCTCTTCACCAAAGAACAGTAATCCTTTATCACCTACCTGTCCGCCACTCTCAGCATAAAACGGAGTGCGGTTTAACACCACTTGGAATTGAGGTTTTTTCTTTACTTCAACAGTGCGATATTTTAGCACATGAGCATTTTCAATTGTCAAATGGTCATAACCGACAAATTCAACTTCTTCACCATCTTTGATCACATGCCAGTCACCCACTAGTTTGTGGGCATCAGCACGGGCACGTTCCTTTTGCTCTCTTAATGCAGCTTCAAAGCCAGCTTCATCTATAGACCAACCTCTTTCTGCTGCTAGCAGGCGAGTAAGGTCGATTGGGAAACCATAGGTATCATATAATACAAAGGCATCTGTGCCTTGTATACAATTATCTTTAGGTTCAAGTGCATCAAAGCGCTTTAAGCCTTTTTCCAATGTATTCAGGAAGCTGGTTTCTTCTGCCTCAATGATACGTGCCAATTGAGATTCCTGAGCCTTTAGTTCCGGGAAGAAACCTCCCATTTCGCTGACAAGGATACTCACCAGCTTATACATGAATGGCTCACTTATATCTAAGAAAGAATATGCATAACGCACTGCACGGCGTAGAATACGACGAATTACATAACCCGCATCGTTGCTACTAGGCAATTGCCCATCGGCAATGGTAAAGGTAACGGCTCTGATATGGTCCGCCATTACTCTCATTGCCATATCCGTTTTTGCATCGGCTTCGTAGCTGCCCGTATATTTAATACCAGTATGCTCTTGAATATAGTTGATCAGAGGAGTGAAAACATCGGTATCGTAAGTAGCTGTTTTTCCCTGCAAGACCATGCAAAGGCGTTCAAAACCCATCCCTGTATCAACATGTTTGGCAGGAAGGCTTTCTAAAGAGCCATCAGCTTTACGATTAAATTGTATAAATACGTTGTTCCAGATTTCAATCACCTTTGGGTGATCCATATTGACAAGCTCACGGCCGGGCTGAGCTGCTTTTTCTTCTTCCGAACGGAGGTCTATATGAATTTCTGAGCAAGGGCCACAAGGGCCAGTTTCTCCCATTTCCCAGAAATTATCCTTTTTATTTCCATAAAGGATGTTTTCCTCAGGTAGATATTGCTTCCAAAATTCCAGCGCCTCATTATCAGGTACCAGGCCTTCTGCTTCATCGCCTTCAAAGACGGTAGCATAGAGGTTGTTCTTGGGAATCTTATATACTTCTGTCAATAGTTCCCATGACCATGTGATGGCCTCTTTTTTGAAATAATCACCAAATGACCAATTGCCCAGCATCTCAAACATGGTATGGTGGGTGCCGTCTCGCCCTACATCTTCAAGGTCATTATGTTTACCCGATACCCGCATACACTTCTGTGTGTCTGCAATTCTTGGTACTTCAGGAGTCTCATTACCTAAGAAGTAATCCTTAAATTGATTCATACCCGCATTTGTAAACATCAGCGTAGGGTCATTCTTATTGACTATGGGAGCCGATGGTACAATTTTATGTTGTTTAGATTCGAAAAAATCTAAAAAAGCCTGTCTTATTTCCTGTGAAGTCATATGCATCAAAAAATATCAACTTTAAAGAGTAGGCGAAGATAACAGAAGAAAATGAACTATGAAAGCTGACAATTAGTAAAGCACCGCTTTTGGAGTAAAAGATTATATTAAGGAAGTCTTCATTTGTTAACAAGCGTTAAATTTTCTTAAAAAATAGGCTATCAGCATTTCATGTGCCATCTTTGTCGCTGCTTTGACATCTTCCCTACGAACATATACAAGATTTAAAAAAAAAGTTCCCTCAAAAGCAAAAAATTGAATCTATTTGCTTACAAAATAAAGCAGAATTCGCTTAAAAGTGATTCAATTGTCTAAATTTTGGCATAAAATTTTGTTATTCTCGTGCTGAATTCTATTTTTGGCGAGCCACTTAAGAGAAAAGAGCTTTATAGTCAAAGAGAGGGAAAAGCTAAATTTTCAGTTATTAAAACTAGATTACACTAGTAAAGCAAAAGCTGATTTTTTGGTTTACATGGCTAAGAAATAACACTCATGGGAAAAGAGAAGTTTATTTATAATACCCATACTCTGAGGTATGAAAAGGTCACTGAATCTCAGTGGCAAAGAGTAGCCAGAGTACTTGGTTTCATTTGTGCTGTACTTTTCACTGGATTTATCTTCATGTTGATAGCTCACCGTTGGTTCCCATCCCCTAACGAGAAAGCATTACTGGAAGAAATTAAGTACATGGAAGCGCAGTATGACGAAGTAAATGAGGATGTGGATGGATTACGTTCTGTATTAGAGAAAGTACAGGAGCGTGATGCTTATGCTCATCGTATGGTCTTTGGTATGGACCCAATTGATGAAGGAGTTTGGGAAGGAGGCATAGGCGGTCACGATAAATACGAAAATCTACGCCGATATAAGGCAGGAGAAGTAATGGTGGAGGTAGAGCAAAATGTTGACAGGCTCAAGCGTCAGCTAAATCTACAATCTCATTCTTTAGATACGATTCTACAAATGGCAAAAGAAAAAGAAGCTTTGCTAGCAGCAATGCCTTCTATGAAGCCAGTTAGATCGGATAAACTAGCTCGCCGAGTTAATTTACTTTCCGGTTTTGGAATGCGTATTCACCCTATCTATAAGGTTCCAAAAATGCATTACGGTATTGACTTTACAGCACCAAGAGGTACACCTATTCAGGCAACAGGTGCAGGTAAAGTAGTAAAAGCAGGCCGTGGTAGTGGTTATGGCAACCAGGTTATTATTGATCATGGATATGGATATCGAACTCTTTATGCTCACATGCATCGTATTGATGTGAAAGTAGGGCAGGAAGTAACACGAGGCCAGCAAATAGGTTTAGTAGGAAGTACGGGAAGCTCTACAGCTCCTCATTGCCACTACGAAGTTATCTATAAAGGCGAAAAAGTAAATCCAATCCACTATTGTATGGATGGTTTATCACCTGAAGAGTACCAAGATCTGGTACGTGCAGCAGAAATGTCAAACCAATCATTTGATTAGAACTTTAAAAATTAATTCGACACGAATATAATATGTCCCAAAAGAAAGAACTAAGAAAAGGCTTCCGGTTAGGTAGCCTTTTTTGCTTTATGGTTGCTACCTTATTATTTACTCGTTGCAACGCAGAAGAAGGAAATCATGATCGGGTATCTATGCATATGGGTACCGCTTTAATATCAGAAGATACTGTTCCTGTTTCTGACACAATCCCGGCAGATACTATAAAAGTAAAAGTAGAACCCTCTACTTATACTATTATAGGGGTAGGGGATATGATGTTAGGTACTAATTATCCATCAGCTTCTTATCTGCCACCAAATGGAGGAAAAGACATGCTGGCATCTGTTGAAGATGTTCTTCAAGCTGCCGATATAACTTTTGGTAATTTAGAAGGGACTATTCTTGATAAAGGAGGAAAAGCGAAACAATGCCGTAATCCCAGTGCTTGTTATGTATTCCGCTCTCCTGAGAGTTATGTACAGCATTTTGTTAATGCAGGTTTTGATTTTTTAAGTATAGCTAATAATCATTCTGGCGATTTTGGGCAAGCCGGTAGAACAACTACTAAAGCAGTGCTTAAAGAGGCGGGAATAGCTTATGCCGGATTGGCTGGTACAGATGAATATGCTATTGTAGAAAAAGATGGTATGACTTATGGTATGTGTGCATTCGCACCTAATTGGGGTACCTGTAGTATTCATGATTTGGGAAAGGCGAAGCAAATTGTCAGAAAACTGGATGAGCAGTGTGATGTGGTAATTGTGTCTTTCCATGGTGGAGCAGAAGGATCAAGCCACCAGCATGTACCTAAAAAACGAGAAACCTATTATGGTGAAAACAGGGGAGATGTACACCAGTTTTCCCATACAGTAATTGACGCTGGAGCGGATATTGTTTTTGGCCATGGCCCTCATGTAACTCGAGCTATGGAATTATACAATGATCGCCTGATTTGCTACAGCTTGGGAAATTTCTGTACCTATGGTCGTTTTAATGTTCGTGGGGTAGCGGGAATCGCTCCTATAGTAGCTGTAGAAGTGGATAAGGAAGGTGCATTTGTGGGAGGAAAAGTTACTCCCATTTATCAGCAAAAGTCACATGGCCCAAAAATTGATTCTCAAAAGCGAGCTATCAATACATTGATTGAATTGACCAATACTGATTTTCCAAACACACCTCTTGAAATTACCAAAGAAGGAGAATTGAAGCGGAAGGAATAAAGACATAATATTTGTCAAAATGCCTCAAAATGCCCATACTAATCAACGTTATTGCCCCAATTGTTATGCTGCCTTGCAGGATAGAGATAATTATTGTGGGAAGTGTGGGCAAAAGTATACGACAGGAAAAGTCAAGGTGTATACATTAATCAAAGATTTCTTTGAATCGGTATTTAACTTTGATGCCCGGCTTTTTCTTACTCTTCGTGATTTATTTGTTCCGGGTAAGCTGACTCAGCAATATTTTCGTGGAAAACACAAACGATATATCGTCCCTGTTCGCTTGTTTTTTATAATGGCGGTCTTGCATTTTGCGGTTTTGAATTATGTCGGTTTTGATGATGTGATCAGAGAGGTGGTAAGGCTAAATGAAGATTTTAGTGAAAAAGCCCATCTCAGTAATTTTCATGAACAGCTGGATACTGCCCGAGTTAATGTTGAAGAAACTTTTGATCAGCATCCTTTGGTGATCGCTGCACTGGATTCTTTAGAAAGCCAGGTACCAAACCTGGAAAGAGACTCTTTTGGACTGGGCTATATGGATTATAAGCCTGGGGAAGCAGCTAAGTTTGAAACGGTTTTTTTTACTTATCAGGAGATATATGATTCTCCTGTAGATACACTTGTCAAAAAGAGTGGGGCAGAAACTTTTATAGGAAAAATATTATTAAGACAGTCTGTCCGGTTTACTAAGGAGGGACAAACTTATACACTCTATGTTTTAGGAAAATTAATTTGGGTAGCTGTATTAATGATGCCAGCGTTGGCGCTCTTCTTAAGGTTGTTATATGTCAGGAGGCATCAATATTACGTAGAGCACCTGGTCTTTTCTTTTCATTATCACGCTTTTGCTTTTCTGATTTTTTCAATAGCCATCTTTTTGGCAGATCAAATTGATGATGCAGGGCTCCTAATTGTTACATTTAGCTTCATAGGAGTTATGGCCTATCAATATTTAGCAATGAAGAAGTATTATGGGCAAGGCCGGATGAAGACTTTTATAAAATTCAGTATTGTCAATTTTTCCTACCTGTTTCTATTTACTTTATTTTTGACGATTATTATAGTAATGAGCGCCCTTTTATATTGATTGATTATGGTATACGACCAATACGAAACAGTAATAGGACTAGAAATACATGTACAATTAAGTACAAAGAGTAAAGCTTTTTGTGGTGATGATGCTCGTTTTGGCGGCGCTCCTAATACACAGATTAGTCCAATCTCTTTAGGACATCCAGGTACATTACCTCGACTGAATAAACAACAGATAAATCACGCTGTTTGCTTAGGCTTAGCTCTTGGCAGTTCTATTAATCAGCATACTACTTTTGACCGTAAAAACTATTTCTATGCTGATTTGCCGAAAGGCTATCAGATAACACAGGATGGGGCGCCTATTTGTATAGGAGGGCAATTGAATATAGAGGTGGATGGAAAGATGAAGACCGTTCGTATCCATCATGTGCATATGGAAGAGGATGCCGGGAAATCGATTCACGAGGCGTCATTGCCCTATTCCCAGATTGATTTGAATAGGGCTGGTGTGCCATTACTGGAAATCGTTTCTGAACCTGATTTGCGTTCAGCAGAGGAAGTAGATGCCTATATGTCGGCCATGCGCCAACTGGTACGCTATCTCGGTATTTCGGATGGTAATATGGAAGAAGGATCTATGCGTTGTGATTGTAATGTGTCAGTCCGGCCTAAAGGCAGCACAATACTGGGAGAGCGTTGTGAGATTAAGAACCTGAATTCCATGCGTTACGCTCGACGTGCAATTGCCTATGAGGTAAAACGCCAGATTGACCTCATAGAGGCGGGCGGTAAGGTAATACAACAAACGCTAAATTTTGATCCTGAAACAGGAATAACAGCACCTTTAAGGGATAAAGAGGATGCACACGATTATCGCTACTTCCCCGAGCCTGATCTGCCACCTGTTCATTTATCAGACGGTGAAATTAAGGCTATACATGCCAATATGCCTGCGCTCCCATGGATATTAAAAGCACAATTGATGGAGGAGTATGGTTTACCTGCTTATGATGCCACTTTATTGACAGATGAACAGGAAACGGCACTCTATTTTTTAGAATTAGCAAAGGAAATAGCCAGCTATAAAGCAATATCTAATTTGCTGATCAACAAAATATTACCATATTGTAACGATCGGCAAATATTAGTTGCGGACTTTCCAATCAAATCTCGGCAAATAGGTGAATTTATAGCACTAATTGATCAAAATAAAGTATCTAACTCAGCTGCCTACCAGCGTTTATTCCCTGCTATGCTGGAAGCCCCAGCTAAAGCTCCTGCCAAGCTGGCCCAGGAACTTAATCTGATACAAACTTCAGATGAAGGCCTGTTGGAAAAGATCATAGATGAAATCATAGCGAATAATCCTGAGGCTGTAGCACGATATCAAAAAGGAAAAAAAGGATTAATAGGCTTCTTTATGGGAGAGGTTATGAAAGCTTCTCGAGGGAAGGCAGACCCCAAGGTGACAAATACATTATTAAGAAAGAAATTGAGCCAACAATAAATAACTGTTACTTCAGTTTATCCAGAGGAACTTCACGTTCTGGCATAATATCCTCTCCACTGAGGCAAATGCCTTCAAAACCTTCAATTATTTCAGGTTTTGAGCCTATTCTATAAATCCACACTTTTTCTTGGTATGGATCAATTAAC
The DNA here is from genome assembly GCA_022360175.1 of Chitinophagales bacterium. Taxonomy (GTDB): domain Bacteria; phylum Bacteroidota; class Bacteroidia; order Chitinophagales; family Saprospiraceae; genus JAKSDI01. The sequence goes on from JAKSDI010000278.1 coordinate 58,321, forward strand.
CAGCATTACCTCATTCAGCACCTAAAGGCATAATGATGGCAGGTATTTGGTACTGATTGTACAATTCGTTAAAGGCAGCAATATCCTTATCAAGGATTTTCCTCATTTGCTGTCTGAATTGTGCCCACTCCTGGAGAAGATCTGCTAATCTTTCCTGGGTTCCTGCTGTAACCCTTGGGTCATGGCTATCTACTCTGGTTTTAAGGTCAATTAATTCTGCATTAAGACGATTTGGAAAATTAATGATGTCCTGATGAGTCTTATGGCGAGCTTGTATAATGTTCTCTTCCCATTGATCTATGCGATGGACTATCGTATCTCCGGCACTAATAAGTTCTTTAGTACAGTCTGTTTTTTTCAAATTTTCCTGAAGGGTGACTAATTGCATCCGGATATCGCGCATGCTATTTACAGCATCATGTATATCGCGAATATTATTTTCTATTGCAAGCAATATTTCCTGTTGCGTTCTAAAGTCCTGGGAGTTGACATTTAATCTGGGGTCTGATATAATTTCACAATCTGCAGTAAGCGTTTTGCCAGGAAGGATTAATTGAATAGTATACTGGCCTGGTGAGGCCATTCCTGCTTCATAATTGCCAGGGACATAAACCCCTTTGATTCCCTGTAAAGGAGCTCTTCTCAAATCCCAGTTGAAACGATTGATTCCTTTTTTATCAGGCAAAAGGGGTGCAGGTTCAGGCCCTCCTTCATACACCTCAAACGAATCATCTTTCTGATTAGAATAGCTTCTTACCTCATTGCCATAGGCATCTAATATTTTTAATATGACTTCCTGAGAGTCTAACTGCTCGGGCAGATAATAATCGATCAATACTCCATTAGGCGGATTTACCCCAATGCCAGTAGGAGTTTGCTCTGGTAAATCGGCAGCCAAACGAATACTGGATTTAGGAGCAAATAATAGTGGACGTTTGCTAAGTCCTTTTTTGCTTTGTTGAAAAACAGAGAGATCATCTAAAATCCAGTATCCTCTACCTGAAGTAGCTGCTATCAAATCATTATCTTGTATACAAAGATCTGTGATAGGACAGACGGGGAGATTGAGTTGGAGCTGATTCCATTTATTTCCATTATTGAAAGAAATATAAAAACCTGTTTCGGAACCAGCATAGAGGAGTCCTGCTTGTTTTTTATCTTCCCGGATCACTCTGAGAAAGTCATCATCTGGGATACCATGAATTATTTTAGTCCAATTTTTACCGTAGTCTTTGGTATAATAAGCCATTGGACGGAAATCATTAAAGCGATATCGAGTTGCTACTATGTATGCCGCAGCCGGGTTGTGTGGAGATAATTCAATACAGTTAATCAATGCTTCTCCCATTTCAGGAGGAGTAATTTCTTCCCAGTTTTGACCGTTGTCATGAGTGATATGTAATAAGCCATCATCACTTCCTGCCCAGATAACGCCTTTTTCGAAAGCAGAGCATGCTAAATAGCTAATGGTATTATAATTTTCTCCACCTGCTCCTTCATTAGTATAGGGAGCGCCTCCTTTTCCTTGTTTTTCCTGCTCATCACGAGTAAGGTCAGGGCTGATAACATCCCAGTTGTAACCACCATCATTAGATTGAAATACAACATTGGCTGCATGATATAGGATGTTGGGCTTTCTGGGATTCACAATTATTGGAGCATTCCAGTTGAATCGGTATTTCATCTCAGAAGGCACTTTCCCAAGGCTCAGGCTGGGGTAGGCCATTATATCTTTTGTACTTTTTGTTATGCTGTTATATCGAGATATATTGCCCTGATAGCTGCCGCCATAAATGATCTCCGGATTATCAGGATCGAAAGCGATGAATGCACTTTCCCCGCCTGCTACAGGATACCAGTCTTGAGCGCTAATACCTGCTTTCATAGTGCGACTGGGAATTGCTATAGTGGAATTATCCTGTTGTCCGCCATACACATGATAAGGAAAACGCTTATCTGCAATTACCCGGTAAAATTGAGCAGTTGGCTGATTGTTTTGGCTTGACCAATTCTTCCCTCCATTTAGAGAAACAGTGGCTCCTCCATCATTTCCTAATGCCATCCAGTTGCTATTGTAGGGATTGATCCACAATGCGTGCTGGTCGGAATGGGGATTGGGAATTGCTTCGAATGTTTTACCACCATCGATGGATTTCAAAAGAGGAGCGTTTAATATATATATAGTAGATTCATCATTGGGGTCAGGTACTATTTCCATATAATACCAGGCACGGGCTACCGTTACCCGATCAAATGACATTGCTTCCCAGCTTTTTCCTGCATCTATAGAACGATAAACACCACCATCTTCACCCTCTATTACAGCATATACAATATCAGAATTAGCAGGAGATACGGCTATTCCTGCTTTACCTATTTTCTTTGGTAGTCCGTGGCACATTTTCTCCCAATTCAGTCCTCCATCTACAGATTTGTACAATCCCGAACCTTCTCCTCCACTTCTAATTTGCCAGGGGTGTCTCATATGATCCCACATAGTAGCGTAAAGAATTCGTGGATTTTGCATATCCATGCTGAGGTCGGCAGCACCCGTTGTTTCATTAATGTATAATACTCTTTCCCAGGAGGTGCCTCCATTTGTTGTTCGGTAAATCCCTCTTTCTTCACTAGGGCCATGTGCCGCACCTTGAGCAGCCACTACCACAATGTCGGGATTGTATGGATGTACCTGAATAGAGGCAATATGACGGGTACCTTTCAGGCCAATTGCCTTCCAGCTGACCCCACCATCCGTTGAGCGATATAAGCCTTTACCATGAGACGTCATCACACCTCGAATCGGGTGTTCTCCGGTACCTACATATATTGTATTAGGATCGGAAGGAGCAAGAGTAATAGCGCCAATAGAACCTACCTCAAAGTATCCGTCACTGATATTGTCCCAGCTTAGGCCAGCATCCTCTGTTTTCCATACTCCTCCTCCTGTTGTGCCCATGTAATAGATGAGTGGATCATTAGGGATTCCTGCTATGGCTACACAGCGGCCACCTCGGAAAGGGCCAATATTGCGCCATTCGAGCCCTTGGTATAGGACTTCATTAAAAGGTGTGAATTGTACTTGAGCGATCGCTGGTATGTTAAACAGCAGTAGGCTCACCCATAAGATTAGATGCTTCATGACAGTCACTTTAGTCATAGAGTAGCAGGGCGGGGGCGGGCCGTACTTTCCCGTAGATAGTTTTCTCACTTTAGTATGTTTTGTGTCAGCAGTGCAGGGCATAGTATAAATCTATAGCCGCTAAATACTTGTACTGCTAGTGTTTTCTTTCTAGTGTTTGTAGCCGTAAATATACTGCTAATACCATAAAAAAAATGGGTTTTTAGCAAAAAGGGTTCCCGGAAGCTTCCGGGGAAAATAAAAGGTTTTAAGTGATCGCCCTTTGATGGCATTACTCTTACCTAATTATTTTCTTAAAAGTAGGAAAAGGATCAGGCCAAATGTCAAGGAATCCTTTAGCATGCCCATGCTGGCTACCCCACTTTAATTTGTTACGTCATGTGTCCTTAATTGTTGCATTGTTTTTGTAGAAAGTATTGATGGCTAGTGTGTTCTATAATTCTTTGTGCCAAAATGTTAGTAACTATCTTGAGGGAATTAGAACCAGCGTAGCTAATTTTTATAACTTTGCAGTCTGTATCGCTAAAAAGTACACTTCAAAGTAACTCCTACTTTCATGTATCATGCGATCAATCAGAAGATGATTATAGATGATTTTCTGGTTATTTTTTAACTAACTCCATTATAATGGACACACATGCCTTGAGAAATTACATTTTCCTTTTTCTAGGTATTTTATTCCTGACTTTTTCCCCATTACAAGCCGGAGGTGATTATCCAGAGTATGACGAGGCTTTGGTTATTGAACGGCTAAAATCGATTGAACAACCTTTGGTTGATTACAAATTCAATTCTGTGGTAAAAGGTTATATCAAAGGGTATTTGTATTGGAATCGCCGCAAAGCGGAATTGGTAACGGGCCGTACGGTACTGTATTACCCAATGATAGAGCAATATCTTAAGGAATATGGCTTACCAGATAAGTTGAAGTATTTACCAGTGGTAGAGTCTGCTTTAAACCCTCATGCCGTTTCACCGGTAGGAGCGGTTGGTTTATGGCAATTCATGCCCGGTACAGCAACAGATCATGGGCTTAGGATTGATAAATTTGTGGATGAACGTAAAGACCCACATAAGGCTACACTGGCGGCCCTCGCTTATTTGGCGCGGGAGTATGAAAAATACGGTGATTGGGCATTAGCCCTTGCTGCATATAATGGAGGTTCTGGGCGAGTTAGCCGTGCTATTAAACGTGGACGGAGTAAAAATTTCTGGAAGATACGTCGTTATATGCCAAGAGAGACTCGAAATTATGTCCCTGCCTATATTGCGGCTACTTATCTAATGGAATATTATAAAGAACATGAAATAGCTCCTGATTATCCTAGCCTGGAGTTGCAGCTTACAGAATCAGTACAGGTATATCAGGCAATTAGTTTTCATCGGATAGCCCAGGTAACCGGCTTGTCACTTGAGACAATAGAATTGCTTAACCCTGCATACTTGAAAGGGATTATACCTGAACATCAGAATGGAAACTATGTGATACTACCGAGTCGGGTTATGCAGGCTTTTAAGGATTATCTAGAAGCCCAGCGTCCGGATCAATTAGACGAAAAATACTTTGATGATACACCGGTTGTTGTTAAGGATGAATCAGAAGATAAAGTAAACTATAAGAAAGCATTATATATCGTTGGTGATGGAGAGTCACTAGAAGATATATCGAAGAGGTTATCTTGTAGTGTGCATCAATTGGTAGCGTGGAATACTTTAAAGACAGATTCTCTATCTGTTAGTCAAGAATTAATTTATTATAGAGCCAAGGAATTAGTGCGTTTCAATCCATTGAAACCTATGGAAATACCCGCTTCGATAGAGCGTTTGCCTTTACAGGGAAATCAACTTCAATCTCTGGCTATTTCTTCAGTTGCTGATGAGCCTGAGAGACTACAGGATTATATCATCTATATTGTTTATAAAAGGGAAAAATTATCTGAGCTGGCTGCACGCCTGCCAGGTATAAGCCTTCCTATGTTGATGGATTATAATCAGTTGCCTTCCGATTACAAATTAAGGCTTGGAGATCATATTATGATTCCTCGTTTATAAGGTTTTGCTATATTAAACCCTCTCTAATCAGATCATGTAAGTGGATAAATCCTTTATATTTAGCGGATTTATCCACTACAATGAGTTGCGTAATACTATGAGTACGCATTTCCTGAAGTGCATTGACTGCCATCTTATCTTCTTGAATGGTTTTAGGAGAAGGGCTCATAATGTCTTCAGCTTTCAATTCATTCATACTAGAGCCTTTTTCAAGCATTCTTCGTAAATCCCCATCGGTAATGATTCCTACTAGGTGCTGATCTTCATCCAATACAGCAGTTGCTCCCAATCGTTTACTAGTCATCTCTAGAATAGTAGTAGGAATACTATCTCCTGCTTTGACAGCTGGTTGTTCATTATTGGGATAAAGGTCCCTGACTTTGAGGTATAGCTGCTTACCCAGTGCTCCACCAGGGTGAAATTGCGCGAAATCCTTAGGCGTAAATCCTTTTAATGCTAATAAAGCAGTAGCGAGAGCATCGCCCATTGCTATTTGAGCAGTTGTACTGGCAGTAGGAGCAAGATTGTTAGGGTCTGCTTCTTTTGATACAGGGGTATGAAGAAGGTAGTCAGATTGCTTTCCTAGAAAGGAAGTTTGATTGCTGACCATTCCAATAATAGGATGGCCTAAATTCTTTAGGAAAGGGATCAACACTTTTATTTCCGGAGTTTCCCCACTTTTTGAAATGCAGAGGACAAAATCACCGTTTTGCACCATTCCTAAATCACCATGGATTGCATCTGCCGCATGCATGAAAATGGCTGGTGTGCCAGTAGAATTAAGTGTAGCAACTATCTTTTGTCCAACCAATGCACTTTTGCCGATACCTGTAACTACCAGGCGTCCCTTACAGGTAAATATAGAGCTTACACAACGAGTAAAATGCTCATTAATACTATTTTTTAGCTTATTAAGCGTTTCGATCTCAATGTCTAGCGTCTTTAAAGCGGTTTTGGTGATTAATGCTTCTGATATCACTTGAATTTTGTATTTTTGGTAGCTTTTTGAAAAACGGCAACAATTCTGCTTATAAAATTATCAGAGAACCAAAAGTGGTAAGAATAATTTTTGTAAATTAACTCTGATATAATCGAAGCACAAAATAAGTGAAAAAATTACCTTCATGGGGCATTTATCTTAAGGTTGTTTAACCTGAAGTTGTTGAAGAATTACTGTGATAGTTAAGGAGCAGTAGTTTTTGAATAATTTCCACGATTTGTTCCATGTATACAAATGAAATAGTGAGCCATGACAGTGACTAAAGAAACATTGTACGATGCACTGCAAAAGTACTTTGGCTTCGATAGCTTTAAAGGCAAACAGGAAGCAATTATCGAGAGTGTTTTATCGGGTAAAGATACCTTTGTAATAATGCCTACAGGAGGTGGTAAATCTCTTTGTTATCAACTCCCTGCCCTGATGCTGGAGGGCACCGCAATCATCATTTCTCCGCTGATTGCGTTGATGAAAAACCAGGTTGACTCCATCCGTGGATATAGCCAAAATGATGAAGTTGCACACTTCCTGAATTCATCCCTTACCAAAGGGCAAATGAAGCAAGTAAAGGAAGATATTATCAGTGGGAAAACCAAATTACTCTTTATCGCACCAGAGACCTTGACTAAAGGTGAAAATATCGAATTTTTCCGCCAGGTTAATGTATCCTTTGTAGCAGTAGATGAGGCACACTGTATTTCAGAATGGGGACATGATTTCCGTCCGGAATATCGGCGTATTCGAGCTATGCTTGATGGAATCGATGCAGAGATACCTCTGGTAGCACTTACTGCTACTGCGACACCTAAAGTACAATCTGATATTGTCAAGAACCTCGATATGAGGAAAGAAAATCGCTTTATTTCTTCTTTCAACAGAGATAATCTGTACTATGAAGTACGGCCTAAACGCAAGAAGGAAGAGACACTTAAGCAGATTATCCAGATTATCAAGGAAATGCCTAGCCAGTCAGGGATTATCTATGTGCAAAGCCGAAAGGCAGCAGCAGAGATAGCTAAAGTGCTGGTAGTTAATGATATAAAAGCTGCGCCATATCATGCAGGATTGGATGCCAAGACCCGTAGCAAAACGCAGGATGATTTCCTCATGGAAGAGGTAGATGTTATTGTGGCTACTATAGCATTTGGTATGGGGATTGATAAGCCGGATGTACGCTTTGTCATTCACTATGATATTCCCAAAAGTATAGAAAACTATTACCAGGAGACAGGGCGTGCAGGCCGCGATGGACTGGAAGGACGATGTGTCGCTTTTTATTCTTATCAAGATATATTGAAACTAGAAAAATTCCTGAGAGATAAGCCCGTAGCTGAACGGGAAATGGGAGGTCAGTTGATGCAGGAAGTGATGTCCTATTCTGAAACGACTTCTTGTCGTCGTCGTTTCCTATTGCATTATTTTGGAGAGCAGTATGATGAGAGCAATTGTAACAAAATGTGTGACAACTGCCGTCATCCTAAGGAACGTGTAGAGGTACAAGACAAGATGGTGCTAGCATTAAAATCAGTGCTGGCATTAGATGAAAACTATGGAATAAAAACACTTATTAACTTTGCCTTAGGTAGTAATACGAAGGAAATAAAAGATTTCGGCTTCAGCCAAAAAGAATTGTTTGGTTGTGGTAAAGAACAGGATAATACTTTTTGGAGCTCGGTATTTCGGCAGGCATTGCTCAACGGACTGTTGCGAAAAGACATTGAAAGTTACGGCTTGTTGAAGATGACCCCTGTTGGAGAAAAATTTCTTGAGAAGCCTCATTCGATAAAAATACCAATAGATCATAATTTCGAAGCAGAAATTGCGGCGGAAGTACAAGTGGCTAAAGGGAATTCAGCAGTATTAGATGCTACCCTGATAAAAATGTTGAAAGACTTGCGTAGGCAAGAGTCTAAAAAACATAATGTACCACCTTTTGTGATTTTTCAAGATCCTTCTCTGGAAGATATGGCCACTCAATATCCCGTTTCTATGGAGGATATGGCTAACATCACAGGGGTGAGTAAAGGAAAAGCTCAACGCTATGGGCGCCCTTTCATCAGAATGATAAAGGAGTATGTTGAAAATAATGAAATAGAGCGTCCAAATGATTTTGTGGTAAAACAAGTAGCTAATAAGTCCAAAATAAAAGTGAACATCATTCAAGGTATCGACCGGAAAGTACCTCTGGATGACTTGGCTGATGCCAATAACTTAAGCATGGAAGATTTGATGCAGGAATTATACGCTATCGTTTCTTCGGGCACAAAGCTTAACATAGATTACTTTATTGAGGATAATGTGGATGAATATTCCCGCGATGATATTGTCGACTATTTTATGGAAGCTTCTACTGATTCAGTAGATGAGGCTTTTCGCGAATTACAGGAAGACGATATTACATTAGAAGAGATTCAATTAATGCGGGTGAAATTTATGTCTGATATGGCGAATTAACTATCAATGAAAATCATTATCATCAACGGCCCCAATCTCAATCTGCTTGGGAAACGTGAGCCAGGGATATATGGTAGAGAAAGTTTTGAGGCTCACTTTGCTAAGTTGCAGGAAGAGTTTCCTCACCTGACTTTGCACTATTTTCAGAGCAATCATGAAGGAGAATTGATTGATAAGTTACATGAAGTGGGCTTCTCTTATGAAGGTATTGTAATAAATGCCGGTGCTTATACTCATACCTCAATAGCTATAACGGATGCCATATCATCCATACGTACTCCTGTGGTAGAAGTACACATCTCTAATGTCTATGACCGAGAAGCATTTCGCCATCATTCCTACTTATCTCCTGTATGTAAAGGTGTGATAGTAGGTTTTGGGCTAAGAGGATATGACTTAGCTGTGCAATCCCTGATATGGCATTATTCAGATCGTTAGATCATAGCTTATCTAACATCTTCTGTGCATTCTTATTGTCGGGATTAATAGCAAGTGATTGTTGGTAATGATTTTTTGCTTTTTGATGTTCTCCTGCTTGATAATAAGCTTCTGCCAGGCTATCGTGAGCATTCGCTGACTTAGGGTGTTGTTTGGCATTGTATGCAAATACTTTAACTGCTTTGTCTACAGCTCCATGCTTCATGAAGAAATATCCAATTTGATTGGTTTCCCATTCTCCAAAATAGGCCTGCTGTTCATTAAGGAATGTTTGATAATCTTGATAGGCAGCATCCACTCCTTTGGAATCCAATGTCTGTTTGATCAATCGGGCACCATCAGGCAGAGGAGGTAGTATTTTAAGCAGCTCCATTTCCCAACTTAGCATATTACCTGGAATATTAGGAGCTTTCGCAGATTTAATGGCGGCTTTGAAATCTTCTACTGAAATGTGGAAACGATACTTTCCTCCCTCTTGCATTACGCTGAAAGCTTGTTGAAAAGCTGTAGAGAGTTCAGATATTAACTGGTAGTCAGGCACTCCAATTACATAAGTAGATACCAAAATATTGCCTTGTTCATCGACTAATTGGTTGTGAGTAAGAGCGCCTTGATTTGCATTTAGATATGGGCCTTGGCCAGAATAAAGTATATCGTATTTCCAACCGTTGGGAGTAGTCTGTGCAGTTACTGAAAATGCAACTACCAGAAATAGGCACAGGGGGGATAGCCATTTCATGTTCTGAGATTTTTGTATAGCTTATAATAGAATAATTATAATATAAAGTTAGCTCAAAATGTCAGAACCCCATGAATTTGACAAAGATTTTAACAATTCATGCTTAGTCTTCAGTAGGCAGAGGTAGTTGAATTTTGTATTTCAGGTTTCGGTGTTTTTTTCTCCATAAGATATTTCCGTAGCTAAAAAGGAAGTCCAGTATATAATCTCGGATTTCGATTTTTCAGATTTTGGGATATCACCTTTTGCCTGACGAAGCTGATAAACGAAGCTGAGACATTACCAATCACCTCCCACTTCTCACTTCTGTCACACTCACTCCTACTTTTAATCTTCCCAATCTTCCGGAGCAAACCTCAAATCTACCAGTCTTAATCGTTTTCGATTTCCCAGTTTTAAATATTTGTATTTAAAAAGCTTGGGAATAAGGAATGATAAACCTATTGCAGTCAGCGTAACCCCTGCATCTGACCATTGATAGGAAGTGTCAGGATCTCCATCAACGGCAGTTCCTATAGCAGCAAAGCCCGACCAGCCAATACCAAACCAAAATAATGAACTTCCACTCGCCTGTGCCCATCTTCGATTGAAACGGAGTTTTTCAATATCATTTAATTTCACATATCTATTCCCAATTTGTAATAAACTATCTTCGATTAGAATATTTTCTATATAGCCTTCACTGAAGTGATCATCATCTTTGAGTTGATAGTTTAAATACTGGCCTATTTGTATTTTCTGTGTTTTAGGGCTTCCATATTTTTCAATCTGTAATACTTTTTGAGCAGGTAAAGACAGGCAAGAAACGATGAAAATAAAAGATAGTAGATGTTTTAGCATGGCTTACGGTTTTTTATAGAAAGAGGAACAGGATAGCGTATTGGTTGGTTAATTTAGCCGGGTAATCATTACCGTGATTATATTTCTCCTGTAGTTTGTTGTTGCTTCCATTTTTTGAGAAATCGCCTGCTCATAATTCGAACAGCACGTTCTATCTCTTCGTATGGTAATGATTCTTTTGCCACATAAATGATCATCAAGGCAGCAGCAGGGCTTTCAGGAGGTAATTTTTTATACAACCAGTTTTTGTTGAGGCGCCAGGCTTCTTTTATTTGTCGCCTTATGCGATTGCGATCTACTGCCTTTGGAAATTTTTTTTTTGGTACACTTACGCTGACTTGTATTGGAGATTTATGATCACCAGTCTCCCACGGGGTATAAACCAGGCGCAATGGGTATTGACCAAAAGATTGCCCTTGCTTAAAAAGAGCTTCTATTGCTTTATGGCTTTTTAGCCTTTCGCTTTTATGGAATATTTTTTTCGGCATTCTATTAAGTAATAATTGGGCAGAAGTTATGGAATTTTTTGATTTCTACGTCTTAAGTAAGAAAGCATAATGATTTATAATCAATAATTGTGATCTCTATCTCACTATGTAAAATTACCTCAATTAACTATGCAAACCTATACACGTTCTCACTTAGCGATTAAAAGTTGGGCTGAAGAAGATCGGCCCCGCGAAAAATTATTAATCAATGGTAAAACCAGTTTAACAGATGCAGAGTTGTTAGCCATTCTTATAGGTTCAGGCTCTCGATACGAAACAGCCGTTGCACTCTCCCAGCGCATACTTAATTCTGTAGATAATAATCTTAATGAACTGGGACGATGCTCTCTTTCAGAGTTAAAGCAATTTAAAGGAGTAGGGGAGGCTAAGGCAATTAGTATAATAGCGGCATTGGAAATAGGACGCCGGCGACAACTTTCAAGAGTAAAGGATAAGCCTCAGGTAGCCTGTAGTAAAGATGCATATGATGTTATTGCGCCTTTGTTAAGTGATTTGCCACATGAAGAATTTTGGATATTATTGCTAAATCGAGCGAATCGAATTGTCTCCAGAGAGCAAATAAGCCAGGGGGGAATGGTGGGTACAGTGGTTGACACCAGAATTATATTTCGGAAAGCGCTCGAAGGCCAGGCTTGTAGTATTATCTTATGTCATAATCATCCTTCCGGAACCCTTTACCCCAGCCAAGCCGATATTACATTAACCAGGAAACTAATAAAAGCAGGAGAAGTGATGGATGTTGCTGTATTGGATCATCTAATTATTGCTGCTGGAGAGTATTATAGCTTTGCGGATGAAGATAAAATGTAGGTGATTCAACTAATCTCATGCGGAACTGTTGGCTATTGTATATTATTACACCCACTATACATACATGGCCTCTTTAGACAAAAATAAAATAGATTTTCATCTGCTAGGTAGGGTATTTGGCATGGCCAGGCCTTATCGCGGAACTTTTATATTGGCAGGAGTTCTGGCTGTGGTGTTAGCTCCCCTTGCTACTCTTCGTCCATACCTGGTGAAGGTGATGGTAGATGACTATATTTTTATAGAAGACATTGATGGTCTTACACAAATGGCACTGCTATTGTGTGGATTGCTTATATTAGAAGCTACGCTGCGTTATATATTTATCTTTGCTACCAATCTATTAGGGCAATCTGTTATTAGAGATTTAAGAGTTAAAGTATTTAAACATATCACCAGCTTACGCTTATCCTACTTTGACAAAACACCTATTGGTACTTCTACTACACGAACCATTAATGATATAGAAGCTATAAATACGGTATTCTCTCAAGGATCTATCACCATTATAGCAGACCTGCTTACCTTGGTGTCAGTACTTGGTGTAATGTTTTATACGAGTTGGAAGCTTACATTGATCTGTTTGACTACCATGCCTTTCCTTATTATGGCAAGTTATGTCTTTAAAGAAAAGGTAAAACACTCGTTTCAAAAGGTAAGGGGAGAAATTTCAAAGATGAATGCCTTCCTGCAAGAGCGAATTACAGGAATGCGCATCGTCCAGATTTTCAATGCTGAAAAGCAGGAAATGGATAAGTTCAAAAAAATTAATCGGCGTTATACACAAGCTAACCTAGACTCTATTCTCTATTATGCAGTATTTTTTCCTGTAGTAGAAATTATTGCAGCCATATCCCTGGGCTTAATGGTTTGGTGGGGAGCGCAGGATGCATTACGAGCAGGTGGGGTGACACTAGGGGCTTTAGTCGCATTTCCCATCTATCTGGATATGTTGTTCCGCCCAATTCGTACCGTTGCCAACAATTTCAATACATTACAAATGGGATTAGTTGCTTCCGAGAGAGTTTTTAACTTGCTCGATCGCAATGATTTTATTGATGACAAAGGAACTATTAAGCCCGAAAAATTTGAAGGAAAAGTATCGTTTGAAAATGTACATTTTGCTTACAATATGCCAGATTATGTTTTAAACGATATAAGCTTTAATATTAAAGCGGGCGATACTCTGGCTATTGTTGGTAGCACAGGATCTGGCAAGACTACGATCATTAATATACTCAATCGCTTTTACGAGATTCAAAAAGGAAGTATCTGTATAGATGGGAAAGATATTCGGGATTACGAATTGGAAGCTTTTCGTAAAAGAATAGCTATTGTTCTGCAAGATGTTTTTCTGTTTTCCGGGACGGTATTTGAAAATATTACATTACGGGATGAACGATTTAGCCGTGAAAAAGTAATTGAGGCGGCTAAAATGATTGGTGCGCACGATTTCATAGAAAAATTACCTGGTGGATATGATTATCAGGTGATGGAGAGAGGAGCAACTCTTTCTATGGGGCAACGGCAGCTTATCTCTTTTGTGCGGGCATTGGTGTTTGATCCGGATATTTTAATATTGGACGAAGCTACTTCATCAATTGATCCTGAATCAGAAGCGGTTATACAATATGCTATTGAAAAATTGATAGATCGGCGTACATCTATCATCATTGCTCATCGCCTTTCTACTATTCGCCATGCCGACAATATTATGGTGCTTGATAAAGGTAGAGTGCAAGAATTTGGGCCACACGAAGAATTACTTCAAAATGAAGATGGTCATTATCGGAGCTTATATGAGATGCAGTTTGTAGAACAGTTGTCATAGTACATCTTGAAGCACTACGACTGCCACCACTATTGGAATAAGCAAAAAGAACAGGAAGGTTAATAGCTGGAGATGATCAGAAAAATATATCTAGTGATTAGAAATTTTCCTCGGTAGCTGCTTTAATAAGGAAAAAACCATCATCCCCCTTTTTTTGATAAAGAGGCATTAATATATGCCCATCTTCCTGTGCATATATCGGGCCATGTCGATCTTGAGCAAGTAACTCTCCTTTACTTACTGATTGAAAATTCCGATAATTAGGCATCATTCTGAATTCATCCCCTGCGGAGATTTGATGACAGTGGAGTAAATTCAACACCTTAGGAAGGCCTTTGGAATACTCAATTAATAGTGAATCATGTCTGTTTTCAACATCTTCAGCTCTTACGCAACCAATGGTACGCATGCAATTAATGATAGCAGCAATTGCTCTGTTTACAGAGAGTGTTTCGTCATGTTGGCCTGATTCGAAAGCTACAGCAACTGTTTCAACGCCGGTGGTTTCACGATTAAAGTAGTGTAGAGTTGTTCCTTTTATCCCTTCTAGCATACCTTTAATAACAGGGGCGTGTAATTCAATCGCAATTCTTAAGCTTTCAGGATCATCTGTGGGGATAGAAAAAATTCCACCAAAAGCAGTAGTTGTATGGAGATCAAGTATCACTACTTTTTCTGGCTGACATTCGCTGATTTCAGCTTCAATTAGTTCAATTAACTCCTTGAGTTCTTGATCCTCAGGAGGAAGCTTTTCATGCGGAGTCACTTTTACACGACGTATATTTTCTTCCGTCCATTGCCGGTTAAGGTCTTTTTCAAAAAAGCGAATTTGTTGTTCTATCGCTTTGAGGTTTCCTCGCAGGCCGATGATTTTGCCTCTAAACGTAAAATCTGGATTGCTCTCAGGTTCTATTTCCAGCAGTTTAAATAAAATATCAAGTGCTTGGACTCCTGCTGGCTCATTACCATGAATACCTCCGATGCAAATTAGCAAAGGCCCTTGTTGATTACCCGTATACTCTCCTATTATTCTTCTATTAATACTCATATAGTTAGTCGCTTTAAATCAATTTTATTTGCTGGCATCTAACCATCGCCACAAGAGGCGGCTACCATAACTTCTATAGGGTCGCCAGGGTGCTGCAAGTTCCTTCATTCGAACTTTTAATTGCCTCCCTTTTTCCTCAATTTTGTATGCTTTGATCATGGCTTGCTGTATACCCAGATCATCTACTGGCAATACATCAGGCCTTCCTAACCAAAACATTAAAATCATCTCTACGGTCCATTTGCCTACGCCTTTTATCTGTGTCAGGTGTTTTATAAGGCGTTCATCATCCCATTCATCCCAGGTCAATTGTACAGGATGATGCGCTTCAAAAAAATTAGCTACATTTTGGATGTATGAAGCTTTTTGACGAGAAAGTCCTACCGAACGCAGCTTTTCTATGTCATATGCTAATACCTGATCGGTATGTGGGTAACCATCATTAAATAGTGCCAGAAAACGCTGGTGTATGGTGTTGGCTGCTTTACCGGAAAGTTGCTGATAAATAATAGATCTTACCAATCCCTGATAAATATCGTGATTCAACTCCAGGTCTGGTATTTGAGTGCTGGCTACGATATTAGCCATCACAGGATCTTTTTCGAGCTGTAGACGAATTTGATCTTCCATAATAATGATTCCTTAGTAATCGGTTAAAATAAAACACTTTTATTAAATTAGCTATACTGATAAGAAAACTTTTATTATTACAAGTATGCATTATGAAATACCCTCTATTTTTTTCAATCCTGATAGGACTTGGGAGTGTACTCACTGCCCAGGTTTCTGAAAATATGGCACTTTGGGCACAATGGGATGATAATCTCTTGCCGGTCTCTAGTGGTCTTACTTATAACGATATATGGGGATATGTAGATGGGAATGGCAATGAATATGCCATTTTGGGAAGTCTACAGAAAGTCCATTTTATAAACGTAAGTAACCCTGCCAGTCCAATCGAAGTAAGTACTGTAACACCTGGTTCTTCAAGCATATGGAGAGACTTTAAAACCTATGGCACCTATGCATATGGAGTCGCAGATCAGGGATCGGAAGGTTTACTAGTGATGAATCTAAGCAATTTGCCTGGGTCTGTAAGCCTGACTAATCAATTGACATCCCAGTTTACACGAGCGCATAATATATTTATTGATGTGCCCAATGGCAGATTGTATGTTGCGGGCTCTAATACCCGTAATCTTGGGCTTTGGGTATATGATGTCGCTACCAACCCTGCCAGTCCATCTTTAATAGGAAGTCCAATTCTTTATGATTTTGGAGGGCCGAGCAATTCTTATGTTCATGATCTATATGTAGAGGACAATATAGCTTATTGTTCGCATGGTTATTCTGGCTTATATTATTATAACTTTTCAAGTCCGGCAACCCCCTATGCACTAGGAGGTATTCCTACTGGAGCCTATAATCACAGTAGTTGGTTGATCCCAGGAGGGCAGTATCTTGTATATGCTCAGGAAGTGCCAAAGGGAATGCCTATGGTGATCATTGACCTGATGGATGGCATGAGTACGGTCGCTTCTTTTAAAGAGCCATTACTGGCACCCGGCCATATGGATAATACACCACATAATCCTTTTGTAAAAGGAAACCTTATTTATACATCGTATTATGAAGATGGTGTTCAGGTCTTTAATATTTCTAATATAAACAATCCTGTAAGAGTCGCTTATTATGATACTGAACCTGATAATGCTACTTATTCGGGTACAGATAATAATTGGGGTATATATCCTTATCTGCCTAGTGGGAATATCATTGCTTCAGATACCGAACATGGATTATTCATTCTTCAGTTGCAAGCATCTGCACTCCCTGTGGAATGGTTGTCTTTTAAAGCGATAAAAAGAGAAAAAGGTATTCAATTGTCCTGGCAAACAGCGAGTGAAGAAAATAATGAACAGTATGCCGTAGAACGCAGCAGAGATGGTCAATCTTTTCATCTTTTAACTACGCTACCAGGTAATGGAACTACCTCCCAAGCCCATCAATACGATTTTATAGATAAGCAGCCATTAAAAGGGACAAACTATTATCGCATTCGCCAGGATGATTTTGATGGCAATAGTGCTTATACTGAAATAGTTTCAGCAAATTGGAATGCTCCTTTAGCTGATCTGGAAAGTTTAGTCTTGACATCAGGAGCTTCTATACCTATTCCTTTACAGCTCCTGGGAGCAGCCGGACATGCTCAGTTAATAGATGTAACGGGGCGGTCTGTTAAGCAAATTAAATGGGAAGTAGAAGATAATAATCTTCCTGTATTAGGTTATCTCCCCTCTGGTCAATATTGGATAAATTACCATTCAGAAGGACAAACATATACACAAAAAATACTATTGGTAAGATAAGCGTCTTAGCCTGTGATTTAAATCATAGCTATTATTAGTATTAAGGGCTAGATTGCAGGCTATTATCGTGAAGTTGTCTTAAAATTACTGTTTGAGCGAAAGATAAAGATATAGGGAGAAAATAAGGCGTGAAAAAAGATGCTAGGCAGCGCGTAATAAGGCTTTTGCAACGGAATATTCACCCTAAAGATTATTTTGCAGCCGAACGGGTAGTTTTTAAACAACTTCCAAAATACCAAAAGGATGGAAATGAAAAAAACGCTATTATTATCTGCTTTACTTCTTGCACTAGGAGCCTGGTACATGACTGATAATGATGATTGGAAGGCAAAAGTAAGCCCGGAATTATTAGAACAACTGGAAACTGGCCAGGAAAAGGAATTGATCATTGTTTTCCACTCACAGGCAGATGTTTCTGCAAGCCGCCAGATGGCTACTAAAGAAGCAAGAGGACAATATGTATATCAGGTCTTATCTGCCGAGGCAGCACAGGTACAAAGTGAAGTGGCTGCTTTATTAAGGGCGGCAAAAGTTAGTTATCGCTCGTTTTTTGTAGTCAATGCTATACATACAAAAGGCAACCTAAGCCTGGTGTCTAGCCTTGCAGCAAGAGCAGAAGTCGCTCAGATATTGCCTAATCCGCAAGTATTATTGGATACTCCTCAATCAGAACAAAGTGATGTGAATGAAATAAGTTTTCGCAATGAGTTGGAGTGGGGTCTAGAGAAAATAGGCGTACAGCAAGTTTGGGATATGGGATTCACTGGTCAGGGAGTTGTGGTTGGTGGACAGGATACAGGCTATGATTGGGAACATCCTGCTATTATGAATAAGTATCGTGGCTGGGATGGTGCTAATGCTGAGCACGATTACCATTGGCATGATGCCATTCATGAAATTAATCCATTACATGGAGATACGACCAATGATGCTAGCCTGAATCCGTGTGGTTTAGATAGCCCCGTTCCTTGTGATGATAATAATCACGGTACCCATACAATGGGAACAATGGTTGGAGATTTAAGTGATGAAGACAAACATATTGGAGTAGCTCCTGATGCGAAGTGGATTGCTTGTCGCAATATGGAGAGAGGTTATGGTTCTCCTGCTAGTTACATTGAGTGTTTTGAGTGGTTTTTAGCACCAACAGATATAAGTGGAGAAAATCCAGATCCTACTATGGCCCCTCATGTAATTGCCAATTCATGGAGCTGTCCAGAAATGGAAGGCTGTAATCCCGACAATTTTGCACTTATGCAAACAGCTGTAGACAATCTGAAAGCTTCGGGTGTTGTGGTAGTTGTATCTGCTGGTAATAGCGGTTCTAACTGCTCAACAGTAAATACTCCTTCTGCTATATTTGATAATAGCTTCACTATAGGAGCTACTGCTTCAAACGATACTATTGCCGGGTTTAGCAGTAGAGGGCCTGTGCTTGTAGATGGTAGTGGCCGTTTGAAACCGAATGTATCAGCGCCAGGGGTAGGGATACGTTCTTGTGTTCGCAATGGAGGATACGCTACATTTTCTGGGACTAGTATGGCAGGGCCACATGTGGCAGGCCTTGTTGCCTTATTGATTTCAGCAGAGCCAGCATTAGCAGGCCAGGTGGAGATGATAGAAGAGATTATTGAACAAACTGCCAAGCCAATGCTCAGTGATCAGGATTGTGGAGAATTTTCTGGCCTGGAAATACCCAATGCTGTATATGGTTATGGACGTGTAAGTGCGATAGATGCGGTACATGAAGCATTGAATACTACTGGACTGAATAACAATGAAACAGCAAATGATTTGATTGTATACCCAAATCCAGCTACCTCTAATGTTGTTTTCATCAAAGAGCAGCTAAATGGAGATGCGACTTTTGAAGTATACAATGCTGCAGGGCAATCAGTGCATCGTTCTTCCTGGAATACGCCGGTAAAAGCGATTGACATTAGCGAATGGGCAAATGGTATATACATTTATCATTTGCAAGGAGAAGGACAGCTGGAAACCGGAAAGCTGATCAAAAAATAATGCAGAAAGCTGGATGATAGCTTAATGCACTGAAAGATATTACAATCTAATATTCTCATGCTGAGGCACGGTAGGAAACTGTACCTCAGTTTGTTTTAAGGACAGTTCCAGTAAATATTGTACCTTTGTGAGTCAGGCTCTAAGGGTGAAAAATATAAACTTTTATCCATAGAACCATGAGTACTTTAGCAGCTGGGGAGATGATTTCATTTCCAACAAGCCTGCAACTTGTTTTTTGTTAACGTACTAAACAATGGCCATGGCTAGATTACACAATCTCGTCAACAATGACGAATTAAAACAGCGTATGCTCGATAGTGAAGAAGAGCGTACCACCTTATCCTTTTATCAGTACCATCATATCGATAATCCGGAACTTTTTAGAAACCAGCTATACCGTCGCTGGAATCAATTGGGCGTTTATGGGCGCATTTATATAGCAAAAGAAGGCGTTAATGGACAGGTATCTTTGCCTACAGCCAATCTGGATGCTTTTCGAGAAGACATGTACGCAATTCCTTGGATGAATGGGATTCGTTTGAATATTGCAGTAGATGATGATGGAAAATCGTTTTATAAACTCAAAATTAAAGTACGGAAGAAAATAGTAGCGGATGGCTTAGATGATTCTTCCTTTGATGTGACCAAGCGAGGTAAGCACCTCAGTGCAGAGGAAGTCAATCAGCTAATGGAAGACCCCAGTACAGTGGTAGTGGATATGCGCAATCACTATGAAAGTGAGGTTGGGTATTTCGAGGGAGCCATTTGTCCAGATGTTGAAACTTTCCGCGAAGCATTGCCAATAGTAGAGGAGATGCTGGAAGATAAAAAGGATGCACCTATCATCATGTATTGTACTGGAGGTATACGCTGTGAGAAAGCAAGTGCCTACTACTTACACAAAGGTTTCGATAAAGTCTATATGATAGACGGAGGTATTATTGAATATGCCCGCCAATGCCGCGAAAAAGGTTTGCCAATCAAGTATAAAGGCGAAAACTTCGATTTTGATGAGCGAATGGGAGAGCGAATAGGAGAAGAAGTTGTTTCCCAATGTCATCAATGTGGTGCAGCCAGCGATACCCATGTTAACTGTGCCAATGATGCCTGCCATATTCTTTTCATTCAGTGTGAAGCTTGCGCTGAAAAATACCATCACTGTTGTTCTCAAACCTGTAGTGATTTTAATGAACTCCCGGAGGAACAAAAGGAAGCACTACGTGGGCAAGTAGAATTTAATGGTACCCGATTTGGTAAAGGGCGTTATAAGGCGTTGAAGAAGGATGAGCCATTGATACTGTAACTTCCGATCTCCAGGTCGAAAGGCCCTTGGTATTGTAATCTCCGATCTCCAGATACGAATAATTATGCGAGTCCTCTTTTATTAGGGATATCTTTACTTATTAAATGCCTGTTTATATGTCTACTAAATTTAGTAAGCATATTTAAAGGACGACTTTTACAGAGCTTAGGAAAGATTTTCCTCCAATCTGGAGATTGGAGATACTAGGCATTTAGAATTTTATTAATCTCCAATTCCTTTATGAGATCCTTTTCATCAAAGGCGGGCTGTGGTATAGGGATGTATTCGATCAATGCATTCGTTTGGCTTAAATAAAGCCCAATATCGGATAATTGTTTGATTTCATCTTCCTCATACCACCTGGTAGGACGTTGGTGGTATTTTTCCAAGTTGATGTCCGTGCTGACTTTCTTTAAAAGTACTTTACGCGATATAGGAAAATAGGAATTAGACATAGATACACTCAAGCCTTTCAAAAAGTGCAAGCTTTCAGAATAAGAAGGAGGCAATACAAAATGAGCAATGAAATTATCCGGATTGATAGTACCAATCTCCTGTAGTTGTATGGTAAAGATATGCGTATTGCTCATGTAGAGAAAACCTTTGAAACAGGCAGGGCTTTGATCGTTGCCTTTTAGGACAGTATAAGCATGCTTGCTTTTACTAGGGCGAATCATGAAAGGCTCTTTTTTGATCCGGTACCCAAAGGAGGAGATATAAAAGCAATCATAGATGCCAATCAATTTTTCTGCTATTTTATTAGGAGTAGCCTGCAAAAGCTCTTCTACATAGGTGCTTTCTCGCACTGATAGAGTAGAAAGCGTTTCATCATGCAGCATTTCCAGCTTCCGGATATAGTTGGGCAATTCCTGCCGAATTCGCTTTTCCGACACATTATTTACTTCTGAAAAGGCAGTTTTTATACGTTGCTTTTCATTAATACCTGTTTCCTTGTCTAGCGCTCTAGCAATCACAACATTAGTAAGAGAAGAATAAGCAGAAGGATATATACCAAGGTATTTTGCTATATCCTTTTTTTTCATGCCATTCTTATCCAGGAGGGAAATAAGTGTTTGGAATTTATTGAGTTGTGAAATGAAAGACTGTTCGTTTCGGCTCATGGATTAGAAGAATATTAGATGCAAAATAAGTTGAGGGCAAGATAGCTGAGGGGTATTAATTAATATTATTAATCTGGTTAATTTATTATTAATTATGAATTAACACTGCAGATCAGGTGGTATGCTTGCTTTATGGTCAACTTTGTAGCATAAATATGATTGTAAGTCCTTATGCAGCAGCCAACACATACTCAGCATTATGACCTGATTATTATCGGAGCAGGAATATTAGGTACTTTTCATGCCTATCATGCACTCAATCAGGGCTTATCCGTTGCACTGATAGAAAAGAATAAAGCGCCTCGTGGTGCTTCTACTCAAAACTTTGGGCAAGTAGTCCCTTCCGGGATGAACTTAAAATGGCAAACCCTTGGGCGGACTAGCCTGGAAATCTATAAAAGCTTACAGGGAAAAGTAGATATCTCTTTAAGGAATAATGGATCTGTTTACATCGCTTCCAATGATGAAGAATTACAATTGATTGAAGAGCTGGCAGCGATAAATAAGTCAAATGGATATACTTCAGAGTTATTAACTAAGGATGTTTGTCTGGAAAGATGGCCAGGCTTAAAGCACGCTTATTGTAAGGCTGGTTTGTTCTTCCCTGAAGAAATTACCCTCAATGCAAGGCTGGCTGTGCATCGTATCCTGGGATACCTACAGGAACAAATGGGCTTACACTATTTTTCCAACAGAATGATCATTGATGTAGAAATAAATGCTAATGCCTGTAAAGTAGTGGATACTCTGGGTAATAAAATTTATTCAGATCAGGTGATTATCTGTAATGGCAGTGATTTTAAAGCGCTCTTTCCAAATATATTTTGGGAAAGTGACCTAGAGGTAACAAAACTCCAGATGCTGCAAACGAATCCCCAACCAACGCAGCGCATCCCTGGAAATATTCTTACCGGAAATACGATACGCCGGTATGAGAGCTTCACAGAATGCCCTTCTTATGCTGGGATAAAGGCAAAGGAAGATAAAAACTCCTATGCTCGTAAATATGGCATTCACATCCTCTTTAAGCAAAAACCGGACGGAGCTGTCATCATTGGCGATTCTCATGAGTATGCCGATGCAAAAGATCAGGATGATTTAGGCTATGACCTTAATAATCAAATCAACCGCTATATGATGGACGAAGCCATGAAAATTTTTGAATTGCAAACATTCAAAATAGATCAGGCTTGGTATGGCATGTACAGTCAATGTAAGACACAGGATATTTTCCAATACACCATTGAAGAAAAAATACACATAGTAACGGGCATTGGTGGAAAAGGAATGACGGGCAGCCCTGCTTTCGCAAAACACAGCATTCAACAAATATTGCAAAAAGAAGTGCGCACTGTTATTTAGCACAAGTCCTAGTCTCTCATTTTCAATCTTTCAACTTAAGAAATAAGCATGATAAAGTTAGTCGTTTTTGATATGGCTGGTACTGTAGTAGATGAGCAGAACCTCGTATACAAAACATTAAGAATTGCTATCAATAATGCCGGGTATGATTTCACCCTTGAAAAGGTACTCGAAGAAGGTGCTGGCAAGGAAAAGCGCAAAGCAATAGAAGATATTTTGGCAAGTGCCTCCCTGGAAGTCATATCAGAACAGGTAGATGCTATTTTTCAGGATTTCAAAAACCGATTAAAAATAGCATATGAAACGGAGCCTATCCAGGCTCAGCCAGGTACAGAAGATGTATATCACAGGCTAAAAGAGCGGGGGATTAATATAGCATTGAATACAGGCTATGATCGGTTCACTGCTTTACAGCTGCTAGATCGCCTGGGATGGCAGGAAGGAGAACAAATAGATTTACTAGTTACTGCCTCTGATGTAGAAAGAGGGCGTCCTTTTCCTGATATGATTACACTGGCAATGGATAAACTAGAAATTCATTCTGGCGATGAAGTAGTGAAAATCGGAGATTCTATTATTGATATTGAAGAAGGTAAGCAAGCTGCTTGTGCTCATACAATAGGTATTACTACCGGTGCGCATACTGAAGTTCAATTACAAACAGCATCCCCATCCGTTATTCTTCATCATTTATCAGAACTGATCCCTTATCTGGAAAAGCAAGCTTAAAAAACAACCACTATCAATTGTTGCTGCAACAGCTTTAACGATGAATGCCACAAGAACCCTGACACAGAAAATATCACCTGATGCATTTAAAACAGTGCTTCATGGTGGCTTGGCCGCTTTTGCCGTGTACTTTTGCATGTATGCTTTCCGCAAGCCCTTTTCGGTGGCTTCTTATGAAGGGTTGGTATTGATGGGGATCAGCTATAAAGTGGTTTTGGTAATCAGCCAGGTGATAGGTTATGCCAGTTCCAAATTTTTTGGCATTAAGTTTATTTCTGAGTTGCAGCCTGCTAAAAGAGCATGGTATATATTGTTATTCATTGGTTTTGCCGAATTAGCATTATTGGGTTTTGCTTTGGTGCCACCTCCTTACAATTTTATATTTTTATTTTTAAACGGCCTGCCATTAGGCCTTATCTGGGGTCTTGTTTTTTCATTTCTTGAAGGAAGAACAACAACAGAAATGCTGGCTGCTATTCTTAGTTCCAGTTTTATTGTATCGTCAGGAGCTGTGAAATCAGTAGGAGCATATTTGATGATCAACTGGGACATCTCTCAATTTTGGATGCCTTTTTTTACAGGTCTGATATTTGTTCTTCCTCTTCTTCTGTTTGTTTATTTACTGCGGAATATGCCGCCGCCTACACCAGAAGATATAGCTAGCAGAGCCAAAAGAGAACCTATGACCGCACAGGATAGACGGCGATTATTTGCTCAATTGGCTCCTGGTATTGTGCTGCTGGTTTTGTTATATATGTTCATTACTGCCTTTAGGGATTTCAGAGATAATTTTGCAGTAGAAATATGGACAGCTGTTGGCTACGAGAGCAATGCTTCTGTATTTACTGCTTCAGAACTCCCTATATCCATTGCAGTATTAGTCCTTTTAGGTTTATTCTCGTGGATCAGGAGCAATGAAAAGGCATTTCAATGGATGTGTTATCTCATACTCATAGGGGCTTTGCTGGTAGGAGGAAGTAATTGGGCATTCACTCAGGGATGGATTCTTTCACCTATGACATGGATGATATTGGTAGGTTTGGGATTATATATTGCTTATGTCCCATTTGGTAGTATGCTGTTCGATCGTTTAGTAGCGGTATTTAAGTATAAAAGTAATGCTGGATTCCTTATTTATGTAGCAGATGCTTTTGGTTATTTAGGCAGTATTTTAATATTGTTCTACAAGGAATTTTTTCAGCAAGGAATATCTCTTTATCAATTCTTCCTTAATGCAGGTTATGCGTTAAGTATGACCGGAATAATCGCAATTTCATTGAGTACGATCTACTTCTATTGGAAGAAAAGGAAAGCCTTAACCAATGCCTAAGATATACGCCTATTAGCTGGTTGTAGTATTAGGCTGTAAGAGTTAATAAATTCAAATTCTTATAAAGAACATTTCTCAATTGTTGATCAGGAGGGGCTGCCTGAGAATTTGAAGTTCACGGTTTTATTAGGTAGGTAGCCCACCTTTTTTATATTAGAATGCACAACTGACGAGTTTATGTATCAGGAACCTATTGAGTCAAAGAAATACAGAATCTATCAATTGACTCGAGTAAACTACCAGCAGGACATTATCTGATAAGAGTTTATTCTACAAAAGGGCAGTTTGTGGTAAGATAAGATTGATGTAATTTGTTTAGAGAGACGATCTCATAATGAAAATTATGAGATCGCCTTTTCTTATTACCTTAGTCAGTATAGATTATATTTAATCAAGCATTGAAAGCCATAACTTTAAAGTAGTTAAATTACTATCATATACTCTCATGCCAACTCCTCTTACAACTTGTTGTTTAGAAGAATTGATTGGCTGGCAATATGCTTCTATTTTTGAACTGTAAGGCTCAGAACCTACAATTTTCTCCTCAAAATCTACGAGTTCTACTCTTCCTTTAGATGGATTGAATTGAGGGCGTGCTGTAACCACTTTTAATGTTCTAAAATCGCCTTGTCTAACTCCTGCACCCATTGTTACTAATACTCTTCCATTATCTGCCTCCCAAGACAATTCATAATGAGAATTGTGATTTGCACCTGATGTATAATGAAAAACTCTCGGTCCTAATATTCCATTCTCATCTAAAGTTCTTGTTTGCAATTTCATAGATTTAACGTTGTCTTTGTAAGAGTTTCCTCCCCATCCAGTTACTACTTCCATAGAATTTCCAGCACCCCGATTAATATATTTTTCTAACGGATTGCCAGGAACACTTCCTGCAGTACAAATCCTATGGTCTGTAAATAGAGCGAGGGCAGGTGTCTCTTCGCAGTCTCTATAGGTATATTCTAGGTTAGAGACAATCTTTGCATCACTAAAATCAGCAATGTATTTAAATTTATATCCTAATGGAACACCAAAGGCATTTCTGTCAATGAATCCACTTTTTATATATTCTTTAATAGCACCTACTCCATCAATTGTTTCTAAAGCAGGTGCTTGTGCTCCACCATAGATAATTGCATTAATTTCCATAGAATTTAAGATGTTTTCATACTCTTGACTAAGTTCTGTATCAATGTCAACTTTCCAAAAATTGAAACTACCGTCGAGTACTTTCTCAACTTCCGATCTAGAATAAGTACTTTTCATTATGAAATAGGCAGCCCTGCCATACTTTATACTACTAAGCATCAAAGGAGACCATTCACCTAGTTGATTTGAAGCTGGGAATTCAGAATATAAATCTTGAGGAGAAGGTGGGAGAGAAATATTCACACTTACATGTTCCTGGAGCATTTCGATGACGAAGTAGCTGTATTCATTAATTTCAGACTCCTTGATTGAGCTGGAAATATCTACCCATCTCCCAATTTTTAAGTCTGCATTTAATTCAAACTTCAATTGTTCAATTGATTTTACATCTATCATTTTAAATGAAAATTTGGCATCGCTGTTAATTTCAATTGGTTGTCGCTTATATTCATTTATGATATTATTAAATTCATGTAGAGAAGGATTCTCCATATAGTAGGAAGGCGTTCCATCAACAGTAGGGCCAATTACTGTTACATGGATACCGTTTCTTATACCCCCTAAAAGAGGATTCCAGGCACTTGTTGCTATATCGTTAGCACTTCTAAAAATCTGCCCAGCATATTTATCGTCAAAATTATTTGGTAAAAAATCAGTGTTTGTTGCACTAATGCCCTCCGTATACTGCGTACAGATAATACCATCTTCTTCAATGGTCTCTTCATTAAGAATTACTCCATTTACAGGATATTTTTCACTCTCAAGAGTAGGAATATGAAGATCAGGGATTAGGCCTTCATCTTTTGAACATCCCAAGATAATAAGTGGTACTACAAAAATTAATAGAAACAAGTTTTTCATAAAAGATTTATTTGTTGTTAATAAAATTTGTTTCAATTGCTTCGCCATTGCTACTGAAAAGGCATACGAATGGCTAGCCTATTATGCTCACATAGAGGATTCGATTGCTTCGCCTACATACTTGCAGAGAGAATTATGAAGTATGGACGTTAACTATAATGTTGTATGTGCTTTTAGTGTATTAGAATTTTCAAAAGCTTTATTATTTATTGCAATATTGTATATACCATATATAAGAACTCTAATACTGGCATCATTTTTTTTCATATTAATTGAGTGGATTTGCAAAAAAATGCAATTTGTTGCATTTTGTAGCTTTTTAAGCCTCTTTACCCCAAACAGTTGAGCAAAAAAATAATTATAAATCAGTTTAAAAAGGAAGTATCCAAAGGAAAATCAGGCATCTTCTTTGAAGAGAACTGTTTGGAAATAATTAATGCTATCTGTAAAGAAGCTAAGAATATTGATTCTGCAAAAAGTGAGTTTATTTCAATATTAGTAGGACTATTTACCTCTGATACTTTGAAGTCAGAGCTTGATAAATTTTTGGTTCACCTTATAAAGAGGAATAAAGGAGCTAATAATTTGGAAAGCTTTGCACAGAAAGTTGAAGACACAACCGGGTTCTCGAAGAATAAAACCAGTTGGAGCAGGTATATATCTAATCCGCCAAGAGCTAAAATCTCTGCCGAGATAATATTCTATCTTCTTTTATTAGAAAATCCTGATTTGTGTGATGCTTTTGAAAAAAAGAGGAGTGTAGTTTTTAATACAAGGAAAAAAGTTCCTCAGAATAAAGGTAAAGAAGGGAAAAAAGTTGTGCTTATCATATTAGCCTTTACTTCCATTATTTTCATGATAATTCTGTTATTTGAAAATAATGGCTCTTCAGAAACAATATGGAGCGAAGAATTCCATAAACCATCAGTTACATATCTTAAAAATCAAGGCTGGAGTTTTATTGACTTTGATAGTACATATTGGAACCAAATAAGAGAAGATTGTCTAACACTCTTTACTCAATATGGAGAATACTCCAGTAATCTAATAGATTCAACAGTTCATAATCTAGTATACAAAAAACTTAATTGTGACTGTTGTGAAATTATGGTAAAAATTGTGGATTTTAATCCATACAATAGGTATCAACAAGCTGCATTATTTCTATTAGATGAAGACTTAAGTAGAAAAAATAACTTTAGATTTTCTTTTGCCACAATGAAGCCAGATACTTTGTTCGAAAGTCGTGTACCAAAATATGATATACATAACAAGAGAGGTGTTCAAGTTTTTCTTCAAAAGAATGGTATCGTAGAACATTTTACTGATCAGCTTAGTGTGCAAATATATGATCTTGGAGAGAAACCAGTACCAGAAGCGGCCATATGGCTTAAAGTAAGAATCAGCGAGAAAAGATTTACAACCTATTATATGCTTAACGACAGCACTGAGGACTTTACAAAATATATATCAAGGGATTTATATTTTAAACCCAAATATCTGGGATTAGCCTGTCTTGGTAATGGAGTGAAAGCAGAAATGTTCCCATTCACAGAAGAACATATTCCCGCTTTTTTTGATTATGTAGTTGTGAAAAAGTGTGAATAATAAACACATGTTGTATTTAATGAATAGGGCATATGCTATATTATTTCTGATGAATATCCATTTACCTTTTGAAGGGGCAAATTGTAGATAATAAAGTAACAAACCCTGTTTAAAAAGGGAGCAATTTAGAGTACTTAATGTGCCTCTCCATTGATTTTTTTGTTAGTGATCTTTCCATTCCCTTCCACCATTACATCCAGGATCATAATCTTTTGCCATATTTTTCGCGAAAGCTCAAGAGAGAGTATTTCCACTTCATTTACACTATTGAGCACCTGGTCATCCTGAAAATATTGTACATGTAAGGCTGCCAATTTAGAGTTGATAGATAAGAGGTCTGTACAAAAATCCAGGTAACGTACCAGGTGTACAGGGGTATTAAAACGCGGATCTCCCTCTTCATTTGGAGCAAGAATATTGTAGGGATCCTTTGTCAATTGATGCATATCTACTACATGCGCAAAACTGCGAAGGCGGTGAAGGGAATCAAGAGCTGCCCGCCTTTTAAGGCGCTTTTCCAGTGTGGCAAAGAAGATGATACCTATGGTTAAAAATATCAGCTCATTCGTTACGCTTTCTATTCCTTGTAATGTTTCCATTAGTCCATCCTGGCCGGCAGGGGCAATGGTGAGAGCCAGATAAAAAACCCATACTGCTACTGCGATAAGGGACATAATTCCAATGAATGTCAATACCCTTAATGCCCAGATTGGGTAACGCAAATGGTTGGATAATTTTATAATAGCTTGTCCTACCTGATGTAACTCAACAGCGACATTGCCTAGTCCGGATTCCGGGAAAAACGCACGAATTCTTTCCTGTATTCCTTCGAGGGTACTCAGTATGTGCTTTGTATTAAGTTCACTATACTTACCATTTGGATATTTGACGGGTAAAAAAGGCCTTGTTGGCATAATGTGGATTTCAATGTTGATGGACTGCCAAAGTTAAGATTTTTACTGAGTACCATTCGTCTTTCGTCCAACTCAATTGAAGGGAGATAATCCTATAGATTGCTATGCATACCAAATGGATAAGTCTTTTTGAACATCCTATTGGTTTATGGCGAATAATAACTCATCAATCTTTTATTACATTAACTATTTACGCTACTCACTAATAGAAAATCAATTCAATATTGTATATTGCTGATAAACAATAAGTTGTATTCGGTTGGTGCATCGGGGTAAATACCTGGTTTTAATTTTAGGTGTTTTCACGGATTGCATAAATCACTATTTTGGCTCAATTTTACATTATCATTTTGATATCCTCAATGTTGATACATAGAGTTGTCAAACAACTTATAGAATAACTGCGATCTGATTAAATCGTTATCAGCAGTATTCTTTTGTGTTAAAATATTTTCTAAACCCATAACTTTTTTAAAATGAAACCTTCCAATCCAAAGTGGCCTAAAACCACTAAAGCTTACAAAGAATTAAGGAAACAGATCAAGAATGATAAGAATTTCTATATTGTCTTACAAGCTTCCTTAACCATAGCACAGCAAAGAGCTGCAAGCGAATTGAATGCTAATCTTTATCATGCGCTGGATAATGTATTCGGAGGAAATGGGCAAGGCTGGCCAAGCACACCAGATGCTTATCTGGACTATATAGAGCAATACCTTGTTTTAATTCCTGATGAGATGAATGATCCGGAATATCCGGATGCCTGGACAAGTACTAGCACGCAAAATGGCTATAATCAGAAAGTTTATGATTTGTTATGCCAGTTTTATTTCCTGGTAGATCAACCATTACCAATGCTTGATAGTACTTTGCAGGACTACAAAAATGGAGACTTTGTTTTTGCTGACTGGTTGCGAGATTTTGCCATTGATTGGGGCAAATTTTTAGATACCAAAGAATCCCTTTCTTTGAATACACTGGCATCTTTTTTTGCTGATCCGATGTACAATCTTCCTCTCTACAGTGAAAATGCCAAGAGCTGGAAAACCTTTAATGAGTTCTTCTATCGCGAATTCAATGGCGCAAATAAAAGAGGACATTCGCCACTGAGGCCTATTGCCGAACCAGGGAATAATAATGCCATCACCTCTCCGGCCGATTGTACCTATAAAATGATGTATCCTATTGATAAGAGAGGAAATGTATTGGGCTTAAATGGACAACCTACCAATCTGACACTCAAAAATACCCATACGGTTTATTCTATAAATGAGTTGTTGCAGGATGATGAATTGGCTAAAGCATTTAGGGGAGGCACTTTTGTACATTATTTTCTCAGCCCCTTCGATTATCATAGATTCCACTCACCGGCAGATGGTACCGTGAAGGAATGCAAAAGCGTGCAGGGAAAAGTCTTTTTGGATGTTGATGTCACTTCAGATGGAGAATTTGATGCTCCTGATAGTGCAGTGGGAGGATATGAGTTTCAGCAAGCCAGAGGCGTTTTTGTTGTAGATGCTGGCAAGCCGGTAGGATTAGTTGCAGCTATTCCTATTGGAATGGCACAGGTTTCTGGAGTGGATATGTATACAAAGTTGCAAGGAAAGAAAGTGCGTAAAGGCGATGAGTTTGGGAAGTTTATGTTTGGAGGCTCCGACATTATTTTACTTTTCCAAAAGAACGCTGATTTGTACCTATGGAAAAAAGATCCTTCACACAATCCTATTCACTTCCAATATGGCCAGGTAACTGCCTATTGGGATGTTAGTAAGCAATCTTGATTTGAATAACCATATTAGAGATTCCACTTTCCAGTTTAGAAGTATCTATCCTAGAAGGTGGAATCTTTAATTATTACTCAATGACTAAAG
Source organism: Chitinophagales bacterium (assembly GCA_022360175.1). GTDB lineage: Bacteria > Bacteroidota > Bacteroidia > Chitinophagales > Saprospiraceae > JAKSDI01. The sequence continues at coordinate 89,817 of JAKSDI010000278.1, forward strand.
GAAAAACATGCTGTTGATTATCATGAGTAATGCGAATCAAATGAAGTCCACTACTACATTTCTCTAAAGAAATTCTGCCTTCATTTCCATCAAAACTTTTTGCTTGCAATAGCATACCGGTTGTATTAAAAATCTCTACTTGTGTAGTGTACTTAGATGCCTGTTCCCATTGTATCTGTACATAATCTTTTGCCGGATTAGGGAATACCTGTATGGATGGAGGTGTGATATCAATGGATGAATTACTTTGAGTTGGATTTTGGGAGATCAATAAAATCCAGCTTTCTCTTTCTGATAAAGAGGCACCTGATGGCTGCCAATTGGTGAAACCACCATTCGAGTTGATTGAAATGCTTCCCCAGTTAGCTTCACTCTGTAATTCTATTACCTGATATTCTCCGGGAGCCAGTGAAGAAATGGCTAATGATAAATCAGGATTGATATTATTGGTGCCTATATTGGAGGTCACAACTACGGCTTCCTGATTATAAATTCGAGCATAGCTTAGCAGCTGATCACTATTTGCTGTTACAGGAAGCAGGTAGCCTTTTCTCAAAGCAACTCTTTCATTGCGTATGCGTATCAACTGGCGATAATGATTGAGCAGTGATACAGGATTATTATTCATCGTTTCTACATTAAATGCAGGATAATTACTGCCTGGAGTATTCCAGGGAGTAACAGTAGAAAACCCTGCATGAGAAGCTCCAGACCATTGCATAGGTCGTCGGATGTTTTCATGAGCACCTGTTCCTGTTAGTCCTACTTCCTCACCATAGTATAGAAAAGGAATTCCCGGAAGGCTAAGATATATTGAAGCCGCCAACTTCATCCGATTTACATCGGCCCCCAGTTGGCTAAAAATTCGATCTATATCATGATTCGTTAAGAAGGTAGCGTACTGTAGTTTAGGATAGCTGTCTCTTATAGTTTGCAAATGATTATAAACAGCATCTGTAGATTGGGTGTTAACAGCGTTGATGATGCTATAAGCGAGGTCGAATTCAAAGCAAACATCCAGGCGATTATTTTGTATATAGGGTAGGATAGAGGCGGTGTTAGACCATACTTCCCCAACTGTTACAGCATCGGAATTAGCTGATTTATAAAGTATATTAAAATCTTCCAGTAGTTGAAATGTCTCGGGCGTATTTTCTAATATGCTGCCATCTTCATCCAGGTACTTGATAGCGTCCAAACGAAAACCATCCACTCCTTTATCTAGCCAAAATTCCGCAATATCAAAAAGTTCTTCTTTTACCGGAGGGTGGCTATAATTCAAATCAGGCATGCCTCCCCAGAATAAGCCGTAGTAATAATCACCACCATAAGAATGCCACACATTTTGCCCCCAGGGACCATTGTATCCAGGATGGTTGTCTGACCAAATATACCAGTCTCGATAGTCATTTTGATTGTTGGCAGATTGGGTAAACCAGGGATGCTGATTAGAGCTGTGATTCATTACAAAATCAATGATCACTTTAATACCGCGCTCATGGCAAGCATCCAGCAGGGCTTCAAAATCTTCCATGCTACCATAATCTGGCTCTGTTGCATAGTAATTGGTAACATCATAACCATGATAAGAAGGAGATTCCATCATTGGCATCAGCCAGATACCACCTATGCCCAAGTCGTCATCTGTACTAGGGTCACCATCATTTAAATAATCCAATCGCTCTATAATACCTTGAAAATCACCAATGCCATCGCCATCGCTATCATAAAAACTACGTACAAATATTTCGTAAAACACCACATCATTCCACCAGTAGGTTTCATAATTGGTGCTAATAGATGGATCACAAAGCAAGCAGCTATTGAAACAATAGACTGGTGCAGGAGCATCACCGACCTGTACCGTGACTGTCCTTACCTGATTACCATTATTATCCATAATGGTACAATCGGGTGGAAGGCTTTCGGCACCAGCAGGGCTATTACCATTTACAAAAAGGTATTGATAACTTCCGGCAGCTACTTCGATTGCTGCTTCGTAAGTACCATCCGCATTGAGGTCCTGCATGGGGATGGAGGTAGGGTCCCAATTGGACGGATAGCCTGCTATCTGTTGAAAATTGCCCATGACATACACCCCTTGTGGAGATATGTTTTCTCCTTCCATATTGACAGACAGGCGTAGTATCGCATTGCAGGAATCAAATTTGACCACAGGCAGATTAATTCCTGAGCTACCCACTGTTACCTGTCTATTGAAATTTCCGCCACCATCATCTACTGCACAATCTGCACTGGGAAGCTCTGGTTTATCAGACCATTCATTGCCATTTACAAACTTATATAAATAATTGCCGGGAGGAACCATGACCGTTAATTCGTATACCTGATCACCATCTGAATCCGATAAAGGTGTAATGCCTGGACTCCAATCACTGGCATAACCCGCTTCATCCTGAAAAGTACCTGCTATATGTACACCATCTGATGAAACAATTTCATTGCTCATATCTACCTGGAAGCTAAGAGGGACAGGTTGAGCAAAGGCTTGGGATATAACAAGGAATAAAAAGGTCGGGATTAAAAGGCGAAAACTAGAGTTCCGATTCATAGATGTTGTATTGTGATATATGCTATCACAAATATCTGTTTTTTTGTAAGCATCTTCACTGTTCAAAGTCATTCCATTCAAAAACACTATTTTTGCTATAGCAGTAAGTAAGAGCGCATAATTAGGTTGCTTTTTTGGTCAAGCAGGTTTTTGCTCAAATCAAGGCGCGGCGGAGTGTAATAGCCAAAGTTATTAACACGAGTACGCAACGCAGATATGGGTAAAAAGATGCCACCATAAAAAGATGAATTAAATGTGCTCTCTTACTTAACAGTGAAATAATTGAAAGGGCAAATAATGCAGAAATTATGGTTTTTAGAAGAAGTGGATTTGTATAAAATTTTATGCCCAACTAAAGTGAAGGCATTTGAAAAAGACCACTTCAAATGGTATCGTAAAGGTGATTTCATTTACTTCCAAAATGAACGAGCTGAGAAGGTTTTTCTGGTTAGCCGGGGTAGGGTGAAAATTGTTCGTTACAATGAAGAAGGAGATGAGATTGTCCATGCTATATTGCAGAAAGGAGAAATTTTTGGAGAAATGGCCCTGATGGGGGCATCCCAAAGAGATGATATTGCTATAGCTGGTTCTGATCAAACCGCATTGTGTGCTATGAATGTAGATCAGATGTATCAATTGATGAGAGACAACCAGCGATTTGAATTGACTATCCTCAAGGTAATTGGCTTAAAACTAAAGAAACTGGAACGGCGATTGGACCAACTCTTTTTCAAAGATGCTAAAACCAGGCTGATTGAGCTGATACACGATTTTTATGAATCTTATGGACTGGTTCAGGAGCAGCAGATTTTAATAAAACATCATTGTACGCAGCAGGATATTGCTGATCTTATTGGTACAAGGAGAGAAACAGTATCCACTTTATTAAAAGAAATGAAAGGGGCCGATTTATTGGATTATCAAAACAAACAGCTAACTATATTCAAGCCGGAGTATTTTGGTATTCGTACCACATAACTCTTACGTTCCATGCTTTACTATAAGGGGGACATGTCATTTTAACAGATTTTAACTACTGCCCTGTTAGCTACCTCACATCCTTGCGTTTGCTCATCTTTTAACTTTGTAGTAGATCAAAACAATTAAGAAGATGAACAAGAATATGTCTGGCCTTTTATCAAGAATATTATCAATTGTTGCAGCTCTTATTTTGCTACAAACCTTATATTTCAAATTTACAGCCCATCCGGATAGCGTTTATATATTTTCTCAACTGGGGCTTGAGCCTTATGGCCGTATAGGCATCGGGGTGGCTGAATTGATAACTGCTATACTCTTGCTTTGGGGGCGGACTCAGCACTTCGGTGCGCTATTGGGTTTAGGAATTATTAGTGGCGCCATTTTTTCCCATATCACTAAAATAGGAATTGTAGTAGGAGATGATGGTGGCTTGCTTTTTACATTGGCTATTGTGGTATTTGTTGCAAGCCTGATAGTGGTTTGGATTAATAGAAAAAAGCTCCCCGTGTTGCAAAACCTGTGATCTTTTTGTTGTGCATAGATGGTTTTCATGATTGGTTTTCAATAGTGTAGGCTACATTTTTAATGATGGCCTGCACTATAATCATTGTAGTAGTTGTCATTGAGTACGATATTTAAGAATTAGGAGGAGAGAATGAAGTAAATTGTGAAAGGTATTGTCCGGGCAATTTAATAGAAGGGCACTTAAAGCAGTTAAGAGAGAAATAGGGTATAGAGATACTCCTATTGGCGAAACAATAAACAACTAAAATAATGAGAAAATTTATAGAAGGTATCCTATTTTTTAACATCTTACAATCGATCAGAAAACATGACTAATGAGAATATTAATATTTATAATATTCACTTTTCTTATAGCGAGTTGCTACTCTCAAAATGTGAGTTTTGGGATTCCATCTATTGAGAAAGAATTACAAACAGGCGAGCTAATAATATTAAATGTGCCTAATCATGTAGATGGAAGATTTAAGGCATCTGTTGAATTAGATAATTTAAGAGCTTTTCTCCAACTTCATTCAAAGCTAACTTTTGTTTTGACGATCCATATTTTTGGGGGTAATTCAGAATTTTGCCTAGACTATTCTAAATTTTTGTCAAGAGATTTAAAAAGACTACTAAATTGTAGTAATGTAGTAATTGAAGGCAAAGGAAATGGAGTTCCCCTCTTATTAGATAAAAAGTCACCACGATATTTTAATATAAACTCCAGAATCGAACTCGTAGTTAAAAAAGACAGCAACCCCTAACTTACCAGAGCGAATAGTTAATATGCCAATCACCTAGGATACGACTGGTAAGAAGGTAGAAGCTTTTGGGAATAAAGAGCATCTCAATGGCATAGAGTACGCTTCATAATTGAGAAATACTAATAAAAATATATACTATGTCTATTTTAGATAGTCGAAAGGTTGATTTTATTGGGATTGAAGTTGGTTCAAACGATGTGATATTAACTATTTCCGATCATTTAGATTGGAAGAATTCAGAATTTCATCTAGAGAAACTACAGAATAAAATAAACAATTACATCAAATTTTATGAATCAGGACAAATATATGAGGATTATCCCAATGCTAAAGGTAAGAATATAATTATAGCTCTAACTTTGGCAGAACCCTTAAATGAAGAGGGGACAGATTTTTGTGTAGAAGCAAAGCAAATTTTAAATGGCATGGGGCTAGATTTACGTATAGAAGTGATAAAAATTAAATGATACTTGTCAATCGTGATTTGTGTAAGCTAATAATTCGCAATCGCATGTAATTATTATAAATAGCAGTACTCTCGCTGCTCGAAGTATGCGTCGTAGAGAGGATGTTCCCTTTCGGCCGTAAAATCGCTATGTTAAGTTATGACTATTGCAAATCCTTCGAGACATGCAGTTACATGAAAAATGCCCATCAGGTCTGAAAAGTGTTAAATACTTATTCCCTTTTCTTTCCCTCATGTTCCAGTAACCACCGTTTCCGCTCTAATCCCCCTGCATAACCTCTCAGGTTTCCATCACTGCCAATGACCCGATGGCATGGAATGACGATGGCAATACGATTATGCCCATTGGCGGACGCAACAGCCCGTACTGCTTTAGGATTGCCAATATGAATTGCCTGTTGTGTATAGGAGCGAGTGCTGCCATAAGGTATGCTTTGAAGTGCGCTCCAAACGGTGTTTTGAAAATCGGTGCCCGGGGTATGTAGTGGTACGGTGAATGTTTGTCGCTTTCCCTCAAAATATTCCTGTAGTTCTTTTTTCAGCTGAGTCAGGTATTCGTTTTCTCCGGCTATGATATTAGCTTTTAACCGTTTTTGTAAATCCTTAAATTCCGTTTCCAGCATCCGTCTATCGGTAAATTCTAGTAAGCAGATACCTTTCTCTGTTGCGCAGGCGTACATAGGGCCTAGTGGTGTGGTCATGCGCGTGATGAGAATAATATTTTGATTATTTGCCTGATCTGGCGAACTGCCTACCAACTTTTTAAAAGTATAAGAAAAACCGCTTAGAGATTCATAGCCACTATCAAAAGCAGTATTGGTAACACTATTGCCATTTTTCAATTCCTGATAGGCCGTATTGAGTCTGATCATACGCTGATATGCCTGAAAGGTAAGGCCGTAGTGTTTTTTAAACCAGCGCCTGATTTTTTCAGGGCGTAAGCCCGCTTCCCTAAGCATATAGTCTGAAATTTTTTCTTTAGGATGTTGCTTGAGCAGCTCAATAGCTTGTATAACGGTTGCAGGAGGTTGATAAGCATTTTCAGTAGGTTTACATACTTTACATGGACGATAGCCATGCTTTAGTACCGTATTTACATCGGTAAAAAACTCTACATTTTCTCTTTTAGGCTTTCTGGCCCGACATATTGAAACGCAAAATATACCAGTGGTTTTTACACCTACATAAAAAGAACCAAGATAACTTTCATCGCGCTCTACCAATGCTTTATAATAGCGGTCTATATCGATTTTATTTTCTACTATCATCTAGCTTATTAACTTTTCTACAAAGTAAAGCTGGATTATAACCTCCTGCAACCGAAAAATGAACAAGTAAGTGGAAAATCTTTTATTTCAGGTTAATGAAAGCAGATATTTTGTAAAACTCATTACCTGTAGCCTCTTGATTAGCCAGGTTCTTACCTCCTGCAAATCGAAGAAAATGTCCATTGCCAACAGGTACTTTAATATAAGGGCCTAACCATTGGTAAATGCTGTGAGCTTCTCCTTCTGTCGCTCTGGTAAGGACAAATTGCTCATAAAATGCACCTAGAGAAAAGGCTTTGCTCACTTTGATACCTGGAGCAGCCCAGTTTAAGATAAAGTCTCTGGTGGCGGGGCCTTCTTTGCGTAGAGATTTATAATAGGCAAGGTAAAACTCGAATTCGAACCAGTCATTATTGTATAAGGTGAGAATGCTGGGTACTATACCATCTCCAATAACGGTCTTCTCTCCTCCTGATAGAAATTTCCCGTGTGTAAAGCCGATAGAAGGGTTGACATATAGTTTGCCATCTGCAGAAGAGAAACCCAGTCCAGCGCCTGTTTCCAACCATAAATCTCCTCCTACCTCAAGTGTACCAAAAGAAGGATTGGTCCAAAATACACTATACCAGGTAGCATTAAGCCTGTTCTTTAGGTTGATGTGGCCTAGAAAAACAGGAAAAAACCCACCTACACTATTCTGAACAAAATTTACCGCCAATCCAGAGGATAAAGGAGTGATTTCTTCATCAGCAGTTTCCTCTTCTTGCATTTCGGTTTCCATTTCCATGGTTTCCGTTTCAGCAGTACCTTTTTTCACAGTTCCCATTTCCATGGTTTCCGTTTCAGCAGTACCTTTTTTCACAGTTCCCATTTCCATGGTTTCCGTTTCAGCAGTACCTTTTTCCACAGTTTCCATTTCCACGGTTTCCATTTCAGCAGTACCTTTTTCCACAGTTTCCATTTCCATGGTTTCCATTTCAGCAGTACCTTTTTCAGTAGTTTCCGTTTTCACGGTTTCCATTTCAATAGTATCTTTTTCAGCAGTTCCTATTTCCATGGTTTCCGTTTCAACAGTATCTTTTTCCACAGTTTCCATTTCCACGGTTTCCATTTGCTCATCGATAGAGGCAGATGGTGAAGAATCTTCTACTTCTGCTGTATTTTCCGGTGCGGGCATTTCTTGTGAATACATGCTAAGACTGGAAATAAATAGGCATAATAAGGTGATTACAATAGATCTCATGTTGTGTATGATTTTTTGTGAAATATTAATAGTGAATAAATGTGTTTTCTTAAGTGCTAAGACAAAATAGTGTTACCATTATATTGAGAGGAATTTTCATTCTAGACAAGGCAACTTTTCTCACGAGGCCTGACCGAGTAAAAAACGTAAGCGAAGTGGTGCTTCGGTAAGGCTTTTTAACGCGGTATAGAATGAATGAAAACTGCCTCGAGATAATATGTGATTTAATTTGTCTTGGCACTTATAGTATAAAAAATTACTTGCCTTTAGAGAGTATTCAATTTAACTATATGAAGTTGTTTAAGAATGTCTGATGAGTCGATTGAGATCAGGTTTTTTCACTAATTGATATTTTTTTTGAGCTTCGTAGTGGTGCTACGGGGCGATAAAAAAATGAAAAGAAGGGGAAAAAGATATTTTTAGCGGCCATTAAGATGTTTTTAAACAACTTCTATGCTAAAACAGCAAACAAGTACTCATTCATGTCGAAAAGGCTTTTACCATATTCTTACCATATACGACCATATAATAGGCCAGAATCCCCGCTTAGTAAAAAGCATGGAATAAATGGTACAAACAGGCTTATATTTGAACGTGTAGTTTTCTCATAGTATGTTAATTTGCCCATACATCAAATAAGCCTCCCTTGATGTATGGGCTTTTTTATTTGCCGATTATTTCGAATTGTTGTACAAGCCTTTGCCCTTGTTCATCAACTAATGTAAGTACATGCTTTCCTATAGAAGGAGCAAACTCCATGCTATGAAATTCACGAGTCGTACCAATGTATGTTTCATCTATATGCCAATAAATAGCTAGCTCATTAGAACGATGTGCTACTTTGAAAACTGTTTTTGAAGGTTGTCCATTCAAATCAACGGGTACATAAATTTTTGTGGGGTATTTAGGATATATCAACTGCATGTTGTTAGCTGCTGTTGTGGGATCACAATCTGAACGAAAGGGTGGAATCGTATAATAGTCAGGATGTTTTTTTCGATAATAATGTTCTGCAACAGGAGGGAGAGAAAAGAAAGATGCTTTTATCATATTGCCTGGAGATTCACATTGAGCATTCACTCTCCATTGCTGGCTTTGATCTAGATAGACAGTATGATGGAATTTACAAACATCGGCATTGACACTACTGGCAGGAGCCCAGATAGTATCTGTTGGGCAATTAGGAGAAGGACGGTAGGCACTTTTTTGACAAACAGATAGTTCTATCATATCATCATAAGGCGGTTCGAACCATTCATTTTTTCCTGGTAAGCGGTTAAAAATGTCAAATAATACGGGAGCTGCTGCCTTTATGCCAATCAGGCCAGGCCTTCCTTCTCCATCAGCATTTCCTGCCCATACACCCACTGCATATTTGGGATTGACACCTATTGCCCATGCATCTCGAAAACCAAAACTGGTTCCTGTTTTCCAGGCAATACGCCTGCTGGATTCAAAGTTTTCCCATTCTCCCTCGGAATTAGGGCGTTCTACTTCCTCCATAGCTTCAAATGTGAACCAGATAGCACTGGCGCCAAATCCTGGTGGTGTATTTTGTAAATGCGCTGAAGGACGCTGATAAGGAGTATAAGAAGCAGGGTGTATATCCCATTTATCATACTGGCTATTGTACGGGTGATAATGCTTTAATACACGAGCCATACAGGCATAAGCATTGGTTATATCCCATAAGTTGGCTTCAGCTCCACCTAATACTAAAGGGAGGCCATAGTGGCTGGCAGGATGATTAATAGTAGTGAGCCCTATCTTTTGAAGATGATAATGAAACTTTTCTAAACCATATTGAGATAATAAACGCACAATAGGTACATTTAAAGAGCGTATTAATGCTCGATCAGCTCTAACCATTCCATCATAATCTTCGTGAAAGTTTTCTGGACGATAACCACCCATTTGAGTTGGCACATCTGCCAAAATGCTTTGAGGGCTGATCAATCCTTCCTGAAGGCAACGAGCATATAAAAAAGGCTTGAGAATGCTGCCAGTACTTCGAGGAGCTGTGATTACATCTACCTGATTAGCATGCCTTGATCCTGCTTCTGGAACATTTCCAGCATAGGCTAATACTTGCCCGCTTTCTACATCTATTATTATTGCTGCCAGATTGTGAATTTGGTTGCCACTCAATCTTTTTTGATGATGCGCCAGTACACTGTTGAGCTGTTTTTGCAGTGGAAGTTGAATACTTGTATTGATACGGGCATTCCTTGGTTTATCAGTATATTCGAGGTAGGCCCTGTCCAGCAAATGAGGTGCCAATTGAGGAAGAGGAAGAGGCGCCTCGGGAAGAGGTTCTTCTATCGCCAATTCATAAGTTAAACTGTCCAGTATTGTTTCCTCCAACAATTTACCCAATAAGCGGTTGCGCTTTTGTAAAAGAGCATCTCTGCTTCTGCCAGGGTGGATTAATCCAGGACTATTGGGCAATACTGCCATCATGCAGGTTTCAGCCCAGGAAAGTAAATGAGGAGGTTTGCCATAGTACCTCCAGGAAGCAGCTTCTAATCCCACAATATTTCCTCCAAAAGGAGCGTGAGATGCATATAGTTTTAAAATATCTTTTTTCGAATATCCTAACTCGAGCCGGGTGGCTTGAATCATTTCCAGTAGCTTTCGCCAAATGGTACGAGGAGGGTTCCCTCCTGCCATACGAATTACTTGCATACTGATAGTGGACCCTCCACTAACAATTTTTCGATTCTTAATATTTTGCCATAAAGCACGCGCTAAACCAATAGGATCTACACCAGGATGGTGATAGAAACGATGATCCTCAAATGCAATTAAAGCCGATGCAAATTTATCAGGTACACTATCGATAGGAGGAAATCTCCACTGCCCGTCTTTTGAAATACGAGCACCTAATAATGAACCCTCAGAGCTTTCTAATACAAAGCTCTGAGGGGTATTGAAAAGAGGGCGTGGCAGGCAAAACCAGTAAGCCAATATTATTACGATGCATAGTGCCAGCGTAATAAAAGGATATTTCTTTAATAGCAATTTTAAGTTTGACCTTGCCATTTACAAGTTCTCATTGTCTCTCTATACTTGACAATGATTGATCAAATTATGGATTCACCTGTACATGTGATTGCTCAATGGCCCAGTTGTCACCTTGTTGTTTAAACACAAATGATCCAATAATGCTCTTTCTAAAGTTAGATGGTAATGCTCCACTCAAATTCATTGAAAGCCGATCAGCGCGAAACATACCAGAAACGCCTAAAATACCCAAATGGCCATTTTGAGAACGATCCTGTTTTAATTGTTCTTCCTGCTCTTCAGTGATGAGTTCTATAGGAAATGGGAAACCGTAAAAATCTTCAGGTCCTAATTGATTCAACAATTGGGTGAAAGGCAATCGGTCTATATTGGGCCTACGGCGCTGAACGATGTAAAGTGTGCGAGACTCTCCCCATTCTTCTTGAACAAGTTGTTCCATATCAGGGTGAGAAAATGCCAATTCCAGGCAGCTTAAAAGGTCGTTTTCTGACTGGCTGATGCCTAGCTGCATTGCAATTGCTACAAATACGAGCGTAAGTAATGATCTCATGTATAAATGATTCTATTTTATGTTTTAACGCAAAGTAGCAAAATTTCTTTTTTAAATTTTATGTAATAACATCTTTGCCTGCATCCTACCATAAAAAACATGAAACAATTCCTTATTCTTATCAGCCTGGCAGTTCTATTTGGAGCTGCTCAATTTGCCAATACTTATACAGATAGTCATTTGATTGAAGGTATCGTTCTTGATCAGGATACAGGTAGCCCTCTCTTTGGAGTTAGCGTATTGGAAAAAGGCACTACCAATGGCACCAATACAGACTTTGATGGTCGATTCTCTCTTACAGTAACAAACGCGGCTGCTACTCTGGTGATTAGCTATACGGGTTATCAAAGCAAGGAAATAACAAATATTACTCCGGGGAAAGAAATAAAAATTCACTTAGGAGTCAATAATATGGTTCTGGATGAGGTAGTGGTCACAGGGAAATCTCGTCCTCGCCTGGGATTGGGCAAGGTCTTTAAAAAAGACAGAAGTAGTGCACCTGCTACTTATCATACTGCTCCTTATGTAAATAGCCATATCCCACCATCCGATCCTGTTGATAACTGGAATACTGAAGACTATGCATTGATTCAGGAAAATCGCTTTTTGGAAGTAGGGCAGGAACCACTTTCTACTTTTTCTATTGATGTGGATGCTGCTTCTTATAGCAATATGCGCCGTTTTCTTAAAAATGGGCAAACACCCCCTAAAGATGCTGTACGAATAGAAGAGATGGTCAATTATTTTGATTACGAGTATCCACAGCCGCAGGGAGAACACCCTTTTGAAGTAGTCACTGAATTCTCAGATTGTCCCTGGCAACCTAAGCATCAGTTATTGCACGTAGGCTTGCAAGGCAAAGAAATTCCGATGGAAAATCTTCCTGCTTCCAATCTGGTATTCCTGATTGATGTATCAGGAAGTATGGAAAACGCAAACAAGCTTCCTTTATTAAAGTCATCGTTTAAATTATTGACAGATCAGCTTCGAGAACAGGATAAGGTATCCATAGTCGTTTATGCTGGCGCAGCGGGTTTGGTATTAGAACCTACTGCTGGCACTGACAAACGGAAAATTAAAGATGCTCTTTCCAAATTACAGGCAGGAGGCTCTACCGCAGGTGGTGCAGGGATTCAACTTGCATATAAAACAGCCCGCGAACATTTCATTGAAGGTGGAAATAATCGCGTAATTCTGGCTACGGATGGAGATTTTAATATTGGAGCTAGCAGTGATGCTGAACTGGTTCGTATGATTGAAAAAGAAAGAGAAAGTGGTGTTTTCTTAACTGTTCTAGGCTTTGGAATGGGAAATTATAAGGACAATAAAATGCAACAGTTAGCAGATAAAGGGAATGGCAATCATGCTTATATAGATGATATTAGTGAAGCGCAAAAAGTGCTGGTATCAGAGTTTGGAGGTACCGTTTTCGCTATAGCGAAAGATGTAAAAATTCAAATAGAGTTTAACCCTGAGCATGTACAGGCTTACCGATTAATTGGCTATGAAAACCGTATGCTGGAAAATGAGGATTTTAATGATGATAAAAAAGATGCGGGTGAATTGGGGTCAGGGCATACCGTAACGGCTTTATACGAAATAATACCATCAGGAACGAAGAGTGATTTTCTGGCTGATGTAGATGAGCTTAAATACCAAAAGGAAAATAAACCAAATGCTGCAAGCCGCAATTCTGAGGAATTGTGCACCGTCAAACTCCGCTATAAAAAACCAGATGGTAATGTCAGTCAGAAAATAGAACATATCGTATCTGCAAATGATATAAAGGAAGCTAGTGATAATTTCTTATGGTCTGCCGCTGTTGCCGAATTTGGTATGTTACTACGTAATTCAGAATATAAAAGTAAAGCGAACTATGAGCAAGTAATTCAATTGGCAAAAAAAGCAAAAGGAAAAGATGAAAATGGCTATCGCCAGGAATTTATCAAAATGGCAAAAACCATGCATAGCCTTGCTGATCCTGAAATGGCAGGGAAGGAGTAATTTGTGAGTAGTGAGTAGTGAGTAGTGAGTAGTGAGTAGTGAGTAGTGATTGGAAGAAAAAGGCTAGATCGGAAAAAGATTGATTATTGTTTTGCTATGTATTTAAAGGGGATGCTTGGCTTTGAGTTGGGCATTCCCTCTTATACTTGGTTGAGCATTTGAAGTCGGAACCATCTAAACTTTTTCAACTTCCCTAAACCCTAAACCCTAAACCCTAAACCCTAAACCCTAAACCCTAAACCCTAAACCCATCATACCTCTATCCCCAGAATCTGTCCAAGATTGAGAAACGCCTCTTTCCATTCCTCAGAAGGATAGTCCCAACTATCGGCTTTTTGATCATTTAGTAATGAAAAATAAGCGTTTTGACTTTGCCATAAATAGAGTTTTGCGCCTACTTCTTCTAATACACTCAAGATGGTATGAATGGTAATGAGTTTAGGAATGTCATCATCAGTTTGCTCGAGGGATTCAATTTCTTTTAAGATACGATTGCTTACTGCCAGACGAAAATCCTGAATATTCTGGATGTCAAGACCCCAGAGTTGATACTCCTTATATAGATGCTGAAGCTTTCTTATATTCAGACTACCATTAGTAAACAATGCCATTAGTTCTCGCTTAATAACAAATTGAGCGGCTGTTTTATAAAATTCAGGAACGGGGATGTCACTTTTGGAGATGCCTACCATCAATTGGTAATTGTTGTTGTAGATAGAACGATAAGCTTTTTCTACCTGCTCTTTACTTTGTTCTGTGATGAGTTGTAAGATTTTTTGTTTTTCATCTCGGAACAAATGCCAGATAGAGAATTTTTCTTTATCAAAATATTCCTGCATGATACCAATGACACCTCCCAGATTAGTTTCCTGAAAAGCTTGCTGAATACGTTCCGACATCTCATCAAATATCGTTTGTTTCATATCCAGAGATATGTTTCCGATGATGTGTTGCTGGCCTAGATATAGTACTGCAAAACTGAAATGTTTGGTTGATAAAGTGGTTTTAGATTTAACGGTAGTTCTGCCTATTGCTAGTTTTTGTTTTCCTGCTGATAGCCTATAAAAGGCCTCACTATCTGCTATGTAATTGAAAAATTCCAGGTGCTCAGGATATTCTTCAAAAATAGATGAAGCTGCATAGTGCATCCCTACTCTGTCTAAGGTGACACGAGCAGGAACGACGTATTCCAGATAGCTGGAAGCACCATCGTTGTATACATTACTTGGTGCTTTTTTAAGACGATTGATGAATTCGTCGTGTAAATCTACCTCTGCTACTTGCCAGGCATAGTGAATAGCTCTATTGGCATACTGGAGAATCTGGTTGGTCTCTAATCCGGATATTTCATCAAAAAACCATCCGCAACTGGTGTACATAAGCATGGCATGACGCTGCATTTCCAGTAAACGCAATACTTTTGTTTTTTCTTCGGCAGATAACGAACGAGTATGATGCTTTTGAAGAAATTGATCAATAGTATTTTGATTCCTGTCAAGGAGAATATCAATATAATCATTGCGAGTTTCCCAGACATCTTTAAGGAATATGCTTGCTTCCTTTTCGTAAATAGGAATCAGTTGATCTCGTAGCCAATCCAGGGCTTCGCGCAAAGGGCCTCGCCATTCCTGATTCCATCCAGGGCCACCACCTGCATTACAGCCACAATTTGATTGCCATCGCTCTACGCCATGCACACAACTCCAGGAACTATTCTCATGTATTTGAACCTCGTATTCAGGGGGGAATAATTCCAGATATTGCCCATAATTGGTAATGGTAGCAAGCTGCTGCTCTTCAATATGGCGAAGGCAAGCAGCTAGTGCCATTTCACCTCTGGAGTGATGGTGGCCATAGCTTTCACCATCTGTAGCAATATGAGCTAATTGAGGAGTATTGTTTCCGTCAAATGCCTCCATGAATTTGTTGGCAAAGTGGATGCCATTATTAAGCAAGCCTTCGAAAGCTACTCCTTGTGCAATGCCTCCATGATAAAAAAACAATGCGATGCTTTTTCCGGAAGGAAGCTTAAAGAGGTATGGACGACGACTATCAATTGCAGCATGGCCTAATTGAGCCCATCCTTCTTCACCAATCTTTCGAAAGGCTTTCCCTTGTCGAGGAGCAAGTATTGTAAATTTGATACCTTGGTCAGCCAAGACTTCTAATGTCTCCGTATTAGCAGCTGTTTCAGCCAGCCATATGCCTTCTGGTTTTCTACCAAATCGATACTCAAAATCTTTGATTCCCCATATGGTTTGAGTGATTTTATCCCGCTCATTGCAAAGTGGCAAAATCAGATGGCTATGTACTTGTGCTAGTGCAGAACCATGACCTCCAAAACGTTTCTGACTGGCTTTGTCTGCCTTAAGTATAAGCTGATAAGTCTCAGGAGAAGCCTTTTCCATCCAGGAAAGTAGAGTAGGGCCAAAGTTGAAACTAATACTAGAGTAATTATTGACAATATCTATAATGTGGTCAGACTTATTTAGGATACGAGCAGCGGCATTAGGAGCATAACATTCAAAATTGATACGCTCGTTCCAGTCGTGAAAAGGGGTAGCAGAATCCTGAATTTCTACTGTTTCCAGCCAGGCATTTTCTCGTGGAGGTTGATAAAAATGACCATGTATACAGATATATTTATTGGCTTTACTCATGAGTTTATTCTTACTTGGATACGCAAGATACAGCAAATAGTGTTAAAGTTACAATAACTAAAAGGAAGTGGAAAAATTGTTGAATATTAACAAAATCTTAAGTTTTTGATAAGATTTCTATAATAGTTTACGTTTGTAGGGTGAGTTGTATAACTTCACAAAAATCAACTTTATTATTATGCGTAAATTAATTGTGTTTTCAATTTTGGCATTAGCTTTTACCGCTTGTAGCAACGTAGGCCAGTACAAAGAAGCGATCGAAGGCCTTTCTTCTAATTGGGAAGAAACTACTACCAAAGTATCTGGTGTAGTAGATCAAATTTCTCAGGCACAAGAAATGGCAAAATCAGCTTTGGCCAGTATGAGCCCTTCGGAAGAAATCGTTGCTCAAATGAGCGAAGAGCAAACAAGTACTTTGAATGGTATTAAGGAAAGTGTACAGGCACAAATGGGAGGCTTGGGAGAGCTTTCTAAGACTGCATTTGAGTTTGTAAACAAATGGCAGGCAGAAGGAGAAACCTTAAAAGGCCTAACTGATGGGCTTAGTAACGGAAAGCTACCTAAAGATGTACAAACTACTATCGATGGATTAAAAGGCATAGTAGACGAAGCGAATACTAATGTAGAAGGTTGGAATGGCCAGCTAGGCTCTGCTAAAGAAGCTGTAGGTGCAGCTGTTCAGGCATACACCGATTTGATGGGATCTTTTCAGATGGAAGGATAATATTAGTCCAGTAACACTCCGTGGTGATTTTTGATCATTCACTTAAATCATCCACGGGCTATTGTGAAAAAATGGGCTTATTTACAGGAAGGTAAATAAGCCCATTTTTTTAAATCGTATGGATGAAATTTATTTGTGGCTGGATTAAGCTTACTCCTTCACGATTTTCCGTATCCAGCGCTCTCCAGTATTACTAATTATTCCACAAAATAAAGTCCAGAAGGAAAAGAGGTCAGATCAAAGCTTCCATCTTTATTAAGATGCTGTTGAGCCACTAAACAGCCGCTGGAAGTCATGATATTGATGGATAGTACATTTTGAGGAATCGCCCCTTCTTGCCATAATAACCAAAAATTTCCACTACCAGGATTAGGATGCACCAATGGGGTTACCACAGTGCTTGGCGTAGGAGTGGAAGTAGAAACATAGATATCTGGACAAAAGTCTTCCAGACAGCCATCTTTGGTGACTTTAGTGAGCCAGGTATAACCAGCCTCTGAAGTAGTAGCTCTTCCTCCAGCTATATAACTATGCCCGCCTGGTAGCTCAGCTACACCTCCATACCAATCGTTGGGAGAAACGGGAGTAGCAGGTATATTTACTCTATTCGACCATATACTATCTCCCTGTGGAGTGAACTTATAAAACCAACCTGCTCTTTGAGGAGGATCATAATTGACATTTTGTCCTGCTGCAATAAAATTACCATCGGAAGTAGGCATGATATCCCAAAGGAGGATACTTAAATCTAGGCTAGCGATAGGCCCTATAGATGAAATCCATTCTATTTCAAAGTCGGAAGATATGCGAGAGAGTCGGGGTTGAATAATGAAATCATTATTATCATTGCTAATTATTTTTATAGAAAAGATAATAAAGTCACCATCTGAAGTTACTTGCAAATTTCTCAGGACACCTATTTCTGAGTCAATATTCATTTCCCATTCCTGGAGGATATTGCCCTCATAGTCTAAAATATGAATGAAGCTATTATTAGTACCTGATCCACCAGCAATCAGCTTGTTATTCTCATATTTCAATATTTTCTTATAATCATCAGATACATCAGGATTACCATAATATTTTACCCATTTGAATGCACCTGACTTGCCAATGAAGTAGATGACTGGCTCAGGAAGGACATTTCCCCCTAGGCCAACACCATAAAGCAAATATCCATCTGATAGTTCTATAGGGTCCTGAAATTCACAACCTGTTCCAAAATCTGGATCAGGATAGGCATTGATCCAGTCTGTATTTAAATCGTTGTCAAGTTTGATAACAACTCCGCCTGTTACACCATCAGAAGAGGTAGTCATGATATATCCGCCATCTGATATATGTGTAATTCTACCATGTATAAGCGGACTACCGTGATTGCCACCAAATGGATCCATAATAACCCTATAGTCGAGCATTTGTCCTGAAGTGTCAAAGCGAGCCACCAGAGTACCTTGCAGATAGCCTTGTTCTATGTTTTTAGCCATTCCCATGCCTACTATTGTATCACCGTGTACAATAAGGTCACTGAAAAGAGGCAAATGATAACCTTCGTATTCATAAAGATTATTAAAAGTCTCCTGCGAAAAGAGGAAGGAAGGTAGATAAAACAAAAATAGTATGTTGAAATATCTCATGGTATGCATAGTTGAAATGAGAAAATGCAACAAAGTGCCGAGGATTTTTCTCGCCACTTTGTTGTAGATAACTTTAATGTTGAATCAATACTTTTCCTTCTTGTATGTTACCATTGGGGCTTTTATTTGATAAAAGTAAAGCCCTAAAAACAAATGGGAGGTATTGACAGGCTGTACACCTGAATCATTCAATAGTTTCGCAACATCTGGGATTATTAGTTCTTCCTATTCAACCATTTTCCTTTCTATACCTTTTTCTATATTACATGCAAAATCTTTAATTCACTTAGCCCTATGAGCAAGATAGCTAACCTTTTACTGGTTTTTACACTTTTGAGTTTATCGCTGGCTGCACAAGCACCGGAAAAACTCAATTCTGTAGAGATTTTTCATCGCATACAAAAACTCAATTTTTTAGGCTCGGCATTATACGTTGCTGCGCATCCAGATGATGAAAATCAACGCCTGATTTCGTATTTGTCTAATGAACTAAATGCGAATACTACCTATATCGCAATGACGAGAGGCGATGGCGGACAAAACGAGATAGGCCCTGAAATTCGGGAATTATTGGGAGTAATTCGTACGCAGGAACTGCTGGCTGCTCGTGGGGTAGATGGTGGTTATCAGCATTTTAGTAGAGCGAATGATTTTGGTTTTTCAAAAAATCCTGAAGAAACATTAGATAAGTGGGGACATGATCAAGCCTTGGCGGATATGGTGTGGGCAATTCGTAAATGGCAACCGGATATTATTATAAACAGATTTCAGCATACCGTTGATCCCAAATGGGTAGGGCGTATGCATGGCCATCATACGGCTTCTGCCATGCTTTCTCATGAAGCTTTTGATTTAACGAACGATCCTACTGTATTTCCTGAGCAGTTAAAGTATGTAGATGCCTGGCAGCCTAAGCGCTTGTTTTTCAACACTTCCTGGTGGTTTTACGGAAGCAGAGAAAATTTTGCGAAAGCAGATAAAACGCGATTGATGGGAGTGGATGTAGGTACTTATTATCCATTATTAGGAAAATCGAATACTGAAATAGCTGCTGCTGCTCGCTCTATGCACAAGGCGCAAGGTTTTGGTGATATGGGAACCAGAGGCTCTCAAACAGAATACCTGGAATTGTTGAAAGGAGATATGCCTACGGATAAGGAAGCTCTATTCGAAGGAATCAACACGACATGGACCCGACTGGAGGGGGGAGCTGCTATTGGTAGAGTATTAGCGAAAGTAGAAGCAAATTATCAGTTTGGAAACCCTGCAGCTAGTGTAGCTGATTTGCTCCAGGCTAAACAAATGATAGAAAAACTGGCGGATAGTTTTTGGAAATCGCGCAAATTGATAGAAATCGAAGAGGTAATACAAGCTTGTCTGGGCTTATCTTTAGAAGTGGTAGCAGAGGATGATTCTGGTATACCAGGGGGAGAAGCTGCATTGGCAATAGAAGCTATCAATCGTTCTTCTGTACCTGTCACCTTAAAGCATATTTATGTGCTTCCAACCCAATTGGATACAGCCTTGAATTTAACTTTGGAGTATAATGAGGGCAATAAAATCTTCAAAAAAGTACAATTGCCTGCTGATATGAAAACAAGTAGTCCTTATTGGCTGAAAAACAAATGGGAAGATGGTTATTACAAAGTAGATGATCAACAATTAATTGGTTTGCCTGAAGCATCCCGTCCTTTTGAAGTTGTATTTGAATTGGATATCGCTGGCAAAACGCTGAAGATAGCCAAAAAGGTTGTATACAAATATGAAGATGCAGTAAAGGGAGAAGTATATCAGCCTTTTGAAATTACACCACCAGTTTTTGTAGAAATACCTAGTAGCGTATATGTTTTTGGTGATGACAAACCTCAAATAGTATCTGTTGCAGTAAAAGCAGGAGCTGCTAATGTAAATGGGCATGTACAGCTTTGTTTTCCTGATACCTGGTCAGTAAGCCCTGATAGCATACCATTTTCATTAGAATTTAAAGGACAAGTGGTACATCTTGATTTTGAATTGACTCCTCCACAGGAGCAGGAAGAAGGAGCAATTGTTCCTCTTGCAAGAGTAGATGGTATCGCTTATTCTGATAAGCAGGTGATTATTGATTACCCTCACCTTCCGGTGCAAAAAGTATTGCTCGATGCTTCTGCGAAGGTGGCAAAAGTAGAAATTGCTACTGCAGGACATCAAATAGGATATATTATGGGCTTAGGGGATGAAATTCCTGCAAGCCTGGAACAAATTGGCTATGAGGTGACTTTATTAGATCCTGCGCAGCTCACTGCCGAACAATTGAATCAATATGATGCAATAGTACTTGGTGTAAGAGTATACAATGGGGTAGAAGATGCTCGTCAGATACAGCCATTACTTTTTGAATATGCTAAAAATGGAGGCACCGTAGTTGTTCAGTATAATAAAAATTACGGTATGACCGTAGGTATGGATGAATTGAGCCCTTATCCCATCAAGATATCTCGTGATCGGGTGACGGTAGAAGATGCACCTGTCCGTATGCTTGCACCAGATCATCCGGTTTTAAACTGGCCTAATAAAATTACGAAAGCAGATTTTGACGGCTGGGTACAAGAGCGAGGTTTGTATTTCCCAAATGAGTGGGGAGATGAATATGTTCCTATTATTTCTAGTAATGACCCTAATGAACCTCCACGTGATGGCGGACTACTGGTGGCTAGACATGGAGAAGGGTATTATGTTTATACTGGTTATTCCTGGTTTCGCCAATTGCCAGCAGGTGTGCCTGGAGCATTCCGAATATTTGCCAATATGGTATCATTAGGGCAGGAGCGATAAATAGAAAAGCAGAAGAGTCATGCTATAAATTTTAAGAGTTCTTTATAGCATGACTCAAGCTTTGGTTGCCGAATAGAAAAACCTATGACAGGCTAAAGCCACCATGACTATTGGAATCAAAAACCACTTTGAACTTAAATAAGGAAGTGAAAAACAGGATTAAGTTGTAGGGCTTAAAAACAAAGAATAATTTCAAGCTTTTTCGCTCTCACTACTATAGACCGTTTTACCTAGAAATTTGAGCATATCAATCTTGATTTGCTCTCTTACTTCTCTAAATTTTTCCAACTTTTCATCATCACTACCTTCAAAACTGGCAGGATCTTCTACTTCGCAATGATAAAAACTGGAGAAGGAAATACGAGGTGTTATTTCTTTTTCGGTAGCAGCACAGACAGAAATGATACAGTCAAAGCTTTCTCCAAAGAAATATTCAAGCGGTTTTGAAAACTGATCATCGATATCGATATTGTCTTCATTCATCGCTATAATGGTGAATGGATTGACGCCGTGGTCTTCCAGTCCTGCACTTTGCACGTCTAATTTGCCCTTCGCGTAAAATTTTAGATAGCCTTCCGCCATTTGGCTTCTGGAAGAATTTCCAGTGCATAGCACCAATACCCTCTTCATGATGCGTTTAATTGTCGATTAGTTAATGCAAATTTAACATTAATTATTCATTCTCTTAACATGAAAGAGGATTTCTTGGAAACGATAGATTTCGTAAAAAAGAATAAAAGAAAGAAATCCTACAAAAGGA
The DNA here is from genome assembly GCA_022360175.1 of Chitinophagales bacterium. Classification (GTDB taxonomy): domain Bacteria; phylum Bacteroidota; class Bacteroidia; order Chitinophagales; family Saprospiraceae; genus JAKSDI01. Next base: position 111,788 of record JAKSDI010000278.1, read on the forward strand.
ATGATTAGCCAGATATTTGCAGTTGAATCTGCTTATCCGGAAAATCTCTTTTTATTAAAGCAATGATAATTGATAATAAAAAATATTCTTTGATTAGTATTTAAAAAGTAGGACAGCCTATTCCTTTGCCACTTCCCCATCCTCTACTCGAACCACCATTAAGACGGAAGGATAACATAAACCCTCCAACATAGTACCAGTCATCGTATTGCCCTCCTCTTCTATAAGTAGCATTTTCAGCGCTAGGGTCGGTTAAGGTTGGATTGCTAAGGGTTGCCGCAAGCTCACCATTACCTTCCAGTACATCAAAATAATTAACTTCATTATTGCTTACATCATCCAGATAATCAGTAAAAGTTTTTCTTCCTCCAAACTCCAGTCCCAGCGTAATAGATTCGTTTAGCATAAATTTTATACCTACACCCAATGGAAAAGCAACCTGGGTAAGTTGATAAGGTTCTGGATAATTAGGCAACCCTTGTCCTTCTGTGCCGAGCGGTTGTAATTTTACATAATCTCCATCAAATGCAGCTTCAGGATCAAAATGGAAGATAGCCACTCCACCAAATAAATAAGGGATCATCCCTTTATCTTTATAGCGTCCTAATTTGAATAAATTCACCTCTCCTATCAAGGAAAATTCTGTTAATGAAGATTGGAAAGACAAGCCTCGGTCTAGTCTATCGGTATTGGCATCATTACCAGCAAGTTTTCCTATGGTGAGGCCTAAGCGCAAGGCTACGGTTTTTCCTAAGTTAAAACGGCTGAAGGCTCCAAAAGCAGGATCCATTTCATCAAAATATAATCCAAACTCTTTAGGGGAAAGATCACCACTGTATAGAGATACGCCACCCATTATGCCAATTTCAGCTCCTTCCTGAGAAAAAAGAGAGGAAGTGAAAACCAGGAAGAATAAAAATGTCAGTTGCTTTTTCATAACACGTTCTTTGGGAATATAATTAATTTCGTACACAAACAAGACGCTTGCTAGAGCAGGAACGCTTCCTCTATAAGGAGTATTTTTTTGGCGAAAGCCAAAATTATTTACTCCTTATGACAAAACTGCAATTGATTTAAAACGGTCTTGTTTATGAATCTAGGTTTTATAGAGCTCCAATCATTAGAAATTGAAACAGGGCACTGGATTGCTTAATAATTTGTGGATACTTTTTCCAAAATTATAGGAAAGGGTAATATTCATGATGTAGTACCAATCATCAGCATTGCTTCCGCGACGATAGTCTTGATTAATACCTTCATCTCCTCCTAAGATAGGATTGCTCAACTCTGCGGCCAAAGGGCTATTGCCTATAAAAACATCACGATGATTGACTTCCGTTCCACTTACATCATCCAGGTAGTCGGTGAAAAGATAACGCCCTCCTGCTTCAAAGCCAAAAGTAACATTACGTACCACAAACTTAATGCCCATACCAATGGGGAGATTGAACTGTGTTCTGTTATAAGGAGATTCATACCCACTAAGGCCTTGTCCTTCTGTACCAAGAGGTTGTAGTTCAATAAGCTCTCCGTCTACTTCCCGTTTGGGGTTAAAGTGGAAAACACCTATTCCTCCGTATAAGTATGGGAAAGTGGCACTATATTCAGAATGCCGTATTCGGATAGAATGCCATTCGCCTATGACATTAAATTCTACAATCTTAGTCTCGAAAGCCAATTGTCGATAGGCTTCTCTTCCGTGGAGAATATCATCACCAAAAACACTGGCATAGTTTAGGTTAATTCGAGTGGAAAATTGTTGGCTATTGGCTAGTCTACAAAAAATACCAACTGCGGGTTTCGTCATTTGAAGCATTTGTCGAAAATCACTAGGAGCAAGATCTCCATTGTAAAATGACGCTCCAAAGTTGAGTCCGATATCTATAACTTGTGATTGAGCAGGAAAATAGGATAGAATAGTAATTAATGGGATTAATAACTTTCGCATAGTTTTGGGATAATTTTTAGTTGCTTGTCATCACTTGTTTCTAAAAACAAGCATTTTCATGAGTACACTAGCAGAGCGGCACAAAAGCAATTGATAATTTGAAGTTTAGTATTAGTTAAGATTCCCAAATTTGGGAAATAATCAATTACTGGTACCAGCTATACTGGTGTTAAGCGTGATTTGCTAGCAAAATTACAGAAATTTTCGAAAGACACAATGTATTGAAAGATAAGGTATATGAATTTCTTCTAATGCACTAATTGCCATAAAACGGTCATTAATGCCCTAATTGATTTAACTTATACTGACGAATGATGTTATTGAGGAGGAATCAGCCATAGTATATGGTCAAGAAGTACTACATTTGAGCTTTGGTTGAAATGGCCGCTATAGAGTGGCCCTCACAATTGATAAAAATGATCCTGCATCATGGGAATGCGAAGGCGAAATAGAGAAAATTCAGAAGAGCAGCGCCCCAAACTTACACGTGAAAATATAAGGGAAGCGGCTGCTATTTTTAGATTTATACGTCCATATAGATGGTCTTTTTTCTTTGGATTAGTGCTCTTGTTTTTATCCAGCTTAGTATTTATGATCTTTCCTTATTTATCGGGTTTGATGGTAGACGTAGCTCAGGGAAATGCAGAGACTAATTATTCTTTAAAAGATATCGGCTGGATTTTATTGCTTGTACTGATCGTACAGGGGTTTGTGTCTTATATGCGAGTATACCTTTTTGCAATTGTAAGTGAAAAAGGGATCGCAAATGTACGCAGAGCTTTATATGAAAAGTTGGTTTCATTGCCAATTACTTTCTTCGAAGAGAATAGAGTAGGGGATATAGTAAGCCGTTTGACTGCCGATGTTGAAAAGCTGTATAATGCTTTTTCCATTACCTTGGCGGAGTTTATACGCCAGGTCATAATATTGGTAGTAGGAGTATTGTTTCTGGCTTTTCGAGCCCCTAAGCTTTCATTGATTATGTTGGCTACCTTCCCTGTTATTGTGGTTGGGGCGATGCTGTTTGGCCGCTTCATCCGTAAATTGTCCAAGGAGCGGCAACAGGCATTGGCAGATTCGAATATATCCCTTAATGAAACTACTTCAGCAATACAGGTAGTAAAAGCTTTTACCAACGAACTTTTTGAATCTTTACGATACGGCTTGAACATTGATAAAGTAGTTAAGGTCTCTTTATACTATGCACGTTGGCGGGCACTCTTTTCCGTTTTTATTATCACTTTCCTCTTTGGAGCTTTATTTTTTATTGTTTGGCAAGGGGCTATAATGGTAAGTGATGGCAGCATGACTGCTGGTCGCTTAATAGAGTTTGTGGTTTATACCGGTATAATAGGAGGAGCTATCGCCGGATTGGGGAATTTCTATACAGAATTGCTGGGAGCGATTGGTGCTACTGAGCGAATCCGCGAGATTTTAAAAGAAGAAGAAGAAGTTCAACTGGATGATGCGAAAAATCTGGAAAGAGCTCCGATCGAAGGACATATTTCCTATGAAGATGTTTATTTTAGCTATCCTACCCGATCAGACGTACCTGTATTACAGGGACTCAGTTTTGAGGTAGAACCAGGAAATAAAGTGGCCTTAGTGGGGACTAGTGGTGCTGGAAAATCTACGATCGTTCAGCTATTGCTGAAGTTCTATAAGATGAACGAAGGAGTGATAAAAGTAGATGGTAAAAATATTCAGGATTATAATACTACTGCTTTTCGCAAAAATATAGCAATTGTACCTCAGGAGGTAATCCTTTTTGGAGGTACCATTCGCGAAAATATCCTTTATGGAAGGCCCGATGCTACGGAAGAAGAAATTATGGATGCTGCTAAGCAAGCCAACGCCTGGAATTTTATACAATCTTTTCCGGAAGGGCTAGATACATTGGTAGGCGAGCGGGGAGTGAAATTATCCGGAGGGCAACGGCAACGAATAGCGATCGCTCGTGCTATTTTAAAAGACCCAGCTATACTTTTATTGGATGAAGCAACTTCTTCATTAGATGCAGAATCAGAAAGAGTAGTGCAAGAAGCATTAAACACTTTGATGCAAGGGCGTACTTCTATCATTATAGCCCACCGTCTAGCCACTATCCGAGAAGTAGATCAAATACTTGTAATCGATAAAGGCCAAATCATTGAACAGGGAACCCATGAGGAATTATCATCTATCGAAGATGGGGCGTATAATACATTAGCAAAACTACAATTTGAGCCTATATAGAGAGGAGGTGAAAGATGATGTGGTGATTGGTGAAAAGTGATTGGTGAAAAGTGATTGGTGAAAAGTGATTGGTGAAAAGTGATTGGTGAAAAGTGATTGGTGATATGATGTTTGTTCTTGAACTACTGCCAACTAAAACCCTGAACACTGCGAACTGAACACTGCACTACTGCCAACTGAATACTGCGAACTGAACACTGAACACTGAATACTGATCCACTGAACACTGAACTACTGCCAACTGAATACTGAACACTGAACACTGCCAACTGAACACTGAAACATGAATTACACCTATTACGGTAGTCGGGCCACAGCAAGTGAGGTCATAGCTTTTTTAAAGCATGTCCTATCTGCTAATGAGCAAGCAGAATATCGAGGAAAAGCTCGTACTCCTGCTTGTATCTGGGGGCGACATGGTATAGGGAAGACCGAGATCGTTCAGTCATTGGCCGAAGAGTTGGGGTATGAGTTTATTTATATAGCTCCTGCTCAATTTGAAGAAATGGGAGATTTGGTTGGTATGCCATCTATTGAAGAAGAGCAAACCGTATTTCGGGCACCGGAATGGGTTCCTCGAAAAAAGGGGCCTGGTATCTTATTAATAGATGATGTTAATAGAGCAGACGATCGCATATTAAGAGGTATTATGCAGCTTTTGCAAAATTACGAATTAGTGAGCTGGAGGTTACCTGCAAAATGGCATCTTGTATTAACTGCCAATCCTGATGGTGGAGATTATTCTGTTACTCCAATGGATGATGCCATGCTCACCCGAATGATGCATATTACGCTTGAGTTTGATTTGCAAGAGTGGGCTCGATGGGCTGAGCGACATGCAATTGATCCACGGGGTATCAACTTTGTCCTTACTTATCCGGATGTAATTATGGGCAATCGAACTACCCCACGTACTTTAGTTCAATTTTTTGAGTCCATTAAAAGTATAAAGGAGCTAGATAAGGAATTAGCCCTGGTACGCCTGCTAGCAGATGCATGCCTGGATGAACAAACTGCTTCGGCTTTCATTGCTTATGTTAATCAAGATCTTCGCAGCCTCATTGAACCTGAAGATATATGCAATGCTCATCAGTTTGAAGCACAGATAGCTCAACCTCTTCAAAAAATGGTCAGCAAAGGTACGCTGAGGGTAGACCTTTTGACGACTATCGCCACCCGGCTTACTAATTATCTTTTGCTTGGAGATATTGCAATTCAAGATACGCTACTTACTAATGTAGTAGCCTTCCTTAAACTGGATTTCCTTCCCAACGATATTCGCCTTGCTATGGCAAGAAATCTGGTGCAATCCAATAAAACTAAATTACAGGAGCTTGCTTCTGATCCTACAGTAGGCATGTTGTTACTAGAGGAGATGTAGGGATCATGGGTTATTTTGCGTATCGTTTGGCAACTGAACGTGCTAGGCAGGAGGCTCTAAAATTAGCTCCAACGGAGGAAGAGCATCTTATTAGCTGTTTGCCAATAATTCTTGTTTCATCAAGTTTCCTTAATCCTTGATAGAATTTCAAAATCCTTATTACAAAGGCTCTGGTTCTATTTCTAAATAGATTATTGAATTCAATTTGATCCATAATGTTAATTTGAAAGCATTGCGCTAGAATAATTATAATAATGTCTAATCACTCAGACGCCCAAATGTTCCCAATTCCATAAATCAATCTATGCTTTTTTAATATCTACCCTCTTTTTCTAACTACATAACCCTCTAACTCCTCCTCACCATACCACCCATTACCATATCGCCACTGCCATTTATCTCCCTTTTTGGGTGACATTTATCTTTTTTTCTACCGTCAAGAAGAGCTAAGTTTCACCTCCTTAATGACTGACTTATTAATCTAGCCATTATTGCTTTGTTCTTTGCTTTATATTTCCTAATTTCATTCCTGTTCAATCTGATTTCAGGAAATAAAGTTTTGTATTAATTAACCAAATTAAAAGAGGAACCTTATGAGTTTTGATACCAAAAACATCAGAAATGTGGCCCTCCTCGGACACTCCGGTTGCGGAAAGACAACTTTCGCAGAGTGCATGCTTTTCGAAGCAGGCGCTATCTCCCGCCGGGGCTCCGTGGAGGAAGGTAATACCCAATCGGACTATACGAATATCGAGCGGGAACGTGGTAACTCCATATTCGGCTCACTAATGCACGCTAAATGGAAGGATTCGAAGATTAATATTATTGATACTCCGGGTTTTGATGATTTTGTAGGGGAAGTAGTTTCTGCGCTTAAAGTGGCCGATACAGGTGTGATGCTGCTTAACGCAAAAAATGGTGTGGAAGTAGGTACTCAACTTATTTGGGATTATATAGAGAAATTTGAAACGCCATCCATCTTTGTGGTCAATCAGGTAGATCATGAAAAAGCAGATTTTGAGGGTACGATGGAGCAGATAAGGTCACGCTTTGGAAATAATAAGGTGTTGCCTATGCAGTACCCATTGAGTACAGGTGATGGGTTTAATACAATTGTTGATGCGCTTCAAATGACAATGTATGTATTCCCCCCTGAAGGAGGAAAGCCAGAAAAGCAGCCCATCCCTGAGTCTGAAATAGGACGAGCACAAGAGATGCACAATGTGATGGTAGAAGCAGCAGCGGAAAACGATGAAGGGCTAATGGAAAAATTCTTCGAAGCAGGATCACTTACAGAAGAAGAATTAGCAGAAGGCTTACGCATTGCTATCGCTCATCAGGATATTTTCCCTGTATTCTGTGCTTCTTCTTCTAATAATATGGGAAGTGGCCGTATTATGGGCTTTATAAATGATATTTGTCCTTCTCCTGCCGATCGGCCAGCAGCACGCTTACAAGATTCGGATGAAAAGCTGGCTTGTGATAGCAATGGAGATACAAGCGTTTTTATTTACAAAACGATCTCTGAGCCACAAGTAGGTAATGTATCCTATTTTAAAGTATACTCGGGAACATTGAATAGCAGCGATGAATTGACTAATGCAGAAAATCGCGGGCAGGAAAGATTTGGACAACTTTTTGTTGCCGAAGGTAAAAACCGAGAACAAGTTTCTACTTTAAAAGCAGGTGATATTGGGGTAACCGTAAAACTCAAAAATACGCATACGAATAATACACTGAGTACAAAAGGAGTAGATCGTAAGATTGCTTACATGGACTTCCCTGAGCCAAGGATTCGTGTAGCAGTAGAAGCAGATGGTAAGAAGGATATTGAAAAGCTATTCAAGGCACTTCACCAAATAGAAGAAGAAGATCCTACATTAATCTTAGAGCAATCAAAAACACTTAAACAGACTTTACTGCATGGGCAGGGGCAGTTGCACCTGGAATTGATAAAATATAGGATCGAAAAGGTACACAATGTCCATATGGATTTTATTAAGCCACGGATTGCGTATCGTGAAACAATCACCAAAGGAGCCGATACAATGTACCGGCATAAAAAGCAAACTGGTGGTGCCGGCCAATTTGGGGAAGTGCATATGCGCATTGAACCATATACAGAGGGTATGCCAGATCCTGCTGACTTATCTGTCCGTAATAAGGAAATAGAAGACTTGCCATGGGGTGGTAAATTGGCCTTCTACTGGTGTATTGTTGGTGGCTCTATTGATTCTAAGTACTCTAATGCAATTAAGAAGGGAATTCTCCAAAAAATGGAGGAAGGGCCACTTACCGGTTCTTATTGTACAGATATTCGGGTATGTATTTATGATGGTAAAATGCATGCTGTAGATTCTAATGATATGGCTTTCATGCTCGCGGCAGGCCAGGCTTTTAAAGATGGCTTTAAGCAAGCAGGGCCCAAGTTAATGGAACCTATCTATAAGCTGGACATCCTTTGTTCTGATGATGTGATGGGAGATATAATGGGCGACCTGCAAACACGTCGTGCAATTATCATGGGGATGGATGCAGATGGGCATTATCAAAAGATTACAGCTCAGGCACCATTAGCTGAATTATACCAGTATTCTTCTACTTTAAGGTCTTTATCACAGGGACGTGCTAAATTCCATCAGGAATTTCTGGAATTTGCAGCTGTTCCACATGACCTGCAAGCGAAACTCATTGCTGCGCATGAGGAAGCACTAGCAGAAGCATAAGAGTAGGAAAATAATATTGAAAAAACTTTGGTTGAGGTTAGCTCTGTGTTAATCTCAACCATTTTTTTAGTGGCTTGTAAATTATGACAAGCCTGGTGCTATTGGTGCGACTTCGTCCGAAGTCGAAACTTCCATTATGATTATTTTCGATAAATTTCTGACTTCTCCGAAGTCTTTGCCTGTCAAACATGAAAAGCCTAGTTTGGAGGATCCACAACCTTTTTTACGAGGCCTGACCGAGTAAATTATTTGGATTATACAAAATTCATAAGAATTCGTGTAATAAGTGTAATTCGTGGACCATGCAAAGTGGAGAGCCTTATGACAGCCAACACTTTCTGATCTCCCTTTTGATACATGACAGATCACTATATACTTTTTATAATTATTCAGGTGGAAAATCCAGTAGTAGTAAATTCCTGGGATCAAGCCTGGCCTTTTCTACTGGCTGAGTAATTAAAAATCGGATTTGATTTTCAGCTTGCGTTATCTTCACCTGTTCCACATGTACCAGTTTTCCATTATTATCGTAGCAGCCGATTTCTACATATTCCCCTAAAGGAAGTTTATCAACACTATTTTTAGCATCAGAATCTTTTATGATTTGTCCTCTTCCATCACAGCGATATTTACGAAAAGTAAAATCTATTGCTATGAGATATTGATTGGCCTCTTGTTGAATTGCTGTGTGCTGGATTTGATAATTACATAGCGTAATTGTTTCCAGCCAATCAGTAATCAGGTATTGTAAACTGTCTGGTGTCACTATTCTCAAATGGCGTATAAGATCTTGTGAAGTAGGATAAGGAGCTTGATCGGGAGGGTAACTATGTAATAAGGATTGTATGGCAAAATTAAATTGCTCTTCACCAATTTGCTCGCTGAGGGTATACATAGCAAGCCCTCCTTTTCGGTAGGTTATATAGGTTTGTTTGGGGTGGGCATACATTAGAGCCTGTTCTTTTTGGGAGGAATTACTTCGGGCAGTAAGGTATTGTTCCAGATTAAGCCGAAGAAATTTTTGAACAGCAGCTTTTCCATATTCATTTTCCAAAGCTCTTAGAGCAGTATATTCAGCGAGGCTTTCAGTAAGCATTCGCGAACCAGGAAGATCCGCCGGGATCAATTGATTTCCCCACCATTGATGAGCCATTTCATGAGCAGCTACATAGAAAGCTAAATCAATGCTGGATGAATCACTTTTGTCTACTGTACTAATGAATCTTGCTTCAGAAAAAGGAATGGAATTGGCAAAAGTAGTGGCATGCTCTCCCGCTGTGATCGGAAACTCTATGATGCGAGCTTGCTGATGTTGATAATCACTGAAATATTGACTTTGATAATCGAGGCAAGCTTTTAAGCCTCTCATCAGGCTTTGGAGGTTGTGTGTGTGGGCAGGATAGTGATATATTTCCAGGCTAACCTCTTTCCATTTATCTTTTTCAACGGCAAATTTTCCTGAATTAAAACCATAAAAGTCTTTAATGGGAACATCCATTTTGTAATGGTAAAAACTTCTTTCTCCTTCCTGCCAGCTTTCTTGTAGATAACCTGGGGCAAGCGCAATCTGCTCTTTCTCTGTGCTAATAATTGTTTCTAATGCAATCAAATCAGCATCAATAGAGCTATATGACTTTAACAACGCGATACTATCTGCAGGAAACTCAAAGTGTTCAGGCTTTAAAGGTAAATGAAATGCCTCCCTCTGTGCATTAGAAGATATTTCAATAGGGTTGTAGCCGATACCGGGAAAAATATGGTCAGTAAAGAAAGTCCCATTGCCTTTAATTTTGCTATTGCTGGATAGCAATGTGTTCGAACGATTTTTTATTTCAAACTCAAGCAGTATGCTATCTCCGGGAGGAAGCGCAGGGCTTAGAGCATACATATCCATTTGATGGATACTATCTCTGAAAATACACCGAGCATTTTCGGGCAATTTGAATTGAGTGATTTCTTTGAAACTATAGTTTAGCAAAAGAGTATCAATAAAAACATCCGTTTTATTGATGAGCAAATACCTCCCCTGGGCTTCAAAAGATCGATCACGAGGGAATAAATGAATATTTAGCTGAACGTCAGTGATTTTAGGCTGCGGATAAGTTTTAAAATGACCATAGAGCTTTTCTCTTTCTGACTTCCAGGTATTAATAGTATGATTACTGGGAAGAAATTGCTGTTCCTCATTATATAAATAATACCCCATGCCTATAAATGCAGTCAAAGCAATGCTTAGAATACTCATGCTAGTAGGCCGGTAGATTCTATTCCAGAACAATTTCATCCTTTCCCGTAAGGAAAATACTATCTGCGCCTGATACAAAGCATACGATACTACTAGTAGTGCAATAGTGAAAAATGACCAATAGAGCATAAATACCGAATAGGGGCATAGGGTACTCCCATAAGCATCCATCTCAGAGTATTGAAAAACTGGCGGATTATTAAATTGTAAGGTGTAAGTAGTAATACCCATTTCTGGTAAGCCACTAATGCCCATTGCACCGAGGAGCAGAAAAAAAAAGGCCAGGTATTTATTAGGGATCAGGATATTGACCAGCAGAGCCGCAACGGCCCATATGATTAGGCTTCCGAGGCGCAACCCAAAAAGTTCGAAAAGATAAAGGCCAGCCTGGATATGGAAATACTGTTTATACAATTGTACAGATATGCCTCCTATCATAATTAGCATAAGCAGTAATACTTGCATTTTGATCAAGCTTAATAGTTTTGATGCTAATAATACGGGAGGAGGAGTTGGGGTAGCCCATTCAATTTCATGGAAATGAACCGTTCGGGAACGATGTATAATATTGCCAGCGTAAAGGAAGGTTAGTAGCTGTATGATCATTAGAAAAAGTATGGTAGGCACACGTAGCATTAGCCAGGTGGCAGGTAGTGTACGAAAACCATAAGGAGGATTGGCCTGTAGCTGTTGCAAAACAATAAATAACAAGCCTAATGATACGATCCCTAAGAAAGTTTTGGAACGGAGAATATGGATTAACTCAAAATTTGAAAGATTCCATACCAACTTTAAATGCCGAAAAAGGCTAGGCTGTATATTCACTTTTATGTCGGAAGTAGATGGCTTCGTTGCCTGTTTTGAAATGGGAGCTACTTTTTGTGAACTCACGAAAGCAAAAGGGGGGGAGTAAGCCAAACGAAAATAATAATGGGCAAATAGTAAGGCAACTATGCTAATTATAATCCAGATGAACCGATTCCAAAATATAATGGATTCAAAGCCTGGTAAGCGTTCATTTTGTTCTTGTACAGACCAAAAACGAGTAAGGTAATACAGGCTATTTTCTCCTAAAGGGTCTATTAGTGCAGCGGCTTTTAATGTATGTTCACTCCCTAGTATTACATTGAATATTCCCTGAATCAAAATGCTTGCTATAATGATAAGGATGGCCGTATAAATATTTCTGCTAAGTGCTACCGCAGAAAATGATAAACTTCCGAAAATGAAAATAGTAGGTAAGACCATGATAAGGAAAGCCTGGAAATATACATTCCAATCAAAAGAAGCTAATACATGAGGCGAAATTCCTGGCAATAAACTACCAAACATAATACCTAATACGGGCATGATACCGATGATCATCATAATGAAAAAAGCACTTAAGTACTTTCCTGTAAAATAATGGGTAGGAGCAATCGGATAGCTATAGAGTAGAGTATGCATTCTACTACTAAAATCACGATATAAAGTAGTACCCATGATTAGTGGGATGAGTAGCAATAGAAGCTTTTGAAAAAAGAGGAGCATTTCAAAAATTCGGATAGGAGCATTGACCAGTTTCCCATCGTAAGTGGTGGCATCTACAGCAGTACCCCACATGGCGAGTGCAGGTATAGCAAAAGTCAATACGGCATAAATATAGAAAGCAGGTTGGCGTAGCCAATAATTAAACTCATGCAAGAAGATGGAGCGAATCATATGACTGGCGGTTTTACATGATTGAGAGCAAGAAAATAACTATCCTCAAGTTGAGGGCTGACGGGAGCAAATACCCTGGAAGGAGCCCCGTCAGCCAACAGTCGGGCTTGTATCGTTTGATGATCCAAATATTTAGTAGACAAGAGGGTGAAGTCTTGTTTTATTATTTCTAACTGTTCGGGAGCAAGATTTGCCTGCCATATTTTACCAATAAGAGGGGCTATCGCTTGTTGGGGACTGGCTTGTTGTAGAATGCGCCCTTTGGCTAAAATTGCTAGCTCTCGGCATAGGCTTTTGATATCCTCGACAATATGAGTGGAGAAGATAATGATGCTATCTGTGGCGATCTCTCTCAGGAGGTTGAGAAAACGTACTCTTTCTGCTGGATCTAGTCCTGCCGTAGGTTCATCAACAATGATCAATTTAGGACGATTAAGCAAAACCTGAGCTATGCCAAACCGTCGTTTCATCCCGCCAGAATAAGCAACCACTTTTTGCTTCTTTGCTTCCAATAAGCCTGTTACCTCTAATACCTCATCGATAAGCATCTTCCGTTGCTTTTTCGAGTTGACCCCTTTCAATTGCGCGAGGTAATCTAGCAGATGTTCTGCCGATATACCAGGATAAACGCCAAACTCCTGAGGCAGATAGCCCAATACTGCTCTTAGTTGCAGAGGTTGTTGCAGCACATCTATTTCACCAAAGCGAATTTCACCACTGTCTGGTGATTGTAAGCTGGCTATAGTACGCATTAAAGTAGATTTTCCTGCTCCATTAGGGCCCAATAAGCCAAAAAGCCCTTTTCCTATTTCAAGATTTATAGAATCCATGGCTTTGATGCCATTGGGATATACTTTGCTGAGGTTCCTGATTATTAGTTGCATAGGTTTGATCTTCTTGAGGGCAAGATATTTATAGTGTCAGAGGAGGCTAAAAAAGGATGATGAAAGGAGTTAATTCCATGATAAAGTGATACTTTGATTGGTATTGAAAAACTTTGGACGTTTATCATGAAAAAAAGTACGATGATCATTTCGATTTGCCCATTGAGGGCTGATGCGCTACATTTATCGAGTAAATGATATAGGATTATGAAGAAGCTACTTACCCAGCTAGAGCATTTCTTGATTTATAATACGGCCTGGATATTTATTATGGGAGTCTTATTTGCAAGTAATGCCGTATTACATCAATATGATGAACAAAGATGGGGGCTTTATTTTTGGTATATTGCTAAAATAGGATTGACCTACCTGCCGCTTATCCTGTTTGCAGGGTTTAGAAAGCATTTGCAATTACATCTTAAACAAATTATATATTGGGGGCTGTGGGTTTTCTTTTTTTTAGGATATCCTCCCTTATTATTTTCAATTGGTGCAGACATATGGCTGGCACCAAGGCAGTTGGGAGAGTTTATCGTTTCTGTTATGGGAGTTATTTGTCTTTCTGCAGAAGTGGCCATTCAACTCAACCGATACTTTTTTCGTCATAAACAGAAGTGGGGCAATTGGATGAAGCGCATCAAATTAGAGCAAAGCCTGTTACTGCTAATCGGTTTATTAGCTCCTGCTTATATTTTTATTGCCTGGCAATCTGGTGCTATTGAGATTGAAAACCCCGTGCTACTACGGCTACTTGGTTATTCTTTTCAAATGCTTGCATTATTGCTGATCTATTATTGCTTCTACCATATCAATCATTATTTTTTGGTTAGCAAATTGCTCAAAGAACGTGGATTGATATATTACATTTTCGGCTTTTTAGGCACCCTGATATTATTATATCCTCCAGCGGCCCAACTGATAGCGAATTTACCAATGGTGCAAAAAACAGAAATTCATCCGCTCAACAGTGTTTCTGTATTTAATGAAATCAATTTCGTGATCCCTTTCATGGGAATGTTATTGAGTATTCCTTTTATAATGGCTATTAAATGGTCGCGACAAGCCAGCCAGTTGGCTGCTTTGGAAAGGGAAAAATCTCAAACAGAACTGAGTTTATTACGCCAGCAAATTAATCCGCACTTCTTCTTTAATACATTGAACAATCTATATGCACTCAGCCTGAAAAAAGATGCAGAAACTCCTGAAGTTATTTTACAACTTTCAGAATTGATGCGATACGTAATATATAAGGGTAAAGAAGATAAGGTAACTTTAGCGGATGAGGTGAAATACCTGGAAGATTATATCCGCCTGCAGCAAATCAGGCTCCATAAAAAACTGGACTTTCGTTTTGATAAATCTATTGATAATGGGGAGATACAGGTACCACCGCTACTATTCGTCATCTTGGTAGAAAATGCTTTTAAACACGGCGTAGAACCTGCTGAAGGCAATTGTTATTTACACCTTTCTCTGGAAAGTAACGATGAGTATATTTTCTTTACTTGCGAAAACTCAGTGGAAGAGCAGGATGATAGGCCTAAAGGAATTGGGCTCATTAACTTACAACGCCGGCTGGATTTACTATATCCTGATCAGGATGTATTATCTTTATCGGAAGCCCCGGGCTACTATCGGGCAGAAATGAGCATTCGCAAAAAAGCTGTATGGATTTAAGAACTCTTATAATAGATGATGAACCTCTTGCCCATGATATCATCCTGGATTATTCCAGGGGAGTACCTTTTATCCAAATTGTAGGACAGTGTTATATGGCTACAGAGGCCTTTACTATGCTACAGGAAAAAGAGGTTGATCTTATCTTTCTCGATATCCATATGCCTAAATTAAAAGGCCTGGATTTCTTACGTAGCCTGCAAAAACCTCCATTGGTAATCCTTACAACTGCCTACGAAGAATATGCTTTGGAAGGCTACGAACTCAATGTGTGTGACTATCTGCTCAAACCTTTTCGTTTTGAACGCTTTGTTCAGGCGGCCAATAAAGCACTGGATAGGCATCCGCAAAAGAAAGTCGGTACAGGTAGGGGAGAAGCCGTATCTACAGCACCTACCTCCATTTTGATCAAATCTGACAAAAAATATGTACAGCTTTCGCTAAAAGATATTTATTACCTGGAAAGCTATGGCAATTTTGTGAAAGTATGGCAGGAAGATAACTTCTTACTCACTGCTCGTACGCTTAGCAGCTTTGAAGAACAACTCCCCTCTGCTGATTTTTTTCGTATTCACAAATCGTATCTAATCAATCGCCATTATCTAGATTACTGGGAGGGCAATTACCTGCAATTAAAGAATGGGCAACAGTTACCCATTGGCAAAAGCCAGCGTAAGGCATTTAGGCAGTATATGGAAGGGGAGTAAGTCGTATTCTTAGTGAATATAGCTGTTACAGCTAATCGCGGATTGGCACTTACTCAAAAAAGAACAGTACAATATAAATAAAGGTGTCACCTCCAACTCAATCGGAGATGACACCTTTATCTTCTATCTTCCTACTCCTTTAGTTAAAAAGTAGCTCCTTTTATTCTAGATAAGATAATTGGGCATTTTTATACTTGGGCTGGCTCATCATGCGCCTCATACCTTTTACAGTATTAATTGGACCGTTTTCGATGACCATATTCACCAGCCAGCTAGGAATTGAACCTGCCGGATCAGAATGGAGCTGATAAACCATTTTTACGGTTCCATCATTTTGAGGGATAAACTCATAATGGATTTCAATATCCTCTATACGTACGATATCTTCTTTCTGAGGAATATACTCCGGATAACCTTTTACATCAAGATATACTCTTTTGCTTTCAGGATCTTTCCATAATTTACTGGTAGCAATAAAATCTCGATCACTCATTGGCCAGGGAAAGTCTATTTTACAATAGTAAGTGCTGGAGGTTTGAGAATTAGTTTTCAGTAATTTTGAACCTGTACATTTATAAATCCATTCCGGATAAACAGGCACATCCTTTAATAAAGAAACTATAGTTGATACAGAGGCATTAAAGACCGTTTCAATCTTTACTTCTTTTAAGTTAGAATTGCTTGCATCTCTAAGGTATACTTTCAATCCATCCGTTTCTTTTTGCAAAACCCATTCTCCATTTTGGGCTATACTATTGACGGTAAATATAGAAAGTAGTAATAAGGTTAATTGGAAAGTTCGCTTCATCTGGAAATTGTTATCATTAAGTTCATTGACAAATTTAACGCTTAAATACTGCGCTGGTTCTTGTATCTTTCTATTTTTGCATAAACTATTCTTTTCGGTATGCAGCAATACCTAGACTTACTAGAACACATTTTTGATCAAGGGAACCATAAAGGAGACCGTACCGGTACTGGTACAATAAGTGTATTTGGCTATCAAATGCGAATACCTTTAGAAGAACACTTCCCTTTGCTGACTACCAAGAAAGTTTACCTGAAAGGGATCATTCATGAACTCCTGTGGTTCCTGAGAGGGGATACCAATATCAGATATCTGGTGCAGAATGGGGTGAAAATATGGAATGAATGGCCTTATCAGGCATACCTGCGGGCAAATGGACTGGAAGAGCAGTATCCTAAATACTCGGATGCCTGGAAAGAAAAAATGAAAGAATTTGTCCAGCAAATAGCAGAAGATGAAACCTTTGCTGAAAAATGGGGAGAATTAGGACCGGTGTATGGAAGGCAGTGGCGTGATTTCGAAGGAGTGGATCAAATTCAGCAACTCATTGAAGATATTAAGAATAAACCAGACTCCCGCCGGCTCATCGTTTCTGCCTGGAATCCTAAAGAGATTCCTGTAATGGCAAAGTCTGGATTGCCTCCATGTCATGTATTATTCCAATTTTATGTAGCAGAAGGGCGATTATCTTGTCAACTCTACCAACGCTCAGCAGATGTGTTTTTGGGGGTACCATTTAATATAGCATCCTATGCACTACTCACCTTAATGGTAGCACATGTATGTGACCTGGAGCCTGGAGAGTTTATACATACCTTTGGAGATGTACACCTTTATAAGAACCATATAGAACAAGCCAAACTACAGTTGAGTAGATCAACACGTACACTCCCCAAAATGAAAATCAAAAGAAAGGTGAATGATTTGTTGGATTTTAAATACGAAGATTTCGAATTGATCGATTATACTCCACATCCACCAATTAGAGCCCAAGTCGCAGTTTAAAGCTTAATCCTTAACTATAGGGACAAAACTTTATTTCACATTAAAAAATTTAAAGTTTCCTTAACTTATGGCCAAATATATATTTGTTCATATATTTGACCGTCCCAATCGATTTGCCCTGTTCTTCAATTCTTATTGATGGCCTTGGCATATAGAAAAGAAAATAGAAGTGCTTTTTCTTTTTTCATAGGAACCTCTATGATCTCTTATGAAGCTAATTTAGAAAGCGCACTCTATTCTTATATACGTATCGATTATGGTTAAAATGTTTTTTAATCTGTATTGAGCGTATTTTTATTCCCAAGAACTATATTTTGAGGATTTTATTTAGAAGAAATCTAAATAGACATCCCTTTTTCAATTTTATTGTTAAAAAGCCAAACTCGAATTATATCTTTGCGCTGACAATAAAATGACATAGACGTATTGTCGGATTTATATATAAAAATTTGCATCAAGAGATGGCATATAAGCAGTTGATAAGCCGATTTTTATTACCGTTGTGTTTAGTGCTGGTTGCACTGACAGGTTACGCACAGGAAGAAGCAGAAGCTAGCGCTGATGCTCCAGCAGCTAGTTCTGAAATCAACATAGACGAAGGTAAGACCCTGTTCCGCAATTATTGCGCGACTTGCCACAACAAGGATATGAAGAATGACCTTACTGGTCCTGCTCTCGGTGGCATGGAAGAACGCTGGGCAGATTATCCTAGAGAAGATTTATACAGCTGGATTCGTAATTCCCAGGCCATGATCAATAGTGGCCATCCTCGTGCAACGGAACTGTGGGACCAGTGGAAGCCTGTTGTGATGAACAACTTCCTCAACCTCACAGATTCCGAAATTGAAAACATCCTGGCTTATGTAGATTATGTATATACAGACCAAGATAAAAAAGACTCTGGAGGTGGAGATGGGGCACTAGTCGCTGCTCCGGAAAAGCCAAACAATACGCCTTTATTTATAGCGCTGGCAGTTATTCTGGCTATTCTTGCAGTTGTATTGGCACGTATTTTGGCTAATCTTAACTATGTAATCCAGGCGCGTGAAGGCAATGCACCTGCTCGTCGTAAGACACTGGTTGAGATTCTGACAAGCAAGGGCATCATTGCATTTGTAATCTTTGCATTGGTTGTACTTGGTGGTTATACTACTGTCAATAACGCAATCATGTTGGGACGTCAACAGGGATACCAACCAGAGCAACCTATCAAGTTTTCTCATGCTACGCATGCAGGCTTACAACAAATTGATTGCCAATACTGTCACGATGGTGCTCGCCGTTCTAAGCACTCCGTAATTCCTGCAGCTAATACCTGTATGAATTGTCACCGTGCAGTGAAAGTAGGTTCTACTTATGGTACTGCCGAGTTGACTAAAATATATGCTTCTATCGGTTACAATCCGAATGATGATAGCTATATCGAAAACTACGAGGAGCTAAGCGAAGAAGAAATCAAGGAAATATATACTAAGTGGATTGCCGATACATATGTAAAGGAGAATGGAGCTGGTGGAAAAGTAGCGGATGTAGTAGATGATCAGTGGGAAGGTATCAAAACTTCTCTGACGAATGAGACCAAGCCTCAAATCCAGGGTCCAATCGAATGGATTCGTATCCACAACTTACCCGATCACGTTTACTTCAACCACTCACAGCACGTTAGTGTAGGTAAACTGGAATGCCAGACTTGTCACGGTCCTGTAGAGGAAATGGAAAAGGTAGAGCAATATGCTCCACTATCAATGGGATGGTGCGTTAACTGTCACCGTGAAACAGCAGTTCAGTTTGAAGGCAATGACTACTATAAGTCATATGAGCGTTACCACGAAGAGCTTTCCAGCGGAGAGCGCGACAAGGTAACGGTAGAAGAAATCGGTGGTTTGGAATGTCAAAAGTGCCACTATTAATATAATATTAATGCAAAGCACTTTTGCTTATCATGGCAAGTGCTAAAAGTTGCAGAACCAACTTAAGTGAAATCATTCAACATGAAGCATAATAATAAAGGTGTTTGGATCGGGGTTGAGCAATTGACCAATGACCCAGATTATCGCGAAGTAAGCAAACAAGAATTTTCTTCAGAGCTACCCGTTGTTGATCAGCTTTCTAATAAGGCTAGCCTGGATGTAGGTGCCAGCCGCCGTGATTTTTTACGTTACCTTGGTTTTGGTATCGGTACAGCAGCCATTGCAGCCAGCTGTGATATCCCGGTAAAACGAGCGATCCCTTACGTAGTGAAGCCAGATGAGATCGTTCCTGGTGTAGCTGCCTACTACGCAACCAGCTTTGTACAGGGTGGTGATTATTGTTCTATTTTGGTGAAAACCCGTGAAGGCCGTCCTATTAAAATAGAAGGCAACAGCCTTTCTAAAGTTACGATGGGAGGAACAAGTGCAAGAGCACAGGCTAGTGTACTAAGCCTTTATGATATTAGCCGCTTGGATGGCCCTTATCAGATTGTTGACGGCCGTCCTGATGCAGCATCTTTAGACCGCAATACTGCTGGTCCATCATGGGATGATATTGATAAAGAAATAGGGGCTAAGCTTTCGCCAAATGCTTCTGTTCGTATCGTAGCGAATACGATATTGAGCCCAACTACTAAAAAGTCAATTGAGGACTTCAAAGCGAAGTATCCTAATACAGAAGTGGTCATGTACGATCCGGTTTCCAGCTCTGCAATTTTGCAGGCTAACCAATCGAGCTTCGCCCAGGAAGTGATTCCTGCATACCATTTCGATAAAGCAAAAGTAATTGTCAGCTTCGATGCTGATTTCTTAGGTACATGGATTTCTCCTGTTGAGTATGCTGCTCAGTATGTTAAGCATCGTACAATTACTGATCCTAAGAATGTAAAACTTTCTCACCATGTTCAGGTAGAAAGCCATATGAGCCTTACTGGTTCTAATGCGGACAACCGTATTATGGTTAAGCCTTCTGAGCAGGGTGCTGCAATTGTAGCACTTTATAATGCACTTGCAGGAAAGGCAGGAAGAGGTGCTGTAAGCGGTGGTCCTAAACTAGATGCAGCAAAAGCAGCTAAGATCACTAAGCTGGCAGACAAACTATATAGCAATCGCGGAGAATCATTGGTAGTTTCTGGTTCTAATAACATTGGTGAGCAGGTGCTAATCAATGCGATTAACGATATACTAGGCAGCTACGGAAAAACAATCGATTTCTCTAATGCTTCACTACAACGCCAGGGGAAAGATCAGAATATCCAGACGCTGATTCGTCAGATGAAGGCTGGACAGGTAGACGCATTATTCGTATTGGATGGTGCTAACCCTGCATATGACTTGCCAAATGCTACTGAATTTGCAGAAGCAACTGCTAAGGTAGGTTTGAAAGTTTCTTTCTCAGGTGTGCCTAATGAAACAATGGCACTTTGTGATTACGCTACGCCTACTCACCACTATCTGGAAAGTTGGGGTGATGCAGAGCCTAAGCGTGGACAATATAGCCTGATTCAGCCAGCTATTGCTCCTATTTTTGAGCAGGTAGGCCGTGCAGGTACTCGTCAAACAGAAGAGAGCTTGTTGCGTTGGGCTGGTTATGAAATGGATACAGAAGTTGCTGTTGATTCAACTGCATCTCCTGACAATAATCCAAACTATTACGGAAAGTCTAAATCAAACAAAGGAGACTTTGTTTTCCAATATCTTAAGAAGCACTGGAAAGAAAGCATGTTCACTCAGCAGAGCAGCTTTGCTACTTTCGACGCTTTTTGGGACAGCGCCCTACACGATGGGGTATTCGAAGTACCACAAGCGCTTATTTTGGTAGCATTCTCCGGTGATGTGAACAGTGCTGCTAAGCTAGTTCGCAAGCCATTGAATGCCGAACTGGAAATTTCCTTCTTCGAAACTGTTAACATGGGTAATGGTGCATATGCTAACAATCCATGGCTACAGGAAATGCCAGATCCAGTAAACCGCTGTACTTGGGGTAACTATCTTGCAATTCCTATTGGATGGGATGGAGGTACTTCCTATACTTCGTTCAAGGGATTGAATGAAAATGAAATTAAAGGTAAGGCGGATAAAGTAAATGTGACTGTAAATGGTGTAGAGCAAACTTGTACTGCCGTTCGTCAGTTTGGTCAATTACAAAACACCTTAGCCTTAGCAATAGGATACGGCCGTACTAATACGGGCGTTATGGGCAGAGCATTAGGAAATGGAGTGGGTACAGATACTTATCCATGGTTATCTCTGGATGCTAATGGCAACGTTCAGTATTACGCAGCAGTAGACAGTGTATCTGATAAAGTAGGAGAGGACGATGAGTTCGCATGTGTTCAGTACCACCACTCTATGGGGCTAGCGGGTATAGATCCTAATACCGGAGAGGAGATCAATGTAGATGAAGAGACAGTAATGACGCTTGGCGGAGGTATGCAGGGAGGTTTGGTAGATCGTTCTGTAATTTTCCGCGGTAATGCAAAAGAACTGGATGAGCTGGTAGACCATGTAACAGAGTTCCGTGCTCATGCCAAGCACCTCAATGATAATACGCTTTATCCATATAACGAATATAGCGAAGAGTTATATAGCCAGGGGCATCACTGGGCAATGCATGTTGACCTGAATGCTTGTATCGGTTGCGGTGCTTGCCAGGTAGCTTGTGTAGCAGAAAACAACGTTCCTGTAGTTGGTAAAACAGAAGTAGCTCGCCACCATGAAATGACATGGTTGCGCATTGATCGTTACTTCTACGGAGATTTCGAAAATCCAAATGTTGTTTACCAACCAATGATGTGTCAGCATTGTGATAATGCTCCTTGTGAAAACGTATGTCCGGTAGCTGCTACTAACCACAGCTCTGAAGGCCTTAACCAAATGACCTACAACCGTTGTATTGGTACGCGTTACTGTGCCAACAACTGTCCTTATAAAGTACGTCGTTTCAACTGGCTGGATTATACCACTGCGGATATTTTCGGTGCTAACGAACCAGATGTGAATGGTGAAGGAACACCTTATGGAGCAGATAACCTGACTCGTATGGTATTGAACCCGGATGTAACGGTTCGTTCTCGTGGTGTGATTGAAAAGTGTAGCTTCTGTGTACAGCGTATTCAGGAAGGTAAACTTACAGCTAAGCAGGAAGGCCGTGCACTACGCAGCAATGATGTAAAAACAGCATGCCAGACAGCTTGTCCTACCGGAGCGATTGTCTTTGGTGATCGCAATGATAAGAAAAGTGATGTTGCAGAGCGCATTGAAAATCCACTAAACTACCTGGTATTGGAAGAAGTAAATACTCAGTCAGGAGTATTCTACCAGGCTAAGGTGAACAATCGCAGCGAAGAGCTGGATGCTTAATTAGTAAATAATATTCAGTGAGCAAGCTCTGATTCATTTAGAGTTTGCCTGCTGAAACGAAATCAAAAGCTTCAAAAGCGAAGTAATTTTGATTATAGACGTTGGGTAGGAATACCTGATGCAAGAGATTAAAAATTTTTCGTCCTGATTGACCGGGACTTAACTTTAATGCTTCAACGATAATGAGTGCAGTAGTATCTCCGATACGTGATCCATTAATTGTGGGTGGGAAATCGTACCACCAGATAACGGAAGACATTTGCTCTCCTACCGAAAAAACTCCCAGTTTAGCCTGGGTTATCGCCTTTATTGTAGCGGTAGCAGGCCTTGCGTTTTATGTATTTTGCGTGGGCTGGACTATTTGGGTAGGTATTGGTAGCTGGAACTTGAACCGAACCATTGGATGGGGTTGGGATATTACCAACTTTGTATGGTGGGTAGGTATTGGTCACGCAGGTACCCTGATTTCCGCCATCCTCTTGCTGTTCCGCCAAAGATGGCGTACTGGTGTAAACCGTGCAGCAGAAGCGATGACGATTTTTGCAGTAATCTGTGCCGGGCAGTTCCCATTGATTCACATGGGGCGTCTTTGGCTTGGTTTCTTCATCTTCCCTTATCCAAACACTAGAGGTCCTCTATGGGTAAACTTTAACTCTCCTCTATTGTGGGACGTTTTTGCGATCTCCACATACTTCACAGTATCTCTATTGTTCTGGTATACAGGTTTGGTACCTGATTTCGCAACGGTTCGTGACCGTGCGAAGGGGTTACGCCGCAAGATATATAACATAGCATCTTTCGGCTGGACAGGTTCTGCTAAACACTGGCAACGTTGGGAAGCTCTTTCTCTCGTTTTGGCAGGTTTGGCTACACCGCTGGTACTTTCTGTACACACTATCGTATCTTTTGACTTCGCCACTTCTGTGATTCCGGGTTGGCACACTACTATCTTCCCGCCTTATTTCGTTGCGGGGGCAATCTTCTCAGGATTTGCCATGGTACAGACCCTGATGATCATGACTCGGAAAATCCTTAAACTGGAAGACTATATTACTGTAGAGCATATCGACAGTATGAACAAGGTAATCCTGGTAACAGGTACCATCGTAGGGGTTGCATACCTTACGGAGTTGTTCATAGCCTGGTATTCCGGTTATATATATGAGCAGTTTGCATTCTACAATCGTGTATTAGGGCCTTACTGGTGGTCGTACTTCGGTATGATGTCGTGTAATGTACTATCTCCACAGTTGTTCTGGTCGAGAAAGCTGCGCCGTAACATCTTTGTTACTTTCTTCATGTCGATCTTCGTAAACATCGGTATGTGGTTTGAGCGCTTTGTGATTATCGCAACTACTCTTGCACGTGACTATATACCATCAAGCTGGAGTTATTATACTCCTACATGGGTGGAAATAGGCCTGTTTATTGGTACGCTTGGTTTGTTCTTTACTCTTTATCTGATCTTCGTTCGTGTAGCACCTGTGGTAGCAGTAGCGGAAGTGAAGAGTATTCTGAAAGCTGGTGGTGATCAGTATGTTGCCAAGCATACAGAATACCATGAGAAAGCAGTTAAAGGCGAACAGGTAGAAGCACACTAAATCTCTGAAGTTTAAAAATTAAAGACAATGAGTAAGGATAATAAAGAAGTACTGTACGGTTTGTATGACGACGAAGAGATATTACTCTCTGCTGTCGACAAGGCAAATGAAGAGCACTTCGACATTATGGATGTACAAACACCATTTCCGGTTCACGGGCTGGATCCTAAATTGGGATTAGCGGAGAGCCGCCTGCACATTGCCGGGTTTATATATGGAGCATTGGGTACATTGACTGCCTTTTTGTTCATGACTTGGGTTTTTACCCGCGACTGGCCTATCATTTTTGGGGGTAAGCCATATTTCTCTGCACCGGCTTTCATTCCAATTACTTTTGAGCTTACAGTATTGTTTGCTTCAGTTGGGATGGTGGTGACATTCTATACTATTTGCGGCTTATGGCCTGGTGTGCAAAATGTTCACCTGGATGACCGTATCACTGATGATAAGTTCTGTATCGCCTTTGATGTATCTGGCCAGGAAGAATCTTTCAAAGACAAGTTGAAAGGCTTTTTCAGCACTACTGGTGCATCTGAAGTGAATATCAAGAACATTTAAACAGACAATATTCAAACCCAAGGGTGATGAAAAATATAAAGCAGATATTATTTGCACTAGTAGCAGTTGTGATTCTCAATGCTTGTGCGCCAGCTGATGGCAATCGTACTGGTAGCGAGTATATGCCTGATATGGGGCATTCAATTGCTCAGGAAGCAAACGTTTATAACTACTATTACCTCAATACATGGGATAGTGCCAGTACTGTACGTTTGAAGGACTTATCAAGTCCTGGATTGCCTGTTGAAGGTACCGTTCCTCGTGGATACACAGGAGCCTACTTTGCAAGCGAGCACGGAATGTCTAGTGATGCGGTAATGGCTCAAATAAGTGGAGAAGGATCAGTTAATAGTATGCCTGTTCCTGCTAACGGCCACGTACCATATTATTATCCAGATACAGAGGCAGGACGTACACAAGCGACTGCCGAGTTGTTAGCTAATCCTTATCCTATCACGGAGAAAGGATTGGAAACTGGAGAAGAATTGTACGATATCTATTGTGGTATTTGTCATGGTACTAAAGGAGATGGCGTTGGTTATCTTGTAAGTGATGATAACACAAACGCTAAGTATCCAGCTGCTCCAGCCAACTTCCTGTTGGAAGATTTTGTGAATGCAAGCAACGGACGTTATTACCACGCTATCATGTATGGTAAAAACGTAATGGGAGGATATACTGATAAACTTTCTTACGAAGAACGTTGGCAGGTTATTCACTGGATTCGTGCCTTACAGGCAAAAGAAAATAAAGTAGAATATTCTGCGGAAGTAAATACACTGAATCCAGTGTATGGTACACCAGTTTCTCAGGTGGTACAGATGGCAGAGCATGTTTCTGATGAAGAGATAACTTCTGATGGAGCTGCTACTGATGATCATCACGGAGATGACGGCCATCACGAAGGTGATGAGCACCATGATGAGCATAATGATGACCACAGTGAAGATAGCCATAGCCATGGCCGTAAGTAAGTGAAAAAACAGCTTTGACAATATTCAAACTTAAGACATAAGATGGATCAATTTACATTTGCGAGTAAACATAAAACCGTGCTGACAGCCTTCATGATAGTAGGCTTGGTTTGCTTAGGACTTACCTTTGTGGTAGATGATGAGCTCCATACTCGTTTTTGGACCAACTACCTACATAATTCAGTGTTTTTCACAGGTATAGCATTTATGGCGCTATTTACCTTAGCGGCATTTACAACTGCTCTGGCGGGGTGGCATACGCTTGTTAAGCGTATATGGGAAGCATATTCTATGTTTCTAATACCTGGGCTTATATTAATGTTGGTTGTTGTTCTTGGTGTTGTGGGACATCTCCATCACCTATATCATTGGACAGATGCAGCTGCGGTAGAGCATGATCCTGTTTTATCAGGCAAATCTTCATTTTTAAATACTGGCTGGTATTCTATAGGTACCGTTGTTATCATGGGTATCTGGATTTACTTTGCATGGAAAATTCGCCAGATTTCTTTAGATGAAGATAAGAATGGAGCTTTAGATTTTGGGCACCATCGCCGCCTTCGCATATGGTCTGCAGCTTTCTTGCCTATTGCAGGTTTCTCAAGTGCCGCTATTATCTGGCAGTGGATAATGTCAATTGATGCACACTGGTATAGCACTTTATTTGCTTGGTATACTGGAGCGAGCTGGTTCTGCGCTAGTATGGCATTGACTATCATGCTTGTCTCTTTCCTAAAAAGACAGGGATACCTTGAAAAAGTTACTCAGGAACATTTGCATGACCTTGGTAAGTATCTGTTTGCGTTCAGCATATTCTGGACTTATCTATGGTTCTCACAATATATGCTGATTTGGTATGGAAACGTAGGGGAAGAAACGATTTACTTCTACGAAAGAATACACAATTATCCGGTATTATTCTATGGCAACTTGCTGCTTAACTTCATTACGCCATTCTTTATATTGATGCGTAATGATACTAAGCGTAAGTACGGAACATTGGTTTTTGTATCTGCTGTAGTATTTTTTGGACACTGGTGGGATTTCTTCCAGATGATTAAGCCAGGTGCTCGCCTGACAGCTATGGAAGCATTGGCTCATCACGGTGGAGGTCACGGCGGACATGGAGCAGAAGCGGCTCATCATGCAGTAGATTTTGCTATGGGCTTCACAATTCCTGGATTCCTTGAATTAGGTACAATGCTTGGATTCCTGGCTTTGTTCTTGTTTGTGGTCTTCAATCGCCTGGAGAAAGCATCACTGGTACCAAAGAACGATCCATATTTGCCGGAAGCACTACACCACCATGTAGAGTTGCACGGTGACGATGCACACCATTAATTAAAGTTTGAAGGCTTATTTTTTAAGCTTCAGTTTATAATAGAAGAATACGCCTTTTATGAATTTGGCGTAGTTTTGAAGGAAACGAAAGCAATATTTTTAGATCATAAAATTGCGAACTGATAATGACTGCTTTATTAGCAATTCTTTGCATAGCTTTGATAACCGTAATTGTCGTTCAGATCGGTAGAGTTACTGAGCTGGCTTCAAAAATACGCGGAGAAGAGGAAGTTCAAGCCAAGACGAATCGTGCACAGGCTAACTATTCTCTCCTGTTTTTGATCGTATTTCTACTGGCCACGATTATTTCGGCCGGATACTATAAGGACTCAATGTTATGGTATGGGCCTCACGAAGCTGCTTCTGAGCATGGTGGCTTGCTGGACTATATGTTTAATATCACACTTTTCTTTACGGGAGTGGTATTTGTCATTACACAAATTGCTCTTTTCTACTTTGCTTACAAGTATCAAGGAAAGAAAGGAGGTAAAGCGGAATTCATTTCTCATAATAATAAGCTAGAGGTAATCTGGACAGCTATTCCTGCTGTTGTGATGACTTTCCTGGTAATAGGTGGACTGGATGCCTGGAATGAAGTAATGGCTGATGTGAGCCCTGATGAAGAGGTTATCGAAATAGAAGCTACAGGCTATCAGTTTGCATGGCACTTGCGTTATCCTGGTGCTGACGGTAAGTTGGGAGCTAGAGATTATCGATTGACGACTTCTACTAACCCACTGGGACAGGATTGGAAAGATGAGAAGAACATCGATGATTTCCACCCAAGTGAAATTGTTCTGCCTGTAGGTCAGAAAGTAAGAG
This sequence comes from Chitinophagales bacterium, assembly GCA_022360175.1. GTDB lineage: Bacteria > Bacteroidota > Bacteroidia > Chitinophagales > Saprospiraceae > JAKSDI01. The sequence continues at coordinate 139,734 of JAKSDI010000278.1, forward strand.
TACGTATTTTAGCACGTGATGTATTGCACAATTTCTACTTGCCACACTTCCGTGTGAAAATGGATGCTGTGCCAGGTATGCCTACTCACTTCGTATTCACACCAAAATTAACTACAGAAGAATACCGCCAAAACCTGGGAGTTTTAGGATCTGATGGGCTACCTAAGTACCCTGAATGGCACGAACCAGTTGATCCTGCTGATCCAGATAGTCCTAAGCGTTATGAAGACTTCAACTATGAGTTGGCTTGTGCGGAGCTTTGTGGTACAGGGCACTACGCAATGCGTCGTATCGTACGTATTGTAAGTGAAGAAGAATACAAGCAGTGGTTGAGCGAACAGCAGTCTTATTATATGTCTTCCATTCGTAATACAGAAGATGATCCATGGACAGACAAACTATTTGATGTAGAAATTCAGCAGCGCACCCAGGAATTTAATGACAAATTAGAGCAGGCATTATCTTCTGCTAATGAAGCAGATAAAGTTATTGAGCTGGAACATGTTTCATTTAAGACAAATTCTGCTGAATTGACAGCACTATCTCGTTATCAATTGGATAACCTGGTAGCAGCTATGAACAATAATGCTGGCCTTTCTATTGATATCATGGGACATACTGATAACACAGGAGAACCTGAGTACAACCTGGAATTGTCTGAGCAAAGAGCTCAATCTGTATACAGCTATGTGACAGGAAAAGGAATCGATGCTAGCAGATTGACAGCAACTGGATATGGAGAAACCCGCCCTGTTGCAACTAATGACACGGAAGAAGGTCGTGAGCAAAACCGCCGTGTTGAATTTAAAATTGCTCAGCAAGGATAAAAGCTAAATTGACTTAAATAAATCTTCAATAAATGGCTAACGTAACGACAGCACCGGCAGTTCATGAAGACGATCTTTTGATTGAGGAGTATGGCTATGATGATCATTTTCATGAGCATCATCACGGTGACAAGTATCAGTCTAACTTTGTAACGACATATATATTCAGCCAAGACCATAAAATGATTGCCAAGCAATTCCTGATTACAGGTATATTCTGGGCAATCATTGGTGCGGCAATGTCTTTGATTTTCCGTTTGCAGCTTGGTTTCCCTGAAGAAAATATGGCTTGGTTAAAGCCTCTATTGGGTAAATGGATTACTGTGAATGATGCAGGGATTGGTTCTCTAGCTCCAGAGTTTTACTATGCACTGGTTACTATGCACGGTACTATTTTGGTATTCTTTGTATTAACAGCTGGATTGAGTGGTACGTTTAGTAACCTTCTTATTCCATTACAGATTGGAGCACGAGATATGGCATCGCCATTTCTAAATATGCTGTCCTATTGGTTCTTCTTTTTGGCAGGTATTATCATGTTCTTTTCTCTTTTCTTAAATACAGGCCCTTTCTCGGGAGGATGGACGGCTTATCCGCCATTAAGTGCGCTGCCGCAGGCATCTTCCGGTTCTGGAGCTGGTATGACGATGTGGATAGTCAGCCTGGTATTCTTTGTTGTTTCGGTGCTACTAGGTGGTATTAATTATATCACAACGGTATTGAACCTTCGTACTAAAGGTATGACGATGTGGCGTATGCCTCTGACGATTTGGTCATTCTTTGTTACTGCTATTTTAGGGCTGCTGTCATTCCCTGTGTTAGCTTCTGCATTTTTCTTGGTAATGTGTGACCGTGGTTTGGGTACCAGTTTCTTCTTGAGTGAAATTTTCATTGGAGGACAGGCGCTAGACCATGTAGGTGGTAGCCCAATTCTGTATCAGCACTTATTCTGGTTCTTGGGGCACCCTGAGGTATATATCATTATCCTGCCTGCAATGGGTCTTGTATCAGAAGTACTTTCTGTACATAGCCGTAAGCCTATCTTTGGTTATAAGGCGATGGTATACTCTATTATGGCAATTGGATTCCTGTCATTCATCGTATGGGCACACCATATGTTTATGTCGGGTGTAAACCCATTCATCTCCAACTTCTTCGTAATCTTTACACTGATTATTGCAGTACCTTCTGCGGTGAAAGTGTTTAACTGGATTACAACGGTTTATGGAGGTAATGTTCGCTTTAATTCTGCGAGCTTATATGCGATTGGTTTTGTTTCCATGTTTATCTCTGGTGGTTTGACCGGTATTTTCCTTGGTAACTCCGCTATTGATATTCAGTTGCACGATACTTACTTTGTTGTAGCTCACTTCCACATTGTAATGGGGGTTGCTGCTTTCTTCGGTATGTTTGCCGGTATCTATAACTGGTATCCTAAAATGTTTGGCCGTTTCATGAATGAAACACTGGGTAAGCTGCATTTCTGGGGTACTATGATTGGTGCTTATGCGGTATTTTGGCCTATGCACTATCTAGGTATGGCAGGGGTACCTCGTCGTTACTACCGTTTTGATAGCTTTGAAGCTTTTGGACAATTTGTAGAGATGAACCAGTTTATCACAATTGCTGCAATCGTTACATTCGGATTCCAGATGATTTTTGTGATCAACTTCTTCTATAGCATCTGGCGTGGTAAGAAGCAGACTACTCGCAATCCATGGAAAGCGACTACACTTGAATGGACAACTCCTATTCGTCCAGGGCACGGTAACTGGGAAGGTAAAATTCCTACTGTTCAGCGTTGGGCTTATGATTATGGAAAAGATGGTAAAGAGTTTATACCTCAAATCCAGCCTATAGGAGAAGACGAAAGTCCAGAAGCACATTAATATTGCTCGTACTTTCAGAGAAAGCATGTTCAGTAAAAACTAATTGAATTTCCCGAAAGGGAAAATGATTAAATAAGGCAGGTGAAAGTAAGTGATCAATGAGTACAAACTTTCACCTGTAATAGAAAGAGAAAGTGTTGATAAAAGTATTAGCGAGTAAGCCGATAGTTCTGGTATTGCAAAAAGTTCAGGACTACAAGATGTTGGTGAAGTTCCGACTGACGATGACAGTGGTCTTCTCTTCTATCTTTGCCTTCCTGATTGCAACATCGGAAGGATCGATCAACTGGCTGGCAGTAAGCATTCTGGCTTTGGGCGGTTTCCTGGTTACAGGATCTGCCAATGCTTTGAATCAGGTACTGGAAAAGGACTTTGACAAATTGATGAAGCGTACAGCTGACCGTCCGGTGGCTGCTGGAAGAATGTCTATTTCTGAAGCAGTGATGGCAGCAGGATTTATGGCTTTGTTTGGTATTTCATGCCTGGCACTGTTTAATCCCTGGGCTGCTTTCTTAGGCACACTGGCACTGGTTATCTACGCATTTTTATACACTCCGGTTAAACGCTTGTCTCCTATAGCAGTAGTAGTAGGCGCAATACCGGGAGCATTGCCAACGATGATTGGATGTGTAGCTGCACAAGGGCAGTTGACAATCTTGGCATTGACATTATTTGCGATACAGTTTTTCTGGCAGTTTCCTCATTTCTGGTCTATAGCATGGTTAGGATTTGAAGATTACTCAAAAGCCGGATATAAAATGGTACCTACGGAAAGCGGAAATGTACCAAGCCGTTCTATCGCTTTTCAGGCATTTCTGTATACACTGTTTTTAATGCCAGTATCTGTTACTCCTTATTTACTAGGTGTTACAGGAGGCATATCAGCAGTGATTGCTTTGGGGCTAACCATTGGATATGCAGGCTTTAGCTGGAACTTTTATAAGCAAGGTAACCGTAAGGCAGCTTTGCAACTTATGTTTTTCTCTTTTGCATACATTCCGGTTGTATTGCTGGCAATGTTTGCAGATAAGATTTAATTTTTTTCAATATGAACGCACCGGTTGTGGCGACAGAATATAGAAGAAATAGAATTCATTCTAAGAAATTTGCACTCTTGGTGGGCTGTGCGAGCATTATGATGATGTTTGCAGCCTTTACGAGTGCCTATATTGTGCGTCAGGCTGCAGGAAATTGGCTGGAATTTAACCTGCCAAATATCTTTTACATTAATACAGGAGTGATTCTGTTGAGTAGTGTAGCACTACATGCTTCTTATCTGTCTTTCAAAAAAGGTAAGACCAATATGTATCGCTCACTTTTACTAGTAACGCTTGCACTGGGATTGACCTTCCTGGTATTGCAATATCAGGGATGGCAAGCACTTACTGCTATAGGCGTTGGATTGACGACTAATCCTTCGGGATCGTTTATATATGTTATTTCGGGTTTGCATGCTGCCCATATTTTGGGAGGAGTAGCTGCTTTAGTGGTAGCAATCATTCATGCTTATTCCCTAACACATCAGGTAACACCTGCCAGAAAATTGCGTTTTGAATTAACGTTGATCTACTGGCATTTCGTAGATTTACTATGGGTATACCTGTTGATATTTTTTACTATACAATAACACTCAAGGCTAACAAACAAAATTACAGATAACAGATGGCGACAACTGATACCGTAATGGAACATGACGTGCATAACCAGCAAGGAGATGCATGGGAAGGTGGCAAAGCGCCGTTTAAGGCTAGCTACGGTAAACTGATGATGTGGTATTTCCTACTTTCTGATGCTTTTACCTTTGCCGGATTCCTGATTGCTTACGGAGCGCTTCGTTTCAGCAGCCCTACCTGGCCTGTACCGGATGTAGTATTTTCTACCGCTCCTTTTGGGATTCATAACGCACCACTTATTTTTGTGACTATAATGTCTTTCCTACTGATTATTAGTTCAGTGACTATGGTTCGTGCGGTACAGGAGGGGCATCGTGAGAATAAAAACGGTGTTGTATTCTGGATGCTTTTGACTGTACTTGGTGGTCTTGGTTTCCTTGGCTGTCAGGCTTGGGAATGGACCAACTTGATTAAGACTGAGCATATGTCTGTAACTCTGAATCCATTTGGAACTCACGTTGAGTCAGGGGTTTACCTTGCTGAAGACGGTTCTGAAACGGATGAAGCGTTCGAAGCAGGAGAAACTTATCTGATTCACAAAGCAGGTGCAGGGCATCATGGTGATGATCATGGACATGATGATGGTCACGGTGATGATGCTCATCACCACGATTCACATGACTATACTGCGGGTGACCATGCTGGGTACACCGTTGATGATAAAGGATTTATTCATCGCAAGTTTAAAGTGACAGAAGGCCCTGATGCTGGAATGATCAAGCAACAGGAATTTGGGCCTAAGGCATTTGGTGCCCTTTTCTTCTTTATTACAGGCTTCCACGGCTTCCACGTATTTTCGGGAGTAGTATTCTTATTGATCATTTTGATCAATGCTGCAAGTGGACTGTATATGAAGCGTAAGAATGGTCACGAAATGGTAGAAAAGATTGGCCTTTACTGGCACTTTGTAGACCTTGTTTGGGTATTTGTATTCCTGGTATTTTACCTCCTTTAAATCATCCGAAAAAGAATTAATAAAATGGGACATTTAAGCTACGAAGAATCGAAGAAAGCGGTATTTAAAGGCTTGATCTTATTAGGAGTAGTGACACTTATTGAAGTATTCTTCTCACTACTTGGTAAGGGATACGTTATTCCCGGATTGGAAGATTATACCTGGCTGGCATATGTAGTTGGCCTAATACTGATAGCACTTTCGCTATATAAAGCTTACTTTATCATTTACGAATTTATGCACATGCGCTATGAAGTAAAGGGCTTAGCTATGACTGTATTGCTACCTACTGCTTTATTGATATGGGCTGTGATTGCTTTCTTCCAGGAAGGTAACTCTTGGAAAGAACGCCGTGACTTGATCCAGGATAAGGACGAAGAGTCTGCAACAGAAGAAACAAAGAACACGCAGGAAGGTTACCTGCTTGATGAAACTACCTACCGTTTGGTAATGTAATATTAGTTTCACAATAAAGTAAAAATGGGGTAGGAAGTTCAACTTTCCTGCCCCATTTTTATTAAAAGGCTTTAGATTTGCTAACTATATCTAAGAGTTTATTTGGGATTTGTTCTTTGAGTCGAAAATAGATCATTTTTTGTTTAGAGGAAGCTCCTTTTGAGCTGCATACTGATGAGGTACGTAGCGATAAAGAGCTGAAGTATAAATAAAAAAGGAACATTTGCAGACCAATTAATAATTTCCAAACAAACTCTAAAAAACAAATTATCAAATGGCGAGTAATAAAGGCAAAAAGAATTGGGTGCAAATAGGAGGATTGTTGCTAATGCTAGTAGTCTTTCCTTTAGTATCCTGGTATTACCTTCAGACAGGCTTGAATTACCGATTGGAAGCCCGGGCAGAGCAGCAGGCTATTGCAAATGTCCCGAATCAGAATTTCTCCAATTATAATGGAGAAGAAGTCGCCCTGGATCGGTTCAAAGATTACTTGCTTATTGGACACTTTTATAGCGAAAGCCATAAAGACAAATATCTGCCATTACTTACAAAGCTGTATCATCAGTTTGATGAGCGGAAGGATGTTTATTTTGTAACATTTTCAGCAGATACCTCTATGAGTGCTGTTGTTAATGCTAAACAAATGCTTAGCGATAGTATGCTAATCGATGAAGAGCAGGTATTCTTTTTAAATAGTACTGAAGTGAAAGCGCTTTCATCTGCACTTAAGCTTCCTTTTGAGGAGCGAAATATGAGCCTGGTAGACAATTCTTTGCTGTTTTTTGCAGATAGTGCGGTTGTAAAGGGTTTTTATGATATAAAGCAAGAGGAGGATGTAAAACGTCTTGTAAAGCATATTACCCTCAATCTGCACCCACTGGAAGAGAAGGATATTATCTTTGAACGCGAAACCGAAAAATAAATGGACCATATTCCAAGTAAAAACCTAGAACTGGCAAAAAAATTAAATGTAGCTGCCTGGATAGTTACAGCGGTTGTATTAACCCTGGTCGGGATGATGAGACGGGTGAAAATTGAACTTCCAGAAGGTATGGATATGAGCTTTTTGCCTCCTTTTCATGCTACACTGAATGCATGGGCAGCAGTTGCTCTTTTGGTAGCTTTATATTTTATCAAACGGAAAAATGTAATTGCTCATCAAAGAGCTATTTACATGGCAGTAGGTTTGTCTGTGCTATTTTTATTGTCTTATGTTGCGTACCATTTCACAACTCCTGAAACCTTATTTGGAGATTTAAACCATGATGGTGTGCTGAGCGCGGAAGAATTGGCAGAAGCAGGATCTAGCCGGGTAATTTATTTAATCATATTATTGAGCCATATTTTCCTGGCAGCGATCAGTTTGCCGTTCATATTGTTTACTTTTATAAGAGCATATACCGGGCAGATTGAAAAGCACCGTAAGATGGCAAGATGGGTATACCCTATGTGGTTGTATGTTACTATTACGGGGCCAATTGCATATCTCATGCTAATGCCTTATTATGCATAAATTATATTAAGATGAAGCGTATCAATAAATATATCAGCATTATAGCTCTGGCGTTTACTTTATCAACGGTAGTGGCGCCAACGGTAGCTATTGCACAGTGTCCTATGTGCCGTATGTCGGCCGAAAGTAACCTTAAAAGTGGTGGTACGGATGGTAAAGGCCTTAATCAGGGGATTCTATACATGTTGGCTACCCCTTATCTTGTAATTGGCGCGATTGGATATGTTTGGTGGCGAAATAGAAAAAGAGAGGAAGAAATGGAATAGATTATTGTGCGTACGTTTCTATTCGAAAAAGAGAAATACGGATTTGAACTCTTAATGGATTTACACACATTCGAAGAGAATCCAAATCTTGATTTTGAGCCAGCGCCTCATACCACCAATTTTTTTGAGATACTCGTTTTTGAAAAAGCTCATGGCTATATAGAATTGAATGGGCACAACATCTGTATAGGGGCGCATAATTTGTTTTTCACCTCACCATTCCAAAAAAAGGCTTGTCATATTGACCTAAATGGACTGAAGGGATTCCATCTGGTCTTTCAAAATGACTTTCTAGCAGACTTTTTTAATGACAAGCTATTTGTTTATCGCTTACAGTACTTCTATAATTCCAAACACCCGCAACATTTGGCTTTATCTGCGGAGGAATACGAACTTATCCGCTTTACCTTTAGTGAGATTATAGCGGAGATCAAAAATTTCCAATCTGATAGCCCTCACATCATCCGATCTCTCCTTTATTTTTCTCTTGGTAAATTGAATCGTATCTATTCAAACCGTTTTGGCCTCTCACCTGAAACACAAGCCAATTCGCTGGCCTATAGATTTAAGGAAATACTGGAGCAGCATATAAGAGAATTGCATACTGTTGATGAGTATTGCAACTTGCTTCAGGTATCTAGGCATAAGCTAAATAAAATTGTGAGAGCTCATTTTGGCAGTACTTCAAGAGAGCTTATTCAATATCGCTTATTGCAGGAAATAAAAATGGAGCTGCGTTATTCAGACCGAAATATTTCAGAAATCGCAGACCAGCTCCATTTTAGTGAAGCCAATAATCTGACGCGTTTTTTTAATCGTTTAGAAGGAATCTCTCCCAGAAAATATAGAGAAACATACCAAAGTGATAGAAAATGATGATAAAATGATATGGTGAATATACCTGACACCTTTGATTTTTGTACTTGAAGAGATTGACATTTATTCCTCTCTTGGCTTTCAGTCAACCTATCCAATAATACTCTATCAGGGGGCTTTATGCTCCCTTGGGGGAGCTGTCCGTAGGACTGAGGGGGACATTCTATAAGTTTAAATCATTATCAGTACAATTATGAAATCACCACTATTTATTTTTTTAGGAATATTCCTACTTTCTCAGGAAGCATTCGGTCAGCATCAATCTATCTCAGTGCCTATGGATGAGGCCCATTGGGAAATGGAACACAGTGCAAAACATTCATTTAAAACCATAGATGCGAAAAAAACAATGGCACTGCACGGCAAAGCTGTGGTTAAAGGACAAACCTTTTCCAATGGGACAATTGAAGTAGATGTATATGCGACTCAGTCGAGAGGTTTTGCTGGTATCATCTTTAGAAAACAGGATGGTACAATGGAAGAGGCATATATGCGGATGCATAAATCTACACAGGTAGATGCCATACAATATGCCCCCACCTATAATGGCGAACTGACCTGGCAATTGTATAGAGAATACCAGGCCAAGGTTAGATTTAAAAATACAGGCTGGAATAAATTCCGCTTGGAAATTGCTAATGAACAATTGGATGTGTATGTCAATGATGAGAAAGTCCTGCACATAGATCGAATGGAAACGGATCATAGAGTAGGGGAGATAGGCCTATTTGCTCTATTTGATTGCCAGTTTTCCAACTTTAGATATACTCCCAAAAAGGTTCAGCCATCAACAAAGGAAAAGATGGCACCTGTGATAGATCCAAATCTTATAATAGAATGGCAGTTGACTGCAGCAACACCATTACCAACTCAAGCACTCAATTTTAAGGAATTTGCAAATACAGAAACTATAAAAGCACAAACGGAAGCAAGTGGTTTACTGCCAATCTCCAAGCACCTGAAAAGAGCATCATCTGGCCAGTTTGAGCGCAATCAGGAGTTCTATACGGTTGCCTCTACTACCATTGTTGCTGATCGGGATAAAACTCAAGCATTTTCTTTTGACTATAGTGATAAAATTATGGTCTATCTCAATGGTAAACTACTCTATCATGGGAATAACGCTTTTCGTGCAAAAGGCCCCGAACACAAAGGGCATATTGATATCAATGCCAATAAACTCTTCCTTGACCTTAAAAAGGGCGAAAATACCTTGTATTGTGTAGTAATTGATAAGGCTAACGGTTGGGGGCTTATTGGGAAACTGGAATAGATATAAGCTACGGTGCCGTGGGATACCACCGCAATACAGTTTTTAAAAGCTTATGAAACCTGGACGCCAGTGGGAAACTGATGTCCAGGCTACTAGACCGCGGTTTACCACCGTGGCCTAGTTTTAAAAAGTTTATCATACCCATACATCAGCTTTGAGCTGGTGTGTGGGTTCTAAGTCTAAAGAAAAAATCCTTATTTTAAATGCATGAAAAAAGCTACTCTCTTAATATTACTCTTAACTCCTTTTTTGGCGAAAGCCCAAAGCCGTTACTATTTACTTTATGATAGGACCAAATCTCCTGTGATGGGTGCCGAACTGCTTTCTACTGCCCATTATATGTTTTCCAGTGTAGAAGGTCAGTACTTAAAGCCACAATTATTTAAAGAAAAAAAGTGGACGGGTAAAGCCTTGAATATAGGATATCGTTTGAGCAAAACGGTCATTATAGACAAAACCCTGACCGATTTTTGGAAGGTATTTCAGCATGAAGTATTTGGGCATGGAGCCAGAGCACGAGAGTATGGCTATTTTGAAAGTACTTATGTGATCGATTTTCCCCAAGGGGGAGGCAAAATCTATTATGGCCCTCATTCTGGAAATAGAATGGTATCTGACGAGGAATTTATTATGAGAACAATAGGTGGGGTAGAGAGCACTACTATTTTTGCGAATGCGCTGAGAAATAAATGGGTTCAATCAGGGCAAATTCCCTATAGTGAAGCTTACCTGTACTATTCAAACTTTATTGGTGTATCTCGCTATATCAGGAGTATTGATGAGGATAACAATACTTCTTTCCATGACATGTTTAGTTATTATCGTCAAATGAATAGACATTATGACTACGATCTGGAAGAAACACCCTTTACTGTTGAGTATCTGAAAAAAAGAGCCCTCGTCAATTATTTTAATCCATTGAATTATTATGCCTTGTGGGTACTTCTAAAAGAATACATCTGGAGCGGTAATGAAACGGCCGTTTTACCCATGATCCCTATCGGTAAGTATGATTGTCTTCCCTTCTTCTATATGGGAGTATCTCCATTTGGTACAGAGATATATGTAGAAAATGCGCTGCGTACTGATCAATCTGTCATCAATGCTTATGTAAGGATAGGAGACGATTTTTTTGGTAAACACTGGGGAATGGGTATCAATAAAACAAATATCATTAATAATGCCTGGCTGGGAGTAGATGCCGGGCTGGATTTTTGGCGACAGCCTGCACTTGTTTTAGGAGGAGAGGAATTGGATGAGAGGGATGCCGGAATAGGAGGAGCTGCTAAACTGGGATTGGCATTCAAGATTTCCAAAGGCGATTATCCCTTAAGCATCTATAGTACTATTGGTTATAAAACTACGGGCTATCTGCAAGGCGAGTATTTAAAGGATGGTGTGTTTGTCAGAGCAGGGCTGATGTTGTTGGCCCTTGATAATAAAAAAGAGTAAAGCACTAGCACTGTACCGCGGTTTACCACCGCCGTACAGTTTAAATCGAGCTTATTAAACCTGGGTACCAGTGGTAAACTGATGCCCAGGCTACTGTATTGCAGTTTACTACTGCTGTATGGTTTAAAACAAGCGATTGAAACAAGAAGGTTCATTATAATTTAAATCGAACAGGTAGATTGAACATTACATTTACAGGTCTTCCTCGTTGTTTTCCAGGGATCCAGATAATACCATCTTCTTTCATTTTGTGCACAACTCTTTCCGCAGCTTCGCCTGTTCCAAGGCCTGGATCACGTACGACTCTGATATCTTCTAATGAACCATCTTTTTTAACTATAAATTGAACCACAGCAGTTACTTCATTTTTTGAATTTTTATTTCCTACGGGATACACGACATTTTCTTCTATGTATTTTTGCATAAGCTTATCTGCACATTTTTTTCGTTTGGCAGGAGGTTCGGTTTCACAGCCAGGAAAACGTGGCATTTCCTCTACTACTTTAAAAATTTCTCTTATTTCTGTAGTTGAAATTTGTGGAGGTATTAATAAGATAGGATATATTCTGTTTTCTTTATCTAAAGCTTTACTCCCCATCTTTTTAAACCAATAACCTAATTTATTGGTAGGTATATATTGATAGGAATAGGATAGGTTATCTAAAGTATCCTTGTTAAAAGTATACTTTAATAAATCCTCCTGTAATGTGCCATCCTGCATTCTGAAATCTGATTTAGCATAAGCAGTTATAATTGATTTATCATATAATTGATGCTTATAAGTTTCGGAATGTATCATAGTAAAGGACCTCTCATTATATGATACTTGTTTAGTGAGCATATAAAAGTTGTTTAAATGATGGTAGATATCAGCAGGAGATCGTGTATCAGACAAAAAAATCAAGGTACTATCGGGTAATAATCGCACAAAGGTGTTTTTACGTTTTTTTGTATCAAAACGATAATAAAAACCTTGAGTGGATATACCTCCAAGTTCTTCTTTAGAAATGAGTGAATTAAAATCATTGAATTTTATCGTGTCAACGTTTGGAATGGCATTAAGCGTGTAGGTCGCTTTGTAAGGCCGGAACCCATTATTTATGTCAATTCCTAAAATGAGCTGTTTTGCTGTATTGATGCTTACGTCATAAGTACGCCCGGCAAAAATCAGCTTATTGTAATTATAGGCATATGTAGTGAAGTAATATCCTTCATCCGTTTCCAGGATCAGTTTTTTATCTTCCAGAAAATGGACCTTTTGCCCGAGGTAAGGTTTAAAAATATCCTTCTTTACATCTTTGCTGCTTTCAATGATACTTATCTCCCAACTACCCTGAAGCTGGATTGGATTAGAAAACTGTGCAAAGGAAAAAGTATAACAACACAACAGTGCTAGTATTATAGAGAACGTTTTCATAGCTTATATTTAGAAATGATAAAGAATAATCTTTGAGAATAGAAAATGAGTGAACTCGAGCGCCAGTACTGTACCGCGGTTTACCACCGCCGTACAGTTTAAATCAAGCTTGTTAAACCTGGGCGCCACTGGTAAACTGCGGTACGGTTTATAAGGAGTAATTCTTACAATCGAAACTTAATAGGTAAATTAAACATTACCCTGGTGAACTCTCCTTTCTGATTTTTACCAGGAATCCATATAATATTATCTTCAACCATTTGATGTACTACTCTTTCTAATTCTTCACCTGTTCCATAACCAGGGTTACGAACAATTTTAGTGTCAGATAAAGTTCCGTCTGTATTTACTGTGAACTGCACTATTGCTGTGCCTTCTACTCCAGCTTTTTTAGCAGCTGGAGGATATTTGATATGTGAATAGATGTATTTTAACATTGACAAATCCGCACATTTTTTCCTCTCTGTTGCTGGCAAATGTTCACAGCCAGGGAAACGTGGCATTTCTACTATTTTATTGAAATCTTCTTTGATTTCAGTAGCCGTAGAATCAGATTGAGCAAAAGAAAAAGCATAACAGCACAACAGTGCTAGTGTGATAGAGAACGTTTTCATAGCTTATATTTAGAAATGATAAAGAGCGTTTGATAAGCCAAAATTAAGTAATCAAGCCAGTAAAAGAAAATATTAGAGCTTGTTTGGGATTTGTTCTTTGAGTCGAAAATAGATCATTTTTTGTTTAGACAAAGCTCATTTTGAGCTGCATAGAGGAAGTGTACGTAGCGAAAAATAGCTGATGTATAAATAAAAAAGGAACATTTGTAGACCAATTAATAATTTCCAAACAAGCTTTTACTTATATTGTTAGTCAAGCTTATTCAAGCATTTTAAAATTCAGTTCTTTCTAAATCATTAATACTTATAGCTATGAAAATGAAATTATTTTGGACCATTCTTGCATTTGCTCTTTTAGTAATTACTGCATGCTCAGATGATGATGGAGTCGGTGATCCCGATGGCCTAACAGGAAGTTGGCAGATGACAGCCCTGGATTACACCTTGACAAGTTCGGCCATTTCTGGCGGCCAATCATCTACTAGCAATTATACTGGGACGGCAACTAACATGAATCTTACCATCACTTTTTCCGAGAATCCTAATGAATTTACGACTACAGGAGATTATGATATCAGATTGGAGTATACAACCAATGGCTATCCATCTTTCATCACGGCGAGAGATCAGTTATTTATTGAAGCTGGTAGCTGGGAACAAGAAGAGGATATGCTCATCGTCCTGACAGAACAAGAACGCACCAGGCGGGCAACAATTATTCTTCTGGATGAAACGACATTGGTACTGGAATATGCTGCTAGTGAATCTACTATAGATGAAGCTTCGGGGGGTACAGTATATCGGGAGTCTGAAGGGACTTATACCTTTAAACGGAAGTAAAAGCCTGCTGGGCAATAAAAACGGGTGATCTACAAACTGTTTGTAGATCACCCGCTTAATATGAAGTCGTTTATAGATGTTATCTCAAATTGAAAAATTGCATCTGATCATCATTGTTAGCTACCAAAACTAAAGGTTTTGATTTTAATACAACGATTGCTCTGGCATCATCAGGAGCAAAAAAGCCTGTTTGTTGAACACCTGCACTTTCAAAATTTCC